>JBOHLG010000004.1:0-154391 GCA_050729515.1 Caulobacteraceae bacterium
GCCCTCCCGCGCCTCAAGGCCATCCTCGCCCTGGGCGAAGTGGCTAGGCGCAATGTGCTGAAAGCCCTTGGCTTTCCGGCTTCGGCCGGACCGCGCGGCCACGGCGCGGTCGTCAAGGCCGGGCCCTACACTCTCGTCTCGAGCTACCACTGCTCGCGGCTCAACACCAACACCGGCCGCCTGACCCCCGCAATGTTCCAAGCCGCCGTCATCGCCGCGAGGACGGCGATCGAGGCGAGGCCCTGAGATCAGGATCCAGAGAAGGGACGCAGGACTTCGCCGAGGTTGCGCGCCCCGTGAACGACGCGGACAATGAGCGGCGGGCGCCTCTCAGCGTTGTAGACGAGCACATACGAAAACCCGGGAACCCCGATGAAGCGGTAGGGCGCCGGAGCAAGGTCCGGACGCTCCGCTCCGCTCTTGGGAAATGTCGCGATGTGTTCGGCGACTTTGGCCACCCCGGCGCGGAGCGCCCGCGCGGCCCCAGAACTGTCCTTGGCGATCCAGCGGGTCGCCTCTTGGAGTTCGGTGAGGGCCCTTGGCGTGAGCCGAGCCGGGCTCAACCGCCAGGCTCGACGCCCGCCTCGACAATGATCCGGTCCATCGCGCCGAGCGCGTCCTCGAGCGAAATCGAGCCCGTCCGGTCCGCTTCGGCCTCGGCAGTCTTCAACGAGGCGAGGAACGCCGCTCTCTGCTCCTCCGCCAGCTGAAGCATTCGAAGTCCCGAGCGGACCACCTCGCTGACGTTGTTGTAACGACCTTCCTCGACGCAGGCGTTGGCGAAGCGCTCGAGTTCAGGGCTTAGATTGACGTTTGTGCCCATGGAACCGCCTATATCAATATTTGATATGAAGGTGGCGAGCTTCGCAGGAGTTTGCAAGCCGCCGCCGCGACTCACCCCTTCTCGCGCATCAGCCGGCCCTGCTCGCGCTTCCAGTCGCGTTCGGCCTCCGCGGCGCGCTTGTCGACCGTGCGCTTGCCCCGGGCCAGCGCCAACTCGAGCTTGGCGAGCCCTTTGTCGTTGAAATAGAGCCGTAGGGGGACAAGGGTGCGGCCCTGGCGGCGCACCGCGCCCATGAGCCGTTCGATCTCGCGCCGATGGAGAAGGAGCCGGCGCTGGCGGCGCGGCTCGTGGTTGAAGCGGTTCGCCCCCGCATAGGGCGGGATGTCGGCATTGATGAGCATGATCTCGCGCCCCTCGGGATGGGCGTAGGACTCGGCGATCGACGCCTTTCCGGCCCGGAGCGACTTCACCTCCGATCCGGTGAGGGCGAGGCCCGCCTCGAAGCGTTCCTCGAGGAAATAGTCGAACCTCGCCCGGCGGTTCTCGGCGATCAGCTTGCCGCTCAAGCGTCCGCCCCCGCCTCCCCCATCGCCGCGGCGATTTCCGCCCTCGCGGCCTCCGCGCACGGCGAGAGGGGAAGGCGCACCTCCTCGGTGCAAAGGCCCAGGCGCGCCAGGGCGAACTTGGTCGGGGCCGGCGAGGCGTCCATGAAAAGCGCCTTGTGGAGGCGGATGAGGCGCCTCTCCATCACGCGGGCGGCCGCAAAATCGCCGGCGAGGCACGCCTCGGCGAAACGCGCAAAGGCGCCGGGGGCGATGTTGGCGGTGACTGAAATGCAGCCCACCCCGCCATGGGCCATGTAGCCGAGCGCGCTCGAATCATCTCCGGAGAGGAGAATCCAGTCCTTCCCGCAGGCCTTGGCCTGGAGGCTCGGCCTCGACATGTCGCCGGTGGCGTCCTTGACCCCCACGATGTTGGAAAGGCGGGCCAGCCGCGCCAGAGTCTCGTTGGAGATGTCGATGCTCGTCCGCGAGGGCACATTGTAGACAAGGACCGGAAGGTCCACCGCCTCGGCGATCGCGGCATAGTGGCGGAAGAGGCCTTCCTGGCTGGGCCGATTGTAATAGGGCGTGACGACGAGGGCCGCGTCGGCCCCCACGTCCCTGGCGTGACGCACGAGGTCGATCGCCTCGGCGGTGGAGTTCGAGCCGGCCCCGGCGATGACCGGCACCGCGCCCGCCGCGGCGCTCACGCAGATCTCCACCACCTTCCTGTGCTCCTCGTGGCTGAGCGTCGCCGTCTCGCCGGTCGTCCCCACCGGGACGAGGCCATGGACGCCGGCGGCGATCTGCCTTGCGACGAGGCGCTCCAGCGCCGCCTCATCGAGCGCGCCGGAGCGGAAAGGGGTGACGAGCGCCGTAATGGCGCCTCGGATTCGCTCTAGCGCCCTCATCCTTCGGGCCCGCAATTTGCACGAACATCGGAATTTGGGGCATTGCGCGAAGGGGCGTCGGTCATGGTGAAAGTGCACAAGCGCGTGATGGCGCCCTGGTGGAGTTTGCGCTCGAAAACCTCCTGGCAATATGTCGGGCCGAAAGGATGGGGGCAACCTCGCGCGATCCGCGGGGCCCTCGATCAAGGAGGACTGCGGATAGCTAGGCGCGCGCAACGGTGGATTCTTCTGGCTTCGGCTATGACTCTTGTCTCGGCCGGCCTTGTCGCCGCCCAGCCGCTTGGCCAGCCGCTCGACGATCTGCCGGCGAGCGGCGCGGCGCCGGTCCAGGCAGTCCCCTATTATCAGGTCCAGCCCACCCAGGCGCTTGAGGACATCCTTCGCGCGTCCGAGCGCGGCGATGGCGGGACCATCCGCGCCGAGATGGCCAACCTCACCGATCCCATCGAGCGCGACATCGCGCTCTGGGCCCTCGTCCACGCTGCGCCCGCCGATCTTTCCTTCGCCGAAGCCGATCTCGCCCGCCGTTCGCTCGCCCGATGGCCCCGTGAGGCGGAGCGCGAGCGCGCCGCTGAGAATCTCCTCGATCAATCCGGCTTCAGTCCCCAGGAGGTGATCGCCTGGTTCGCCGGACGCCAACCCCAGACAGGCCGTGGCGCCCTCGCACTTTCCTCAGCCCTTGAATCCACCGGCCAGACGGTCGCGGCGGCCGATCTCGTCCGAACCGCCTGGCGGACAATGCCGTTCGGCATCGAGGAGCAGGAGGCCATTCTCGCTAAGTTCGGCGGCGTCCTCACCAGCGCCGACGACATCGCCCGCGAGGATCTCCTTCTTTACGGCGAGCAGGGACCGGCGGCCGAGGACATGCTCCGTCTGCTCCCCGCCGACCAGCAGGCCCTCGCGGAAGCCCGGATGGCCATTCGGAAGGGCGCGAGCGACTGGCAGAGCCTGGTGGCGGCCCTGCCGATCAATCTTCAGTCTTCGCCGGGCCTCGTTTTCGAGGAGGCGGTCCGGGACCGCCAGGAGGACCAGATCGGCTCGGCCCTGGCCCTCGCCCAATATCTTCCCACCGACAACCCCGATCAGAAGGCAGCCGCGCGGTTCTGGAAACACGGCGATCTCGTCTCCGACGCCCTCCAACTCGGGAATTTCCAGGCCGCCTATCAGATCGCCGCCCACTCTGGCCTCACAAGCGGCCCCGAAGCGGCCGGAGCGGAATTCACCGCCGGCTGGATCGCGTTGACGAGGCTGAACAATCCGAAGCTCGCCGACGCCCACTTCGCCCGCCTCCAGGTCCTTGGCCGCACCCCGATCACTCTGGGGCGGGCCTACTACTGGCGCGGACGGGCGGCCCAGGCGATGGGCGATCCGGTCGGCGCGCAGTACTATTTCGGCCTCGGCGCGCGCTACATCACCACCTTCTATGGCCAGCTCTCCGCCGCCGAGGCCGGGATCACCCGCATTTCCCTTCCTCATGACCCGGTCATCACCCAGGCCGACCGCGACGCCTTCAACGCCCAAAGCGCGGTGAGCGCGGCCAGGATGATCGCCGACATCGGTGACAAGAAGGTCTTTTGCGCCTTCGTCGCCGAGCTCGCCGACACCATGACCGATCCGGTTCAGGAGGCCCAGCTCGTCGACATGGCCCGGGCCTACGGCGACGCCTCGAGCGCCATGCGGGTGGTGCGCAACGCCGCCGAGCACGACGTCGTCCTCGCCGACCGCGGCTATCCCCTCGCCGTCCCGCCGATCGTCGGGGGCGCGCCGGAGACGCCGTTCATCCTGGGCGTCGTGCGCCAGGAGTCGAGTTTCAATCCCCAGGCCCGCTCCGGCGCCGGCGCCCGCGGCATGATGCAGCTCATGCCGGCGACTGCGGCCATCGAGGCCCGCCGCATCGGGGTCTCCTATTCTCCCGATGAACTCTCCGATCCCTCCTACAATATGGAGCTGGGCTCGGCCTTCCTGGGCCAGCTGGTTGGCGACTTTTCCGGCTCTTACGTCATGGCCGCGGCGGCCTACAACGCCGGTCCAGGCCGTCCAGCCTCGTGGGCGACAGTGTGCGGCGATCCCAGAAGTCCCAACGTCGATCCGGTGAACTTCATCGAGTGCATCCCCTTCCACGAGACCCGCAACTACGTCATGCGGGTGATCGAGGCGACCGAGGTCTACCGCGCCCGCCTCAACGGCGGCTCGGCCCCGCTCGAGATCACCCAGGACCTGAGGCGCGGCGCTTACACCCTGCTTCCCGTGACGCCTTCGGCCCCCTCCCCGATCACCACCAGCCTCGCCACGCAGGTTTCACAGCCGAGTTCCTGAACCGCGCAAGGCGCCGCCTTCTTCTCGTCCCTCGCGCTTCAGCGCGGGGGAGGTGGATGCGACGCCGGCTTAAGAGCCGGGGGAGCGATGGCGCTGCGGCGGCCGAGATCGTCGTAGCTATAGCCCGCGAGCAGGGGCCCGTCGTCAGGTCGCCTGTGTCGGGGTTGTAGTCAGTCCAGCACCTGTCGGCGACGCAATAGGTCTTCTCCGTCATCGGCTGGGAGGCTTCGGTGGCCATCCCGCTGGGATCGGTCTGGTTGACCGGATCGTTCCCGGCGTAGGCGTAGAGGTTGAGGTCGCTCGCATAGCCCGCCGGGTCGGTTTGCAGGAATCGCCCCAGCCCTAGCGAATAGGCCCTCGCCTTGTAGTCGTAGAGCCCGGCCTCGGGGAGGAACACCTGGCCGGTGTAGCGGTAGCGGGGCGCGTTACCGCCTCCGCCTGCCGACGGGAAGCCGTACTCGTCATAGTCGTAGGTCATGATCGCCTGGCCCGCGGCGCTGGAATAGGCGATGGTCGATCCCAGAGCGTCCGCAGCCAGCCACTCGGGGGTTCCTCGCCGGAGCCATAGTACCACAGGAGCGCCTCGTCGGGGTCCGGGCCCGGGATGTAGCGACCAGAGCATGCCCGCGGGCCGGCCGCTGGCCGGACCCGGGGGATCGATCCGGACTGGTATTCCCCAACCAGCATCGATCCCGAATAGAGGAAATTCGAGGTCTCGCCGCCGGTCGGCGTCGAGCTGGCGAGCCGGCCGAGTGGATCGTAGGTGAAGCTCACCGCCGAGCTTGGTCCGGGCTCGGGGAGCGCGCCGGAGCCGGAGATGGTGGTGTACTGGTTGAGGCCGTTCACAGCGTAGGTCCGCGAGGTCGCCGAAGGCTGATAGGTGTAGGCGTCGTTGGTCGCCGCGCGCGAGACGATCTCGTTGGCGGGATATAGCCTGGAGAAGGTGAGGTCGTTGGAAGTGGCGGGACGGGTCAGCTGAAGCGCCAGCCATTTGCGCGAATGATGTCAACCAGGACGCACAGGCCCCAGACGCCAAGAATCGCTATCCACGCGTAAACATAGACGTTTGACCTCAGAAATACTGCCAACGCAGATGCGCCCCACGCCAGCACCGCGAACAGAGTCCTCGGAAGGCGCACAACACCATACCGCCGCCAAAACTGTTCTGATGGCACCTTTGACTGAGTGATCCAGCGGTAATGGAACGGAATGACGCGCTCCATCACCGGAATTAAAACTGCGATGACGAGAATTGGCAGGACAATCTTCGTCAGCATGGGGGCGCCGCCACCCTGTTTTGCGTAGCAGTTGCTTCACGGAAGAGAGCGGGCGCCTTCAAGAGTCGGTCCCAACGCCAGTCAGCTCTCCGACGACCCCGACGGCGACGTTCCCCCAATGCCCACCAAGACCATTCGCGCCTATCGAGACGAGGCCCGCTACTTCGGAAACAACATCGGACACCCCTGCTGTGGGCACCGCCACCACCGCCCCGGGGCCGCTGTCGGCGGCAATTCCGAGCGAAGCCGTGGTGAGTTTGTTATTTCCATCGGCGACCGTCTGGACCAGCCCGTCTCCCGTATAGGTCAGGGTCTCGTATCTTATCTGATTGGGGCTGAGATAGCCGAGGGTGAGCTGGGTCAACTCGTTTGCCGCATCATAGGTGCGGAGCGCGATCCGATCGGGTCCTACCGAACCGGCGGTCCCGAGCCGGCACGCCGAGGCCGGCGGCGAGGAGAAGGAGGCAGGCGAAGCAAAACCCACAGAAAACTCGGTCTAGGATCGTCACTCGCCCAACTGAGCGAAGGATTAGAAGACTTACTATCTCAGCTGGACAATAGCAACGGCGGCTATCGTTAGAATCACGGACTCAACCGTATTCACGATCTCGGGCCTGAGAGAGGCTCCCTCTTTGTCTCAGTGAAAGGTATTTGATGCCCGCCAAATGCGTCGCGATACAGGCCGCACTTCCGACAAGAAACGCGGATAGATTCTCGACAACAAGTCGCTCCGTCATTGTCCCTTCGATCCGTAACTCTCAGCTACAACCTGATCTCGTCTCTGCGTAGTAGACGATAACATCCACCACGGCCCCAACCACCACCCCACCGACGCCGCCGGGGCCATCACCTATGGTCCCTACACCACCATTGTTCCGGCGGGTAAGAACGTCGCGGTCTGGAAGCTCTCGATTGATTCAAACTCGCCGCCGGACGGAGGGACGATCCTCACCCTCGACGTCAACGACGCCACCAAGAGCACCGCGCTCGCCTCGCTCCCGCTTCAGCGCACGGCCTGGGCCCTCCCAAACGACTTCGAGTTCTTCTATCTCCCCTTCACCCTCCCCGCGGCCGACGCCGGCGACCTCATCGAGAACCGCACCTGGTTTGAGTCCTACGCTACGGTGAAGGTGCAAAGGCTGGGGCTCGCCGTCTCGGCCCTGATGGGAACCCAGGTTCCTCAGACTCTCACCGAGACCTGGGCGGCGACCGCCCTTCCCCACCAGGTGGGCTTCGCCGACGGCGGCGGCTGGGCGGGAAACACCTCGACAGCTCAGGGCCACCTCACCTACGGCCCCTATGTGACGACCGTCTCCAACGGAAGTCACGTCGCGGTCTGGCAGCTGATGATCGACAACAACACCCAGCCTGATGGCCTCGACATGGTGCGCCTGGAGGTCAACGACGCGACCGCCGGCTACGAGCTCGCTGCGCGCTCGCTCACCCGCGAGGCGTGGACCGCGACCATGACATATCAGGAGTTCGGCGTTCCCTTCACCCTGCCGGCCGGTCACGCCGGCGACGAGCTCGAGTTCCGGACTTTGTTTTACCCCTACAGCTACATCCGGGTGGGCGAGGTCGGCTACCAGTAGCTCTTAGCCGCGAGTCGGGCCAAGGTGGGTCGGCACCGGTCTAACTGGACTTGCCCGGCGACGCGGCCTCAAATTGGGCCTCCGATCACAGCAGATCCTCCAGCCGGATCGGCAGATCGCGCACCCGCTTGCCGGTGGCGTGCCAGACTGCATTGGCGACCGCCGCATTCATCCCGGTGATGCCGATCTCGCCGATCCCCTTCATGCCGAGCGGATTGACCTCTCTGTCGACCTCGGGAACCAGGATGACCTCGACTTCGCCGATATCGGCGTTCACTGGGATCATGTACTCGGAAAAATCCTTGTTGACGTAGCGGGCGAGGGCCTCGTCGATCTCCGTCTTCTCGTGCAGGGCGGCGCTGATCCCCCAGATCATGCCTCCCATGAGCTGGCTCTTGGCGGTGACCGGATCGATGATCGTGCCGGCCGCGAAGGCGCCCACTGCGCGGGGGGTGCGGATTTCGCGCGTGCGCTCGTGGACGCGCACCTCCACGAATTGAGCCCCGAAGGCGTAGGCGAGCGCATCCTGGCGCTCCGATCCGCGCGACATGGCGACCTGGCCGCGATCGAGGCGCGTCAGGCCGTCGGGCGGCGCGCCTTGCGGCAGGTTCTCGGTATAGATCTCGAGGCGTCCTCCCAGGCGCCGCACGGCCGCAGCGAGCAGCTCTGAGCGTCCGTCCGGCGCCCTGAGGCTTCCCGCGACGAGCGTGAGGCGAGCCGGATCGGTTCCGGCAAGCGGCCCTGCGCCGGGTGCGCTCGCTGCGCGGGCCAGACGATCTCGGACCTCCTCGCACGCCTTGGCCGCGACGTTGCAGACGCTGGAGGCGTGGCACGAGCCCGCCGAAATAGGCGCCGGAGGCAGGCGGCTGTCGCCGATATCCACAGCGACATTCTCGATCGGCAGCCCCAGGGCGTCGGCGACCACCGCGGCGAGGACGGTGTAGGTCCCCGTCCCCAGGTCCTCGGCCGCAATGCCGATCCTGGCCCGCCCCTCCGGAGAAAGCGACAGCCGGCAGGCGGCGGCGGCGATGTTGGCCGGATAGGCGGCGCTCGCGCAGCCCCAGCCGATCAGCCACTCGCCCTCTCGCATCGAGCCGGGGGCGGGCGTGCGCCTCGGCCAGCCGAACGCCTCGGCGGCCCGCTCCAGGCACGGAACGAGCGAGCGGCTAGTGTATCGGCGCGGGCTGGTCGGGTCCTTCTGGGTATCGTTGAGGCGGCGCAGCTCGACCGGATCCATCGCCAGGGCCGCGGCGAGTTCGTCCATGGCGACCTCGAGCGGAAAGAGGAACGGGGTCTCGGGCGGGGCGCGCATGAAGCCCGGGGTGTTGCGGTCGGCGTGGACGATCTGCGCGCGGGTCAGGACATTGGGCGAGGCGTAGAGCCGCCCCGTCGTCTCCAGGCCATTGGCGTTGTACGTCGAGGGCCGAGAGGTGATGGACTCGCCCTCGTGGATCACCGCCTGGAGCTTTCCCTGGCGGTCGGCGCCCAGCCTCACCCGATGGCGCGTCTCGGCGCGGAAGGTGGCGATGGTGAAGCCCTGGTCCCTCGTCGCCTCCAGCCGCACCGGCCGGCCGAGCCGCTTGGCGGCGATGGCGATCCAAGCGGTCCGGGCGGTCACCGCCCCCTTGCCGCCGAAGGCGCCGCCGATGAACTTGGCGACGAAGCGCACCTTCTCGGGCGGGATCTTGAGCTGGCGGGCGAGCGTCGCCTTCGCCCCGTCGACGAACTGGCTGGGCTCAAAGACCAGGAGCTCGTCGCCGCGCCAGGCGCAGGCCGTGGCGAAGAGCTCCATGGCGTTGTGGTGCTGGGTCGGGGTCGAATAGGCTTGGTCGATCTTGACCGGAGCGGCGGCGAAGGCGCCTTCGGCCTCGCCGATGTGCGGATCGCTCTTTTCGCCAGTCGGCTCCGCCTCCACGCCTGGGCTGGAGAAGCTCGCCGATGGGCGTTCGGTCTCGCAGACGAGGCGGATGCGGTGGGCGCCGTCGCGGGCGATCTCGAAGGTCTCGGCGAGGACTACGGCGAGGATCTGGCCATCGTGCCAGATCTGGTCGGACTGCAGGCTCGCGGTCGTGGCCCCGCCATCGGGGCCTGGGAGCGGACCGGCGAGGTCGCCGACATTGGCGTGGGTGAGGACATCGAGGACGCCCGGCAAGGCGCGCGTCTCGGCCTCCTCGACCCGGACGAGCCGGCCCCGCGCGATCGGGCTGGTGACCAGGAACGCCCAGGCCGGATTGGCGACCGCCTCATCGAACGCGAAGACGGCCTCGCCGCGCACCTTGGCCGGCCCATCGATGCGAAGATGGGGCGCGCCGATCGCGCCGGGGCGGAGTTGGCCGGCCATCACGCCTCCAACGCTCCGGCGGCGAGAAGGGCCCGGACCAGCGTCCGCTTGCCAAGTTCGATCTTGTAGGAGACCCCTCCGCTCGGGCTGGCGCCCAAAAGCGCCGCCTCGGCGGCGGCGCGGGCGGTTTCCTCGCTCAGCGTTTGGCCCTCGAGCGCCGCTTCGGCCTCTCTGCTCCGCCATGGCCGGGCCGCCAGGCCGCCCAGGGCGATGCGCGCAGCGCGCACCTCGCCCGCTTCGAGGTGGAGGGCGACGGCCGCCGAAGCCAGAGCGAACTCGTAGGACTGGCGGTCGCGGACCTTCACGAAGAGCGAGCGCCTCGTCCAGGGACCCGCCGGGACGAAGAAGCCGACGATGAGATCGCCGGGCGCGAGGGTCGTCTCGAGGTGCGGGGTCTCGCCCGGAAGGCGATGGAGCTTGTCGAAGGCCATCCTGCGCGCCCCGCCGGGGCCGGCGATCTCCACCTCGGCGCGCAGGGCCGCCAGGGCGTTGGCGAAGTCGCCGGGATAGCTCGCGATGCAGGCGTCGCTCACCCCGAGCACGGCGAGCTTGCGGTCGACGCCGGTGAGCGCCCCGCATCCGGAGCCTGGGGCGCGCTTGTTGCAGGCTGGAAAGTCGGTGAAGCGGAAGTACTCGCACCTCGTGCGCTGCAGGACATTGCCGCCCAGGCTCGCCATGTTGCGGATCTGGGGGCTTGCGGCGAGGAGAAGGGACTGGGCGATCACCGGATAGTCGCGCGCTACGGCCTCATGCTCGGCGGCTTCGGCCATCCGGACCATGGCCCCCAGACGCAGGCCTTGAGCATCGGCGCGGATCTCGCGGAGCGAGCCGTCGAGACCGTTGAGATCGACGAGCGTCGAAGGCGCCATGACGTCGAGCTTCATGAGATCGATGAGGGTCGTTCCTCCGGCCAGGAATTGGACCGGGGCAAGGGTCGGCGGCCCGCGTCCTTCGCCGGCAAGACGGACCGCCTCGGCTGGATCGTTGGCGCGCTGATAGGTGAACGGCCGCATCTACCCCATGGCCTTCGCGGCCTGGCCGACCGCGGCGACGATGTGGGGATAGGCTCCACACCGGCAGAGATTGCCGCTCATCCATTCCCGGATCTCGGCCTCGCTTCCCGCGTGGCCTTCGCGGACGCAGGCGACCGCGGAGAGGATCTGGCCGGGCGTGCAATAGCCGCACTGGAAGGCGTCGGCCTCGATGAAGGCGCTCTGCATGGGATGGAGCGGTCCCGCCGCCGGCGCGAGCCCCTCGATGGTGGTGATCGGGCCCCTCACCGCGGCGGCGAGCGTGAGGCAGGCAAGGATGCGCCGGTCGCCCTCCAGCACGGTGCAGGCCCCGCACTGGCCGTGGTCGCAGCCCTTCTTGGATCCGGTGAGCCGAAGATGTTCGCGCAGGGCGTCGAGGAGCGTCACTCTGGGATCGAGGCGGAGCGTGCGACGTCGCCCGTTGACCTCGAGCGCGACCTCGATCTCGCCAGCGGCGCTCGGAGTCGGGCGTTCGACTGCAGCCTGCGCCGAGGCTGCGGCGGGAACAAGCGCGATCCCGGCCGCCCCGGCGCTGAGCACGCCTCTGCGGCTGAGGCCGCCTTTCGCCATCGGTTCTTTTCTCACTCGTTCGGCGCAACCCGCAAACGGGAACGAAGTTCCGTCTCCTCCCCGGCTCGGCGGGCGGCGAGAACCGGTCCGGCCGCCGTCTCGATGAGCGAGCCTTCCAATCCAAAGCCTTCGCGGAGCGTTTGGCGGGAAAGCGCTTGGGCGGGGGCCGCGGCGGCCAGGATCCGGCCCTGCTTCAACACCACAAGGCGATCGCAGGCGCGCGCCCCCAGGGCGAGATCGTGCAGGCTCGCCACAACCGCGGCGCCGCGCCGCGCTTCCTCGCGCAGGATCTCCATGACCAGGAGCTGAGCGTCCGGATCGAGGCCGGCGGTCGGCTCGTCGGCGAGGATGAGCGGCGACGAGGCGGCGAGAAGCCGGGCGATGAGCACCCTCGCCCGCTCGCCCCCGGACATGTCGAGGATTCCCCTCTCGGCGAGGGGCGAGACGCCCACCCTTGAGAGCGCCTCGAGCGCCGCGCCCCTCGCCCGGTTGGCGCTGAGCCGCGGCGCCCCGAGGGCAGCGATGCGCCAGGCCGGAAGGTTCCAGCCGACCCGCCGCTCCTGGGGAAGGTACGCAACGAGCGAAGCCCTTTCCTCGGCGCCAAGGCCGCGAACGGGGCGTCCAAAGAGTCGCGCCTCCCCTCTTTTGGCCTTCGACAGCCCGAGCGCGGCGCGGATCAGGGTGGTCTTCCCCGAGCCATTGGCCCCCACGAGGCCCGCCACCTCTCCCGGCTCGACGGTGAGGGCGATATCCTCCAGGACCGTTCGTCCGCCGCGCGCCACCGCCAAGCCTCTAAGTTCGAGGGGGAAGCTCACGCCCGCCAGCTCCGCGCCGCCCGCCAGGCGACGAGCGCGAAGAGTGGGGCGCCGAAGAGCGCGGTCACCACGCCCAGCCGGAGCTCCTCCTCGGTGGGGATGAGGCGGGCCGCCAGATCGGCGAGGAGCACCAGGACGGCCCCGGCCAGCGCCGAGGGCGCGAGCGTCGCGGCCGGATCATCCCTCACCCGCCAGCGCACGAGGTGTGGGGCGGCGAGGCCGACAAAGCCAATCACCCCGGCCATGGCGACCGAAGCGCCGGTGAGGAGGGCCGCGCCGGCGACCGCAAACGCCCTCAGGCGCGCCATGGGCAGACCCGAGACGCTCGCCGTCTCCTCTCCCAGCGTCAGCATGCGAATACCGCGCGCCGAAAAGGCGCAGAGTGCGGCCCCGGCAAGGGCCGGGATGAGCGAGAGGGCCACATCGCTCCAGTCGCGGTTGGCGACGCTTCCCAGGAGCCAGGAAAGGATCTCCGCCGTGGTCACCAGCGAAGAGGAGAGGTTGAAGACGAGCGCCGTCGCCGCCGCGCCGACCGCCGAGATGGCGACGCCGAAGAGGATCAGCATCTCCGGCTCCGAAAAGCGGGCGGCGAGGAAGACCACCAGCGCCCCGCAGGCGAGCGCGCCGAAGAGCGCGGCGGCCTCGATCGATCCGGCCGCGGCCGAAAGCCCGAGCGCGATCACCACCGCCGCGCCGAGCGCGGAGACCGCCGAGACTCCCAGCACCGCGGGGTCGGCCAGCGGATTGCGCAAGAGGCCCTGCATCACGGCTCCGGAGAGGCCGAGCTCGGCGCCGGTGAGGGCGGCGGCGACGGCCCGGGGCGAGCGGATCAGCCACAGGATCTCGCCCGAAGCGGACTCAGGCCTGGCGAAGGCTTCGAGATACTGTCGCGCGGTGAGCGAGGTCTCGCCGAAGACGACGGCGAGCGCCAGCGCGACAAAGAGCGTGATGGCGAGAAGGACGAGGAAGCCCCATTGGCCCGCCGGCCTGACCCTCGAAGGGGCGGTTGGCGCCTCGAGAACGCGCTCCATCGCCACCTCGTTTTCTTCTCCCCTCTGCGGAGCCGGGGAAGCGGATGGAGCGGTAGCGAGCAGACGGAGTGGGCGCAAGACGGCCGGCGCACGAAGCCTGGCCTCTCCTCTCGCCTTCTCCGCTGCGCGGGAAAGGAGCCCGACTAGCTTGCGAAGACCCCGCCGTCGATGACAAGTTCGGCGCCGGTCACGAACCGCGCGGCGTCCGAGCAGAGGAAGACCACGCCCGCGGCGATGTCTTCCGGCGTCCCGGCCCGCCCGAGCGGAGTGATCTGCTCCGACATCTCCCGCATCCCCCGCATGATCTGCTCGGTCGAGTTTTTGTCCGCGGGCATCTCGCCGCCGTTTCCCAGCTTCGCCCAGATCGGCGTCTCGATGCTCCCGGGATGGACCGAATTCACCCTGATCTGGTTGCGCGCCGCCGCACACTCGAGCGCCGCGGCCTTCGAAAAGAGGCGCACCGCGCCCTTGCTGGCGCAATAGCCGGCGAGTCCCGCCACGCCCTGCAGCCCAGCCACCGAGGACATGTTCACGATCGCGCCGCCGCCGGACTTGGCGATCAGGGGGATGGCGGCCTTTGTCCCCAGGAAGACGCCGTCGAGGTTCACTGAGTTCTGCCTCCGCCACGCTGCGAGCTCCATTTCCAGCAGCGGCCGCTGGATGCAGATTCCGGCGTTGTTGACGAGGATGTGCAGCGCTCCACTGGCTTCCGCGATCTCGCCCATCGCGCCTCGCCAGGCGTCCTCGTCGGCGACATCGAAGAGGAGGGGGGTCGCGACTCCTCCTTCCGCAGAGATCTGCTCGCACGTCTCAACCGAGCCGACCTGGTCGATATCGCCCGCAAACACGCGGGCGCCCTCCCGCGCCAGCGCCTTTCCACAGGCGCGCCCGATGCCGCTGGCCGCGCCGGTGACGAGCGCGATCTTTCCGAGCAGCACGCCCATGCGCCCTTCCTCCGCCAAATTATGGGGACAGGATTACATAACAGTCGTTATGCGGACAAGGCTTGCGGCTCATAATCGCTAGGCATAACAAGTGTTAGGCGAACAAGGAGGGGACTGTGCCTCGAGCGGACAAAGGACAGTCCACTGGAGCCGTGGACGTCGATGCGGTGGTCGTCGGAGCCGGCTTTGCGGGTCTCTACGCGATCCACCGGCTGACCGCCCTGGGTTTGCGCGTCCAGGGCGTCGAAAAGGGGGCGGGCGTCGGGGGCGTCTGGTACTGGAACCGCTATCCCGGCGCGCGATGCGACTGCGAGAGCTATTATTACAGCTACTCCTTTTCACCGGAGCTCCAGGAGGCGTGGAACTGGTCGCTGCGCTATTCCGAGCAGCCTGAGATCCTCCGCTACCTCGAGCACGTCGCCGAACGCTTCGAGCTTCGTCGGCTGATCCGCTTCGGCGCGGCGGTGACGCGGGCGAGCTTCGATGACACGCGGTCCGCCTGGCGAGTGGAGACCAGCGACGGCGAAACCATCACCACCCGCTTCCTCATCACTGCGGCGGGCTGCCTCTCCGATGTCCACTGGCCGGATATCCCAGGCCTCGAGAGCTTCGAGGGCCGGATCCTGCACACCGCTCAGTGGCCTCACGAGGAGGTTTCCTTTGCGGCAAGACGGGTCGGAATCATCGGCACCGGGGCCTCGGCGGTCCAGGCGATTCCGCGGATCGCGCGCCAGGCGGGGCGGCTGACGGTCTTCCAGCGGACGCCGAACTGGGTCCTTCCGGCCAGGAACGTGGCGGCGAGTGGCGATTTCACCTCGTGGTACAAGGCAAATTATTCCGACATTCGCCGGCGCTGCCTCGCCTCGGGAGGCGCGGTGCCGTTCGACCCGCCCCTGGGATCGGCGTTCGGCGTCTCGGGCGAGGAGCGTCAGGCGATCTACGAGAGCCTGTGGGCCAAGGGCGGCATGCGCTTTTTCACCGCCTTCGATGATCTCTTCGTCGATGAGGCGGCCAACGAGACGGCTCAGGCGTTCGTCCGATCAAAGATCCTCGCGAGCGTCGAAGATCCGCAGACTGCGCGAAAACTGACGCCCCACGATCATCCCATCGGGGTCAAGCGGCCGCCGCTCGAGGACGGCTATTATGAGACCTACAACCGCCCCAACGTCACGCTCCACGATCTTCGCGAGCACCCGATCGTGGAGGTCGACGCCAAAGGCGTGCGGACCTCCGATCGACACCATCCGCTCGACGATCTTGTGCTCGCCACCGGCTTCGATGCGCTCACCGGCGCGATCACCTCGATGGATCTCATCGGCCGCGACGGTCGGAATCTGAAGGAGAAATGGCGCGCCGGCCCCAGCACCTTCATGGGCCTTGGCGTGTCCGGATATCCGAACCTCTTCACCATCACCGGGCCCCTCAGCCCCTCGGTCCTGGCCAACATGCCGACCGCTGTGGAGCAGCACGTCGACTGGATCGCCGACTGTCTCAGCTACATGAGGCGCAACGATCTCACCTTGGTCGAGCCGACCGCCTCGGCGGAGCGTGAATGGACGGACCATTCCGACGCGGTGGTCTCGCGCACGCTCTACCCGCGGGCGGCCAGTTCCTGGTACCAGGGCGCGAATATCCCCGGTAAGGCGCGGCGGTTCGGCGTCTACGTCGGCGGGTTTTCCGCCTATCGCGAGCGCTGCGTGGCGATCGCCGCCAACGAATACGAAGGCTTTCAGTTCGCCTAGGACGACGGCTTCAGCGCCCGCGACCACGCCGCCATGGAGTCGCGCGCGAAGTTCCGGCTCACTTCAGCCTCCGCCATGAAAGTGAAGCCGTGCGGTGCGCCCGGATAGATGTGCAGCTCGGTCGCCACGCCCGCGCGCATCAGTCGCCGCGCATAATCGAGGTTCTCTTGCACGAAGAGATCCAGGGCACCGCAGGCGATGAACGCTGGGGGCAGGCCGGAAAGATCGCTCACGCGGGCGGGCGCGGCGATGGCGGGAACGCCCGGAGCGCCTGGCTCGCCTCCGAGGAGCGAAGTCCAACCGAACCGATTGGCCTCTCGGGTCCACACAAATTCACCGAGGAATGGCGAGGGATCGGCCTCGACCACCGTGCGGTCGTCGAGCATCGGAAAGACGAGATGCTGGAAGGCGATCGCCGGCGCGCCGCGGTCACGGGCCAGGAGCACGAGCGCGGCCGCCAGCCCGCCCCCGGCGCTCTCGCCGGTGACGGCGATCCGGCGACGATCGACGCCAAGCCGCTCGGCTTCGGAACTGAGCCAGGCGAGAGCCGCGTAGCAATCCTCGACGGGTCCCGGGTGAGGCGTTTCGGGCGCGAGGCGATAATCCACCGACGCCACCACCGCGCCGAAGGCCCGGGCGTAAGCCTCGTCGGTCTGCAGCGTCATCTCGGCCGAGCCCATGACGTAGCCGCCGCCGTGGATGTGGAGGATTCCGGGGCGAGGACCCTCGCTCCTTTGTATGGGAGTGGTCACCACCAGCCGAACCTCCGGAGCACCGTCCCGGCCAGGAGCTCGAGCCTCAAAGACCTCCACGTCGGGCCCCGGCGGTGGGCGGGCTGGTGCCATGGAGGCCAGGAACTCGCGCATCCGCTCGATCGGAACGCTGTCGAAGGAAAATCCGGGGACCTGTTCGATCAGGGGAGCGATCTCAGGATCGATGAGACGCCTCGAGCTCACGATGTCGTCCACGAAGAACCGACGCGCGAAATCATCGCCTGGTCGCCTCCAAGATCGCAGCCTCGCGCCACGGACCTTGCGCTTTTGCGGCGCCGCCCGCCTAGAAGAACTTCTTCTCGATATCGGCGAAAAAGGCCCGGCCGGTCCAGTCATACTGGGTGGCGAGCGGGACGTTGCCGATGCGGTTTTGGAAGCCTTCGGCGCCGTAGAGGCCTGGCGTCTTGTCGAACAGGTTCGACACCCCGACCCTGACCGTATAGCCGTCCTTCCTGTAGCTGAGCGAGATGTCGCTCGTCGTGTAGAAGGGCTCGACGTGGTTGAAAGAGACCGCTTCGCCGCTCTGCAGGAAATTGGGATCGATCGAGGAGACGAACTTCAGGTCCGAAGTGTGGCCGATCATGTTCAGGAACCAGTTGAACGTCCACGGACCCTTGTCGAAGCGGAAGTTGATGTTGCCCACGAACGGCGGCTGCGTCACCTCACCCAGATAGTTGTTCACCACCCCGCCCAGCAGGATCGTCGACTGGTAGAAGGTCCACGAAAGGTGGGAATCGACGGTGAACTTGATGTCGTCGGGCAGGTTCACCCATTGCTCGAGATCGAAATCGAGGCCCTGCTCCCGCTGATCGGCGACGTTGACGTAGTTGTCCATGATCAGCGTGATGCCCTGGAAGTTCGGCGTGCCCGGGACCAGGTTTCGGGTGAAGAGCTTGCAAAACGGATCGTTGGGGAAGTCGGTTGAATTATAGCAGGCGAAGACGATGTTCCCCGCACCGAACTGCTGGATCTGGTTCTGGATGTCGAAGGTGAAGTAGTCGACCTGGGCGTTCAGGTGCAGGTCGAACCATTTGGGCGTTAGAACAAATCCCACCGTGCGCGACATCGAGGTCTCGGCCTTCAGATTGCCTGCGCCGCCGCCGGTGAGAATGGTCGCGCTCGAGGAATTGGCCCCCGTGTAATTCGGCGGCAGGCCTTGAGCGGCGCAGTTCTTCTGGACGTTGGCCGAGACGCCGCTGATCCCGTAATTGATACAGGGATCGATGGCCACCTGGGAGAGGAAGCTCGTCTGGTCGGCGAGGTAGAGTTCGTACAGGGCCGGCGCCCTGAAGCCGGTGTTTTGGGTCGCTCGCAGGGCCAGAAAGTCGGTAATCTGCCAGTCGAGCCCGATCTTGTAGGTCAGGCTCGAGCCGTAGCTCTTGTAGTGTGAAAAGCGGCCGGAGACGTCGAAGGCGAGGCTCTTGACGAAGGGCTCGTTCTTGAGGAGCGGCAGGTCGAGTTCGCCGAACGCTTCCTCGATGGTGTCGGAACCGTGGGTCCGGCCGGTGGTCGAGTAGTTGTAGTAGTTGCTGATCTGGGCGTTGGTCCCCGGATTGTCGTCGATCTCCTCGCGGCGGAGCTGGAATCCGAGGGCGAGGGCCGCCTCGCCGCCGGGAAGGCGAAGGAGGTTGCCGTTCGCGCTGCCTTCCACATAGTAGTGGTTGTAGATCGTCCAGCCGGTCTCCTTGCCGAAGAGGAAGGCCTGTTCAGCCGGAGTGAACTGGCCGTTCTGCACGGCCTGGAAGAAGTTCACCGGCACGCAGGCCACGTTCGGTTCGAGCTGGGCCATCGTGTAGCCGCCGTCGATGTTGGCGGTGGGATCGCAGCCGGCGGCGTTGGACGAGCCTGCGGTGGCGTTCACCCTGTCTTGGTAGGCGAAGGGCTGGGTGTAATAGCCGTGGGACTGGCTGAATTCGCCGTTGAAGTAATAGTTCCAGTCCGTGAAGTTCTTCCAGCTTCCGATATCCCCTTTGACGCCGGCGAGGATGCGCCCGTAATCGACCTGCTGGCTATCGTTATAGATGAGCGGAATGATCGGCAGGGGAAATCCAAAGCCCGGATTGAAGACGTTGCCGGGATTCACCGGGGTGAAGAATTGGTCCACCTGGTACTGGCTCGAGTCTCGGCGCGTCAGCATCAGGCTGCCATACAAATGAGCGTGCGGCGAGAGGTCATACTGGCCGAAGACGTTGAACATGTACCGCTCGTCCGGAGAAATGGCGGTCGTGTTCAGGAATACCGGCGTGTTGTAGGGAATGAGAGCGTAAGAGTTGATCGTGGCTGCCGGATTGCCGGGGAAGACGAGGCCCACCGCCTGCCAGGCCGGAATGTCCAGGCCCTGCGCGCCGCCGCCCGCCACCGCTGAAGGGAAGGGCCGGTACACCACGCCGTCGGCGAGGTCCTCCACGGCGTTGGTGAAGGTGTTCTCGCACTCGTACTGGCCTGTCGCGGGATCGATCGGATCGGCCGGCGCTCCGCTCGCGGTGGCCAGGAACTGAGAGCAAGAGAGATAGGGTCGTTCACCGAGACGGAGCGCCTCCTGCTTGTACCAGCTCGCCCCGACGGTGACGTAGCCCCGGTCCCAGGTCTTCCCAGCCAAAAGGTCGACCTGGTAGACATTGCCGCCTGCGCCCTGCGCCTGGGAGGCGTAGGCGCGCATGTCCACGCCATTGAAGTTCTTCTTGGTGATGATGTTCACCACTCCACCGATGGCGTCTGAACCATAGATCGAAGAGGCGCCGTCCCTGAGGATCTGAACGTTCTGGATCTCGGCCAAGGGAAAGGCCAGGGTGTTGAGGTCGACAGGGCCGACCGTCCCGCCGACTCCGGCCGGACCCAGGCGCTGACCGTCGATGAGGAAAAGGGTGCGCTGGGCGCCGAGGCCCCGCAGGGAAAGGGTGTTCACGCCGGGTCCGCCGCCGACCACGAAACCGGTGAGGGTATTATTGATCTCGAGGGTGTTCTCAGCCTCCGGAGTCTGCTGGAGGATCTGGGCGATGTCGGTCGCTCCGCGAAGTTCGGCTTGCTCAGGGGTGATCACCGTGATCGGCGAGGGCGAGGTGTATTCGGTGGTTCGGATGCGCGTGCCGGTGACGACCAGCTCCTGCACCGAGGTCGCCCCGGTCTGAGCCGGGACGCTCAGGGCCTGGCACTTACCCGCCGCCTTATCGGCCGGCGTGCACGGGGGAGAGGTCTGGGCCAAGGCGGCGGGCGCCGCGAGGACGCCGAGCGCCAGTCCGGCGGAGGCGAAAAGCGACTTGATTTCGCTGGATTTCATCCACCTATCCCCAAAGATTTGCGCCGGGATGACCATTTGATCCCGTCCACAAGCTTCGCGCTGTTGGTTGGATGGAATCGCGCCACCCGTTATCCCCACGAGCCACCTGCGAAGATGGGCGCGCCGATCCCGGCCCTCCCCCTGGAGATCCCGAGACCCCTCTTCGTTTCCAAGGCGTTGCATGAAGGCGAAGATGCGGCAAGTCCATGGCGGCGAATTGCCCGCGAGCGTGGCGCAAAGGGCACAAACAGCCATTTCGCCCGCGTCCGGCGGACGAATTATCGGCGACGAGCTTGGTTTGCGATCTTGGCAGTCCCGTCAGCCGCAAACCACGCGGGACAGGCGAGGATCGATCCGGGCAGGGAGACGATCGTGCGTCTCGCCGCCATCCGGGCGATGAGCGGATTTCGCATTTCGCTCCAGTGTTCCAGTCCGTTCACCGTCTCATCGAAGAACCCCTCGACGAAGGCGGCCGGCGGGGAACGGACCAGCGTCTCCAGCGGAACAAAGCCGTAGCCGACCCGGCCCGAGGCAAGGTTGGAAAGGCCGGCCGAGCGCATCATCGCATCGATCAGGGTGTTGCGTCCGGCGGTGAATCCAGTCGAGGTCAAGTAGAGCGCGCCTTCTCCCCGCCAGGCGCCGCGGCTTTGTGCGAGTTCGCCGTCCATCCGCGCGATCAGGGCCTCTCCTCTGGCCGATTGACCGAGCGCGGCGGCGACCTTCCGGATGTCGAGGGCGACCCCGGAAAAGTCGTGCGCGTCGGCGATGGTGACGGTCCTCACCCCCCATCGGGCGAGCGTGGTGGAAAGGCGCGGATCGCCGCCCCAATATCGAACCACGACCGAGGGTCGGGCCGCCAGGATCGACTCGAGATCGGCCCGGCGCCTGGGAAGGCCGGCCGCCTTCGCCCTCAGGAAGGAATCGGCGTTCGTCGCCCGCTCGGAAAGTCCGACGATCTCGGCTCTTGGCGAAAGCGCCAGGACGTACTGGTCGGCGCACTGGTCCAGCGAGAAGACTTTCACCCCGGCCGATGCGCCAGGCGCGGCGGCGAGCGCCACGACCAGAAGAGCGAGCGCTTGCGCTCTCAATCGGCGACGAGACCGAAAAAGAGTCCTTCCATCAAGGTCTTCAAAAGGGCCTCGGTCTCACGCCAGGGATAGGCCGGCTTGGTGATCATCAGGGCGGCCATGCCATGGCAGGCGACCCAGAGCGCCTGGGCGGCCGCGCCGGGATCGGCCGCGCGCAGACGACCCGAAGCCGCGATCTCCTTGACGACGCCAAAGAAGCGCTCCGAGCACCGCGCTCCGATGTCGGTGGCAGCGCCCCTCGCCGCGCTCGCCCCGGGCGGGGCATTGGAGCAGAAGACCAGGCGATAGGCGTTCGGATTGCGAAGAGCGAAGCGGATATATTCCTCGAGCATCAGGCGCACGCGCGCCACCGCATCGATGGGCCGCGATGAGATCTCCGAGTTGATTGACAGGAGCTCGGCCATGAGCTGCTCGGCGATCTCGCCCAGGATCTCGTCCTTGTCCTTGAAATGCATGTAGAGGCAGGTGGAGGAGACCCCGACTTCATCGGCGATCTTGCGGATGGTGGCGCCCTCATATCCCTCGGCGACGAAGATTCGCTCGGCCGCGGCCAGGATCTCGGCCCGCCGGACATGGCCCTCCCCCCTGGCCTTGCGCGCCGACCTCGCCAGCTTGTCGTATGTCTCGCTCACGGCGGTCCCGCGCTCCTACGCACCCGAAAGGGAAGCTTTTATAGACGAAATTCGCCGAGGGGGGGAAAGGGCGGCGAGGTCATGGCCCCGAGGCCGACTTTGGGCTGGGCCTGGACGCCGCCGCTATGGCGGCGCTTTAACCCTCGGCGATGGCTCTCGATCGGCCCTTGATCGCCCCCTCCCCTTCCCTCCTCGCCGCGCGCGGCTGGAGGGATTACGCCCTGCTCGACAGCGGAGGCGGACGCAAGCTCGAGCGATGCGGGCCCTTCCGCCTCGTGCGACCCGAGGCTCAGTGCCTGTGGCGACCTTCCCTTCCCGAAGGCGCCTGGGCCGGCGCCGACGCCATCTTCGAGGCGAGCAGCGAGGAGGAGGCGGGCCGCTGGGCGCCGGATGGTCTCGAGGGCGAGACCTGGCCGATGGCGTTCGAGGACCTTCCTTTCCGGGGGCGCTTCACCGCCTTCCGGCACGTCGGATTCTTTCCCGAGCAGCAGCCGAACTGGAGCTGGCTGAAGACGAGGCTCCAAGAGGCGCCGCCGGCTTTCCGCCTGCTCAACCTCTTCGCCTATACGGGCGTGGCGAGCCTCCTCGCCGCGTCGTGCGGAGCCCAGACGACTCATCTGGACGCTTCCAAGAGAGCCATCGGCTGGGCGAGGGACAACGCCGAGGCCGCGGGCCTATCGAGCGCGTCGGTCCGCTGGATCTGCGATGATGCGGCGAAGTTCGTCGCGCGCGAGCGCCGGCGCGGCGCCGCCTACGATGGCATCATCCTTGATCCGCCCAAATACGGGAGAGGACCAAAGGGCGAGGTCTGGCGGCTCCTGGAGGGTTTGCCGGCGCTCCTCGGCGACTGCGCTTCGCTTCTCTCGAAGGAGGCGCATTTCCTCCTCCTCAACGCCTATGACGAGCGGCTGAGCGGCCCTGCCCTCGCCTCTTTGATGGCCGAGGCGCTCGAGGGCCGCGGCGGAGCGATCGAATGGGGCGAACTCGCCCTCTTCGAAGAAGGTGGCGCACGGGCGATTGGCCTTTCCTTCTTCGCCCGCTGGGAGGGGCCATGAGCGCGCGGCGCGTGACCTCACTTTCCAATCCGGCCGTCAAGCTCGCTCGCTCGCTCCACCTTCGCAAGGCGCGCGAGGAGAGCGGACTCTTCCTCGCCGAGGGGCTGAGGCTGATTGGCGAGGGGCTCGCCGCCGGGAGGGCGCCGCGGCTCCTCATCAGGGGGCCTCAATCCGGGAACCATCCCATCCTCGCCGCGGCCGAGGCGAGGGCGGCCGAAACCCTCGAGACGAGCGAAGCGGCCCTTGCCAAGATTTCCAAGAAAGACAATCCGCAGGCCGCGCTCGGCGTCTTCGAGCAGTCCTTCGTCCCCCTCGCTTCGCTCGATCCCGGGTCCGCCGACTGCTGGCTCGCCCTCCAAGGGGTGCGCGATCCGGGGAATCTCGGAACCATCATCCGCACCCTCGACGCGGCGGGGCTTTCCGCCGTGATCCTCATCGGCGAGACTTGCGATCCCTTCTCGGTGGAGGCGGTGCGCGCCACCATGGGTTCGATCTTCGCCGTCCAGATCGCGCGCACGGGCCTTGCGGAGTTCCTTTCATGGAGGGCCGCCTGGACGGGATCGGTGGTCGGCGCGAGCCTCGCCGGAACGACGGCCTTGGACCCCTTTGGGCTCGCCCGGCCCATCCTCCTCGTCATGGGGAGCGAACGCGCCGGCCTCTCGGCGGAACTCGCCGGCGCCTGCGAGCAGCTCGTCAAGATCCCCATGCGCGGGCGGGCCGACAGCCTCAATCTCGCCGTGGCGAGCGGAATCCTCCTCTATCGGTTCACGGGCGCCTAGACTGAGGCCATGAAGCTTCTCCTGGTCGAGGACGACGCCGCCACCGCTTCCTGGCTGAAGCGGGCCCTCAGCGAAGCGGGGAACGCCGTCGATCTCGCCAGGGTGGGGCGCGATGGCCTCCTGCTCGCCGCCGGCGAGACCTACGACGTGATCATCCTTGATCGCATGCTTCCGGAGATCGACGGACTTTCCATCCTCCGCACCATCCGGGCCGCCAAGGTGAAGACCCCCGTCCTGCTCCTTACCGCCGTGGGCGGCATCGATGATCGGGTCGAGGGCCTCGAGGCGGGGGCCGACGACTATCTCGTCAAGCCATTCGCGATGGCCGAGCTCCTGGCGCGGGTGAATGCCTTGGCCCGTCGCCCGCCGCCGCAGGAGACCACGACCCGGCTGACCCTCGCCGATCTCGAGGTCGACCTCCTCGCCCGCTCGGTCGTCCGGGCGGGGACGCGGGTCGAGCTCCAGCCCCGCGAGTTCCAGCTCCTCGAATATCTGCTGCGCAACGCCGGCCGCGTGGTGACCAGGACCATGCTGCTCGAGGGCGTGTGGGACTTCCACTTCGATCCGCGAACGAACATCGTCGAGACCCACATCAGCCGGCTGCGCGGCAAGCTCAATCGCGGCGGAGCGAGGGATTTGATCCACACGGTCCGTGGGGCCGGCTATCGGATGGCGGAGGCTTGAAGGGCATGTTGAGGTCCTCCAGTCTTCGTCTGGCGACCTTCTATGCGGCGGCTTTTGTCCTGGCGGTGGCGGCGCTCGGCGCAGTGGGGCTCTTCACCACCCGGGCCGCCATGTCCCGCCTCTTCGACCAGAGGATAGCGGCTGAATCCGCCTCGCTCGTCCAGGAATACCGCACCGAGGGCCTGATCGGGGTTCTGGACGCCGTGCGCGAGAGAACGAGCACGCCAGGCGCCCTCGACTATGGACTCGACGATCCGGCCGGCCGGCCGCTCGCCGGGCGCCTCGCGGGTGTGAAGGCCCGCCTTGGCTGGTCGGTCGCTCAGCTCGGCGCCGCTCCCGCAGTGTCGGAGCGCACCCGCATCCTCGCCGCCGAACTTCCCGGCGGCTATCGGCTCCTGATCGGCGATGATCTCGAACGGATTCAATCGCTCGAGGCCGAACTCTTCAAGCGATTTGCGATCGCGCTTGCGACCATAGCCCTGCTCGGACTGGCGGCCGGCTTCGGCCTCAGCCGCAGCTTCGAGGCCCGCATCGCCGCGCTCACCGGCGCCGCCGAGGCGATCATCGACGGCGATCTCTCTCGACGCGTACCGCTCGCCGGCGGGGGAGATGATCTTGGTCGCCTCGCGGCCACCTTCAATCGCATGCTCGACCGCATCTCCGCCTTGATGGAGAGCCTGCGGCAGGTCTCGAGCGACGTCGCTCACGATCTGCGCACGCCGTTGACCCGCCTTCGCGGAAGGCTTGAGACGAGTCTGGCGGCGGGCTCCCCAGCCGCCAGGGCCGAAGCGATCGCCCTCGCCATTGGCGAGCTGGACGCCATCCTCGCCACCTTCTCGGCCCTGCTGCGCATCGCCCAGATCGAGGGCGGGGCGCGCCGCATTCGCCTGCGAAGCGTCGATCTCTTCGAGAGGGCGGCGACCGTGGTCGAGGCTTTCGCTCCTTCGGCCGAGGAGGCCGGCAAGAGCCTCGTTCTCATCGGGGGCGGTCCGGTGATGATCGAAGGCGATCCCGAGCTTCTCGCCCAGGTGCTGGTCAACCTCATTGAGAACGGCTTGCGCCATGCGCGGGAGCGCGCGCGGATCGAAGTCGAGGTCGGGCTCTTTGAGGGCCGCCCTGCCCTCTTTGTCCGGGACGATGGGCCGGGCGCTCCCAGCGGCGAGCTCCCTCGCCTCTTCGATCGATTCCATCGCCTCGAGGCGAGCCGCTCGACGCCGGGGAGCGGGCTTGGTCTTTCGCTGGTGGCGGCGGTCGCCAAGCTGCACGGGGCCGAGGTCAGCCTTCATGACCTTTCGCCAGGCCTCGAATGCCGGATCGTCTTTCCCCTTCCGAAGGAAACATTGGCGGTTCCCAATGTCCCGGCAAGAACGAGGCGAATCGCTAGGGCGCATTAGCGACGCTTGGAAGATCGAGGCGGGAGAGGATGACCGCTGGATCCGAGAGGATCGCGCGCGTCGCGGCGGCCCTGGCGGTCGGCGCGCTGGTCGGCTGCGCGCATTACCGCGCCCGCCCTCTGGCCAGCGAACCCAACCTCGCGGCCGGACCCGCCGACCTCAAGGTCGACGTCTCTCAGCTTCACCTCGCTCCGCTCGCCCCTCACCGCTTCGATCCGGCCGCCGGGCTCGATCCAACGGATGTCGCCATCCTGGCGGTGCTCAACAGCCCCGATCTCAAAGCCAAGCGCGCGGCGGCCGGCGTCGCGGCCGCCCAGGCCTTTTCGGCCGGGCTCCTTCCTGATCCGCAGCTTTCAGCCAGCATCGATGTTCCCGACCATCCGGCGAGCGCGACCACCGCCTGGGCGCTCATCCCGGCGATCGACGTTTTGAGCCTGGTGACGCGCCCGGCGAGCCGGAACGCGGCCAAGGACGCCCAGAAGCAGGCCGATCTCGACCTTTTGTGGAGCGAATGGTCCACCGCCCAGCAAGCCCGTACACTGGCCGTGACCATTCTCGCCGACGAGGCCAAAGGCGTCCTTTTGGCCCGGATCGACGGCGATCTTTCGGTCCGTCTTTCCGCCTCGACGGCCGCTTGGCGGCGCGGCGACCTTCCCTCCTCGACCTTCAGCGCCGACCAAGCCGCGAAGATCGACGCCGACTCCCAACTCGGGGTTGTCAGAGCCGCCGAGCGAACCTCGCGCGGCGAGCTCAACGCCCTGATCGGCCTTGCGCCCAACGTTCGGCTCGATCTTGTCTTGGGCGCGCCTGCCGCACCGCCATCTCCTGTGGCGGTGAACGCCGACCTCCGGCGCGTCGCCCGGCGGCGACCGGACCTCCTCGCCCTGCAGGCGGGCTACCACTCCCAGGATGCCGATCTGCGGCGCGCCATCCTCGCCCAGTTTCCCCTGATCAGCCTCGGCTACAACCGCCAGCAAGACAACACCGGCATCCTCAGCAACGGTCTCGCCGCCACCCTCGTGATCCCGATCTTCAACCGTAACCGCGGCGACATACGGATCCAGGAGGCGACCAGGGAAAAGCTCGCCGAGGAATATCAGGCCAGGCTCGACCAGACCGTTGCCAACGTCACCAAGGCGCGGGCGGAGCTCGACGCCGATGAAGTACAGGCGGCGAAGCTGGCGGCCGAACTTCCGAGTCTCGAAAGGACGATGAACTCGGCTGAACCCCGGTACGCGCACGGCGACATCTCGAGCGATCAGTATCTCGCCCTCGAAGAAGCCGTGCTCCGCGACGAAGCCTCCCTCGCCGATCTGCGTCTGGCGAGCCGGCTCGCCCTTATCAGCCTGGACACCCTTCTCTTCATTCCCCCGGGCGAGTCCTCATGAAGGGCGCGTGGCGCTGGGGCTTGGCGATGATCGCCGCGGCGATCGTCGGCCTCTTTCTTTGGCGGATCCTCTCCGTCTCGCCAGGCGAGGGGCAAACGCCCAGACCCACAGCCCTCATCACCGTCGCGCCGGTCCGTTCAGGAGAAATCGATCAGACGATAGAGGCGTATGGGACCGTCGCCGGCTCGCCCGCCGCCACCCGCACGCTCTCCCTGCCCAGAGCGGTGGTGGTCGAGCAGGTTCTCGTCGCTCCCGGCGAGGCCGTCGCCGCCGGCGAGCCACTGTTGGTCGTAGGCCCGGCGCCAGAGGCGGCCCTCGCCTGGCGTCAAGCCGCCGATCAGCTCGCCTTCGCCACCACCGATCTCGCCCGCATCGAGCGACTCTTTTCGGCCCACCTCGTCGCCAGCGATCAGCTGGACGCCGCACGGAAGACGCTCGCCGACGCCAGGGCCGCCGTCGCCGCGCAGGGTGCGGCCGGGGGCGGGCCGGGCCGCCAGTCACTCGATGCGCCCTTTGCCGCGATCGTCTCGGCGACGCCCGTAGAGGTCGGCGCGCGTCCAGCCGCCGACGCTCCTCTTGTCAGCCTGGTGGCGCGCGGCGGTTTCGTCGCCAAGCTCGAGGTGGAGCCCGAACGAGCCGGCAGCGTCAGGTCTGGCGACCCTGTTCTTGTCTCCTCCCCGCTTGGCGCAGCAGCCCCCTTGTCGTCGAAGGTGAGCCTGATTGGTCGCACCGTCGATCCGACTACGCGGCTCGTGACGATTTCCGTCCCTCTCGGTTCCGCTCCTTTCGAACTGGCCTCGGCGGTCGAGGGCCGGATCGTCATTGCGCGACATATCGGGATGACGGTTCCCCGCGCCTCGGTCATCTGGGACGAGAAAGGCGCGCACGTCTTCGTCGTCCGCGGAGGCGAGGCTCACGAGGTCGATGTCTCGCCCGGCGAGACTGAAGGCGCCGCGATCGAGGTTACCGGTTCTCTGAAACCTGGAGACGACGTCGCCGTCACGGGCGCCTATCAGCTCCAGGACAGCATGGCGATCCGGATCGCTTCCTCGTGACGCTGACGGATTCGCTCGCCAGCCACAGGCGGTTCCTGGTGGCGCTCATCGTCATGCTCGTCGCGGGCGGGGCGGCGGCAGGCCTCGCTCTGCCGGTGGCGCTCTTCCCGAACATCGCCTTCCCGCGCATCGCCGTCACCATTGAAGCCGGCGATCAACCCATCGCCCAGATGGCGGCCAGCATCACCCGGCCGCTCGCCCAGGCGGTCCGCGCCGTTCCCGGCGTCACCGCCTTGCGCTCCGAGACCAGCCGCGGCGAGGCCGAGCTGAAGGTCACCTTCGCCTGGGGAAGCGACATGAATCTCGCGCTCCAGAGGACGCAGGAGGCGCTCGATCGCGCCGCGGCCGGCCTGCCGCCGGGCGTCCGCTTCACCGTCCTTCGCATGGACCCCACCGTCGACCCGGTCGCCGCCTACAGCCTCACCTCGACGCGGGTGGGACCGGTGGAGCTCCGGCGCTGGGCCGATCTCACCTTGGAGCCGATGCTGACCGCCATTCCAGGCGTGGCCCGAGTCGACGCCTTGGGCGGCGGGGTGGGCGAATACCAGGTCATCGTCGATCCCGCCGAACTCCGCGCCTATGGCCTTGCACTGTCGGATGTGACGAACGCCCTTTCGGCGGCCAATGTGCTTTCCGCCGCCGGCAAGATCGAGGATCGCGGCAAGCTCTACCTGACCTTGAGCGACAGCGCGCTTTCAAGCGCGCAGGACATAGAAGCCGTCGTCATCAAGACGGCCGGGAGCGGCGTGGTGCGTCTGGGCGACGTCGCCAAGGTCGATCTTGCCGCAGCGCCGGCCTGGTATCGGGTCACCGCCGACGGCGCGCCGGCGGTCAGCGTCCAGGTGTACCAGCAGCCGAGCGGAGACACCGTCCGGATCGTCAGACAGGTCGCGCGCGTCTTCGCCCAGGCGCGAGCAGCGGCGCCGCCGGGCATCCAGGTGACCACCTGGTACGACCAGAGCCAGCTGATCCTCTCCTCAGCCAGGGGCCTCGCCGAGGCGATCGCCGTGGGCGCTGTCCTTGCAGGCCTGGTCCTTCTCGTCTTCCTGCGCAACCTGCCGGTGACCTTGATCGCCGTCGTCGTAGTGCCGGCTTCGCTGGCCATCGCGGTTCTGGTCCTCAAGGTGCTGGGGGCCAGCTTCAACATCATGACCTTGGGCGGAATGGCCGCGGCCATCGGGCTCATCATCGACGACGCCATCGTCATGATCGAGCACATCGAGCGGCGCCTCGCCGAGCGTTCCGGGGAGAGCGCGGCCGACCGGCTGGCCGCCATGCGCGCGGGCGCTCAGGAGTTCCTGCGGCCGCTCGCCGGCTCGTCGGCCGCGACCATCCTCATCTTCGCGCCCTTGGCGTTCCTCTCCGGGGTGACCGGAGCCTTTTTCCGGGCTTTGGCCATCACCATGGCGACAGCGCTCATCGCCTCGTTCCTGATCGCCTGGATCCTCGTCCCCATCCTCATCGAACGCCTGTGGCGGACCCGCGCGCCCAGGACGCGGCGAGAGGCCGGCCTCGTCCGCCGTTATGTCGGCGCCCTTGAAGGCTCCGTCGCCCGACCCTGGCTTGCGATCGGCGGCCTTGTGGTGCTGGCGTGTCTGGGCCTCACCGCGTTTGCAACGCTCCCCTCCGGCTTCATGCCGCACATCGACGAGGGCGGCTTCGTGCTCGACTATGTGACCCCACCGGGCACCTCACTCAGCGAGAGCGATCGCGTCGTGCGCGAGATCGGCCGCATCCTCTCCGCCACGCCGGAAGTGGCGACGTTCTCGCGGCGCACTGGCGCCCAGCTCGGCGGCGGGCTCACCGAACCCAATACAGGTGACTTCTTCGTCAAGCTGAAGCCTCCTCCCCGGCGCGGCATCGATGACATCATGGAGGACGTCCGGGCCCGGGTCGCCGCCCAGGTGCCCGGTATAGATATCGAAACCGCGCAGTTGATGGAGGACCTCATCGGCGATCTCACCGCCGTCCCCGAGCCGATCGAGGTCAAGCTCTATTGCGAGGACCCCCAGCTCCTTCAATCGACCGCGAGGTCGATCGCCGCGCGACTCGCGGGCGTGCGCGGCCTCGCCGAGATCCGCAACGGGGTGATCATCGCCGGTGACGCGATCGACCTCCACATCGATCTCGCCAAAGCCGCGCTCGAAGGGATCGACCCGGCCCAGGCCGCCAAGCAGATCTCGGCCATGATCGGCGGCGGTGTCGCCACCCAGGTTCGCTCGGGCTCGCTGCTTTCCAATGTCCGGGTCTGGATTCCCGCCGGCGAGCGGAGCGGCGTCTCCTCACTCGCCGCCCTGCCTCTCAAGGCCGCCGACGGTCACATCCTTCACGTCGGCGACATCGCGGCGATCGACATCCTGCGCGGACAGGCCGAGATTGACCGCGACAGCGGCCGCCGCACCGTGTCGGTGACCGCCCGCGTCGAAGGCCGCGACATGGGTTCGGCGGCCAAGGAGGTCCAGGCCCTCTTAGATCGCCCGGGCATTCTCCCCGCCGGCGTCAGCTTTGAAATGGGCGGCCTCTATGCCGAACAGAAGACCGCCTTCGCCGGCCTCGCGGAGGTCTTTGCGGCGGCCCTGGCCATCGTCTTCGTGCTCCTCCTTCTCATCTTCGAGAATTTCCGCATCGCCGCGGCAATCATCCTCATGCCGCTCCTTGCCGCGTGCGCCGTCGGCTTGGGGCTGACCCTGGCTGGGGTCGAACTCGACATCATGGCGCTCATGGGCCTCACCATGGTGATCGGCATCGTCACCGAGGTCGCGATTTTCTACTTCACCGAATACGACGGACTCCTGTCAGCGGGCGTGGCCCCGCCGAGCGCCCTGATCGAGGCCGGAGCGAACCGGCTTCGCCCCATCGCGATGACCACCTTCGCCGCCATTCTCGCTCTTACCCCCCTCGCCCTGGGCTCCTCGATGCAGAAGTCTTTGGCGATCGCCATCATCTTCGGCCTGATCGCCCAGGGCCCGCTGGTCCTCATCGCCATGCCGGCGCTCTACAAGGTCCTCGCGGGAATTGGACCAGTTCCGCACCCTGGCCGATGATCAGCGCGCGCTTGCTGCAATCCCGAACACAGGCCCGCCGACGTAGGTGAAATAGACCTTCCGCCTGGCGGGGGCGAAGAGGATGCGGTGGGCCTCCAGAAAGTCCAGTCCGAGGAGCATGTCGGTCCTCTCGCCGACCCTCGCCTTGATGTTCGATCCGATCACCTGCTCGTTGGTGTAGGCGAAGAGATCGGCCATCAGGATCCGAGGGCGGTCGATGGTCTCGTCGCCGAATTTGAAGCTCTTGAACCTTCCCACCCAGGTTGGGATTGGATGCGAGCCGGTTCCGACGAGGGGAGAGGCGGCCGTGACGCCCGGATCACCGGGCGCCTCTCCCGCCGAACGCGCCGCACCGAGGGTTATAACGCTCGCCGGCGAGCCGGAATCGATCGCGGCGAACAGGGGCCGCCCGTCGAGATACACCCTGGCGATGAGGTCAAAGCCTTCTGTTGCGCTGGGCTCGAGATCGGCCTGGGAGTAGGCGGTCTTGGCCCAGTAGGGCATCTGGGCGTCGGCGCAGTCCCTGGCCTTGAAAAACCGCAAAGCGCCATGGGCTAGATCGAACTCGAAGTCGGTTTGGTCGAGGACGTCCGTCCCGATCGCGCCGACGACCGAGGGGTCCGAGCTCAGCTTACCTTCGCCGGTCACAGTAAAGAGCTGGTTGTGGCTGGCAAGGTCGCCGAGTCGAAACCGGGCGATCCTGGCGGTCGAGAGGCGGCTCTCGCCGCCCACTCCGTAGGCTTCGGCTGTCCCGAGCGCATTGATCTTCAAACCCAGTGTTTGAGCCGCTTCCTCCGAGATGAAGCTGAACTCTGAGCCCGTATCGATGAAGAACTTGACCGTCTTGCCGTTCACCTCGGCCGGGATGACGATCCGGCCATCCTCGACCTGAACCGGCAACTGCGCCACCGTCTGGAGGACGCACTCCGCGCCGGCCGGGCCTGAGGCCAGAAACGCCGTCGCGAAGGCGGCGGCGAGCGAGGGCGCCCACAAACCCAACTTCATGACGTCACCTCCGGCACGGACTACTTGCGCGACAAGACCAGCACGACAAAGGTCCCGGGCTTGGTCTGAGGCCGCTGACCCGGCGGGACGGGAAGGACGTACTGCGCAGTCGGCAGAAAAACGCGGCCGTTCTCCGGATCAACCGCGCCGGTCCGCGCTCCGATCTGGGTGGGGATCGTCGCGATAATCGAGTTGGACTTTGGTCCCGAGAGGGCGATCACCGCCATGGTCCCGGAGAGCGCCGAGGGGATGTAGGCGAGGCGCCTTCGCGGATCGATGATCACGGCATCAGGAAAGCCGCCGATCTTGAACGACGCGATCACCTTGCCGCTGGCGGCATCGAGGATGTTCGCCCCGCCGCTGCCGCAAGCTGTGATCAGGCGATCGCCGAAATAGGCCAGACCTGTGGGATGGCGGCAGTCGGTGAGAGGCCAGCGCGCCAGAACCTTTTTTTGGGCGATGTCGATCTCGGCGACCTCGTCCTTGCTGACGACATTGACGAAGAGGCGTCCGCGCCCATCGGCGGCTGGGAACTCGAGCTTGTCGCCAACATCGATCACGCCTACGGCCCTGGACGTCTTGGGATCGATTTCGGTGATTATGCCGGGATCGCCGTTCACCACCATGGCGTAGCGGGTCGAGGGGTCGAACGTCGCGCCATCGGCGTCTGCAGCCGTCGGAACCGAAGCGATGAGGCGACCCGTACTAGCATCCAGGATCTTGGCCGAAGAATCGCCGCTGTTGGTTGCGACGAGGCGGTCGGTCCCGGGAATCGGAAGGACTTCGTGCAGGCGATCACCGGCGGCGAAGTCCGGATTCATCTTCAAGGTCCGCGCATCGATGGCGAGCACCTTGTCGCCGTGAGCGATGAGCACGCGATCATGCCGAGGATCGAAACTCGCATAGTCCCATCCTCCGTCGGGGCCCGGAATGCGATCGATGATCGACAGTCGGCCCGCGGGGGGCTGGGCGTGAGCGCGGGAAGCGCAAGGGCCGACGACAGCGAGAGCGGCGAGAGCGAGGGCGGCGCGGATCATGCGGGACTTCCTCCAAGCTGTGCTTTCCGCCACGCTAATCGACTAGGTCGGCCCCTTTCAATGGGAGGGCGCTTCGGCCTTGGCTTGTCCGAGGGCCAGAGGGCATAAGCGCGACGATGATTTCCCTCGCCGCCGCCGCCCCCACTGTGGGGGCCGCCTTCATTGCCTCCACGGTCGAAGTCGTGGAGGCCTTCACGATCGTGCTCGCGGTGGGCGTGGTCGCCGGAATTCGTCCCGCACTGATCGGGACGGGCGCTGCGCTGGCCGTTCTCGCCGCCGTCGTCGCGGCGCTCGGTCCGGTTGTCGAGCGCATTCCCGTCCATGGGCTTCAGATCGTGGTCGGCGTCCTGCTGCTCGTCTTCGGCCTGGGCTGGCTCAACAAGGCGGTGCTCCGCGCCGGCGGGGTGCTCGCGCTCCACGACGAAGCGGCCGCCTTCGCTAGGCAGTCGGAGGCTCTGCGCGCCCGGGCCAAGGCCGAGAAGAGCGCCTCGAACTGGCTCGCCGCCGTCGCGGCTTTCAAGGCCGTGCTTCTGGAGGGGACCGAGGTCGTCTTCATCGTGCTCGCGGTCGGCGCGCGTCCGGGACTTCTTGGCCCCGCCGCGCTCGGCGCCGCTCTCGCCTGCGTCTTCATCCTGGCTCTCGGCGCCGTTCTTCGACGCCCGCTCTCGAAGATACCCGAGAACAGCCTCAAGTTCGTGGTCGGAGGCCTCCTCACCGGCTTCGGCGTCTTCTGGTGCTCCGAAGGCTTGGGGGCTCCGCCGCCCGGCGGCGATCTCGCCATCCCTGTCCTCATCGCACTCTATCTGGCCGCTGGATTCCTCCTCTCCACCGCCATCCGTCGACAGCCAAGGGAGCCGGTCTGACGATGGATGTCCTTGCCGCGCTCGGGCGCACGCTCATCAAGATGTTCGCCGCCGACGTCGCCCTTACCAGCTCGGCGGTCGTCGCCGTGATCGCCTGCGCAATCCTTCTCAAGACCGGCATCATCGGCGCCTTCGCCATTCCTCTCATCCTGGCCGCCGCCATTCTCGCCGCGCTTGCCTGGGCGGTCCTGAGGGCGGCGGCGCGAAGCGGCGCTCGGGAGAAGTGATCCGATGAGCGGCGAGCCCTTGAAGAAATGGCAGTGCGGGACCTGCGGCTTCATTTACGATGAGGCCGAGGGCCTCCCCGGAGAGGGGTTCCCGCCGGGAACCCGATGGAGCGACATTCCCGATGATTGGTGCTGTCCCGACTGCGGGATGAGCAAGGACCAATTCGAGATGGCGGAGATCTGAGCGATGGACGATCGGGTGAAGATCAGCATCGAAGGCGGCGTCGCCGACGTGCGCCTCTCGCGAGGCGAGAAGATGAATGCGCTCGACGAGGCCATGTTCGACGCTCTCGTCGCCGCCGGCGATCGCCTGAAATCCGAGCCCGGCCTTCGGGCGGTCGTGCTCTCAGGTGAAGGCCGCGCCTTCTGCGCCGGCCTCGACATGGGAAGCTTCGGACGCATGGCCGAGACCGGCGCGCCCGCCGAAGCCTCGGCCAACAGGCCCAGAGAGGGACTGGACCGACGCACCCACGGCATCGCCAACCGCGCCCAGTACGCGGTCTGGGTGTGGCGCGAGATCCCCGTTCCGGTGATCGCCGCCGTCCATGGCGTGGCCTTCGGCGGAGGCTTTCAGCTCGCGCTCGGGGCCGACATCCGCATTCTCGCGCCGGATGCGAAAATGGCCGTCATGGAGCTGAAGTGGGGTCTTGTTCCGGATATGGCCGGGACGGTTCTTATGCGAGAACTGGCGCGCGAGGACGTGGTGCGCGAGCTCACCTACACCGCGCGCATCTTCAGCGCGGAGGAGGCGCTGGTCTACGGCTTCGCCACCCGTCTCGCCGCCGATCCGCGAGCGGAGGCGCTGGCCCTGGCCGTGGAGATCGCCTCGCGCAACCCAGACGCGGTCCGAGCCTCCAAGCGTCTCCTGAACGCGGCGATGAGCGAGGCGCCTGCAACCCTGCTCCTTTCGGAAACCCGCGAGCAGATCGCTCTTATCGGCAGCGCCAACCAGGTCGAAGCGGTGAGAGCCAATATTTCCAAGCGGGCGCCGGTCTTCGCGAATCCCGCCGGACAGCCCGCCGCCTGAACGCTCCAATTGCGCTTCGCCGAAGAACGTGCTGCCATTTCCCTCCTCTCCAAGCGGGAGAAAAGCCATGCCCTACGTTGAAGACCGCATCGTCCACGACGCCGATTCCCATCTGATGGAGCTTCCCGACTGCCTCGATCCCTGGTTCGAGAAACGGCGCCTCCCCGACTTCCACAACCTGGCTATCTATCGGCACAAGCAGGGACGGCCAGGCTGGGCCGACGCCGCGCGCGAGCGGCGGGAGGACCCGATTTTCCGCGCCGGGGCGGGCGAGAACATCCTGCTGCGCAAGAATTATGAGGCGCTTGGCGCCTTTTCCAAAGAGGATCGGTCCAAGGCCCTCGACTGCCTGGGCTTCGCAAGCCAGCTCGTCTTCACGACCTTCTGCCTGGGAAACTTCGGCCTCGACGAGGGCGATGACCTCGATCTCTGCTATGCAGCGGCGAGGGCCCACAATCGGATGATGACCGACTTCTGCTCGGTCGACCCTCGGCTTCTGGCGACTTGCTATGTTCCACTGGCCGATTTCCCCATGGCGCGCGCCTGCGCCGCCGAGGCGATCGAGCTCGGCGCCAAGGCGCTCCTCATCGCTTCGCGCCCACCCAGCGGCCATTCGCCGAGCCACGTCGAGCTCGATCCGGTCTGGGCCTTGGCGCAAGAGGCGAGGATTCCGATCCTCTTCCACGTCGGCGGCGAGGAGAAGCTCAATCCCGCCTATTTCGAGAACGGCCTTCCGCGGGTGAAGGATTTCCATGGCGGGGAAGAGAACTTCACCTCGGTGAGCTTCATGCCAATCCCACACTCGGTGATGAAGACGCTCGCCGCCCTTGTCATCGATGGAGTGATGGACCGTTTCCCGCGCCTCAAGTTCGGAGCGATCGAGCTTGGCGCCTCCTGGGTCCCGGGCTGGATGCGCTTCATGGATAGCGCCCATCAGGCCTTCTTCAAGAACGAGGAGCGCCTCCACCGCCTCTCTGCGCCGCCCAGCGAGATCGTCCGTCGGCAGGTGCGGGCAACCCCCTATCCTCACGAAGACGCCGGCTGGATCGTCCGCGAGGCGGGGCCGGAGGTCGCCCTCTTCTCCTCCGACTTCCCCCACGTCGAGGGCGGCCGAAACCCCATGAAGCGGTTCACCGACTCCCTCGAGGGCGTCTCGGCGACGGCTGCGGAAGCGTTCTTCTGCGGCAATTTCGAGGACCTCATGGGCGAGGGCCTCCCCTCCTCTCTGCACGCCAACTCGAGGCTTCAGATCGCTTGAGCCCGAGACTCCCCTCTCGCATCCACCTCGCCTTCCCGCCCTCGATCCGCGACGCGGCGATCTTCATGATCGTCGTTGTCTCGATGTTCCTGATCCGCTTCTTCCACGACATCCTGACACCGCTCGTCGTCGCCCTCTTCCTGCTCATTCTCATCGATGGCTTGGCCGGGGGCATCGAGCGCCGCCTTCCCGGCGCCCCGAAATGGGCCGCGAGCGGGGCGGCGGGCGCGCTGATCCTCGTCGCCTTCGCGACGGTGGGCTGGATCTTCGCCATCGAGGCGCCCCCCTTCGCCGCCCACCTTTCGGGTCTTGGTCCGCGCATCGACCAGGCTCTGGCCAAACTCATGGGACTCTTCGGCGCCCCGCCGATCACCCTTTCGGAGATCTCCAGCGGCGTCGATCCGGCCAGTATTCTCGCCAAGGCCTTCACCGCCGCACGCCGAGTGATCTCCTATGGGGTTCTGGTGATCATCTATTTCGGCTTCCTGCTGGCCTCCCGCGCCGCATTCGGCCGAAAGCTCGACCGCCTCTACGACACCGAGGGCCAGAAGAGCAGCGCCCGGCGGGTCTCCACCGCGGTCGTCGATGCGGTGGAGCGCTACATGCGTCTTCAGACCATGAAAGCGCTCATCATGGCTCTCATCGCCTGGGCGGCGATCTTCGCAATGGGGGTGCACGACGCCCTCTTCCAGGCCTTCATCATCTTCCTGGCCGCCTACGTCCCGATCGTAGGGCCGATCGCCGGCGCCCTTTTTCCCGGGCTCGTCGCCCTGGTCCAGTTCGGCGATCTCGTTCATCCGGCCATCCTGGTGGGCGTGGTGGGATCCGCGGTGCTGCTCGTCGACAATGTCCTCATGCCCAAGCTCACCGCCGACGAGCTCAACGTCGATCCCTTGCTGGTCCTCATTTCGATCGGCTTCTGGGGCGCGATCCTAGGAGCGCCAGGGATCCTACTCTCCACCCCGCTCACCGTGACGGTGATGGCCGTCGCCGCCGAGTTCCGTAGCACCCGGTGGCTGGCGGTGCTGATCTCCCGCGAGGGAGAGCCCCTGGAGCACGCGCCGGTCGAAGCTGTCCCGGTCAAGGCAGCCCAAAGTTCCGGCTAAGAGCATTTCAAGACGAGAGCGCGTCAAGCCCGCGCTCGAGATCGGCGATGAGGTCGCTGGCGGCCTCCAGACCGATCGAAATGCGGATCATCCCCTCTTCGATTCCCAGGCGCTGGCGCGTCTTTGCCGGCACCCCGGAGTGGGTGGTGGTGCCCGGGTGGCAGGCGAGGGACTCGGTGCCTCCCAGGCTCACCGCCAGCTTGATGACCTCCAAGGTGTCGAGCACCTTGAAAGCCGCGGAGCGGCCGCCCTTGACCACGAAGGAGAAGGTGGCGCCCGTCCCGTCGGACTGCCGCGCACTGGCCTCACCTTCCGGCGAGTCAGGATCGATGGCCCCAAGCCAGGCCACCTTCTCCACCTCGGGGCGGCGCGAAAGCCAGTTCGCCACCTCGCGGGCGCTCGCAAAGGCCCGGTCGATGCGAAGGCGAAGTGTCTCCAGCGACCTCGTCAGCATCCAGCAGCTGTTCACGTCGAGCTGGTTGCCGATGAGATTGCGCAGCGAGCGCACCTTGGCCATAGGCTCGGCCCGGCCGATCGCCGCCCCCGCGATGAGATCGCTGTGGCCGCCGACGTATTTGGTGAGTGAATAGACCACCAGATCGGCGCCGTGGGCGAGAGGCGACTGGTGGAGCGGACCAAGCAGGGTGTTGTCGCAGATGAGGAGCGGGCGGCGGCCCTGGCGGCCTTCGATCTCGCCGGCGATGCGGGCGACAAGGTCGAGATCGACCACCGAGTTGGTGGGATTGGAAGGCGTTTCGACATAGATCGCCGCGACCTCTCCCAGCGCCTCCGCGGCCTTCGCTCCTACTCGCACGCTCTCCGGATCCACGCCGTCTTCGAAACGGGCGCTCCGCAATCCCCACTTGGCGAGAAGGGTGTCGAAGAGGGTCTCGGCCCCGCCATAGAGCTGGTCGCTGCGGAGCACCGCTTCGCCGGGCGAGGAGATGGCGAGCACCGTGGTGAGGATCGCCGCCATCCCCGAGGAAAAGACGGCGCACGCCTCGCCTTTCTCGAGCACCGCCAGACGCTCCTCGACGATCTGCAGGTTGGGGTTGTTGAAGCGGGTGTAGATGAGACCCTCTTCGGCCCCTTTGGGGAGCGGGCGACGCCCGGCGATGTGGTCGAAGAGGCGCTCGCCCTCCTCACAGGTCCGGTAGACGAAGGTCGAGGTGAGGAAGATCGGGGTCTTCACCGCCCCTTCTGAGAGGGCCGGATCGAACCCGAAGTTGAGCATCAGGGTTTCCGGCTGCAGCGCGTGCGCCCCGACCTTCGATTTGTGATAGTCCCGCTTGGCCATCGGCGCGCTCCGTTACTCTTGGGAGGAAGATTAGACCATCATGACCCGCACCGTCGCCGTCCTCGTGGGGAGCCTGCGCAAGGCCTCGTTCAACCGCAAGACGGCCCTGGCGCTCACCGAGCGGGCGAGGCCCGGCCTCGAGCTTTCCCTCATCCAGATCGGCGATCTGCCGCTCTACGACGAGGACGCCGAGGCGTCGCCGCCTCAGACCTGGCTGCGCTTCCGAAACGAGGTGCGCTCGCGAGAGGCCGTGCTCTTCGTCACCCCCGAATACAACCGCTCGATCCCCGGCGTCCTCAAGAACGCCATCGATGTGGGCTCGAGACCCTACGGCCAGAGCGTATGGTCGAAGAAACCAGGGGCGGTGATCAGCGTTTCGCCCGGCGCCATCGGCGGCTTTGGAGCCAACCATCACCTGCGCCAATCGATGGTCTTCCTGGATGTCCCCATGCTCCAGCAGCCGGAAGCCTATCTCGGCGGCGCGGCGAAGATCTTCGATCAGGCGGGAAAGCTCATCGACGAGGGCGCGAAGGCGTTCCTCGAGAAGTTCATCGCCGCCTTCGAAGCGTGGATCGAGACCTGCCTTCGCAGGCCGTGAGGCTCGCGCGCGCGGAAGGCGGAGCCGAAGCGCACGGCCCCATAAACCGCTCCATTTGAATCGAGAGCCACAGGTTTTTCTGCCGGCGGCGCAACCCTCTGCCGCCAATTGCGGCGGCGGCGTCGATCAGGCGGCGGTCAGCACCCTTCGGAACTTGCGGCCCCGCAGAGCGCAACCAATGGCGGCGAACCCGAGGATCAACATCGTCCAGGCGGCGGGTTCCGGCACGGCGGGAGGGTCGTTCGCGAAAAGCTCATAAATCCCTGATCCGCCGTATTCGTATTGTGAGGACGGTCCGCCGAAACTGTATTTTATGTAGTCGGCCGAGACGGGCGAGCTCGGCGTGAAGAGGTACTCCGACCCGTCTTCGAGGGTCGAAAGCGTCCCGGAAAGTGGTGCGAAGTTGGATCCGTCGTTAGAGACAGAAATGCTGAGCCCCTGGGGCGTGCGGTCGAAGGAGAGGAACGTGGCCGCGAAGGAGGTGAGCGATTGTGAAGAGCCCAGCTTGATCACAAGGTTCTGCTGACTGTTCTCACCGCCGCCGAAAATATACCGCGTATCCCCATTGTAAGAAAACGCGGGAGTCGGTGTCGTCGTCAGGAGATTGGCCTGCGCGATGGCCTGGTTATAGGTGTCGTTGTCAGCCGTGACCGAGATAAAACTGGACCCTGAGATAAACGTCGCCCCGTCAGCGCTAAGCGCGACATTCGCCGCATTCGCCGCGCTGGCACCTAACGCACTTGCCGCGAGAACTAGAGCGGCCGCGATCAACTTGCCTGGCTTGGGCATCGATTTCTCCAATCAAAATTAGCTGTCGATTAGGCCGCTGATAAAAGCGAAGTCAACCGGACTCCCCTTTGGGTTGTATCCAGAGGTCGGCGCTCAAGCGCAACCTGGTTCCCGCCGAAGCAAAGTCCATTGAAATTCCCACTCAATTCCTGTGGGCTGGCGCGCCTGCGCTTGCCGACCCGGCTATCATCGTTCGCAAGATACGTGCCATGATCAAAGATCAGGCAAGAATAAAGAGGACGAACCTTTGTTCCAGGCTTGACCGTAATGCGGGCGGCGCACCGGGTTGCGAGACGGCGGATTGTGACGCAAGAGCCGGGCCAAACTGTTCGCGTGACATCGCCGGCGATGACTGAAGCCACCCATAATTTTTGCAAGTCTGAGGACGGCGATGATCGCGATCGTGACGCTGGCGAGCACGCCGGCCACTCGCACGCTCCCGACTCATTTGGAACGGGGTTCGTAGTAGGGGCTGCGCTCAACCTGGCCTTCGTCATCGGAGAGGCGGCGGTCGGCGTCGCCTCCCAGTCCCTCGCCCTCCTGGCCGACGCCGGCCACAACCTGGGCGATGTCCTGGCCCTGGCGCTCGCCTTTGTCGCCCAGAGGCTCTCGCAACGCGCGCCTTCCGGGCGCTACACTTATGGCCTTCGCGGCTCCTCGATCCTTGCGGCGCTCGCCAACGCCGTCGCCCTCCTCCTTGTCACCGGCGCCATCGGCTGGCAGGCGGTGCAAAGACTCGTTCATCCCGGCCGCCCCGGGGGTCTTTCGATCATCATCGTGGCCCTGGTCGGCGTGGGGGTGAACGGGGCGTCCGCGGCCCTCTTCGCCAAAGGGCGCAAGAGCGATCTCAACCTCCGCGCCGCCTTCTCCCACATGGCGGCCGACGCCCTTGTGGCGCTCGGCGTCGCCATCGCCGGGGCCCTCATCCTCCTCACCGGCCGGGCGTGGATCGATCCGGCCGCCAGCCTCATCGTCTGCGTCTTCATCGTGGCGGCGACCTGGAACGTCCTCAAGGAAGCGCTCGAGCTCTCGCTCCACGCCGTGCCCGCAAGCGTCGATTCCGAGGCCGTGAGGGACTATCTTCGGCGCCTTCCGGGCGTCGCCGAGGTCCATGACCTGCACATCTGGGGGATGAGCACCACCGAAACGGCGCTGACCGCTCATCTGGTGCGACCGGGCGCGGCGCTCGACGACGAACTCCTGCGTCAGGCCTGCGATGATCTTCGCGCCCGCTTTCGGATCCACCACGCCACCTTCCAGATCGAGGCCGGCCAGGGGCGGGACGCCTGCGACCTCGCAGCGGAGGAAGTGGTCTGAGCCGCCGACGCGCTGGGTTTGGGGACGGCGGGGTTCAGGCTTCGCTTTGCGGAGGTGGGCAATTTGAGCCATCGCCGCCGCAGGCGTTCGGCAAGTTCGTCCCGTTCGCCTGCGAGTGCGGCCTGGACCTTGGCCGCCTCAGCGAGCTGACTTGCGAGCGCATCGCGTTCCGCGGTCAGCGCCGCCTGGGCCTGCGACATTTCAGCGATCTGCCTCGCGAGGCCGTCCCGCTCGGTGGCAAGCGCCGTCTGGTCCCTGGCCGCCTCAGCAAACTGTTTCGCGAGCGCGCTCCTTTCCGTGGCCAGCGCCGCATGGGCGTGACCCGCTTCGGCGAGCCGGCCCGTAAGGCCACCGCGCTCGATGGCGAGCGCTTCGCGGGCGTACGTCATTTCGGTCAGCTGGCCAGCAAGGCCATTACGTTCTGCTGCAAGCGCCGTGTGGGCCTGCGCCGCTTCGGCGAGCTGACCCGCAAGGCCGTCGCGCTCGGCGGCGAGCGCCACCTGGGCCTGCGACAGTTCGGCGATACGTCCGGTGAGGGCGTCACGATCGGCGGCTAACGCCGCCTGGCCTTGAGACAACTCGGCAACCCGACCTGCAAGTCCATCCCGCTCCGCGCTAAGCGCCACGCGGACCAGCGACAAGGCGGAGACCTGTCCTGCTAGATCATCCCGCTCGGCGACGAGCGTCGCTTTAGCCTGCGACTGCTCGACCATCTGTCCGGCAAGGACGTCACGTTCGGCGGCGAGCGCCGCGAGCGTCGGCTCCGCCGCTCCGACGCGATCAGCGAGCGCATTCCTCTCATCGGCGCTCGCGTTCATGGCGACGTGCGCTTCGTCGATATCCTTTTCGAGAGTTTGGATTCTTGCCGCCAGGGCCCGGCGCAGGCTCGTGGCGTAGAACTCGCTTCGCTCCCACTCGGCGAGCGCTTCGCCCTTCAATTGGGCGAGGAAGTCCCTCGAGCGCGCGTCTTTCAGCATCGAGGCGATCGATTTGGTGAACTGTTCGATGCTGTCGACGAAGGCTGCCTTGGAGGAGACCTCGACCACTGAGCCTTCGAAGGAGGCCCTGGCGTCGGAGAGGTCGACCGGAGCCCGCAGCAACTCTGAGAGGCGGTTTTCCGCGATCCCCCGGTATTCAGGATCGGCCGAGAGGGACGTGAGATCGACCGTGAGATCCGCCTCGGCGGCGGCGATGGCGTAGAGGTAGAGGTGCGTGAAAAGGAAGGCGAGGAACATCTTCTCGTCATTCGGCAAGATCGTTCTCGCCTGTGTCCAGTCGTCGATCTCACGCAGGGTGGCGTCATGGCGCGAGGCTTTGAGGATCGTGTCGACCTGCATCAGGAAGTACGGGTTCCCGGCTACCGCGTGACGAGAACAAGAAGCCCACTGGTGGAAGAGGTTGCGATGGAGAAGGATGGTCGTGCCGCCGAATTCGCGACGAAGAGCGCCGATGCGGCCTAAGGTTCGCTTGTCCGCCAACACTGGAATTTTGCCATGTTCGCGAGCCACGGCTATGAGCCGCGCCACATAGGCGTGCTCGGCTTCCGAAAGCGCCCCGCCAAAACCGCCATCGGGGATGAATTGCTCGAGCGCCATTTCCGGCTGGTACCCGGGTATGCCGGTTCCCTCACCGAAGAGGGGCATCGATTCCAAGAAATAGGGCGCCAGCGGTGGATGATTGGATTCCCAAAAGCTGGAATCGACGCTGAGCGCTGAACGCGCATCGCTCAGAGCGAAGGATTCGTGGAAGATCTCGTAATAGGCCCATGTCGACGCAAGGCTCCGTATCTTGCCCCACAGCCAAGTGCTCCCGGTGCGAAAGCCCGAATGGAGAAAAACCACCGGGAGTTCGTCAACGTTCTGCTCCACAATCCCCCCCTCGGCGCATCGCGTCTTCGCCGCCTCTTGTCGGCTGCTGCCGCGGGACGGGCGTGACCGGGATTTCTGCGCTATCGGAGTCCGGTTCTGTCGTGCGGCCATGGGCGAACCTCGCCGCACCAGCTTAAGGCGCCCTCTTCCGCCTTGGGAACCCATGATCAAGTCGAAGCTCGGTGACGCGTACGGAGCATTCGGCCGCTTCTCGCCTCAATCGCCGACTCGGCTTCCAATAACATCAATCGGAACGGAGGCCTGAGGTGCGCGACGCCTTTCCTTCGCCCGCGCCAATCATCTTCCCGCTTGGGGGGCGCAGGGTGTGGGTCGCTGGACACACCGGTCTTGTCGGAAGCGCTCTCCTCCGCCGCCTCGCGACCGAAGGCTGTGAGATTGTCGTCGCGCCGCGCTCCGAGCTCGATCTCACGCGCCAAGCCGAGGTCGAGGGGTGGGTGGAGCGCGTGCATCCCGAGGCGGTCTTCGTCGCGGGCGGCAAGGTGGGCGGCATAGCCGCCAACGACAGCCAACCAGCGGATTTCCTCTACGACAACCTTATGATCCAGGCGAACATCGTCGAAGCCGCGCGCCGAGCCGGCGCCGCCAAGGTGATGTTGCTGGGATCGAGCTGCATCTATCCCAGGCTCGCGCCCCAACCCATCGCCGAGGATGCTCTCCTCACTGGCCCGCTGGAAGCCACCAATCAGTGGTACGCCATCTCCAAGATCGCCGCCCTGCGCCTCGGCCAGGCCTACCGTCGCCAGTTCGGCTTCGACGTGGTTAGCGCCATGCCGACCAATCTCTACGGCCCTGGCGACAACTACGACCCGGCCTCGAGCCACGTCCTGCCCGCGATGATCCGCAAGGCCTGCGAGGCCGCGCAGCGCTGCGAACCCTCGATTGCGCTCTGGGGCTCGGGCGAGGCCCGCCGCGAGTTCCTCCACGCCGACGACTGCGCCGACGCCCTCGTGTTCCTCATGAAGCGATGGTCCTCCGAGGAGCCGGTCAACGTCGGCTCAGGCGAGGAAGTTTCGATCGCTGAGCTCGCCGAGATGATTGCCCAATCGGCCGGATTTTCCGGAGCCATCCTCTGCGACCGCTCGCGCCCGGATGGGACCCCGCGCAAGCTTCTCGATTGCAGCCGGCTGCTGGCTCTGGGTTGGCGACCGAGGATCCCACTCGCCGATGGCATCGCGGAGGCCGTGCGGCGCTTCGCCGCCGGACTGGAAGACTCATGCCTGGCTGCGTGAAATCCTGGCTTCTCGGGCGCGATAGGCTTCGAGCACCTCGACGATGGTCTCGGAAATCGGATGGACCGGCCTCCAGCCGGTGAGCGATTCCAATTTCGAGGCATCGCCGACCGAGTTCCTGGCCTGCCGCCCGCGCAGCCTCGCCGGATCGACGCGCACCTCGAAAGGCGTACGCGCCACGCCGCGCAGGATCTCCACCGCCTCGCCGATCTCGATCACCGCGCCCGAGGCGATGTTAACCGTGAGCCTCAAAGGCCCATCGAGCGCGATGAGGCGCAGATAAGCTTCGACGACGTCGCGAACGTCCAAGAAGTCCAGCCGATCGGAAAGAGCGCCCACCTGCATCACCGGCGCCTGGCGGCCAGCTTCGATCCGAGCGAGCTGCGCGGCGAAGGCGGGAATGACGAACCGCTCATCCTGACCCGGCCCGGTGTGGTTGAACGGCCGGCAGATGATGAGGCGCTGATCTGCTCCGAGCACGTCGGCGAGCATCGCCTCGGCCGCCGCCTTGGAGCGGGCGTAGACGTTGAGCGGCGCAAGCGCGGTCATCTCATTGGCGGGGCCGTCGGCGAGGTTCGCCCCATAGACCTCGGAGGTCGAGGCGTAGAGGAAGGCCGCGCCCGGGGCATGGCGCGCAACCGCCGACGCGAGATTGTAGCTCGCCCCAAAGTTCACCCGCCACGCCGACTCGGCGGACCGAGCCGCATCCATCACCGAGGCCTGGGCGGCGAGATGGATGATGAGATCCGGCCGGGCCCCGCCGACCAGATCGGCGACGCCTGCGGGTTCGCAGAGATCGCACGCCGCAACCTCCCAGTCTTCCATCTTCGCAAGTTCCGCCGGCAACACGGCGGCGAGACGGCGCGCCTCCGGCAGCCGATCGGTCAGCGCGGCGCGCAGCCAGCCGCCGACGAATCCTGCCGCGCCGGTCAGAAGGATGCTTTTCAGCGTTCAGGCTCCAGAGGGACCATGTTCCGAACGAACATTTGCGCGGACCGCCTCTTCAGATCGGGAGTTGTGACGCGACACGCGCTCGAGATCGGCCTCGACCATTTCCCGGATCATCTCTTCGAGGCTGATCTGCGGTGACCAGCCGAGCCTCGCCCGCGCCTTCGAGGGATCGCCGAGCAGGATATCCACTTCGGCCGGTCGGTAGAGAGCCGGATCGATCACCACATGCCGATCCATGGGAAGGCTCACGTGATCGAAGGCGATGGCGCACATTTCCCGCACCGTGGTCGTACGGCCGCTCGCCACCACGTAGTCGTCTGGCGCGTCCTGCTGGAGCATCAGCCACATGGCCCGCACATAGTCGCTCGCGTGACCCCAGTCGCGCCGGGCGTCGATGTTGCCCAGCCGCAGCTCGTCAGCGAGCCCGAGCTTGATCCGCGCCACGCTGTCGGTGACTTTGCGGGTGACGAACTCCACGCCGCGCAGCGGGCTCTCATGATTGAAGAGGATTCCCGAGGAGGCGTGGAGGGCGAAGCTCTCGCGATAGTTGACCGTGATCCAGTGGCCGTAGAGTTTGGCGACTCCATAGGGCGAGCGGGGGTGAAAGGGCGTGGCTTCGCTCTGCACCGGCTCGGCGATCTTGCCGAACATCTCCGAGGAAGAGGCCTGGTAGAATCGCGCTTTGGGGGCTACCAGCCGCATCGCCTCCAGCATGTTGGTGACTCCGAGCGCCGTTACCTGGCCGGTGAGGACGGGCTGCTGCCAGGAGGAGAAGACGAACGACTGAGCAGCGAGATTGTAGATCTCGTCCGGCTGCACGGCCTCCAAGATCCGCAGGATGCTGGAGAGATCGACCAGGTTGCCGTCGTGCAGGTTCAGCCGATCGGCGATGCCGAGCCAGCGCAGGCGATGGTCCGCCACGCCCAGGTGCGAGGATCGACGGACAAGGCCATTGACTTCATAACCCTTGGCGAGCAGCAACTCGGCGAGATAGGCCCCGTCCTGACCGGTGATTCCGGTGATGAGGGCGCATCGCGCTTTGGTCCCCAAACGCTTTCCTCCACTTACAGGAGACTGGCCGCATCGGGCCGAGCCGCGCCTACGACATGAAGAATGTCCGCAGCAACATCAGACCACGTTCGCTCTCGAAAGTTCTCCAGGATCTCGGCCTGACGCCGGGACCGGTAGTCGGTATCGCCGGCCATGCGTCGAACCGCCGTGACGCCACTTTCGAGGTTCGTCGGGTCGATGTAGTCGACCAACCCGTCGCCGACTTCAATGATCGAACTTGTCGCCGAAGCTATGCACGGCTTGCCGTAGGCCAAGCTCTCGCCCACCGGAAGTCCCCAGCCCTCAACCAGGCTAGGATAGACTGTGAAAAGGCAGCCTTCATAGAGATCGGCCAACGCCCGATCACCAAGGCCCTGCGCCAGGTGAACTCTTCCCTTTAGATGACTGGAAGATTGGATGTGCCCGAGAACGGTCTCTGAACCCCATGCGGAGCGTCCGGCGAGCACGAGGTCTGGAATCGCAAATCCTTCCTCGATGAGCCGTCGCCAAACCTCGAACGCATAAGCATGATTCTTCCTCGGCTCCAGGGTCGCGACATAAAGGACAAACGCGGCGCCCTCGAGCTGAGGAAGCCCGAGCACCTTGGCTTCCGCCGCGCGCTCGCAGAGGCGCGTCGCGGCCAGCTTCACCACACGAGTGTCGGGCGGAGAATCCGCCGGATTCCAAACCCGGCGAATCTCTCGGGCGTTGAATTCCGAACTCGTCAGCAAAAGATCGGCGACGTCGCCCAACGATCTGAAACCCGATGCGAAGTCTTTGACGATAGTCGGATCGCAGAGTTTTGGATGGGTCAGAGGAATAACGTCAAATACGAACGCGCAAACGCGTGCTCCTTGAGTTTTTGCGTGGCCCAATTGTTTGGAGTTGAAGTTAGCGCCCCAGGAGGCGCCAACCACGACGATTGCATCTCCTTGGCCCGGGTCGCAGAGGAAGGCTCTTCCCTCGATCTCCTCAATCCGCGCTCTCAAAACTTCTTGGTCGAGATCAGCGTTCCAGACGAAATTGAGCAGACGTTCGAGATCGAGAGCTGAGAGGCGCCAGAAGTTGCCCGTCCGGGCGACGTGAAGGGGATCGGCGAATCCTATTGCGAGTTCCGTCGAGGCGTCGGAAAGAACCCGTTCGATGAGGGCCGTCTGAAGCCGTTGAATGCCCGAAAGAGTCCTGTTCGCTTTCAGATAGGCCAGGAGATCCTGGATCGAGAGAAATATTCTGAACGGCGAGGCGTTTCTGGTCGTCGCAGGCGGCAGCTCGGACAACTTCGCCATTTCTTCTGCGGTGGCTCGATTGGGTTGGAGCCGCCAAGAAGCTGAAAGGCTCGCCAGAGCTCCAACGCGGTCCCCGAGCGCCACTCGGACTTTCGCCAGTTGGATCGCGGCCTCAAAGCTCGACCTATCAAACTCGACGGACTTGCGCAGGTAGAACTCCGCCTTCCGGGAATGACTACTATCAAGAGCGCGGCGGCCCAATCCGGCGCAAAGTCGCGCCAACTGACGCCGCATCGTCCAAGCCGGCTTTTCGCTGGGCAGCTCCGCGTCAGGCGCGTCGCGGAGCTCCCCCTTCCTATTGATTGACGCCTTCATGTCCGACGAGGCGAACCTTCCTTGAGCATACCTACCCGATTGTGCGAAAGTCGGCCGCCGCGCAACCTCGCGCGGACTTGAGCCGCCAAGCTCGAATTCCCTTGGCGCTTAGCCCCGGAGCAAAAACGCATGGGAGTACGTGCGATCCGTCGGCGGATTGGACGCATCCTCGGAATCGAAAAAGCGGACCATCGCGTCGTTCTGAGCAAGGCAAATTCTCTGAGGGACTCCAACCGCCCCGCAGAGGCTGCCGAGCAATATCGCCTGGCGCTGGCTTATCCCAAAACACCTCCGGAGGTCAGGACGCAATATGCGAATATGCTCAAAGATTCCGGCCAATATGATCTAGCATATTCTGAGTATATTAGGTACCTGACACTAAATCCAGAGGACGCAGATACACATCTCCAGTTGGGACATCTGTTCAAATTGAAGGGCGATCGAGAACAGGCCATTCGACACTACCGCGTTGCGTCCCAGGCATCGCCGCCGTCGGAGGACGCCCAGAACGAACTCTTCATTCTGGGAGAAGCCCTTCCGGAGATCCAGATTCAGACAGTGAGCTATCCGCCTCCGAAAACCCACGCTGTAGCGCACGGTCCGGTTTCTTCAAGTTGGTCGTTACCTCAGCTTGCTGAGTACGTGACGCGCCTCAGCATGACGGTCGAAAATCTCGCTTCGACCGCAGCCCCGGCTGCCTACAGCCGCACAGAGAATCGTCAGCCGTCTCAGGAGATTGCCAACCAGTGGTACGAAGTGGTTCCATTGGTGATCAACATGAACGCCGCAATTGCAAAAATGGCGGCCGACCTGGAGCGCCTCTCAGAATGGACACACCGTGAACTGGCGCTCCTGAGACGGGAGGACGACACAAGCGCAAATCCTGATTCCGCCCCCGAACGGGCCACCCCGCATGCCAAAACCGCCGCGCCACGTTCCACGACCCGGCGGCTAATGGCCACGGACCACTCGAATTGATTCCGCCCATCTTTCGTTTTGCGCGACGGTGGACGTTTGCCACTTGATTTAGCATCTCGCACGATGGTTCCGGAAAAGCGCGTCCTCTTCATCAGCAATTTCTACCCCCCGCTTGTCGTCGGGGGCGCGGAGATCGTCGCCCATCGTCACGCCACGGCGATGCGCGAGAATGGGTGGAACGTGCGCGTCTTTGCCGGCGCGCTGCCGACTTCCGAGTTGCGGCATGGCACGCTGTCCACGGATACGGTGGATGGTTTGACAGTGTATCGACTGGTACACCGCTCAATGGAACTTGAGGAAAACTTCAGATGGCCGCTGGCCAATCGCGTTCTCAAATCGATCCTGACGACATTCCAACCTCAGTGGATGCTCGCTCACAACCTGAGCGGCCTTGGCGTGGATCTGGTGAGAATCGCGAGGGCTGCAGGCGTCCGAGCGGCGGTCACCCTTCACGACCACTGGGGTCATTGCTTCAAGGGAACCAGGCTGCGAAATGACGGGCAGTTATGTGGCGACCCTGATGAGTGCCATCTCTGTCGACCGACATTCTTCTCGAACGAACAGACCCTCCCCATACGCCTGAGGCGCGACTTCGTCGCACACCGTTTGGACGCGGCGGATGTCTTGATCAGCCCGAGCCAGAGCTTGGCGTCCATGTATATCGCGGCCGGATTCGGGTCGGACCGCATCGTGGTTCAATCCAACGGCATCGATCTCAGCGCGATCCCATCCCGTCGGCGCTCACCGGGCGCGTTCGTGCGGTTCCTATGTGCGAGCTATCTCGGGGAGCATAAAGGGATTCCGAGTCTGCTCGACGCGATGACCGCTCTCGCCGGGCAAGCTACAATCGCCGGAAAATGGTCGATGACGATCGCAGGCGATGGGCATCTGGCGGATTTCGTGGAGGCGGCGATCAAGAGCCGAAAGCTCACGAATTGCGTCACGTTTGTCGGCCGCCGGCCTCGAACCGGATTGATGTCTCTTCTCTCCGAGAGCGATGTCGTCGTCCTCCCCTCGACGTGGCCGGAAAACGAGCCCGTCATACTCCTCGAGGCGACAGCGTCGGGCGCCGCGCTCATCGCCAGCCGGGCCGGAGGAAACGCCGAGCTCGTGCAACACGGCAAGACGGGTCTTCTCTTCACTCCGGGCGACGCCGATGCGCTTGCCGCGGCCATGAGCGCGCTCATTCGCGATCCTAAGATGATCGAGGATATGAGCCGCTTAAATCTCAACCGCCGGCCCACAATGGACGAGGGAAAGTCCGTCCGAAATCTCGAGTCGTTGTTGCGTGACTGCCCATCGGCGAAGCATCCGTCGAACCCGGTGATAATCTGCGACGGCCGAGCGGATTTTCGCACCAACCTGTCCATTCAGGTTCTGGCCAAGGCGCTCCCTCACCCGCGCCCACGACTGATATGGCGCGAATGGGCTGAGAGCTCCGACTGGGATGACGCGCACGCCTATTGGCGATTCTCAGATGACGTCGACACCGCAAAGCTCGCGGAGCCGATCGAGCGGGGAGTCCCAATGATTCTTCCTTACAGCGAGGCGGCCCGAGCACTCGAGACGATTACGTCCAACGTTCACCTTTACAATGACTCTCGCGCACTTTGGAGCATCATCCAAGCATTGACCTCTGGCGAGCGCGTCCGCGATCCCTCCCCTGAGTTGATCGCCATGCGCCGGCGCTCGATCGCGCTCCGGCCCCAACGGGAATTCTACTTCGGAACCGGATTGTGAGCGCTATGCGCCGCCTCAGAATCCAGCTTTGCAGCGAACGGCTGCTCGGCCGCTTCGGCGTCGACCGGATCGTCGTCCTGGCCGGACGATACTTTCAGGATCGCGGGATTGATGTCTCGTATGCGTGCAGGCGGTTCGACCATTCGTGCGTGGATCCGACGCGTGAGCCCGTGCGCCTCATAAGAGTCCCTGAGGGCCTCGACCTTGGGGGAACCGATCACCTCGTGTGCCGCCAGATGATCGTAGGCTGGCTGACAGAAAAGCCCGACGTCGTCATGATTTTCGGGTGGCCGTTCTTCGAGCTCGCTTCGCGCGCGGCGTCGATGGGAGTCAAAAGCATCTTCGTCGATGCCGGCGCCGTGCCGCACGACGGACTGGGCCCTGCGAGCTTGCCGGCCCAATTGGAGCTGAGGCGGCTCCGGCAATTGGCGCTGCCGGTCATCGACCGGGTTCTCCCCATCAGCGAGTTCATCCGGGACTCTCAGAGCATCCCAGATCGAGGACGTGGGGAAGGCGTCCAAACTGTGCCCTTGGGCGCCGACCATCTGACCCGGAAGGCCAAACCTCTCACTCAAGCCCTTGCTGATCGGATCGGACCAGCCCGGTCGGATGGAAGCGCTCTGCTCCTCAATCTCGGCCGCTTTGAACCGGAGGGATACAAGAGTTCATTGTCGTTCCCCAAAATCGTTCGAGAACTCAATCTCGCAGGAGTCTCCTCGCGAGGAGTGGTTCTCGACACTCCCGAAGCCGTATCCGAGTCCGGAACTGATATCGCCGATCTCATTTGCGTTGGCCGGCTCAGCGATTCCGATCTCACATCCTTGATGGCGGAATGCGATCTTGGGATCTCCACCTCCATGTGGGAGGGCTTCAACCTTCCTCTGGTCGAAATGCAGCACCTCGGAAGACTCGCACTCGCGTTCAACGTCGCCGCGCACCCAGAGGTCGTCGCCCACCCTTTGCAACTCTGCCGAGACGCAAAGGAGATGGTCGAGCGGTCCAGGATGATGCTCAGCGACCGAACCTTTTATGAGATGCACTACGCGCCGGCGCTCAAGGCATTTTCAAAGCGCCTCCGATGGGCCGACACATTGGATGCTTGGCTCGAGCAGGTCCAAACCCTGGTATCTGCGCCATCCGTCGTCGTTCGAGCCCCGTCGAGACGTCTGATCATCGCGGACGTTTCGAACTCGGTCCGAGACCCGGCGAATCCCGGCGTGATCAGGGTGACGAGGCAACTTCTGCGTCGGCTTCAAAAAGATCATCGATTCGATGTGGTGTTCGCGCGATGGAACGCTGAATTGCACTCCTACGTGCCCTTACCTCCCGGAGGCGGGCATCTTGGCGACTTTGATGGGCCAGAAGACACCCTTGGCCACCTGATGAACAGTTCGGAGCCCCAGTTCGCGTTGGACCTGATCAACCGCGCCAGAGACCCTCGGTCGGCCGCCGCGCCTATCGGCCTAATCATCGAAACTATTCTGGACGGTACCGCCGATGAAAGATTGCGCTGGATCCGCTGGAGGGGATTTCACGCTGCCGGAATACTTCATGACTTGATTCCAGTTACGTATCCAGAGTACTGCAGCAACCAGGTTGTACACGAGTTCTCCGGATACCTATCCACAATTTTCCGGATGGATACGTGCATAACTACAACCGAGCACTCGCTCGCGGAGTTTATCTCTAGGCGGAGGGAGCTGTCCTGTGGATCCAAACCTCGTCTGTCCGCAGTCTATTTACCTGCGCAGTTCGGAACGTCGGAGCGTGTCGTTCGAACTGATCCGGAGCGGCAGCCCGCGAATCGCATTTTGTGCGTGTCCACGATCGAGCCACGGAAGAATCACCTACGGCTCCTCGAGGCGTTTCTGTCGCTCGTCGATCGCCAGCCTAACCAGAAGCTTCGCCTGGTTCTGGTCGGGAATTCATATGCCGACGCGGATCATCTGACGGCCAAGATAAAGGAGGCGATTGCGAGCGGCGCACCCATCGAGTGGCTGGGGGTAATCACGGACGAAGAACTTCTCGAGGAATATGCGCGAGCGCGCTTTACAGTGTACCCCTCCCTCATCGAAGGGTTTGGCATCCCCGTCATGGAAAGTCTGTGGCTAGGGCGGCCATGCATCTGCTCGTCCAGCGGGGTCATGGCCGAACTCGCTTCGGGAGGAGGGTGCCTTACCACGAATGTCCATCGCGCGGCCGACCTTAGTCGGGCCATCGAGAGATTGGCGCTGGACGACCGACTTCACGCGAAGCTCACCAGAGAGGCTATATCCCGAGCGCTTTCTTCGTGGGATGACTATGCGCAGGATATTGGGTATATTCTGGCCCGCGCTGGGGACCAACCGGTAGAATTTGCGGCCGCTTCGAAGGAGGCGCGTAGCCGGCCAGTTCAAGCGCTGGAGGCGCGGCGATACATGGAAATCGTCTTGGACGGCCGACTTAATTAGCTATGCTGGCCCGCGTAAAGCAACGATACATGCCCATCGGTGAGAGTAAAGTCGCTTTGGCAACGCCAAACACGCAAGGCCGCTTGACCACAGTTCTTCGACCTCCCACCAAGCATACCTGAAACACCCGCGGATCGCAGCGACCTCGCCGCGAACCCCTCGCCATAGGCCGTAACATGACCTCACACGTGAAGTGGTTCCATTCCTTTACCTTCCCGAGTGGCGAGGTGGTGACGGGAGACAAGCCCGAATGGACGCTAATTGCGGAAGCTGACGCCGTGTTTCGCTTTGGTATAGCCGGGAAGTCCGTGTTGGACATCGGGGCCTGGGATGGATTCTTCTCTTTCGAGGCCGAGAGACGGGGTGCCTCTCGCGTTCTTGCGACCGATCATTTTTGCTGGTCAGGCCCCGGATGGGGAACTAAAGATGGCTTCAACTACGCATACGAGCAATTCGACTCCAGGATCGGAAGCCTTGATGTGGATGTTCCTGATCTAAATACGATAGGCGAGACTTTTGATGTGGTCTTGTTTCTTGGTGTTCTCTACCACCTCAAAGACCCTGTGCGATGCCTGGAAACGGTCGCTTCGGTTACTGGCGGCTGCCTTGTTGTCGAAACGGTGACCACACACGACGATTTTGAGATACCTGTCGCCCATTATCACGTGGGGTCCAGTCTTCGAGGCGACCCCACTAACTTCTGGACTCCGAACCGCCGCTGCCTTGAGGATATGCTGCGGGATTGTGGCTTTTCGCGATTTGAAGCCGTACCAAACCCCAGTGTCGCGCAAAATCCGGAGCTGGAGCGGACTGTGATGCATGCTTGGCGCTAGACTCAAAACCCAATCACACGCTTGATGGGGTGGGGCAAATCATGATTCCGAGGGTGGGTTTGGCGCTCGGAGGAGATTTGGAACATGCTTTTTTGGTTGACGGATGAGCAGTAGGCGGCCATCGAGCCGTTCTTGCCGAAGAACCAGCCGGGGGCTCGGTGGGTGGACGACCGGCGGGTGATCTCGGACATTTTCCACGTCCTCAAGGCCGGCTGCCGGTGGGGCGACTGTCCCGCCGACTATGGCCCATCCACGACCATCTACAATCGCTTCAACCGTGGGCCCCGTCGGCGATTCTGGCTGGGTCTGCTTGAGGCGCCGGCTGGGGCCGGGGCCGTGACCAGGAGCACGGCCACCGATTCCACCTACGTCAAGGCTCAGCGCTTCGCCTTCGGGGGAAAGGGGAGGGCGAAAGATCAGGCGATCGGCCTCTCGCGGGGCGGTCAGACGACCAAGGTCCACGCCCCCACCGACACCATCGGCCGGCCTTTCGCTCTCATCCTGACGGCGGGCAATGTGTCGGACATAGCGGTCGCCCCGGCCCTCCTCGCTCGCGCCTCGAAGGCGCGACATGTTCTCGGCGACAAGGGCTACGACGCGGATTCCTTGCGGCTATTTCTACGCCAAGCCGGGGCGGTTCTGGTCATCCCCGGCCGCGTCAATCGAAAACGCAAGATCGTCTGCGATAAGAGCCGCTACCGAGAACGCCACCTCATCGAGAACGCTTTCTGCCGCATCAAGAACTCCGCCGCGCCGCCACCCGATACGACAAGCTCGCCGCCAACTTCCTCTCCGCCGTCGCCCTCGCCTGCTTTCTGGGCTACTGGCTATGAATGAATCTGGAGCCCAGCGGCTTTGTCCTCAAGCGATCGTCGACATCGAACATCGTTCCGATGTGGTGTTGCCTACATCCGTCAACGCATCGATAGAAAGACCAACCAATCCTCACGGTTAGATTGATCAAGGAGTTCCTCACGCGTGGCGCGATGTAACTCGCTGTCAAACCCGATCACCCGCAGCGGTCCATATATATGCTCTAACCGATCGAGAAGCTCCGCAGGGGCGTGGCAACGCCCACAGTTGAATTCGAGCACAACGTCCGGACGATCGCGTTCAAGCATAGGTAGAGCGCCACCTACAACCGCCTCTTCCGCGCCCTCCACATCGACTTTGATGAAGTCCACTCGAGCCCACTCGTGAAGGAGCGAGCTCAAACACCTCGTCACTACTGAAATTCCATTGGTGCCCGCTTCTTCGTTTCCCGACCAATCCAGCACGTGCGCGTTCTTCGGCTCATGAGGCGGAACATGGAGGATGACCTGAGTGTTTTCGCTAGCCCCAGCGGCCACCTCGATCACGGAAACCCGCAAAGTGAATCCATTCAATGATATCGAGCGCCGAAGTAGAGCGCAGGCAGCGGGATTCGGCTCGACTGCGGCCACCCGCCCCTTCGGACCCACAATGTCTGCAAAAAGCAACGTATAGTAGCCATGGTTTGCACCGACGTCGACGACGTTCATTCCGAGTTGAAGCCGCTTTGCCATAAATATTGTGAGCCAGCTTTCCCACAAGCCATCAAGGAGGACATTGGCCCCGAACCCAACGTCGTCGGAAGCAACATACAACTTGTATCGGCCCATGATGCGACATAGGCCCACCCCGTCTCCTATGAACACCGGCGAAGCAAGTGCTCTACAGACCCCTTCTAAATCCCATCGATTAAGGCACCGTAGGTCGCTGAGGGAGAGCAGATTCAACTCGTTTAGAGGCCCACGCCCCCGGCGATGTCCCCGCACCCTCAGGCGGCCTCGGCCGAGCCGGCGTCCGCCAGGCCGTTTTCTCTGACCCTCGAGATCGTCGCGCCGATCAGATTCAGAGAGCCGTGGAACGCCGGTTTCATCAAATCCAACCTCACTCTTGGGTTGCGCGTCTCGGGCCAGTCGACTTCGATCTCGACCTCATAAAGTCCCGCTCCGCCAGGTACGATTTCCTCGACCACGTATTCCAGATCGTCGCCGAAAACCAATTGGAATGGATAGCCGCCAGCGTGACTGCAAAGTTCAAACGTCACGGTCACGCGCCACCGTCCCGGCACCAACGCGACCGCTGGTCCGAGCACGAGTGGCCGAATCCGCCCCGTTATGTCGACAGCCTCCGGACATCGCTCGGTAAGATCCTCTCCCGACTGGAAGTCCGTGCGACCGATGCGGAACTCGAGGCCTTCATCAAGCTGGGAATTCCCATCCGGCGCGGCCGTTCCAATCTCGTGAGGGCCCATCGCCGCGCGCCGTTCAATCAACGACTTCCATGAGCCGTTCGCTCGAAGCGATCCATCCATAGTTGCTCATAAGTCCCTCGGTCAGGCCGCGCTCTGGGTGTGGATAGGCAAATTAGCGTAGACATCCACCGCCAAATCATTGTCGTCGAACCACTTCGCTCGGCCGCTTTCGATGACGATTGCGCGGTCGCAGGTCGCTTTCATAAACTCGAGATCGTGCGACGCGATAATGAAGGATTTGTGGGCGCGCTTGCCAAAAAGCTCATCGTTGCATTTTCTTTGAAACGATCGATCCCCGACCGCTATAATCTCATCTATAAGATAGCAATCAAATTCGATCGCAAGTGAGATACCAAAGGCAAGTCGCGCTCTCATGCCAGAAGAGTAGTGCTTTACAGGCATGGTTAAGGACTTTCCTAATTCCGCAAATCCTTCCGTACTCTCGAATATGTCCTGAAACGGACGATCATATAGTCGGCTTATGAATCGAATATTATCCAGTCCGCTGAGACTCCCCTGGAACCCGCCTCCCAACCCCAGCGGCCAGGACGCCGTCATGCCCCAGTGCACTTCTCCAGTGGTAGGCAGGAGCACGCCGCCGAGGATCTTGATCAAAGTCGACTTCCCTTGGCCGTTGCGGCCGAGCAGTCCCAAGCGCCCGCCCCGAGGGAGATCAAACGATAGATTTTCGAACAAGGTTCGCCTTTTGTCTCCAAGTGGATAGACCTTGCTGAGATGTCGAACCGAAAGCATTCGAGTTCCGGCCCGTCAGTGCTGACGGTGCTCCTTTAGACCTGCTATGATCAAAATGGTAATCCCGTAGGCAAGGAGGCATGTCACGATCACCACTCCCAACACTTGGAACCGGTGCGGAAGGGTTGGAGAATCCGGATAACCGGGGTTCACGACCTGCTCCAGATAGAGTCGCTTGCGCCGCGCGTCGTCTCGCGCCCGCTCCACCGAGGCCAACGATGATGCAAGTAGCTTGTCGGCGAAGTCCTTCTTGAGCGTCAGTTGCTCGTAGATGCTGATCTTCGGCGCCAGGGAATTGGTCTGACCCGCCATCGCTGCGTTTTGTTGGACCTCCTCCCTTTGATAGGCCCGGATGCGGCTGTCCAGCATGGGAAGTTGAGGACTGTTCGGCGCCGATGAAGCCAGGGCCGATCTCTCTGCCTGGAGCGTCTGAATCTCGGCTTCCAGCTTCGTCGTAAGTTCAAGGTCGGCCGCCGAGGTTTTCGCTGGATCCACCAAGCCTTCCTTGTCGCGAAACTGTGTGAGGGCCTCCTCCGTAGCCACGTCCTTGGACTCGGCATCCTGCACTTCATCCATGGCCTCGGTCACTGCGTCCTGATCAGCTCGTTCGTTCAAGCGATTGATCAGGGCCTCTCCCCCGATCATCAACGCCGCCGCCATCTTTTGGGCGTCACTGGCTCGGAACGTCTTGACCTTCAGCGTGCTCACCCCTGTGGTGGAATCATGGCTCACACTGACGAAACGGCGGTAGGCATTGAAAAGGGCTTCACTGGACGATCCCTGCCACGGTCTTGGAAACCGTGAAAGAAAGTCCGCACCCGGGGGATCCAACACGCGGCGGAGATTAAGGTGTCGTTCGAGGTCCCGCACTGCGTCGCGCGATAGTATGTAATCGTTGACCGCGTAGGACTGGTCGGTCGACTGTGTTAGTCCAACCCCTTGCAAAATACCGCCGAAGCCCATCGTCGATGTCTGTGATGGCGCGCGGACGATGAATTCCGCCTCCGAGACGTACATGGGAGACGCCATCGCAAATAAATAAATAGAAGCTATAATAACTGGCACAGCAACCATAACTATAAATAGCCAGCCCCTTCTCCAAATTTCCGCGAGTTCAACCCCATTCTTCTCGTCTCGTACCTCGACACGCTGCGGAAGGGGCATGATTTTCAATGACATCTACGGTCCTCTGGACTATTCTACTTCTATTTTATCCCGCACGAACTGCATCAGCGCAAGCCCAAAAAATGTCATGATCATTGCGCACATGATTACATACGGAACGTTATAATAAGTCTTTATCGAATCTGAAAAAAACGCTGCACGTAGCATTTCATTGCAATGTAAGAATGGAAGTACAAGCAGAGCATCTCGTATTCTGGGGGGAAGCCAAGCTGCCATGAAATATGTCCCGGAAATAGGCATAAGAACGTATATAAGAACCGGAACAACTTTCTCTACGAGTTCGGTAATCTGGGAGAGGGCACCCAGAATCATGGCCATCGCCATCGAGATCCAGGCTTCCAGTAGCCAAGCTCCATAGGCCAAGCCCGGTCTGCGCGGAAACGAAACCAGTCCGTACGGCGAAAGAATGGCGAGAACTGCAATGAACGCAATAGTTATCGCCGCAAATTCCAGTACTATCCTGCTAAAGAACAGGTGAAGTACTGCTATCTTCCGATGGTATAGCAAGCCAGAATTTGCTTTCACGCAGTACATCGCTTGGACCATCATGTGGCGGAGGAGGGTGAGCGGTAGATAGCCCGTCACGACGAAGGGCAATATTCGGATGCCATGCTCATACGCTGGGCGAATCGATACCCACATCGCGAAAGCCCCGAAACAAAATATGAGCGGTTCGCCAACCGCCCAAAGGAAGCCTGCGTTATCGCGCCCGTAACGGGTTGCCAGTTCCCGGATCATGAGCGCCCAGATGATCTGGAGGTGGACGCGCAGGCTCCCCCTCTCGGCGGACGAACTGACCCGGCGCTGCCGGCGAAGTTGGAATATGCCTGCCGTCACGCAGCGCTCCCGCTTGTTTTGCCAACATAATACGGTTCATTGGGGTCTTGCCGCAATCGGGGTCGATCGGCGACAAGGCACCCCCTGTGAATTTGAGCAAAGCTTGACCGATGAAGATCCGCCTCGCGGTAACGGCGTTAATCATCCTCGGCGGAGGCTCCCTTCTTATCTCGGCCTGCGGCGAACTGCCCAACGACGGTCCGAAGGTCGGCGCGGTCCTCAACGGCGCCGAGCGCCCCTCCCTCCACCACTACGACCTGGTCGACATCTCCTTTCCGGTGATCGCCACCATCAATGCCCATCCACCCACTCCCATGGCGAGCATTGCCGAGGCCGCCAGCGCCGCGCCCAACGATCTGATCGGCGAGGGCGACGTCCTCTCGGTCGGCATCTACCAGCCAGGCGAGGGCGCCATGGTCAGTTCGGCGCCGGCCCCATCGGCGGCGGCGACGTCCTCCGAGCTTCTGCCGCGCATCGTCGTCGACCGGAACGGCGATGTCACCATCCCGTTCGCTGGAGAGGTCCATGTGGAAGGGCTCGCCCCGGCCGAGGCGTCCGAGGCCATTCGGAGCGCCCTCAAGGGCAAGGCGGTCAATCCCCAGGTGGTCGTCTCGGTCCTGACCAGTCAAGCCAACTCGGTCACGGTGATCGGCGAGGTCCACAAATCCGGTCTCTATCCAATCTCGGCCAACGATGATCACCTCCTCGATGTGATCGCCGCCGCCGGCGGCCTCGCGCAACAGCCGGCGGACCTTTCGGTCACCCTGGTGCGGGATGGAAAGAGCGCGACTATTCCGGTCGCCGAGCTGATGGCCGATCCTTCCCAGAACATTCGCCTTGCGCCACGCGACCAGATCCGGGTGGTGCTCCACGAGCGCAAGATCGATGCGTTCGGCGCCCTGGGCCACGTAGCGCAAGTTCCGATGCAGGACGCGACGGTGAGTCTCGCCGACGTTCTCGCCCGGTCCGGCGGGCTCGACACCAACAGCGCCAACGAATCGGCGGTGTTCGTCTTCCGCTATGAGCGGCCGGAAGTGGCCCGCGCGCTCGGGGTTCCCATCGATCCGGCCTTTATCGGGCGCAAAGTGCCGATCGTCTATCGGCTCAATCTGCGTCAGCCGCAGGGTTACTTCCTGGCGACCAAATTCCAGGTCGAGCCGGACGATCTCATCGATGCGCCGCGGGCCAATTTAAGCGAAATCCAGAAGTTCTTCACCCTGGTCGATACCGCGACCGCGGCGTTCTACGAAGCGGTCGTGATCGGCGTCAGCGTACCCAAGTAAGCCTGCGACTACGCCCGCGCTGCTCGTAGCGATTTCGGAGCCGTCTTGTCGGTCAAGCCGAGAAGAATCGAGACCTGATCGAAATGCGCTTCCCACGTCGGGGCCTCATAGGCCACACGCCGGAGGGGGCTCAGGGTCTGGCGTCGTATCGCCGCGGCCCAGGCGGATCCGTCGAGGGGGTCGATCAGCTCGGCTTCCGGCGCCAGTTCTCGGTGAACAGGAATGTCAGAGGCGATGACAGGCGTGCCAAGGACTCTGCCCTCCATCACTGGAAGATCGAAGCCTTCGGCGAAGGATGGCGCCAGCAGAGCCCTCGCCCCGGCAAGCAGGGCAACGGCGGCGTGATCACCGAGATCGGCCGCCTCATGGACGACGGATTTCACCACCGCAGATCGTTCAAGCAGATCGATCGCGGACTCGTTCTCCCACCCGCGCCGCCCCAGAAGCACGAGATGTGGCGTCGAGGCTCCCATCTCCTCACCCAGCCGCCGCCAAACGGTCAGCAGGAAAGCCAGGTTCTTTCGTGCTTCGATCGTGCCAATGAAGAGAAAATAGGGCCTGAGCGCTGAACGGGGCGCCTCGCACCTGAGGAAGGAGCTCTCGATACCGAGCTTCGTCACTTCCATCCTCGGCAGCCGGAGCCCTCGGCTCCGTGCGTAGGCGGAAATCCCGTCAGCTGTGGATTGCGAATTGGCGAGGACGAGATTGGCGTTTCTGAGGGTTGAGTCGACCCGCTCGATGTGGCGCGCACTCGCCGCCGGGGCGCAGTACTCGGGCCAGGAGATCGGAATCAGATCCTGGAGCATGATCACCAACGTAAGCCCTCGCCGCGAAAGCCGATCGAGAAATCCGGGCCTATCGAGCCCCGAGTGGCCAACGTTGAGATAGACGCCACGAGGAGGCTCTTGTTGAACTCGGCTGCGGACATATTTTCGTCCTGCCGCCAGCTTGCCGTGAAACCAGGCTGGACGCGGCGACGTGCGACCGGCGCGCAGGGCGACATGATCCTCGACCCCAGGCTGCAGCCTCGCAATGAGATCGCTCAGAACGCTTGGGGCCGCCGAAGGCGGGCCGGCGCCGAACTCATCGGCTTCCAAAACCAGCTTTTGAAGAAGAGATGTGGGCATGGCCGTCAGCCGGCCCGACCACGAAACGACCGGCGTCAGTTCAATGGAGGTCTGTTCGTAGAGGAGCCACTTGGCGTATGCGAGCAGGACCCGATCGATTCCGGTGGGCGAGCCCCACTGGCGACGATTGACCAGCCGCGTCGCGTCGAAGAGGATCGGGGTGCGGGCGTTCACAGGAGGGGCCGGTAAACCTTGGCTAGGCAATCTCGATGCGCCTCTGGCGAGAATCGCGCTGCTTGTATCGCTCCTTTGCGCGCGAGTTCGGCGCGCAGAGCCTCGTCGCTGTCAAGCGCCCGGATGCCACGCGTGATCGCCTGCACATCATAGGGATCAACCATCAACGTCGCCTCGCCGGCCACTTCGGGAAGCGCGCCAGCATTCGAGGTGAGGACTGGCGTGCCCAGCGCCATGGCCTCCAGGACCGGGAGGCCGAAACCTTCGAAAAGTGAAGGCCAGAGCAGGGCGCGGGCTCCGCGGAGGAGTCCAATCAAACTTGTCCTCGGCAGGTAGTCAAAGCGACGGATCCGATCCGACCTCATGAAGGACCCATTCTGATCTGAAGAATCAATGAACGGATCCCCGCTCTGCGGGGCACCGTCCTTTCCATCCGGCCACGCCTTTCCGCCGACCACAACGAGCGGATGGGATGAACCAGCGGCAAGATAGGCCTCGATCAGTCTGCCCAGGTTCTTCTTCGGCTCGATGGCGCCCAGGAAGAGAAAATATCCCCGCCACGGAACTTGGAAGGCGGCTTCGACCGCGGCGGCGAGTTCCTCTTCCGGCTGGTCCGCTGTCGCGGCCGGCATGCTTATCGACTGCCAAGCTGTCGTGACGCGACTTTGTTCCACCGCGAAGAAGCGCATGAGGTCGCGCGTCGTAGATTCAGAGACCGTCACCACATGATCCGCCTCGCGGCAGATGCGCTCGCAAACCCCGTGGAACCGACGCTTGTTGTCCAAGGTGGCCCATGGCAGCCGAAGCGGGATGAGGTCATGGATCGTATAGACGTTCGGAGCGCCCTTGGCCTTCAGGGGCAACGGGCAGGTCCAGTGCATCAGCTTGAAGGGCTCGCCCTCGCCCTCGAATCCGAGTTCGGTGAAGCCGCCGGAACGGCCGTGCTCACGGTTGGCGCGGTGGAAGACATCCTGTGCCGCCCAGGCGACCTTTGCACCCGCCGCGCGCTCGCCGCCCAGGCCTTCCAGCACGTCTCCGGTCGCGGTCACCCGGATCGCTGTCGGGAGCGAGGGCGGCCATCGTCGCAACAGGCGATCGATGCGGCTTCGCTTGCGTCCGGCAGCAGGTCTCGGCGCATCGAAAAGGGAGATCTCGTTGAGAAGGTTGTTGGCGCTGGGGGCCTCGGCAGGCCCGAAAAGGACCTGAGGCTCGTAACCCATATCGGCGATCGCTCCGATCAGGTTGCGGGCATAGGTCTTGATCCCCGTGCCCCTGGGCATGGAAAGATTGAAGCCGTCGACGCAGATCGCCTCACCGGGCAAGGGAGATCGGCCCCTCGCCGCTCGTCTCAACCTCCTCGGCCGCGCCCGCGATGAGCGCTTCGGCGGCCCCGATCAGGTGATAGAAGGAGCTCGCCGGCGCGGCTCCCGGCATCAGAGTCCCTGTAGCGTCGATGACATCGACCCACAGGCCCGGCGTCTCGACCGAGAGGTAGCGTCGGAGGACGCCCGCCGCCTCCGCCGCCTCGGCTTCCAAGACCCGGCTTTGGTCGCCTGAAGCGAATGCGGCGAGGCCGAGCGCCGCCTTCACGCGCTCCGTCTGGGGCCACAGCCGCCCGGCGCGATCGACGATCCGGAAGGCGCCGTCCATGGCGTTGGCGACCAATCCTCCGGAGACGACGCCCCGATTTCCCGCGTCATGAAGCCGCCGCGCCGCTTCGAGCGCAGGCGCGCCGCCGCCCAGGCGCATCCACCTTGTCAGCAGCCAGGTCCATTCGAACTGGTGCCCGGGCCAGACTCTCACGGCCGTCTCCTCGAGGGGGCGCCAGGCCGGATTGTAGGCTTCTGCGAGCGCGCCAGTCCCCGGATCGATCAGCCGCTCCAGCGCCAAGGCGGCCAGCTCTTCGGCGAGCGCCCTCCACGGGCCCTTGGCCCCGCGCCGCTCGGTCCAGGCCAGGGACGCCTCGAAAAGGTGCATCAGGGGATTGGAAAGGAATCGCTCGCCATCGGGCTCGGCGAAGCCGCCGCGGGAGTGCCGAAAGACGCGTTCGAGCGCGGCCAAGAGGCCGAGCGCCTCCTCCTCGCACTCACCGCCCCGCTCGGCGAGCGCGAGCAGAGCAAAGGCCTGGTCGTAGAGGAAGGCCCGCTCATCGAGCGGCGCGCCGCCGGCTCCGACCAGAGTGCGATGCAGGCCGTCCGGCCGAACGAAGGCTCTCGCGAGATGCTCGGCGCCATGGGCGACCGCCTCTCTCCAGGGTCCGGTCCAGCCGAGCGCGCCGGCCCGCGCATAGGCGAAGGTCTGGCGGGTCTGGACCCTGGCGCGGTGAGGAAGACCGGTGGGCGCGCCCTCGGCATCAAGTCCATCGTGGAATCCGCCGACGTCGCGGTCTGCCCCCAGAGCCCACCAAAGAGGAAGCGCGTTCACCATCAGCCAGCGCCGGAAGAAGGCGCGATGGTCCTTAAGACCGCTGCCCTCCCCTGCCCCGGCCTTTGCCTGGGCATGACCCTGGGCGAGGCGCTTGACGCCCTGACTGGAGGAAAGATCGCAGATCAGGAGCGCATCGGGCTCGGCGATGATGGCGAGGTTGCGAACGCCCGTGGCGGCGACAATCTGACCGCGTGCGCCGCGAATGAGACAGGCGGCGACATCATCGAGAATGGCCTCGCCCTCAACGACGTTGCCTGCGTCATCGGCGATCGAAGCCGCCCAGACCGCGTCCCAGGCGCCCAGGTCCGACCAGTCGAAGCTGACCGGCAGGACCGCGGCCCTTGAGGTCTTCTCCATCACCGCAAAGTCGATCGAGACCCTGGGTGCACGGAGGAACGCCTCGGAGAGTCGCACCGCGCCCCCTTTGCGCGCGCGCCGCCCGGTCGTTCCATTGGCCAGCGCAGCGGTGGCGGCGGTGAGGACCTCGGGGGCGAGCCGCTCCAACTCCTCCGTCAGGACCTTGGCTGAGACGATGAAATTGCCGCTATTCCACAGATATCCCGCCTGGATGAGTGCGGCGGCGGCAGGGGGAGTGGGTTTTTCGACGAACCGCTCAACCGCCCGCAGTCCGCCTTCGAGCGTCTCTCCTGGCGCGATATAGCCGTAGGCGCTCGAGGGACCTGAAGGCTCCACGCCCAGAGTGACGATCCACCCCTCTCGCGCACCTTCAAGAGCCGCCTCCACCGCCGAGGCGAAGCCGGCGGCGTCGGGCACGTGATGATCGGCGGCGACGATCACCGCCAGGCCTTCGGGATCGGCGGCCAGGATCCAGCGCATCGCCGCGGCGATGGCGGGCGCCGAATCGCGCGGGCCGGGCTCGATGAGGACCATGGCCGAGCTCCCGACAGCCTCGGCCTGATCCTCCACCGTGCGCCAATGGCGCTCGCCGGCGACCACGATCGGCGCCTCGGCGCCGGCCAGAGCACCCAGACGCAAGAGCGTGGTCTGGAAGCTGGAACGCTCTCCCACCAGCGGCAGGAACTGCTTGGGACGATCCGGCCTCGAGGCGGGCCACAACCGAGCGCCGGCGCCGCCGCAGAGGACCACGGGATGCATGGTCATTTTTCGCCCCTATCATGAGCCCGCCGCCGCGGCTACACGCGCCGCCCGACGCCCGGTTTAGTAGTGGGCCCCAGGCGCGCGCCTTATGCTCTCTTTGACGGCGCGAAGATGGCGCCAGCGCGGCGGCCCTGCCGGGCCCGCGCATCCCTCGAGGCTCTCCACCAGGCGCTCCGCCTCACAGGGAAGGCCGCTCGCTGGATCGATATAGATCGGATAGAGAAGGAGGACCGCAGCGACGAGCTCGTCCAGCGCCACCCGCCGCCTGCGGCGAGGAAAGTCGAGAGCGTCGACGGTGAGCCCCCAGCCGGCGTAGAATGGCCGGCCGAAGGTTAGGACCCGCTTTCCCCGAAGGAGCGCCTCGAAGCCGGCGAGCGAGGTCATGGTGGCCAACTCCTCGCACTCTTCGATGCAGGAGAGGATGTCGGCCCCCTCGGCGATGGCGTCGGCGAAACGCTCCACCTCGCTGCGGGGCGCGGCGCCTGGCCGGTTGCCGGCCTCGACGTCGGGGTGGGGCTTGAAGAGGATGAAGGCCTCGGGGCGGGCGCGCCGCGCCGCCTCCAGAAGAGCGAGGTTGCTCGCCACGCCTTCGCAGCCCTTCTGGATCGACTTGTCGTTTTCAACCTGGCCGACGACCAGAAGGCGCGTGCGATTATCGGGCCAGGGGACGGTGGGCGCAGGTCGATCGAGGTTGTATTTGCTGAGGCCCGCGGCGACCAGCCGCTCGCGAAGCGCGCGGGCGCGCGCCAGCAGTTCGGAGGCGAAACCGCCCTCCTCGAGCAGGCCTTCGAGGCGCGACGGAGCCGTCGCGTCGTAATAGATCCCGATATCGTCGAGCACCGCCGATGAAGCGGGATGGAAGTCCGAGCCTAGGCCTCGCGAGCGGATGAAGCCGTCCTCCATGCGCACCACCGGCGCCTTGGATCGAGCGAGCCTGGCGGCGATGGCGTCGGTCTCGCGGCCGGCCCAAAACACCACCCTCCCCTTTTCCTGCTCGGCCGCGGCCACAGCCGCCTCGACCTGGCGGAAGAACCGCACCCGCCCCAAGGGCGAGCCGAGCAGGGTGCGGGCCGGAGCATGCTTCCAAGGCGCAAAGCCCACGGCAGCGGTAAAGCCCGCGTTCATCATCGCCCGATGGCGAAACAGGGCCAGGCGCTCGATCGCCGTCTCCAGCCCGCACGCCTCTGCGGTCAGTGGATCGACATAGCGTGCATAGAGGACGCAGGCGGCGCAGAAAATCTGCAGCGCCGAGAGACGCCGCGAGCGCCTGGGACTCGAGAGTTCGTCCGAACTGGCTCCCCAGCCAGCCCAGAACGGCAGACCGAAGGCGCGGACGTCCAGTCCCCGAATCAGAGCCTCGAATCCAAGAAGGCTGCTCACGGTGTAGACTTTGTCGACGCCCGCAAGGATGGCGGCGGCGCGGATGTTTCCATCGATGAGGCCGACGCCCGCAGGCAAAGTCTCGGGAAGGCAGCCTCGCTTGAGGCCCGCCGCGCGGGCCGGATGGCGGCGCACGAAGATCTCGGCCCCCCGCTCCTCGTCGAGAGCCGCTTCGAGAAGACGCGCGAAGCTTCGCCGATCGGCGAGCCCACCTCTGATCGAGACGTCCCCCGCCGTCTGATCGACCACCAGCACGCGCCGCCGCCCCTCCTTGCGCGCCGGCCACTCCATGTCTGCGCCGGTATTGGTCTTGGAAAGGCCGTGGGCGATCACGGCGTCAAGCGCATTCCTTCCGCGGTCCAGAAGGGCCGGATCATCGAGCTCGCCGCTCGCCAGCAGGTTCTCGAGCCTCGAGGGGCGCGAGGCGTCGTAATGGATGCCGAGATCGTCGACCGTGAGGCTCATCGGCGGCGCGCCCGCTCCGCCCAGGCCGACCGAGCGGAGGAACCCATCCTCGAGGGCGATATAGGGGACACCCAGGCGATCGGCGATGAGGCGCGCGGGAAGCGAGGTCGCCTTGAACCCCCATCCGGCGACGCTGTCGATCCGCGCCATCGGCAAGGGGCCCCGCACGAGCCGGGCGCACTCGGGAAGGAACTCCTCCAGATGGGGAATTCTCGCCACGCCCCAGGCCGGGACGAGGGTCGCTAAGAATTCGTTCGCAATTGGACTTGCAATGGTGACTGCGGCGCCTCGCCGCTCCTTGCTCCGGTCACGCTGGCGTTCGTCAGATTCGCGGGCCATAAGGGGCGGGTTCCGTCGTGGGCGAAGCTGGGCCGTTCGGGATTCCATGCGGGATTCTCTTGAACTCTTCGTGGATGTCGAGCGGGCCGAGGTCGCAGGCGGCCTGCCGCTCGCCCATCGCCGATTCCTCTTCGCAACCGCTCCGGTCGGCCCTTTCAACCGCCGCCTTGCGAGGGTCATCCGCGGGATGGGCGCAGAGGCGCTTCGGGCCATCCTCACCGGCGGCGACGTGCTCGACTGGGGCCTTTCCGATGCGGTCTTCGCCACCGGCGGGCTCGAGGGCTGGCCTTCCTTCATCGAGAGGACGATCGAAGAGCGTGGGATCACCGATCTCGTCGTCTTTGGCGACTCGATGGTCTATTGCGCCGCCGCTCTTGATGCAGCCCGCAGAGCCGGGATCGAGACATGGGTCCTGGAAAACGGCTACCGGCGCCCGCAATGGGTGACCGTCGAGCGCAATGGAGTCAACGCGAACTCGGCCCTGCCCAGGCGCGGCGGCGATTATGATGATGTCGAAGTCGAGGATCTTGGGGAAAGCCCGCCTCCGGTGGGCGCGATCACGCCTTGGCACACCATCCACATGATCGCCCACTTCCTCACGGTCGTCTTCACCTGGCCGCTCTTTCCCAACTACCGCTTCCCGTACGCAGGCAGGATTTGGCCTCAGGCCGGGGGCTACATCCGCCGTTATGCGGTCTGGCTTGTCAGTCGAAAGAGGCGCGAACGCGAGACCGCCGAGATCCTGGCCGATCCCAGGCCATTCTTCCTCGCCTGTCTGCAGAGGGATGGCGACAGCCAGCTTCTCAGCCATTCGCCGATCAAGACCAACCGCGGCTTCATGGCGCATGTGATCCGCAGTTTCGCCGCCCACGCGCCCGCCGACGCATGGCTCGTGATCAAGAATCATCCACTCGATCCGGGCTTGGAGAACTACGCGGAGGCTTGCAAGGCGCTCGCCTGGTCCCATGGTCTCGCCGGCCGGGTGCGTTTCTTCGACGCGGGGCCGTTCGCGCCCCTCGCCCACAAGGCCCGCGGCGTCGTGGCGGTCAATTCCACTGCCGCCCTGGCGGCCATGGAGTTCGGAACCCCGGTGAAGCTGCTCGGGCGAGCCTTTTTCGACATCGAGGGGCTGACCGACCCCAAACCTCTCGAAGAGTTCTGGCAGGGACCAACGGGCCCGGACTCCAAGCTTCTCGATCGGGTCCGTCGACGGATCACGCTGCGAACCCAGGTTTGGGGGAACTATCACAACCGCGCCGCGATCGAGCGCACGGCCTTCGGCGTGGCGGCTCGCTTCGCCTGCCCCGATATGGAATTCCTCGCCTGAGGCCTCTCAACCGTTGAAGGCGAGGATCGCCGAGACGACCTGGTCCTGGTCCTCGCTCGTCAGATCCGGATGCATCGGAAGCGAGAGCACGCTCTTGGCCTTGGCCTCCGTCACCTGAAGACCGCCCGGCGCAGGGAAGCCGTCGTACGGCGCCTGCAGATGCATGGGGACTGGGTAATAGACGGCGGTCGGGATTCCCGCCCTTTTGAGGTGCGCGGCGAGGCCGTCGCGAGCGTCGTGCTCGAGGGTGTATTGGGCCCAGGTCGAGACACCGCCTTCGATCACCTTGGGCGTGGCCTTCACCCGTCCCTCCAGACCAGCGCCATAGCGTCCGGCGGCGACGTTCCGCAGTGCGATCTCCTCCTCGAACGCATCGAGCTTGGCGAGCAGGACGGCGGCCTGCAGGGTGTCCAACCGGCTGTTGAGGCCCACTCTGGCGTTCAGATACTTGGCCTCATGAGCGAAAGAGCGACCTTGGAGGTCGCTCGCCGTCGCCTGGCCATGAATGCGCAGGGAGTCCATCCGCTCCCAAAGCGCCGCTTCCCGGGTCAGGACGGCGCCGCCGTCGCCGTAGCAGCCGAGCGGCTTGGCCGGATAGAAGCTGGTCGAGACCGCGTCGGCCCAGGCGATCGCATGACGGCCATGTAGCGTCGCTCCAAATCCCTGAGCGGCGTCGGCGATGAGCCTGAGGCCGCGCCGCTCGCAGATCGCCGCGATCGCCGGGTAGTCGGCAGGCTGGCCGAAGAGATCGACCGCGATCACCGCCCGGGGCGCGAGATGGCCTTGCCTCTCGATGGCCTCGATCGACTCCTCGAGACGGGCAGGATCGAGAGTGAGGCAGTCAGGACGGATATCGACGAATACTGGGCTTGCTCCAAGGCGCGCCACCGCCTCGGGCGTCGCCGCGAAGGTGAAGCTCGGGAGGAACACCGCATCCCCCGGCCCGATTTCCCATGCCATCAAGGGCAGGATGAGGGCATCTGTGCCGCTCGCGCAGGCCAGAGCTACGCCCTCGCCGCAGAGAGCGGCGAGTCGCCGCTCGAGTTCGGCGACCTCCGGGCCCATGACGAAGGCGCCGCGCTCGATGACGCGCCCGATCGCCGCCTCGATGGTCCCGCCGAGCCGCTTTCTCTGGGCGGCCAGATCGATGAACGCCATCATCCGAAGAGCGGCGCCCCTTGCGGGTAATGCTCGAGGTGCCAGGCGCAAAGAGCACGCACGCCCCGCTCAATGCCGGTGGCCGGGGTGTAGCCGATCAGGGTCTGGAGAAGCCGCGGATCGGCATCGGTGCGCTCCATCTCTCCGGCTCCCATGGGGACCGACTGGCAGTGGGCGCTCGCTCCCAGCGCGGCCTCGATGCAGGCGATGAAGCGATCGAGCGCCACCGGCTCGCCGCCTCCGACATTCACCACCCGCCACGGTGCGGTCGGGCTGAGCGAGTCGATTTCGCCGGCCCCGTTTGCCCCGGCCGCGGGGGGAAGCCCGATCAAGCGGACGAGACTCTCGACGAGATCGCCGATGAAGGTGAAGTCGCGCTCCATGCGACCTCCATTGTGAACTTCGATCTCGCGACCGGCGCGGATCGCCTCGACAAACTTGAAGGCGGCCATGTCCGGGCGTCCCCATGGACCGTAGACGGTGAAGAAGCGCAGAGCCGTGGTCGGGATCCTCCAAAGGTGCGCCCAGGCGTGGCTCATCGCCTCTCCGGCCTTCTTGGTCGCCGCATAGAGGCTGAGAGGATGGTCGCTCGCGGAGCGTTCGGAAAAGGGGGCTTGGCTGTCGGCGCCGTAAATCGAGCTCGTCGAGGCGTGGAGGAAGTGACGCGGTCGGACGGCCTTGGCGATCTCCAGCACATTGAAAGTTCCGACCAGGTTGGATTCGATGTAGCGCCTGGGCGCTTCCAGGCTGTGGCGTACGCCGGCCTGGGCGGCGAGATGGACGATCACGTCGGGCCCGGCGTCCTCGGCCGCGCGCTCCAGTGCGGCCATGTCCTCGAGCATGGCTTCAGCGAAGCGGAATTCATTGAATGGCTCGAGAACAGCGAGGCGAGAACGCTTCAAGGCGACGTCGTAATAGTCGGTGAGTCCGTCCAGTCCCGTCACCCGCCATCCCTCGGAGAGGAGCCGTCGGGCGAGGTGAAAGCCGATGAAGCCGGCCGCGCCGGTGATGAGCGCCTTCATCTTCTCTTCAGCCCGCCCGCCCGGCGAGCCAGGACTGGAACATCAGCACCGTCCAAATGCGATGATCGGCTGAAGAATCTCCGGCCAGGTACCTGCGCCACAGCTTCTCGATGGGTCCGGCGTCAAGAAGGCCCTGCCGACGGACGGGCGCCAGCAGTCCCTCTGCCCAGTTACGAAGATCGCCGGTGAGCCAGTCATGCAAAGGGACGGAGAAGCCGAGCTTGGGGCGCTCGAAGAGGGCGCGCGGGACATGTCGGGCGAGGACCTCGCGAAGGAGCCATTTGCCGACGCCTCCCCGCACCTTCATGACCTCCGGGAGCCGAAAGGCGAACGCCGCGATGCGAGCGTCCAGGAGCGGGGCGCGGGTCTCTAAAGAAACACTCATGGCGGCGCGGTCGAGCTTGCAGAGGATGTCGCCAGGAAGGTAGTCGATCGCATCGCGCCACTGCATGGCGCAAAGCGGGTCAACTCCAAGAGGACCCGGGCCTCGCCATACGGCCGGATCCCGAAGCGGCGCGCCAGTCAGGACTTCCGGATCGAACCAGGCGCTCATGGTCCGCTCGTAGAGTTCGTCTTCGCTCCTCGCGCCAATCCACCCTGCCGCCCTGCGAAGGGCGGGCGCCATCCTTCCCCGTGCGGCGTAGTCCTCGCCGATGCCGGCGAAAAAACCTGATCCGGCTTCGAGGAGGGCGAGCGGCGCCGCCCGCGCCAGCGCCGCGGCGCATCCTCTTAAGGGCGCTCGCCTCACCGCCCGCCAGAGCTTCGGAACGCCCCAGTACCGGACGTAGCCGGCGAACATCTCGTCGCCACCGTCGCCGGTGAGGCACACCTTGACCTCATCTCGCGCCATTGCGGCGAGAAGAAGCGTCGGGATCTGAGAAGGATCGGCGAAGGGTTCGTCCCATTTCGCCGCCAGGTCGGGCGCCAAAGCCTGGGCGTCGGCGGTGGTGAAGATGTGGGTACGGTGTTCAGCGCCCAGATGCGCTGCGACCGCCTCGGCGTGGGCGGACTCGTCGAACCGCGGCTCGGAAAAGCCGATCGTGAAGGTCTTGATCGGCGCTTGCGCCGCCTTGCTCATCATCGCCGCAACGGTCGAGGAATCGATCCCGCCGGACAAAAAGACGCCGAGCGGGACATCGGCGACCATTTGTTCGGCGACCACCTCGCCGAGCAGCCGTTCGAGCTCGGCAACGGCCGCGTCGGGGTCGGAGAGCGGGGCCTCGGCGCCGGCCTCGATCACTTGGGCGAGACTCCAATAGGGCGCCAGCTTTGCGCCTTCATTCGCCCGCCAGTCCAGCCGCCAGCCCGGCGCAAGCTTGGCCGCCCCGGCCAGGATGGAAAGAGGTGCGGGAACATAGCCCAGGCGAAGGAAGGCGCTGATGGCGGGGCGTGAAAGGCTGAGATCGAGATCCGGAACGGCTTCCAAAGCGGTGAGCTCGGAGGCGAAAACGAGGCCGCCCGCGTGCTCGGCCCAGTAGAGCGGCTTCTCGCCCAGGCGATCTCGGGCGAGCGTCAGTCGCTCCTCACGGCGGTCCCAGAGCGCCATGGCGAACATTCCGATCGCCTTCTCGAGGGCGGCCGAGACTCCGAAGCAGGCGACCGCCTCGAGGAGAACCTCTATATCGCTCGTCCCTCTCCAGCTTACGTGCGAATCCGCCTCCACTTCAGCCCGCAATTCTTTGTAATTGTAGATCTCTCCGTTGATCGTGATGACCCATCGCCCGCACGCCGACACCATCGGTTGGCGGCCGGTCGGGCTGAGATCGATGATCGCCAACCGGCGATGGCCGAAGAGGACGCCCCCCTCGCGCCAAATCCCTTCGTCGTCTGGCCCCCGGTGCGAGAGCGGCCCGAGCATGCGCTTGAGCGCCGCCTCGTCCAGGGTTCGGCGGCGAGGAAGGACGGCGCCGGCTATGCCGCACATTTTGCGCCCCTTGGGGCGGACTTTGAAAAGGCCTCAGTCGCCGGTCTCGCCCCGGCAGTGGGTCCGCCAATGATGGTGGACGAAGAGGGTCTGGCACAGAGCGGCATGACGATACTGCACGCGCACGGCGTGAGGCCGGTCGCTTTCGCGGCGCGAACGCGCCTCGGAGACCTCCTGGTTCTGGTGGCGGAGGCGGCGAAGCTGCGCCTCATGATGAAGATGACGAGGGTGATGATGATGATGGCGCCGCACCCTTGCCTGGGCGGGCCCGTTCGTCAGGGCGAGGCCGAGGACCGCGGCGGCGAGAATTGAAAGAGCGCGTTTCATTTGGAATCCGCTTCAGGCGTGGCGAGGGGCGCGATTCGCGCCAGAGCCTTTTCATCACCTTGACCGTCGCGCCCGGCAAGTCCTCGCTGACGAGTCCGGGGCCGAAACGCCGCGCCGCCTCGGCGTGGATGAAGGCGGCCGCGCAGGCGGCCTCGAAACTCGCCATCCCCTGCGCCAAAAGGCCGCCGATGAGGCCGCCCAGGACATCGCCCGATCCGGCCGTCGCCAACCAAGGCGTGCCGTTGAGACTGACCGCGGCGCGGCCGTCAGGCGCGGCGATCACCGTGTCTGGCCCCTTGAGCAACACGACTGCCCCGCTCATCGCCGCCGCCTCTCTGGCCGCGCTCACCCGCTCGGACGCGCCCCTCAGAAGTCCGGGAAAGACCCGCTCGAACTCGCCGGGATGAGGTGTGAGGACATCCTCGCAGTCGAGAGCGGCGAAGAGCCTTGCAGGCTCGTCCGCGAACGAGGTCAAAGCGTCGGCGTCGACCACGAGCTTCGCCCCGCCCGCGGCGAGCGCCAGAAGATTGTCTCGCGTCTCCTCGCCCACTCCGGCGGCCGGCCCGATCACCGCCGCGTCCACTCCGGCCGCAGCCCGTCCAAGCTCCTCTGAGGAGGAGAAGCATTTCAGCATCACCGCTTCGAGGTGGGCGGCGTTCACCGCCAGCGCCTCGGGCGGCGACAAAACCGTAACCAGGCCCGCCCCGCTTCGCAGCCCAGCGCGAGCCGCGAGCCGCGCCGCTCCGGTCGTCCAAGGTCCACCGCTCACCACGAAGAGACGCCCGCGGTCGTGTTTGTGGGCGTCTCGGGCGGGCCAGGGGAACTGGCTCATCCAGAGGCTGGGCCGATTTTCGAAGAGACGAGAGGTTGTTGATCCCAGCCCGATATCGGCGATGCACACTTCGCCGCAGAAACTCCGCGCCGGCTCGAGTACATGGGCGAGCTTGCGGCGATGGAAGCTCACGGTCAGATCGGCGCGGAAACAGGCTTCGCCCAGCGGACGGCCAAGATCGCCGGATAGCCCGCTCGGCGCATCAACCGCGAGCACTGCGATCCCCGCCGAAGCGATCTTCGCAGCGAGTTCGGCGGCCGCGCCGGCGAGCGGCCGATTGAGGCCGCTCCCGAAGAGAGCGTCGATGACGAGGTCGCATTGGAGCGATCGCGCTCCAAGCGATGAGATTGCGCCCTTCCATTTGTCGGCCGCGGCCCGCGCGGCTTGAGAGGCAGGGGGAGCAAGGGCTTCGATGGCGACGTCGATTCCAGCCTGGGCGATGAGACGGGCGGCGACATAGCCGTCGCCGCCATTATTGCCAGGCCCGCAGAGCACCGTGACCCGCGCCGGCTCGAAGCGCTCGAGAGCCGCCCTGGCGGCCGCCTCGCCAGCCCGTTCCATCAATGCCTCAATCGAGACGCCGGAAGCGACAGCCGCGGCCTCGCATCGCGCCATCTCGGCTAGGGTGAGGATCTCGAGTCCTTGGCCGCTCACGCCACACCGATCGCGGCTTCGCGACCGCGTTCAAGGATGCTGATCTCTCCCGCACGGAGCCCCAGACGGGTCACCGAGGCGTGGTCGGGGCGAAATCGCGTCACCATCTCACTGCTCTCGATCACGGAGAGGACGGCGTTGATCGCCACGAAGTGGCTGAAAATCGCCGCATGCGGCCGCGTCGCGACTGCGGCGTGGACGCCTCTGCGCCATTCCTCGTAGTCGATGTCGCCCGCGATATCGGCCCAGCGGCCGGCGAGCGCCGCGCGCAGCCAGGCGCCGCGGTCGTCCGGCGCGAGATGAGAAGAAGCCGCGATCTCGCCGACCTTGGGCTCGATCTCGACTGGGAGGCAGAGCGCATCGGCGAGTGGCTGAGCGGTTTGGCGGCAGCGAGCCAGCGGCGAGCTCACGATCAGGACCGGTCTTTCGGACTTAGGAAGGGCGAGGAAGGCCGCAGCGACTTCTTCGGCCTGGCGGAGGCCTTCCGCAGCGAGTCCCGGGTCGGAGTCGGCCCCCCCCCACTGGGTCGAGGGCCGGCCGTGGCGGATGAGCCAGATCGGATCCATCAGGCGGGCATGAAGTGATTATGAACGCCGTCCTCGCCGAGCCGCACCTCGCCTCGCCGTCCGACCTGTTCGCTCTCTTCCATCTGGGCAAGAAGCTTCGGATCGGCCGGCGTGTTGGCGACGAACCGCCGATCTTCAGCGTCACGGCCGATGACGATTCCCATCCGATACCCCTCACGGGCGTGGACGACGGTGAAGGTCTCGATTTTCGCCGGCCCTTGCGGCTGTTCAATGACGTCTGGATGAGCCAGGGCGTCGATGCGCCGCTGGATCACGGAGGGATCCTGGCGCGAGAAGCGCGTCTTGGGCTTTGCTGTGGAATAGACGCCGACCGACTGTTTGGTGAGATACCAGCCGTTGGCTGTGCAGACGCCGAAGCTCCCTGGCCGCTCGCGAAGGCGACGCATCGTCGTGGCGATCGAATGCATGGCGTAGTTGTTTCCCGGCCCTCCGAAATATGGGAGCCCGCCGGTCACGGTGAGACCGCGCGGATCATCGAGGGCGAGGCCGAACTCCTCGGCGCCGATCTGCACCGCTGAAGGAAAGCACGAATAGAGATCGATGAAGGCGAGATCGGACGCTTCGATCCCAGCCATCCCAAGCGCGTGCTCGCCCGTCGCCCGCATGGCCGGGCTGGAGTGATAGTTCTGCCGATCGAGCGGCGACCAGAGGTCGGCGGCGTCGGCGCACCCATGGAGGAAGACGCAGCGATCCTCGGCGATCAAGAGCTCTCGGGCCTTCTCCAGGCTGGCCAGGACGAGGGCCGCCGACTGATCGACCTGCATGATCGCGTTGAGGTATTTCGGATAGGGGAAGCCGATCATTCTGTTCTCCGGCCCGACTTCGATGAGTTCCTCGGCGCTGCGCACGATCGGGAACCACGCGAAGGGATTGGCCACGGCGATCCTCGTGAAGGGAGCAAAGAGCTTTCCCAAACGTCTCTGGTGCTCGGTGAGGCCCCGGCGGTCCCGGGCGCGCAGGGCATTCTCAAACAAGGGGTAGGTGTTGACCGGAAGGGAGAGGCCATGGGCCGCCTCATGTTCGCTCACCCCGGGTCGGGGATCGCCCACCCGCTCCGGTGCCGACGTCCCGGATGGTCCCGTCTCGTAATCCGCGAAGGCGTCGCCCGCGCGAAGCCGCCGCATGAGCGAGCCTAAGAACTCGGCGCCCGTCAGAAGGATGAGGTCGTTCTCCCCTGCGGCGATGCGTTCGCAGGCGATGTTGACGAGCTGCTGAGGGCTGTTGCCGCCCATGTTGGTGTAGACGCTCCAGCGCGGATGGGCGCCAAGGGCGGCGGCGAGCGCAACGGGCGGATTCGAAAGGCGTGGAAAGGAGAGACGCGAAAGTGCGCCTGGCGCGTCGGCGGTGAATCCCACCACGCCTATGCCATCGAAGCCGGAAACCGCGGAGAGGCCGGCGTCGGCGGCGGCTCGCCGGGAAGCTTCTTCGATCAGGCGTAGCGGAGATGGGGCGAGAGCCGCCTCGCCGCGGAACGTGAACTCGCCCTGACCGATGAGGACCGGCGTGGTATCCTTCATTCTCTGCCCTCGCCCATCGCTTCGCGTTCCTTTCGCCTAATGCCGCAGAAGGGCGGACGTCAAACCGCGCCGCACTATGTCTCCGAGGAGAGTTCTCAGACCCTCGCCGAGGGCCTAGCGGAGTACTACCGGGTCAACGCCGGCGTGGTCACCCGGCCCGAGGATCTCCCGGAGGCGAGCCGCTCCCTCTTCGCGGGCCATGACGTCTGTCATGTCATTTTCGGACTCCCAACGATCCCCTCGACGAGACGTTGGTCGAGACGAGGGCCATGGTTTCGATGACGATCGGGGCGCTGCCTCGGATCGTTGTCGCGCTTTTCGAAGCGCTGCGCATGAAGAAACGCCGGGAATGGCGCCCCCGCCGGAGACGTTCGGCCGCAGTCTCGCCGATCTTCGCGCCGAGTTCGGCGTAAGGATCGTCTGAGCCCGCTGCCTTTTCGACCGGCGCCGGGCGCCTCCAAATCGAGCGGAACCGAGGGAACGAAGAGGGCTAAAGGGCCGACCGGACGCCCGCTCTTGCGTTTCGAGGGAGGCAGTGCTCACTGGGAAAGAAGCATCAGCGGTGGGCGCGAGGCGGCGGGGCGCATGAAAAAGATCGAAGCGGTAATCAAGCCGTTCAAGCTCGATGAGGTGAAGGAGGCTGTCCAGGAACTCGGCGTCCAGGGCATGACCGTGCTCGAGGCCAAGGGCTATGGTCGCCAAAAGGGCCACACCGAACTCTATCGGGGTGCGGAATACGTCGTCGACTTCCTCCCCAAGATCAAGATTGAGGTCGTGGTGACCGACGATCAGCTCGCTTCGGTGCTCGAGGCGATCTGCCGGTCAGCCCAGACCGGACGCATCGGAGACGGCAAGATCTTCGTCTCCGACATCGCCGAAGTCATTCGCATCCGCACCGGCGAACGCGGCGCCGAGGCGATCTGAATTTCACGCCAGAAAGCATTATTTTCGCAGCGGAAACATCATGCCGACATCAAAGGACATTCTCGACCTCATCAAGGAGAAGGAGGTTCGCTACGTCGACACTCGCTTCACCGACATGCGTGGGAAGATGCAACACGTCAGCTTCGACCTTTCCATGGTCGACGACGACTTCTTGAACGACGGGACCATGTTCGACGGCTCCTCGATCGCCGGGTGGAAGGCGATCAACGAGTCGGACATGAAGCTGCGACCCGATCTCTCGACGGCGAGCATCGATCCGTTCTTCCAGCTCACCACGCTGGGGCTCTTCTGCGATGTCCTCAATCCCGATACCAATGAGCCATACAACCGCGATCCGCGCTCCATTGCGCGCAAGGCGCTGATCCACGTGGAAGCGTCGGGGATCGGCGATGCCGTCTTTTTCGGCCCTGAGGCCGAGTTCTTCATTTTCGACGACGTGAGATGGTCGACCTCCGCCCACGACACCGGCTACGCCTTCGATTCGACCGAGCTGCCCGCGAACACCGGAAGGGCCTATCCAGAGGGCAACATGGGTCACCGACCCGGCCCCAAGGGAGGCTATTTCCCCGTTCCGCCGATCGACTCGGCCCAGGATCTCCGCGGCGAGATGCTTCAGGTGATGGGCGAGTTGGGCATGCAGCCCGAGAAGCACCACCACGAGGTCGCTCCGGCCCAGCACGAGCTTGGCCTCAAGTTCGCGGACCTGGTCACCATGGCCGACCGGATGCAGCTCTACAAATACGTCATCCACAATGTGGCCGCGGCCTACGGCAAGACGGCGACCTTCATGGCCAAGCCGATGTTCGGCGACAACGGCTCGGGAATGCACGTTCACCAGTCAATCTGGAGCAAGGGAAAGCCGCTTTTCGCCGGTGACAGATACGCGGGGCTCTCTCAGACCTGCCTCCACTACATCGGCGGGGTCATCAAGCACGCCCGGGCGATCAACGCCTTTGCGAACTCCACGACCAATTCCTACAAGCGCCTCGTCCCCGGGTTCGAGGCTCCGGTGAAGCTCGCCTATTCGGCCCGCAACCGCTCGGCCTCGGTGCGCATCCCCCATGTCGAGAGCCCCAAGGGCAAAAGGATCGAGGTGCGCTTTCCCGACTCCATGGGTAACCCCTACCTCACCTTCGTCGCCCTCCTGATGGCCGGTCTCGACGGCATTGAGAACCGCATCGATCCGGGAGGGCCGCTCGACAAGAACCTCTATGATCTGCCGCCGCGCGAGCAGAAGAAGGTCCCCGAAGTCTGCGGCTCATTGAACGAGGCGCTCGACAACCTCGACAAGGACCGGACCTTCCTCAAGAAGGGCGGGGTCATGGATGATGATTTCATCGATGCCTACATCGAGCTGAAACGCGAGGAGATCGTGCGCCTCCAGCTCCACCCGCACCCGGTCGAGTTCGACATGTATTACAAATGCTAGGGCGACGCTCCTGAGCTGGTCGATCGAGGAGGCCAGCCCTGCCGACGCCGAAGAGATCGCCGATGTCTATCTCGCTTCGCGCTTCCTGCCGACGAGCCATACCGACGTCGAGACACGCGCCTGGATCGCCGAACAGCTCATCCCGCTATGCCAGGTGTGGGTGGCGCGTGCGGAGGGGTGCATCATCGGCTTCCTCGCCCTTCATGGCGACACGATCGAGCAACTCCACGTCCTTCCCCTCTTCCAACGCCGGGGCTTAGGGACAGCGCTGCTCGCCAAGGCCAGGACGGCATCGCCCGACCGGCTCACCCTCTTCACGTTTCAGGCCAACGCCCGCGCCCGCGCCTTTTACGAAAGGCACGGCTTCGGGGCCGTCGAATTCAACGACGGCGAGAGAAACGAAGAGAAGACGCCGGACCTGCGCTACGAGTGGAAGGCCTCCAAGAACTGAGGCTGAGCCCCGCATCGGCGCCGATTGATCTTCAGGCGGTGGCCCGGGCCCGCTCGACGACGCTCTCGACATAGGCGTGTCGCGCGTCGAAATCCCGCGCGATCGCCTCATCGCCTTCTTGTAGGGCCTGAACATCGGTGGCCGCGTAGCCGATGATGCCCATGTCCTCATATCCCTTGCGGATGATCGGGCCCCAAAGACCGATGTCCTTCACAATCGGCACGATGCGCGCAAAGAGGGCCGATCGGAATTGCTGCATCAGCCCTGAATCGTACATGTGCTCGGCGCAACGCTCCGGGTTGAGACCGAGCGTCTTCCAGACCTCGACGGAATCGAAGCGGTCGCGCATCAGATAGCAGGCCTCGAGCAGGAAGCTTTCCCGCTCGTCGCGCTCCTTTTGGGTGAGGGTGGGATAGTAGTCGCGAAGAGCAAGGCGGCCGAAGGCGACGTGGCGGCTCTCATCCTGCATGACATAGGCGTTGACCGCCGCAGCCAGCGGGTTCTGGGCGTTGTCGCGGATCTGCTGGAAGGCGGCGAGGGCGAGCCCCTCGATCACCACCTGCATGCCTAGATAGGTCATGTCCCAGCGCGAGTCGCGCAGGACCTGGTCGATGAGCTCCTGGAGCGGCGCGGTCATCGGATAGGCGATCCCGAATTTGGCGAGCAGCCGCTTGTAGCTCTCCACGTGGCGCGCCTCGTCGATCACCTGGGTCGAAGCGTAAAATTTCGAATCCGCATCAGGCACTTGGGTGACGATCTTGGCGGCGCAGATGAGCGCTCCCTGCTCGCCCTGCATGAATTGGCTGATCTGCCAGGCTTGGAAGTGACGGCGCACCCTTGCCTTCTCGGAGCGGCTCATGGCCTCGTATTCCGCCATCCCGCTGATCGGCAGCATCTCCTCGGGAAGCTGCTCGGGATTGTCCTCGTCGAGATCCTGAGACCAATCGATGCGAGTCTCGGCGTTCCACTGCATCTCAACGCCTTTTCGGTAGAGACCGATCATGGCGGCGCGGCCGTCGTCGTAATCCCAGTTGAAGGCCACCTCGAAATCCTGTGGAACGGTCCACGTCGAGCCCTCAGGCTGGATGGCGTAGATATCGCGTAGTGTCATGGGCTTGATCTCCGATCCAAGTCAGAAGTTCACGCGTCGGCTGACTGCGCCATCGACGATCAGGTTGACGCCTGAAGCATAGGATGCGGCCGGACTGGCGAGGAATACGGCCGCGCGGGCGATGTCCTCGGGAGCGCCGAACCGGCCGAGTGGAATGCGCGCCAGCGTCGACTGGTACTGCTCCGGTCGACCCTTCTTCACCTCGTCCCATACCCCGCCTTCGAACCAGATCGCTCCGGGGGAGACGACGTTGGTGCGAAGGCGCTTGGGTCCATGCTGGCGGGCGAGCCCCTTGGCCCAGTGGATGAGGGCCGCCTTGATTGGGCCGTAGGAGGAGCCGGAATCGGTCTCGGCGGCGGAAACCGAAGAGATGATCACGAAGGCGGCGTCGCCCTTCGCCTCGGCGGCCTTGAGAAGAAGCGGCCTGGCGGCCTCGAACGCGCGGACCGCGCCCAGCACATCCAGACGGAAATTGGCCTCCCAGCCGGCCGGATCGCCGCCCATGGCCATGGCTCCGGCGTTGGAGACCAGAATGTCGAGGCCGCCCATGTCCTTGGCGGACTCGCCGATGAAGCGCTCCAAGGCAGGTCCATCGGTAACATCGACGGCTTGGCCGCAGGCTTTCGATCCCGCCGCTTTCAGGGCCGCGACCGCTTCGGCCACCTGGGCCGCATTTCGGGCGCAGATGGCCACATCGGCGCCTTCGGACGCCAGCGTATCGGCGATGGCGCGCCCGATGCCGCGAGTGCCGCCGAGGACGACCGCTTTCTTCGCCTTCAGCCCCAGATCCATCCTTGCGCCTCCCTCGCGATCAGGCGGAAACCACCGGCCTGGCGTCCCTGGGGATCAAGACCGGCAGGTGGACATAGCCCTTGATGAAGCTGGAGAGCGTCCGTTCAGGTTCGTCCACGAGCTCTATCCGGTCCCACCGCTTGAGGATCTCCTCCCAGACGATGCGCAACTGCATCTCTGCCAGACGATTGCCCACGCAGCGATGGATTCCGAAGCCGAAGGCGAGATGCTGCCTGGGCCTGGGCCGATCGATGATGAAGTCGTCTGGACTTTCGATCGCCCGCTCATCCCTGTTCCCCGAGACGTACCACATCACCACCTTGTCTCCGGCCCGGATCGTCTGGCCCTCAAGGACGAAGTCCTCCTTGGCGATGCGGCGCATGTGGGCGAGCGGCGTTTGCCAGCGGATGATCTCCGGAATCATCGACGGAAGGAGATCAGGCTTTACGCGTAACTTTCCGTATTCGCGAGGGAACTTGTTCAGAGCGTAGAGACCCCCGCTGATTGAGTTCCTGGTCGTGTCATTGCCCCCGACGATGAGGAGGATGAGGTTGCCGAGGAATTCTTCGGGGCCCATGTGGCGGGTCGCCTCGGCGTGAGCCATCATCGAGATGAGATCGTTCCTCGGCTCGGCGTTCACCCGCTCGTTCCACAGGCGGGTGAAATAGGCCGCGCACTCCAGGAGCTCAGCCTGCCCCGCTTCATCGGACTCGATGATCCCGGTCTCCGGCGTGGCGGTGGCGACATCGGACCATCTGGTCAGCTTACGTCGGTCCTCCCAGGGAAAGTCGAAAAGCGTGGCGAGCATCTGCGTGGTGAGCTCGATCGAGACCCGATCGACCCAGTCGAAGGGCTCGCCGATGGGCAGCCCGTCGAAGATCGCCTGTGCGCGCTGGCGGATCACCGGCTCGAGGCTCATGAGATTATGCGGTGAGACGATCGGGCTCACCGCCTTGCGCTGCTCGTCGTGCCTGGGCGGATCCATGGCGATGAACATCGGCAGGCGGAAGTCAGCCTTCTCGTCGAAGATCGTGATCCCCCCTTCCGAGGAAAAGACGCCATGGTTGGTGTCGACGGTCATGATGTCGGCGTAGCGGGTGATCGACCAATAGGGGCCGAACTCGCTTTCGGGGCAGCGATGGACCGGCGCCTCGTTGCGCAACCGCTCGAAGAATGGCCAGTGGCGCTCCTCCCGGAATCGCTCGGCGAGGCTCATGTCGAGCGTCGCAAGATCGGCGGCATAGGCCTCGGCCCTCGCTTCCTGCTGGATGTTCGGAGCGCCGTCGGCCATTGGTCGCCTTCCTTTCATTTCGAGTATCGTCACGCGTGGAGCGGCTTGCCAAGGGCTGCGAACCGGATAAAGCCGCTCACTCCGCTCCATCCGGCCGCCCGAGCCGCCCTTGAACGATCCGCGCCCACACCCACTCAATCGCGACTTCCGATGGGAAAAGCGGCCGAGGGCGGGCCTTCGCCGCCTCACCCCCCAGGAGGTCGCCCAGTTCGACCAGCGCGGCTTCGTTCGCCTGGAGGGAGTGTTCTCGGGGCAGGAACTCGAGGCGGTGATCGCCGCCATCGATCCCATCGAGGCGCGGCGGGAAACCCGGCTCAAGGTCCTCGCCGGCGGCAAGTCGTTCATCAACGAGGCCGACGTTATCACCTTCACCACCCATCTGGTGATGCGCTCTCCGGTCCTGCGAAGCTTCGCCGCCGATCGGAAGGTCCAGGCGATCTGCCATGACCTCATCGGAGCTCGGGTGCGCCTTTACTGGGACCAGGCGGTCTATAAGAAGACCGGCCGGCAGCAGGAATTCCCCTGGCATCAGGACAACGGCTACACCTTCATCGAACCACAGCAGTACCTGACCTTGTGGATTCCGCTCGTCGATGTTGACGAGGAGAATGGCTGCCCCTGGGTCGCTCCGGGCCTGCACCTGAGCGGCACGCTCGCCCACTGGACGACGGATTTCGGGCTTCAATGCCTGGAAACCCCGGCCGAAGCGGCGGCGGTCCCCGCCAGCGCCGGCGACATCATCGCCTTCTCTTCCCTGACGCCGCATCGCACCGGCCCCAACCATCGCGTCGGCACGGTCCGCAAGGCCTATATCCTGCAGTACGCCCCGGACGGGGCCGAGACGATCCGAGAGGGCGAGCGCGTCCGCCAGGACGACCCCGAACGCCAGTTCCTGATCCTGGACGAGGCCGCCTAGGTTCTCCGGCGTCGGCCGGCGGCGATTCCTCCTTCACGCCTCCAATCGTCGATAAGGCGCTTGCCAGCGGAGATGGGTGAGATAATTATGAAAGTATGGCCTTTGATAATGACGACGACGCTTCGATTGGGGGCGAGCGCATCCTCCGCCTCTTGAAGCGGATCGGGCCGGCTGCCGCGAGCGAACTCGCGAGGTCGCTCTCCATCACCGGCGAGGCGGCCCGCCAGCAGCTTGGCCGGCTCGCGCGCGAGGGTCTTGTTCGGGCCGAGGCGGCGCGTGGGCGTGTTGGTCGCCCCGCCTCGATTTGGGCGCTCACCGAGCGCGCCGAGGCCGCCTTCCCCGACAGCCATGGCGAGCTCACGGTTCGCATGATCGAGGCTGTCCGTACGCGTCTGGGTGAGGCGGCGCTCGCAGAGGTGGTCGGCTTTTGCGAGGAGACGGCGAGGCGCGCGTATCGAGAGGCGCTGGCGGATGCGGGGGGGCTTGGCGAGAAGGTCGCACGCCTGACGCAACTCCGCGCCGCCGAAGGCTACATGGCCGAGTGGCGCGCCGAGGCGGGCGGGAACTTCCTCCTCTTCGAGAACCATTGCCCGATCTGCGCAGCCGCCCGGGCGTGCCAGGGCTTCTGCCGGGCCGAACTCCAGGTCTTCGCCGAGGTCTTGGGCTCGGAGGCCGAGATCGAGCGGATCGACCACATCCTTCTGGGCGCGCGCCGCTGCGCCTATCGAATTTCCCCCAAGTCTTTCCGGAGCGACGGCCATGGCTGAGTGGAAGGACGTGATTTCGCTGCGGGAACTCAAAGCGAAGGGCAAGGCGGTGGTGCGAGCGGGCGGACGGCGGATCCTGCTCGTTGGCGGGGAGAAGGGCGTCTTCGCCTGCGTCGAGCGCTGCCCCCATCAGGGGTATCCACTGAGCGAAGGGACTCTCAGCGAGGGCTCGATCCTCACCTGCAACTGGCACAATTGGAAATTCGATCTTTCCTGTGGCGCCACGCTCGTCGGCGGCGACCGCGTCCGCCGGTTCCCGGTCCGGGTCGACGACGACAGGGTCTTGGTCGATCTCGCCCCCGAGGACCCCTACGCCCGGCGTGAGGCGGCGCTCGCCGGCCTCCTCGCGGCGATGGAGGAGGAAGATCAGGAGCGGATCGTTCGCGAGGCCGCCCGACTGGAGAAGGTGGCGCCATTCGGTCAGACGCTTCTGGTGGTTCTCGCCTGGGCGGCTCCCAGGCTCGAGTTCGGGACGACCCACGCCATCGCCGCCGCGCCGGATTGGATGAGCTTCGCGGAGGGCAAGGAGAGCGAGCCCGACGAGCGCCTTGCGGCCATGGGCGAGGTCCTGGGCAATATCGCCGAGGATGTCAGAGGTCGCGGCGCCGCCTTTCCCCTTCCCTCCTCCACGCTCCCCTGGAGCGAAAAGGACTTCCTCGCCGCAGTCGAAGCCGAAAACGAACTTGAGGCGATCTCCCTCCTCAACGGGGCCTTGGCCAACGGGGAGGCGGCGGGCGAACTCGCCCCCGCGCTCGTCCGCGCGGCCCTCTTACACTACGCCGACTTCGGCCATTCGCTGATCTACACGCTCCAATCCCTCGAGCTGATCGAGCGCCTGGGACCGGCAAGCGCGACGATCCTGCTTCCGATGCTCGCCCGCAGCGTGGTCATCGCTCGGCGCGAGGATCTCCTTCCCGAGTTCCGTGACTATGCCAAGCGGCTCGCGGGCTGGAGCGAGGCCGCCGGCCCGGCGCCTAGACTTGTTCAGAGCGGCCTTCGCCGCCGTTCGGCGAAGTCGGCCATGGCGATCGTCGGGGCCTGGTCGTCCCGCCATGCGAGCGAGAAGATCTTCGAAGTTCTGGTCAGCGAGGCCGCCTGGCAGCTCCTCCATGCCGATGAACGGCTTTTCACGCGGACTGACGGGGCCATCGCCGACAACGTCGGTTGGCTCGACTTCACCCATGCCCTCACCTTCGCCGATGCGGGGTTGAAGGCCGCACGCATGTCTCCCAGCGTCTGGCCCGCCGTTCTCCTCCAACTCGCCTGTTTCATCGGGCGCAACTCGGGCTTCGTCGATCCGGACCTCGATGCGAGCGACCATCTCGCCGCCGTCTCGCTCCAATTCGGCTCCGCCGTCCGCTCGCGCCTCTTCGATCATGGCGAGGTAGGCTTCATCGTCCCCGCCCATTTCGCCAAGACGCTCGCCGCCGCCCAGCGCCTCGCTTCTGCCCGTCCGCAGCTGGCCAAAACGGTCTTGGCCGCTACGCACCGGTTCCTCTTCGCGCGTATCAAGCGCCGGCACGTGCTGAGGACGGCGAGGCAGATGCGCGACTTCGTCGCCGCCGAGTAGCCTTCCCTCGATTCGCCGCTTAGAGAGCGCCCATGGCCAAGTCCGCCCAGGCGAGTCTCTTCGAATCTTCGGAGTATTCCGCCAGGGACATCGAGGTTCTCGAGGGCCTGGAGCCTGTCCGCCGCCGTCCCGGCATGTACATCGGGGGCGTCGACGAGCGGGCGTTGCACCACCTCTTCGCCGAGGTGCTCGATAACTCCATGGACGAGGCCGTCGCCGGCCGGGCAAAGACCATCGAGGTCGCCTTGGCCGCCGACGGGACGCTGAGCGTGCGCGATGACGGCTGGGGAATTCCGGTCGACCCGCACCCCAAGTTTCCCGGAAAATCGGCCCTCGAGGTCATCATGACCGTCCTCCATTCGGGAGGGAAGTTCTCCAACCGGGTCTATAAGACTTCGGGCGGACTCCACGGCGTCGGGCTCTCGGTCGTGAACGCGCTTTCAGAGCGCCTGGACGCGACAGTGTGGCGCGATGGCTTCGAATGGCGCCAGAGCTTCGCGCGCGGCGCGCCGGCATCCCCTCTCTCGCGTTTCGGGACCAGCCGCCGGCATGGCACGGAGATCGCCTTCCGGCCTGACTCGCAGATCTTCGGCGAAACGGCCGCCTTTCGTGCGTCGCGGCTCTTCCGCATGGCGAGATCCAAGGCCTATCTCTTCCGAGGCGTGGAGATCCGCTGGCGCTGCGCCCCTGGGCGTCTTGAAGGCGACACTCCCCCCGAGGCGGTCTTCGTCTTTCCAGGCGGCCTCGCCGATTTCCTGGCCGAGAGCGTCTCCGGAGTCGAAACAATTACCTCTGAGCCCTTCTGCGGCCGCATCGAGCGCCAGGGTGAGGCCGGGGCGGTGGAATGGGCCATCGCCTGGACGGGAGCCGGTTTCGGCGAGGCGGACGGTTTCCTGCGCTCCTACTGCAACACCGTCCCCACGCTCGAGGGTGGAACCCACGAGGCGGGACTGCGCGCCGTGCTCACCCGTGGCCTCAAGTCCTGGGCCGATCGGACGGGCGAAAAGCGGGGAGCGGCGATCACCGCCGAGGATGTCCTCGCCCAGGCCGGGGCCCTTATCAGCGTCTTCATCTCCGATCCGGAGTTCCAGGGCCAGACCAAGGAGCGCCTCTCTTCCGCCTCAGCCCAGCGGCTGGTGGAAAGCACGATTCGCGATCCTTTCGATCACTGGCTCACCGAAAGGCCCAGGGCCGCCGCCGCCCTGCTCACCTTCGTGATCGAGCGGGCCGAGGAGCGGCAAAAGCGCCGGCGTGAGCGCGAGGTCGCCAGGGCGTCGGCGACCCGCAAGCTACGGCTGCCCGGCAAGCTCGCCGATTGCTCCATCGCCGCCGCCGAGGGGACCGAGCTCTTCATCGTCGAGGGGGACAGCGCGGGGGGTTCGGCCAAGCAGGCCCGCAACCGCCGCACCCAGGCGATCCTTCCGCTGCGCGGCAAAATCCTCAACGTGGCATCGGCGAGCGCCGACCAGCTCGCCGCCAATCGCGAGCTTTCCGACCTTGTCCTCGCCTTGGGGGTCGAAGCCGGCCCGCGCTTCAAGATCGAGGATCTGCGCTACGAGCGGATCATCATCATGACCGACGCCGATGTGGACGGCGCCCACATCGCCTCACTCCTCATCACTTTTTTCTTCCGCAAGACGCCCGAACTCATCCACGCCGGTCGACTGTTTCTCGCTCTTCCTCCCCTCTTCCGTCTCTCCGCAGGCGGGCGCACCGCCTACGCCCGAGACGAATCCCATCGCGACGCCCTGCTCGCTTCGGAGTTCAAGGGCAAGAAGGTGGAGATCGGCCGTTTCAAGGGCCTGGGCGAAATGATGCCGGCCCAGCTGCGGGAGACGACCATGGATCCGGCGAGCCGATCGCTGGCCCGGGTCCGGTCGCCCCCCGGCGAGGCCGACGTCGCCGACCTCGTCGAGAACCTGATGGGGAAGCGCCCGGAACAGCGCTTCCGCTTCATCCAGGAAAACGCCCGCTTCGCGACCGAGGACCTCGACGTCTGAGGCCGGATTGGCTCACGCGCCTTTGCGGGTCCTCAGGGTCTCCAGCGTGAGCGCGGCGCTCTGGAGTTGGCCGGCGAGGCGGCGGGCGATTTCGCGGGCGCCCACGCCATAGGCTTCGCCTCCGGCGCTGATCTCCTCGGCCATGCGGCGGGCCTCGCCGATGAGTCCTTCGAAATCAACGAGATGGTCTTTGGCGATGGCTTGGGCTTCGACGCGCAGGCGCTCCATACGGGCGGTAACGGCTTCAGGGCGTCTCGATTCGACAAGCTGATGGACGGTCATGGCGGGTGCTCCTCCTTGCCAGATCAATGCTGCAAGGATCAGGCCAGTTCCGCTTGTTTTTCGGTCACTGCCGTTTTCGCCACTTTCAGCGCGAGGATGAAGCCAAAGAACAGCAGGCCGGCGGCGATGAAGATCGGGAAGCCCGGTTGGTGGAGATGGGCGTCGTAGCGGACCGCCCAGGCGAAGGTGAGGCCGAAAAGAATCGGACCGATGACGGTCGAGATCCCCTGAAGGCTCTGGTTTGCGCCCTGGAGTTCGCCCTGATGCTGCGGACCCACGCGCCGGGTCATCAGACCCATCAGCCCAGGCTGCATGAGACCTTGGAAGGCGAAGATGGGAATGCCGAGGAGATAGATCGCTCCAGTGGGCGCCAACGCGTAGATGACAAAACCGGCCACCCCCGCCGCCGCTCCGGCCAGCACCGCGCCGCGCTCGCCGATCCGTTTCACCACCGGGCCCACCAGGAACATCTGGACGACGATCCCGGCCGCGCCCGTGGCCAGGAACACGAAACCGAGCGTCTTGGGCGTCCAGCCGTATCGATAGCCGGTGTAGAGCACAAAGATCGTCGGCAGCACGTTCTGGGCGAACTGGAAAAGGAAGTTGACGCCGGCCAGACCCAGAAGGTCGCGCCTCTCGCGCAGAAACCGCGCCGCCCCCAAAGGGTTCGCGCGACGCCAGACCATCCGCCGCGGGCGTCGCTCGGCAGGCAGGGACTCGGGAAGCACGAGGAGGCCGTAGAGCCAGTTCACCAGCGTGAGGGCGGCGGCGATCTTGAACGGCAGGCGAAGATCGGTGTTTCCGAAGATCCCGCCGATCACCGGTCCGATGAGGAACCCGAAGCTGAACGCCGAAGCCAGCAGCCCGAAGCTCTTGGCCCGCTTCTCGGGCGGAGTGATGTCGGCGATGTAGGCGTTGGACGTGGCGAAGGTCGACGCCGTCATGCCGTTGAAGAGCCGGCTCGCGAAAAGCCACCAGAGAGACGGCGCGAAGGCCATGAAGAGGAAATCGACGAACAGCCCGAAGAGCGAGATGAGAAGCACCGAGCGCCGTCCAAAGCGGTCGCTCAACGTTCCCAGTACCGGCCCGCAGAAGACCTGCATCACCCCCCAGCAAGCGGTGAAGAGCGTGTTCCATTCGCTGGCCGCGGCGGTGTCGCCGCCGGTGAACTGTTTGATGAGATTGGGAAGGATCGGGATCATGATCCCGAAAGAGACGGCGTTCATCAGGGCGGTAGCGAAAATGAAGCCGAAGGCGGCGCGACGGCGATGGGCGCCGGGGGCGCCGGGACTTCCTCTGCCCGCGCCCGGAGTGACGACCGCCAGAGGTTCGCTCACCGGCCCGGCCTAGATTCTCTGAGGTCGAGCCGATTCGAGAGACTCTCGAGCAGCGCCCGCCACCATTCGCCGTGTCGGGTCAGGAAGAGATCGAGCGGGAAGCCGTGGCGAGCGGCATGGGATTGCGGGATCGCCTCCCAGCCGGTGTGTTCGACAGTGATGCGGGTCTCCTCGCCGACCTCGTCGAACCGGATATCGACTTGGGTCGTCTGGTCAGGCGAAAAGCTCGCCTGCCGCCAGGAGAAGGCGAGGCGGTGGGGCGGGGACCAGCGGGTGATCTTCCCGATCTCGAACACCTTTCCCGACTTCAGTGTCTCTATGAGACGGCCATCCGGGCCAGGCTCGAAGGAGAGCAGGCCTGGATCACGCGGCGTGAAGGCGAAGAGGCCGTTCGGCTTCCACCAGGCTGAGATTTCTTTGGTGAACGCCTCGAACGCGCGCTCGGCTGAGGCCTTCACACGCAAGGCGACGAGCACCCGTGAACTCACGACCGTTCGCCCTCCGGCGTCTCCGGCCCGGCTCCCGGCCGTTCGAGGTGCGCCTTGAGGCTGGCCAGTTGCTTCGCCCACAAGGTCTCGGTTTCCTCCAGCCAGCGCTTGAGCTCAGCCATCGGCCCGGTCCTCAAGGAATAGATCCTGACCCGCGCGTCATAGTGGGGACTTTCGGTTTCCACGAGGCCAGCAAGGCGCAGCTCTTTGAGCGATCGGCTGGCGGCGGGAAGGCCGAGGCCAGCCTCCCTGGCGATCGCACCGGCCGGCCTTGGGCCGGCTCGGAGGATCTCCACCACCGCCCGGCGGCGGGGGTCGGCCAACGCCGCAAGGGTCGCATCGAGCCGCGAGCCCCGCCCAGAGCTTTCGAGACGGACGTATGAACTCCTCACAGGCTCTCGCGGATGCTCGACCCGGTCGCCTTCGCCTGCTCTTCCAGCGACATCGCCGCGATCGTCTGGCCGAACGACCACACGTGCCCCTCTGGATCGAGGGCCGCGTAGACCCGGTCGCCATAGGGCTGGTCGGCGATTTCGCGCACGATCCTGGCTCCTTGCGCCTTGGCCCGCTCGAGGTGGGCGTCGATATCTTTGGAGAGCTGGACGTGGATCGACTGGGTGTTGCGGCCGGAAAAGTCGGCGGGGCTCGCATGCCGCTCGTCGTACGGCCCGGCCACCATCAGAAGGCCGTCGCCGAAGCGCATCTCCGAATGCACGATGCTCCCGTTCTCAGCTTCGACCACGAGCGACGTCTCGAAGCCGAACGCCTTTTGGAGCCAGACGAGCGCGGCCTTGGGGTCGCGATAGACCACCGCCGGTGAGAAGGCGGGACGGGTCAGTTCACTCATCGGACTGGCTCCTTCTGAACTGAAGAATCGGGTCGATTGGGATATTCGCGGATGGTGAGGCCCTCGCCGGCCTTGGCGGCCTCGGCCGAGACCTCGGCGATTTCCTGATGGAAGGTCCACACGTGGCCCTCGGGGTCGAGCGCACGATAGACCCTGGCGCCATAGAACTGATCGGCCGGCTCCTGCGTGATCCTCGCGCCCGCCGCCCGGGCTCGTTCGCAATGGGCGTCGATCCCGTCGTCGATCTCGATGCGCAGGAACTGGGTGACCGCACCTGAGATGGTCTGCGGCGTCGCGATCTTCGCCGCTCCGATCAACTCAGGAGCGACGAACGGCGCCCCCACGCTGATCTCCGCTCCTTTCCAACTCACCGTCGAATGGGCGAGCTTTCCCTCTTCGTCGGTGACCAGCATGCTGATCTCAAAGCCGAACGCCTTCTCGAGCCAGGCGAGCGCGGCCTTCGGGTCCTCATAGAAGACGGCGGGAGTGATGGCGGACATCGGAGTCTCCATTGATTGCGCGATCGGGATATGTTTCTACATTTATGCAATCATATCCGCAAGCCGTCTGCAGGCGATTTGGACCGGTGGGCGCTCGCCCAGGTTGTCGGCATGTGGGCCTTGCGGAGCTTTGGGACCTTCTCGGTTATCGAAAAGGCGAGCGGCCGATGGATTGGCCGCCGAGGACTGGCTCGGGAGGCGGCGAAACCAAAGGAGCGCCTACGGCCAGCACCGCCTTCATGGCAGTCTACATCCGCGCCGTGAGGCCGACGAACATCCACCGGCCGAGCGCATCGTAGACTCCGGGATAGGTGTTGGCATTGGCCGCGACCCCCGCTTGAAAGTCCGTCCCGACGATCGGGGGGTCGACATCGAAGAGGTTGTTGACGCCGGCCCTCAGCTCGATGCGTTTGTTCACTCGCCAGGCGAGGCTGAGATCGATGTAGCTGCGCGCGCCCAGCTTAGAGTCCGCCACGTCGAAGGGAAGCTGCAAGACCGGATTGGTGGAAGCGGCGGCGACGATGACGGAGCTGACATAGCGCCAGCCCAGGGTGAGATCGAGATTCCAAGGCGTCTCCCAGACGATCTTCAGGACGTGTCGCCAGCGCGGGACGGGATCGCCACATTCCAGACCGTAGTAACCGGCGCAATCGTAAGGCGCGGTCCCCGGCTCCGTGGTGGTCGTGAGCCCCATCAGATAGGTCCCGACCAGGTGCAAGGCGGCGTTTCCAAGGCGATGGCCGCCAATCGCCGGAAGCGGACGGCGGAAGTCGACTTGCAGGTCGATCCCTCGGGTCGAGAGCGACTCCGTATTCTGCAGGATATCGCTGACGTAGCCGTCCGAACCGATCCACAGCGATCCGGTGCCGGGCTCACGATGGATCTGCGCGCAGAGGAGAGGACTGCCGGTCGCGAGGCATTGCTCGATCGTGACGTCGGCGCCGAACGAGGCGATGACCCCGCTGACCCGGATGTCGTAATAGTCCACCGCCACGGTGAGGCCCGGAAAAACGTTCGGCGTCGCGACGAGGCCCACGGTCAAGGTGTCAGCTGCCTCGGGGCGCAGATCGGGATTGCCGCCCTCCAAAGCGTTGTAGCCGGCCGGACTGGGCGCAATGTGGCCGTACTCGGCCGAGGTCACGCCGGTCCTGGCGCAGTCGGCCGGCGTCGCCAATGGGTTCATCTGGTCGACGATCGGGTCTGATCCAGCGCACGGATCGAAATCAAGCCCGGCGTCGCTGATCGAAACGGGTGTGAAGAGTTCGACCACGTTGGGCGCCCTGACCGCGTGATTGAAGCTGAACCGAAGGCGGAGGTCGCTCGCGAGCCCCCAATCGAGCCCTGCCTTGTAGGTCTGCGCCTGGCCGACGTTGCTGTACCAGGAATAGCGGTATCCGCCCTCCAGGATGATGTCGTGCAACAGGGGCCCGCGATTTTGCACCAGAGGGGCGCGGGCCTCGCCGTAGAGCTCGAACACGCTGAAGCTTCCATTCACCGCGGGGGCGGCGAACCCCGCGCTGGCAAGATCTCCGCTGGCGAGCTCGGCGTCCGGCGCATAGTCCAGGCTCTCGCGTCGCCACTCCGCGCCAAGCGAGACGCCGGCCGGCTCATCGGCCCAAGGACTCCTCACGCCCAGCCGCCCGAGGCTTCCGGTGAGGTTCGCGCTCGCTACGGCTTCGCCCGTCGCCCCCGTCGCCCGGCCCGGCGTGTCGATGTAATCGAGGGCCGTCTGAGTGACCGCGCCCAGTTGGAAGACGTCGTATGGGGCGCAACCGGGATTGCCCGAGGCGCAGACGAGTTTGCCGCCCTCGCTGATCACGTCCACGGCGTCGGCCGCTCGCGCCAGCGAAACATCGTGCAGGTCGAGCTGGGTCACGGCGACGGCGGAGACCTGCGCGGAGACATCATAGCTCCAGTCGCCGATCTTGCCGCGCGCCCCGGCGACCACCCGCCAGTCCTCGTGAGTCAACTTGTACTGGCGCGGACCGGCGTTGACGTCGCGGTGGCCGATGACCAACAGGGCCGTTCCGCCGGGGGGGACATTGGCGTCGGCGCAGAACGCCTGGACTTCGGCGGCGGACAGCATCGGATTGGAGCAGGCGATGCTGAATGGAACATCGGAATAGAGTCCGCTGGGCGCGAGCTCCTCGACGGTGTCGTCGTACATGAACATGCCATCGGCGTAGAGCTCCACCGCCGGGGCCATCGCGTAGTGGGCGAACGCGCCGGCGGACCAGCGCTGATCCGGTCGCTGCAAATATTCAAAAGGCCCATAATTGTAGGCATCCCGGTCCGGATCGAAGGTCCTCAGGGCGCCTGGGGCCCCCGTCGGATCGAGCGTGAGGTCGCCGACAAGATTGAATGTGCTGGGATCCAGCACCAGGAACTGGCCTGTCGCCGGGCTGGCGATCGATCCGGTGCACAGGAGTCTAGGCCCGGACGCGGCCAAGGCGCAGGCACTGAAGTCGCGCGCGGACTCGGCGACGGCGGCCGCTTCACGATAGACGCCGTAGACGGTGAGGTTGCCCGTCCCGTTGGGGGCGTTCACCCCCGCCGCCACGGTGATCTCCCCGGTCTTCCCGTCGATGATCTCGCTGGCCGGAAGAGGGACTCCTTGACCGACAAGCACCGACTGGACGCCGCTCTCTCCGTTTGCGTGAATGAAGGCGCCGGACTGGGCATCGACCACGATGCCGGTCAAGTCGCGCTTCATGATGACGTTGACGACGCCCGCCACCGCATCGGAACCGTAGACGGCCGAGGCGCCGCCGGTCACCACATCGATCCGGTCGACCAGAGCGTCTGGAATGAAGTTCAAGTCCGGCGCGATGGAACCCGCGGTCGGATCTCCTGGCAGCAGTCGCTTGCCGTCGATCAGGACCAGCGTCCGTTCGGGACCCAGACCCCGGAGATTGACCGTCGCGGTTCCCGTGGCGCCGTTGGTCACAGTCGAATTCTGGTCCGCGAAGGCCTGGGGCAATTGATTGATCGCGTCCTCGACGCGCATCAGCCCTTCGGCTTTGATCGCCTCACCTTCGATCTGGACCACGGGACTGACCCGGTCCAGCCTCGGCTGCGGAATCCGCGATCCGGTGACGACGACCTCGGCTACGCTCGCCGCCGGCTGGTCGGGAGGATCGCCGTGAGCGACGGCGAATGAGGCCCATGCGACGCACGCGGCGCCGAGGCGTACGCCCCAACAGATCGCCGAAGCCAGCCTTGGTCGCACGGCCCCTCCCGCCGCTCGAGCGGAGGCATCGTCCGAAAGTCGGCCGCCCTGTCAACCCTGTTGCGGATCGTCGACCAGCAGGCATTGCCCCGCTGCTCGATGAGCGCCCAGTCCCGATTCAGCATGAAAGCGAGCCGGTCCGCCGAGCTTCCTGGCCGACCCGCTCCGTGCTAGCTCGCAGGGCATGCCCCATGGAGACGCGCCATGAGCCGCCGAAACAGCCGCGACCTGGAGCTTCGCGAACGGGCCGAGAAGGTGATCCCGGGCGGCATGTTCGGACACCAGTCGGTGCGGCTCCTTCCGGAGGGCTATCCTCAGTTCTTCTCCAGGGCCAAAGGCTCGCGAATCTGGGACGCCGACGGAACCGAATATCTCGATTTCATGTGCGCTTACGGGCCCAACCTCATGGGTTACGCCGATCCGGAGATCGACGCCGCCTACATCGGTCAGCTCGGGCTCGGCGACACCCTGACCGGCCCCACCGCGCTCCTGGTCGAGCTCGCCGAGGCGATGATCGCCATGGTCTCCCACGCCGCCTGGATGATCCCGTGCAAGAACGGCTCGGACGCAACCCTCATCGCTCTGATGGCGGCAAGGGCACATACCCGCCGACGCACGGTGATCCTCGCCCGGGGGGCCTACCATGGCTGTCATCCGTGGAGCGCGCAGCGCCGTTCCGGAACCCTCCCCGAGGAGAAGGCGCACCAGATCTTTTGCGACTACAACGACGCCGCAAGCCTGGAGGAGGCGGCTCGCCAGGCTGGCGAGGATCTCGCCGCGATCTTCGCCGCGCCGCTCAAGCACGACGCCTTCATCGACCAAGCCCTCCCCGACCCCGCCTATGCGGCGACGGCGCGGCGGATCTGCGATGAAACCGGCGCTATGCTGGTGGTCGACGATGTGCGCGCCGGCCTGCGGCTCGCCCGCGACTGCTCTTGGTCCCTTGTGGGGGTCGAGCCCGACCTCTCCTGCTGGGGAAAGTGCGTTGCCAACGGTCACGCCCTCTCGGCCGTTCTTGGCTCAGAGAAGGTCCGCGGCGCGGCCGAACGGATCTTCGTCACCGGCTCGTTCTGGTGCGAGGCCGCCCCGATGGCCGCGGCTCTGGCGACACTCAAGCGGGTGCGGGAAACCGCTTATCTCGAGCATATGCAGAGCCTTGGCGAACAGCTCCGAGTCGGCCTCGCGGATCTGGCGGACCGTCACGGCGTCGGCCTTCGCCAGAGCGGACCAGCGACCATGCCGCTCTTCCTCTTCGACGAAGATCGCGACATGCGTCGCGGATTCTTCTTCGCCAGTGAAATGTTGAGACGCGGAATCTACACCCATCCCTGGCACAACATGTTCTTCTGCTCTGCGCTCACCGTTGCCGACATCGACATGACTCTCGAGGCCGCCGACGGCGCGCTCGAAGCCCTCAAGGCCAACCTCGGTCGCCTTGAGCCCGTGGAGAAAATGGCGTTCCTCGCCGCCTGAAAGGACCGGAAATGGAATTCCGGTGCCTCGTGCCAGCCGGCGACCGATGCGGCGAGGCGGCAACCTGGGACGAGGAGGCCGAGGTCCTTTTCTGGTGCGACGTCAATCGCTTCCTCATCCATGCTCTCGACCGTTCCGGCGCGGTGAGGAACTGGTTCTTCGACGAGCCCGTGGTCGCGCTCGCCCTTACCGATCAGATCGGAACTCTCCTCGTCGCGCTCGCCTCGCATCTCATCCTGTGGCGGCCGGAGGAGGATGATCGCCGCGACTTCGGCCATCCGTGCCCCGGTTGGCCCAAGGCGAGATGGAACGACGGAAGGGCTGGACCGGCCGGCGAATTCTGGATCGGATCGATGGCCAACAATGTCGGATCGAGCGGAGAGGATCTCGGCCTCGCGCCAGGACTGGGCGAACTCCATCGGGTGCGGAGCGGCGAGGAACCCATGCGATTCAAAGAGGGAATTGGCATCTCCAATACCCTCGCCTGGGCCGCCGATCACGGGAGGTTCTACTTCGGCGACAGCATGGCCAATGTCGTTTGGGCCTTCGACTACGACCGCGCCGCCGCCCAGATTTCCGCCGAACGACCATTCCTGGAGGGATTCGAACGCGGCTTCCCGGACGGTTCGGCAACCGATGTCGAGGGCGCGCTGTGGAACTGTCGCTACGGCGGCGGATGTCTTGTCCGGGTGCTCGCCGATGGCGCGATTGAACAGATCATCGAGGCGCCGGTCACCCACGTCACCACCTGCGCCTTCGGAGGGCCGGATCTGACGACGCTCTTCGTCACCAGCGCAGCTCACCACGCCGAGCGACTTTCCGGATCGCTCTTCGCCCTTGAGGTCGCGGTCCCGGGCGCGCCAAGCCACAGGGTGAAGCTGTAACGGATCGAGGCTCAGTGCGGCGCCGCGTTGGCCAGCATGCAACAGGGCGAGACCCGCGGAGAGCAAGGCGTAGGTCCAGGTTCCCGGCGCCAGGCTAATCAAGGGACTGTGTCCCGAGCCTCTCGGTCTTTGGCTCCGCTCGCGGCGACGCGCCGCTCCAAACTCGGCATCGATGACGCCTTCCTTCATCGCGCCCACCCCGCCACGGATTTTGGGACTAGGACGCCGAATTGGCGTGCGCGCCTTCGACCGCCGCCAGGTGGGCATCCGCCTCGGCGACCATGGCGACGAAGCGCGGATCGTCACGGATCGAGGCGAAATCGGGGTTGGTCCGGGCGGCGCCGAGAGAGCCGGGAGCGCGTGCGAGCACCGAGCCCAGCATGGCGATGGCCTCTTCGCGATCGCCCAACACGCCCGCCAGGGCGCGAGCGAATATATAGCGCATCATCGCGTTTTCCGGGTCGATCCGGAGGCCGCGCGCCACGAGCTCCCGGGCCTGTTCGGCCTCGCCCAGCATCGCCAGAGCCATGACCCCGCTGGCCATGGCGTGGCCGTTATTGGGAAAGCGGGCGAGCGCTCTTTCGCTGCGTTCCAGGCAGGTCCTGGCCGCCTGCCGCGCGCCTGCCTCGTCGCCGAGCAGCCGACGGATCGTGGCCAGAATCCCCAGAGCGCTGAAGTCCCGCTCGTCGAGGAGGCTCTCCTTTGAGTAGAAGCGCTCGGCATCCTCGAGTCGCTGATCCACAAGGGCGAGAAGACCGGCAGCGGTGAGCACCTCGGGCGCTTCCGGATCCAGGCGAAGGGCGAGGTCGATCTCGGCCCTCGCCTCCTCGCGGCGCGCGAGACCATAGAGAACCCGCCCCTTGAGCGCATGCGGCTCGGCGAGGGTCGGATCGAGCGAGATCGCCTTCTCGGCCGCGGCGAAGCCGTCGTCGTCAGCGCGGCCACGAACAAAGTGAAGGCTGTGCTGGCCATAGGCCAGAAGAGCCCAGGCGCGGGCGTAGCTAGGGTCAATCTCGACCGCCCTCGAGCACAGGCGGATGATGGCCTCTTCGCGCGTGGCGTCCCCTACATTGCCGGCCACGAGCTGCTGCCGAGCCATGAGGTAAAGGTTGAAGGAGTCGACATTATCGGTGCCGCGCCGCTCGATCGCCTCTTTTTCCTTCGGCAGGAGTCTCAGCTTCAGGGCCGCGACGATCGCCTGGCTGATCTCGTCCTGAAGCGCGAAGATGTCGGTGAGGTCTCGATCCCAGCGCTCGGCCCAGAGATGATCGCCGGCGGCGCCATCGATGAGCTGGGCGGTGATCCTGACTCGGCCTCCGGCCTTGCGGACGCTGCCTTCCAGCACGTGGCTGACGCCGAGTTGGTTGGCGAGCCTGGGAACTTCGACGGCCTTTCCCTTGAAGGTGAAGGCGGTGTTGCGCGCGACGACCGAGAGCGCCGAGACCTTGGAAAGATCGGTGATGATGTCCTCGCTGATCCCGTCGGAGAAGTACTCCTGCTGGGGATCGTCGCTCATGTTGGCGAACGGCAGGACGCAGATAGAGAGTTTGGACTCAGGTCGCGCGCTACGCTCCGCCGACTCTCGCCTAGGGCTATTCTCGCCCACAAGTTCGGTGAGGCTAGCGACGATCTTGAGCCAGCCCGCGTCGTCGGCCTCTCCGCTCCAGCCGTTCATGTCCGCGCAGTGGATGCGGTCGAAGGGCATGGGAGGCGTCGCGCCGTCGATGGAAAGTTGCACGAGCTTGCGATCGTTGCGCGCCCGGTCAGCCTCCGATTGCACCCATTGCGACTTGATCGCCTCGGCCGACCAGATGACGAGCACCGCCTTGGCCGCTTTCAGCCGCTCCTCGATCACCTCGGCGTAGCTGCGGTGCGCCGGGAGTTCGTCATCGCGCCATACCTCGTCGCCCACGCCTCGCGGGGCCTCGCAGATCGCCTTGGCCTCGGATTCATTCGACTTGGCGTAGGAGATGAAGACAGCGGTCATTCGAGATGCAGCCCCGCCCTAGGGCCTCCTCCTCGAACCTAGCGAGCGAACCTCCAGAGGATCAAGGAAAAGGTCCAGCGGGATGGTTTCCGGCGCTCGCCTGTGGTGATGGCGGCCATTGCGCCGCAAAGGCTGCGTCTCTACCCTTCGCGAGGGGACGAAGCACCGCTTCCTTGAAGCGAAGGGCAGAATTTGCATGACCGCTGAAGGGGCGCCGCGCGGGCCACGTCTGCTCATCCGCAAGTCGATCGAGCAAATCCAGGCGGAGGTCGCCAGTCATCACCTCAAGCGTACCCTCGGACCGGCCAACCTCATCTTCTTCGGCATCGGCTGCATCATCGGGGCCGGCATCTATGTGATGACCGGCAATGCGGCTGCGAACTACGCCGGGCCGGCCGTCCTTCTCTCCTTCGTCATCGCCGGCTTCGCCTGCGCCTTCGCCGGCCTCTGCTACGCCGAGCTCGCCTCCACCATGCCGGTCGCCGGTTCGGCCTACACCTATGCCTACGCCACGCTGGGAGAGGTCTTCGCCTGGGTGATGGGTTGGCTGCTGGTGCTGGAATACGGCGTCGCCGCGGCCACCGTGGCGGTGGGCTGGTCGGGCTATGTGACGAGCTTCCTGGCCGACCTCCACGTCGCGGTTCCGGCCGCCTGGTCCACCTCGCTCGTTCAGTCGGTGACCGGGCCCCACGGCCTCGTCTTCCACGTTGGAACGAGCCTCAACCTCATCGCCGCGGCGGGGATCCTGGCGGTGACCGCCCTGCTTGTCTTCGGCGTCTCGGAATCGGCCCGGGTCAACAACGTCATCGTCTTCATCAAGGTCGGGGTCCTCGTCCTCTTCGTGGCGGTGGGGGTCTTCTACATCCATCCGCACAACTGGACGCCGTTCGTTCCAGCCAGCCGGGGCGGCTTCACCTATGGGGTGAAGGGGATCTTCCGCGCCGCCAGTGTGATCTTCTTCGCCTACGTCGGCTTCGAGGCCGTCTCGACCGCCGCCGCCGAGGCGCGAAATCCCCAGCGCGACATGCCGATCGGCATCCTGGGATCGCTCTTCATCTGCACGATCATCTACATGAGCGTGGCCGCGGTTCTGACCGGCGTGGTTCCCTACCGCCTGCTCAGCGTCCCCGAGCCTATCGCGCTCGCGGTCGACCGGATGCACCAGCCGATCTTCGCCTACCTCATCAAGATCGGCGCGATCGCCGGGCTCTCCAGCGTCATGCTGATCCTCACCTACGGGCAAAGCCGGATCTTCTATTCGATGTCGCGCGACGGCCTGCTTCCCGCCGTCCTGGGGCGTCTGCACCGCCGCTTCCGCACGCCCTGGATCGGCACCATCATCCTAGGCTCTCTCATCGCCATCCTCTCGGTGCTTCTGCCGATCACCATCCTTGGCGACCTCGTGAGCCTGGGGACCGCCTGCGCGTTCGGGATCGTCTGCCTGGCGACCATGTATCTGCGCACCGCCAAACCCGAGATCCACCGCCCCTTCCGCGTGCCGCTCGGGGGCGGATTGGTGCAAAAGCAGTGGGTGATCGGCCTCATCTTCGTCCTCCTCGAGGCGGGGATGGGCTTCTTCTACTTCGTCTTCACCGGGACTTGGGCCGAAGCCGGTGCGGTCATCGTTGCGGTCGTCTGCGCGCTGTGGCTCGCCCTCTCCTGGGGGAGCCGGCGCGTCCGCTGGTGGATCGGCGCGTCGCCGATCCTGGGCATCATCGGAGCGGTGATCATGGCCGAGCCACTGCTCCAGGATATCACCGAGAAGGCCCTTCGCGGCGACCGCATCCCGGCGACCATCCTCGGCGGCTACATTCTCCTCGGAGCAATCATATATCTCACCTATGGCCTGTGGAATTCACGCCTCGCCAAGGGGCTTCCGGTTCGCGACGAAGGAATCCCGCAGGGCGCGATGGAGGCCCAGGTCCACGGCGTCCATGAAGTCCAGGGCGGCGGGTAGACATTGGCCATGAGCCAGGCCGGTCCGCCGATCCGGGCGCTCGTCGTCCCGGTGACGCCGCTCCAGCAGAACTGCACCATCGTGTGGTGCGCCAAGACCTTGAAGGCCGCGGTGATCGATCCTGGCGGCGAGGTCCCCAAGCTTCTCTCCGTCGTTGCCGATAAGGGGCTCGCGCTCGAGAAGATCTGGCTGACTCACGGCCATCTCGACCACGCCGGCGGAACCGCCGAGCTCGCCGAGGCGAGCGGCGTTCCCATCGAGGGCCCCCATCCCGACGACCAATTCTGGATCGACGACATCGGACGGAGCGCCTCGCGCTGGGGCATGCCGGAGGCGAGACCCTTCACCCCCGATCGCTGGCTCGGCGAGGGCGATGAAGTCACGCTCGGCGAGACCTCGTTCGAGGTGCGCCACTGCCCGGGCCATACGCCGGGCCACGTGATCTTCTTTAATCGCGAGGCCCGTTTCGCCCAGGTCGGCGACGTCCTTTTCGCCGGTTCGATCGGGAGAACCGACTTTCCGCGCGGCAATTTCGAGGACCTCATCTACTCCATCACCAACAAGCTCTGGCCCCTCGGCGACGACGTCACCTTCGTTCCCGGCCACAACCAAATCTCGACCTTCGGGACCGAGCGGCGGACCAATCCCTTCGTCGCCGACACCGTCCTCGCCCGCGCTCAGGGATAGCGCGGACGCCCGTCTGGCTGTTCACTCACCTCGCAATTGGAATTCGCGATCGACGAAAATGGCTGCACCGGGGAGAGGGACATGTTGCAGTGGGGACATGCCGGGGCCACAGCCGTGCGCCAACCTGGCCCCATGAGCGAAGCCGCACTGTCTGCTGAGCCCGAAACCATCCTGGTCGTCGACGATGATCCGGGGATTGGCGATGTCATCTGCGAATTCCTCGGCCGCCATGGATACTCGGCGGAACTCGCCGCAGACGCCCAGCAGATGGAGAGGGCGATGACGAGGCGGAGAGCCGATCTCGTCGTCCTCGACCTGATGCTGCCCGGGGAGGACGGCTTGTCGATCTGCCGCCGGCTTTCTTGTCCTGAGGGCCCGGCGATCATCATGCTCTCGGCCATGGGCGAGGAGACCGACCGGATCATCGGGCTCGAGCTTGGGGCCGATGACTATGTGTCCAAGCCTTGCAATCCGCGTGAGCTCCTGGCCCGAATACGCGCCGTGTTACGCCGGCGGCGCGAGGCTCCCTCAGGCGAAGCGCTGGGGGCAGCCTGCGCCTTCGCCGGTTGGCGGCTCGACCTCGTACGTCATGAGCTCCGCTCTCCCGATGGCGTCGCGGTCAATCTCTCCAGCGGCGAATTCTCGCTCCTGAGGGCCTTCGTCGAACATCCCCAGCGGGTGCTCACCCGCGACCAACTCCTGGACTTCGCCCGGGGTCCGGATTCCGAGGCCTTCGATCGGGCCATCGACGTCCAGATCAGTCGCTTGCGCCGTAAGCTCGGGGGAGGCGCTCCTGATCAGGAGCTCATCCGCACCATCCGCAACGAGGGGTATCTGTTCACTCCCAAAGTCTCCCGCACGCCATGATCAGCATAGCGCGCGCGCCCCTCTTCCTTCAGGCGCTGGGCCTCGTTATCGCAACACTCGTCGCCGCTCAGATCGCCGCGGTGGTGGTGCTTCTGAGCCTGCCCCCTCCCCCGCCGGACGTCTATTCAGTCTCCGATGTCGCCGCCGCGGTGCGCGACCGCGGAGCGCCGGCGATGGCTGAACGGCGGGCGCTCACGGCCCGGATCGAGAACCACTCGCCGGGCGGCCGCACCTGGGGAAGTCGGCGGCTCGCCTTCCGGACGGCGCTGGCGAGCGCCCTTGGCATCGACCCGAGCCGTGTTGTGGTCACCCAGCGAGGAATTCGCATCATCGCCTTCGACGGCGACCGCAGCCGCCCGAGCCGCGACCGGTCCAGAGGCGCCGCGCAACCCATCCTGCTCGATGACTTCGCGGTCGGGGTGAGGCAGGGAAACGGCCAATGGCTCGTCGTTCAGACTCGGGCTTCCCTCGGTCTCGATCCCTGGCGGGCGCGGATCCTTCTGGTGTTGGGCCTTGCGGCGGTGGCCGTCTCGCCGCTCGCCTGGTGGTTCGCTCGGCGCCTTGCCGCCCCCATGGCCGCGTTCGCAGTCGCGGCCGAACGCCTGGGTCGGGATCCCAAGGCCGATCCCCTGGTCCTGGAAGGCCCCAGCGAGATGGCCGCCGCGGTCCGCGCCTTCAATCACATGCAGGAGCGGCTGGCGAAATACGTCGAGGACCGGACCACCATGATCGGGGCCATCGCCCATGATCTGCGCACCCCCCTGACGCGCCTGCGATTCCGCATCGAGGGCGCGACCGATCCGCTGCGCGCCAAGATGGCCGCTGACATCGAGGAGATGGAGGCCATGGTCTCGGCCACCCTCGCCTTCGTCAAGGACCAGGCCCGCGGCGGCGCCCATACCCGCTTGGATATCGCCTCGGTGGTCGAGACTGTGGTCGACGAAGCCGCCGAAACCGGAGCCGACGCCGCCGTCGAGCAGGCCGACCGCGTCGTCGTCGACGGCGATCCCCTGGCGCTGAAGCGGCTTCTCGCCAATCTCGTCCACAATGCGGTGAAGTTCGGGGGAAAGGCCCGCGCCCGGATCTTCCAGCAAGGCGCCGCGGCGATCGTGGAGATCGATGATGACGGCCCCGGCATGGCCGACGCCGATATGGAGCGCGCCTTCGAGCCCTTCCGCAGGCTGGAGACCAGTCGCAGTCGCGACACCGGGGGGATCGGCCTGGGCTTGGCTGTGGTGCGCGCCATCGCCCGCGCTCACGGCGGCGATGTTTCGCTTCAAAATCGTCCCGGAGGAGGTCTCCGAGCCCGGGTTTTCCTGCCCTTGGCGATCAAGGCGCAGGCCCCGCTCGCCCACCCCTCGATCGCCGCCGCCACGGCTTCAATGTCCAACGAGGCTGGAAAGGATGTTGATGCCGAGGGCGATCACCGCGGTGTTGTAGAAGAAACTGGTGATGGCGTGAGCGGTGACCAGATTTCGAAGAGGACGGCTTCCCACGCCGGGGTCCGAGACCTGGGCGGTGGCCCCGACGCAGATGGCGAGATAGGCGAAGTCGAGATAGGCCTTGGGCGCGTGACCAGGAAAGATGAAGCCGCTCTCAGGTCCGCCCGCCGCCACAGCCTGGAAATGCCGGTGGGCGTAGTGGGCGGTGAACAGTCCCTGAAGGACGAACCATGAGCTGGCCATGGTGAGGGCGGCGAGACCCAGCACGAGGGAACGCTCGGCGGCAGTCCCGGTTCTAATCTGGATGAGGGCGGCGATGATCGCCCCCAGCGAGGCGGCGATCGCCGCCACCGCCAAGATCAGGATCACGCCCCGACTCTCATCCTGGCGCGAGGCCCGGGTACGGACCTCGGCTTCGGATGCGGTGACGAATAGGCCCGCCGAAGCGGCGATATAGAAGACCGCGCCGGCGTTCCAGCCGATAAGGAGGCGCGCGGCAGCGGGGGCTCCAGCTATCGTGGAGATGACCCAGGCCGCGATCCCGAGCGCGATCGCGACGAAGAGGCGCCAATGGGAGTGAAACATCTCAGCTCGATCCTCCAACGCCGGATCACTCCGGCGAATCTTTACCGGCGCGGCGCGCAACTTGAGCGCCTCTCGCGGGTTAAGCAAAGTCGGAAGCGAGGGCGTCCCAAGTCACCCCGCTCCGGCCCGCCAGCAGTCGGATCAGCGAATTTTGAGAGGATCCTTAGAGACCATGCCAACTCCCCACGAAGAGCACCGCCGGCAGAGCCGGCGCGGCTTCGCCGCAATGGACCCCGAACGGCGTCGGGAAATCGCCAGCCGCGGCGGCGCCAGCGTCCCGAGCGAAAAGCGCAGCTTCGCCCAAAACCGCAATCTCGCCGCCGACGCCGGCCGAAAAGGCGGGGCGGCCTCCAGGGGCGGAGGCCGGCGGCCGTCCTCGTCCTGAAATCGGAGATTATCCCGCCTCGAGCAGAAAGACCGCGAAGCTTGGGGCGGGGCTCACCCAGGACCGCGCCTTTCGCCATCCCGAACGCGCGGCCAGAGCTGTGAACCCCTCGAGCGTGTGCTTGTAGGAGTTCTCGGTATGGATGGTCTCCCCCGCATGGAAGGCGAACCTCGCCCCTGCGGCGCAGCCGGTGAAGCTCCTCTTCACCTCAAGATGCATTTCAATTCGACTTTCCGGCTCATTCCAGAACGCCCGATGCGCGAAGGCGGCGGGGTCGAGATCGCCGCCTAGCTCACGATTGATCCGGCGTATCAGGTTAAGATTAAAAGCCGCGGTAATCCCTGAAGGATCATCATAAGCCTCCAGGAGCGTCGTTGCATCCTTGGCAAGATCGACGCCGACGATGAAAAGGCTGTCCGCCCCAAGCAGACCACGCGCCTGATCGAGGAGTTCGCTCGCCTCGGCCGGATCGAAATTGCCGATCGTCGAACCTGGAAAGAAGCCGATCCTGCAGGCGGCCCCGATCTCTTCGGGCAGGCGCCGCGCGCGAGTGAAATCTGCGACGAGCGGCGCCACCCGCACGGTGGGGTAATCCTGGGCGATGGCGGCGGCCGCCCGCAAGAGGGCCGAGCCGCTGATATCGATCGGCGCGTATCCCGCGATCTGCGGTGCGGCATCCAGGATCAGACGGGTCTTGCGGCTGGAGCCGCTTCCAAACTCCACCAGAGTGGCCCCAGCCGGGATTCGGGCGGCGATCTCCGGAGCGATGCGCTCCAGCAGGGCGCTTTCCTGGCGGGTCAGGTAGTACTGCGGAAGATCGCAGATCGCCTCGAAAAGACGGGAGCCCTCCGCGTCATAGAACCACTTGGCGGGGAGACGCTTGCGCGGCCCGGCCAAGCCGGCCACCACATCGGCGGCGAAGGCGCTTCTTTCCTCGCCTTCGGCCGGTTCGGCGGCGAGGCGCACTCCGGTGAACGCCCACCTCTGGTGGGGATAGAAGAAGTTGCGATAGCTCGGACGAGAGTGGCCAGCAGGGGTGGCGCAGGACGATCCCTTCAGCGCCATCTGGCCGACCATGAACTTGCCGTTGTACTCGCCCACCGCCCCCGCGGGGGCGGCGAAACCCGGGTGGGGCCCATAGGAGGACGAGGTCCATTGCCAGACTTCGCCGAACATCTGCTCGAAAGCCTCGCCGCGCTCGGCTGCGGCATGCTCCCACTCCGCTTCGGTCGGGAGCCGGGCGCCGGCCCAAGCGGCGAAGGCCGCCGCCTCGTACCAGCTTACGTGGACCACCGGCGCGTCGGGCTCCACAGGAACAAGCCCGCGCAAGGTGAAGGCGCGCCAGCCTTCCGCCTCCTCGCGCCAGTAGAGCGGCGCGCGCCAGCCTTCGGTTCTCGCGCGCGCCCACCCCTCAGAGTGCCAGAACTCTGCCCGCTCGTAGCCTCCGTCTTCCATGAACCTCAGCCATTCGCCGTTGGTGACCAGACGCGAAGCAAAGCGGTACGGCCCAAGGAGGACGGCGTGGCGCGGGTTCTCGTTGTCGAAAGAAAATCCTTCGGAACGCGCCCCAATCCGTGTCGCGCCTCCGCCGATGCCGATCCATCCCGCGCCGTCCTTGGCCGGGCGAGACCTTGGCCCATCAAGCGAGTAAAGCGGCGCGAGCGGAGAGGTGGCGAAAAGATTGAGGACGTCCATCAGGATCAGTTCTTGGTGCTGCTGCTCGTGCGCCAAGCCCAGGAGGACCAAATCATGGAGGTTCGGAGCGCATGGCCCGGCGAGAAGCGTCCCCATGGCGAGATCGACGTGCGACCTGAACGCTAAGACTTCCCCGAGCGTGGGTCGTGTCAGCAGGCCCCTCTCGGGCCTGGGGTGCCTCGCGCCGACCGCCTCATAGTAGGAATTGAACAGATAGGCGTAGGTCGGGTCGAAGACACGGTATCCAGGCCCGTAGGGCTTCAAGAGGAATTCCTCGAAGAACCAAGTGACATGGGCGAGGTGCCACTTGGTCGGACTTGCATCCTCCATGGACTGGGCGAGTTGATCCTCCGGCCCGAGCGGAGACGCAATCTCCAAGCTCCGCTCCCGCACTCGCCGGTACTGCTCAGCGAGCGCAACGGGCTGGCGCCTCCCCGCGGCGATCGCCTTTTCTGGCGCCGGCGCGTCATCCGATGGCGGCATTTCTTCGAAGCTCCAGCGGCCCACGTCCAGATCGGCGGAGCGCGGTCCAATTGACGGGGGCGGCGGTCGCCTAAGGGCGCGCCGTGTTTGGAACGCCTCGGCTCGCGTCCCGGTTGCGCTCCTTAAATCGGCGATCGCTACAAAGGAACACAATTGACGGGGGGGCGTTGGCGAGTAGGACGGTCGCCATCGCGGCCGTGGAACAATAGTCACGTTCTTTCAAAATCTTTTCTGAGCGTCGTCGGGCGCCGGCCAAGGTGGAGGGCTGCATGTCGGATGTCTGGCAGGAAGACGCCTTAGCCATGATCCCCAAGCTCAGGGCTTTCGCCTGGTCCATCAGTCGTAACGCCGCCGACGCCGACGACCTGGTCCAGGAGACGCTCATCAAGGCCTGGAGCCACCGCGACACCTTCGAGCCGGGCACGAACCTTCGCGCCTGGCTCTTCACCATCCTTCGCAACACCCATCACACGTCGGTGGTTCGCCGCCGACGCGAAGTTTTGGATGAGGATGATCACCACGCCCATTCGCTCACATCGGCGCCCCGACAGGAGTGGAACCTCACCGTCCGAGCCTTGCAGAAGGCGCTCGATCGCCTGCCAGTCGAAAATCGCGAGGCCCTGATGCTGGTGACGGCCGCGGGCCTCAGCTACGAAGAGGCGGCGCGGATCTGCGGTTGCGCCATCGGCACCATCAAGAGCCGGGTTAATCGCGCTCGCGCGCGGCTCATCAAGGTAATGGATGGCGAACCGGCCGACCCGATAGAGGCGCCGATCATCCGGCCTCCCGAGCCTCGCGCATTCAGGGAATGAGCAGCACGCGCCCGACCGCCTGACGGCTTTCGATGTAGGCGTGCGCAGCGGCCGCTTCCGAAAGAGGGAAAGTCCGGTCGATCACCACCTTGAGATCGCCCCGCGCGGCTTCTTCGATCAGCCTTTGGATATTGTCGTGCGCGCGGGCTGAGGCGATCTCCGCCCCAAGATAGACGCCGGTAAGGGAGCAGTTTCCCGCCATGAGGCTTGAAACATCGATCGTCATCGGTTCGCGACCGGCGGCCCCAACCATCGAGACCCTGCCGCGATAGGCAAGGGAGGCGAGGCTCGATTGCAGCCTTGAGCCGCCAACCGGATCAAGCACGAGGTCGACGCCCCGCCCTTCGGTGAGGCGCATGACCTCAGCGGCCAGATCGTCGCGCCCATAGTTGATCCCCTCGTCCATGCCCAGCTGCCGAAGCCTTTCCAGCCTCTCGTCGCTGGAGGCGCTGGCGATGACGCGCGCGCCCGTTCGCTTGGCGAGTTGGATAGCAGCGGTTCCGACGCCGCTCGCACCGGCCTGGATGAGTACGGTCTCCCCGGACTTGAGGCGGCCGAACTCGAAGAGACAGTCATCGGCCGTGCCAAACGCGACCGGAATGACCGAGGCCAGCCGAGGATCGAATCCCGCGGGAATGGGCCAGGCGTTCCGCGCCGGCACGCCCCGCAGTTCGGCATGGGAGCCGAAGGCTCCGGTGGTCGCGACATTCTGGCCCACCTTGAGATGATCGACCTCCGACCCCACAGCGATGATCTCCCCGGCGGCCTGGTAGCCGACCACGTGAGGCCTCGAGGCCAAGGGTCCGCGAAGCCGGTTCAGGACATCGCCCCCCTCGATGCTCACCGCCGCGGTTCTGATGACGATCCCCTTGGGATGGCATTCGGGATCGGGGACCTCCTCGTACTGGAGCACTTTTGGCCCGCCGTTCCGGTAGTAAACCGTCGCCTTCATTCGGATCTGCTCCTCTGCATTTTGGGGAGTTTCTCCTCCCACGCCAGGGCCGTGGAAAGGATGACTTCGAGGCTCCCGAGCTTCGGCCGCCAGCCGGTCCGGCGGCGTATCAAGCGCGCGTCGGCGACGAGGCGGGCGGGATCCCCGGCGCGACGCGGCCCTTCCTCCACCGGCAGCTTGCGGCCGATCAGAGCTTCCAAGGCGGCGATCACCTCTCGAACGGTGAACCCGCGTCCCGAGCCACAATTGAGGATCGCCGCCTCGCCGCCAGCCATCAGGTGCCTAAGGCAAACGACCTGAGCCCAAGCGAAGTCGCTCACATGGAGATAGTCGCGCTCGCAGGTCCCGTCCCTGGTCGGATAGTCGGCTCCGTAGATCTCCAGCTTGTCCCGCTTTCCCACAGCCAGTTCCACCGCGCGGCGCACGAGGTGGGTGGATTCGGGCCCGCTCTGGCCTGCGCGGCCCTCGGGATCGGCGCCTGCGACATTGAAGTACCTCAGACAGATCGGCCGAAATGCGGGATCGGCGGCGGCCTGGTCCATCAACATTCGCTCAGTGAAGAGCTTGGAGGCTGCGTAGGGACTGATCGGCCCGGTGGGCGAGGTTTCGGAGAGCCGCGCGCCCCTGGGGTTTTTGTAGACCGTCGCGGTGGACGAGAAGATAAAAGGCCCGACGCCGCGCACAAGACACTGCTCCATCAGGGCAAGGCTCGCCGCGGTATTGTTCCGATAGTAGCGGGTCGGATGGGCCACAGACTCCGAAACAACGATGCTGGCGGCCAGATGGATCGTCGCCCCGATCCGATGCTCGTCGCCTATCGTCTGTAGGATCGAGCGATCGGCGACGTCGCCGACGAAAAACGGCACACCTGCCGGAATCGCCTCTCGAGCACCAGTCGAGAGATCGTCCAGTACAATCGGTTCGAACCCCGCCTCGAGCAGGGCGAGGACTACATGACTTCCGATGTAGCCGGCGCCGCCGGTGACCAGGACTTTCATCACCTGTTCCGCTGTGGCTGCGTCCGGCGCGAAACTAAAGACGCACAAGGCCTTGGCAAGCGGTCCTTTGGGGAAGGGTTACTTCGAATTAAGTGGCGTCGCGATCGTGATAATGATCCTACCTGCGGCAAGGAGACGGCATGGCGTTGCAGAAACCCGAATCTGTCTTGCTCGCGCCGATTGCGGCGCTGATCCTTGTCCTCGCGATCGGCGCCGGCGCCCAGGCGGCGCCTGAGGCCGATGTGCCCCGTCTGGTGTCGCTTGGCGGATCGTGCCTGGGATGCGAACTCTCCGGTCGCAAGATGGCGGGGGCGAGCTTCACCGGCGCGAACTTCCATGGCGCGATGTTTGTCGGAACTGATCTCAAGGGAGCGAAATTCGCCGGCTCGAACTTCTCCGGGGCGGATTTCAATCGGGCGGATCTGACCGGCGCCGAGATCGCAGGAGTGAATTTCCAGGGCGCCAACTTCACCGGAGCCATCCTGACCGACTCCCGACTGGTCGGCGTGAACTTCGAGGATGACGACATGAACCGGGCCGATCTCGACAGGTCCCGCCTCGCCGGCGCCGATCTTTCCCACCTCTCCGCCAACGGCGCGAGCTTCGCCGGGGCCTCGCTGGTCGCAGCCACCCTGGCTTCGGGTCGATTCACCGGAGCGGTGTTCCGCTCCGCGCACCTGGACTTCGCCAACCTCTCCAATGGCTTCTTCGCGGGCGCCGACTTCGCCAAGGCCACGCTCCGCGGCGCCGACATCAAAGGCGCCGACCTGTCCGGCGCCCGCAATCTCACGGAGGCTCAAGTCGATCTCGCTTGCGCCGATGGCGCCACGAGGCTCCCAAGCGGGCTGCTGGCCCATCGCTGTCGCTAGCGGTTCGTCGCCGCGGAGCGTTCGACCACCTTGATGTGCAGCTCGGCGAGCCGTTCGGGGCTAGGTCTTGAGGGCGCTTTCATCATTAGGTCCTCGACTTGCTGATTGAACGGAAAGGCGATCACCTCCCGGATGTTCTCGGTTCCGGCGAGCAGCATGACGATGCGGTCGATACCCGGCGCGAGACCCCCGTGCGGCGGCGCGCCGTATCGGAACGCGCCCAGCATCCCGCCGAACTCCCGCTCGACCCGTTCGGCGTCATAGCCGACGACTTCGAAGGCGCGGAGCATGATCTCTGGCAGGTGGTTGCGGATCGCTCCTGAGCACAGCTCAACGCCGTTGCAGACCAGATCGTATTGATGGGCGAGGATGGCGAGCGGATCGTTTGTGGCGTCCAGAGCGGTGAGGCCGCCTTGCGGCATGGAAAACGGATTGTGCGAGAAATCGATCTTCTTCTCCTCCTCGCTCCACTCGTACATCGGAAAATCGACCACCCAGCAGAATTCGAAGCGCGGCTCGTCGATGAGCCCGAGCTCCGAAGCGATCCGGGTCCGCGCCAGGCCTGCGAATTTCCAGACCTCATTCCCGGGCCCGCCGATGAAGAATGCCGCGTCTCCGGAATGAAGTCCCAGTTGAAGGCGCAAGGCTTCGGTGCGCTCTTCGCCGAGGTTGCGCGCGATCGGTCCTGCCGCCTCGGTCGCGCCGGCCTCCTCGCGCCAGAAAATGTATCCTAGCCCCGGCTGGTCCTCATCCTGGGCCCACGCGTTCATGCGGTCGCAGAAGGCGCGCGAGCCTCCGCCAGGCGCTCCTATCGCCCGTACCGATCCACCCGGCGTCTCCAGGAGTCGCGCGAACAAGGAAAACCCGCCGCCACGGAAATGCTCGCTCACGTCCTGGATGCGCAGGGGGTTGCGAAGATCGGGCTTGTCGCTTCCGAAAGCGAGCAGGGCCTCTTTGTAGGCGATGCGCGGAAAGGGCGGCGAGTTCACCGGCTTGCCCTGGGCGAACTCAACGAAAAGTCCGTGGAGGACGGGCTCCATCGTTGAAAGCACATCATCCTGGGTGACGAAGCTCATCTCGACATCGAGCTGGTAGTGTTCGCCAGGCGAGCGATCAGCTCTGGCGTCTTCATCGCGGAAGCATGGGGCGATCTGAAAGTAGCGATCGAAGCCCGCCACCATGAGCAATTGTTTGAACTGCTGAGGCGACTGGGGAAGGGCGTAGACCTTGCCCGGGTGCACTCGCGAAGGGATCAGGAAGTCGCGCGCGCCCTCGGGACTGGAGGCGGTGAGGATCGGAGTCTGAAACTCGGTGAAGCCGAGCTCGATCATCCGGCGTCGGATCGAGGCGATGACCTTGGATCTCAGAACGATGTTGCGGTGAAGGGTCTCCCGCCTCAGGTCGAGGTAGCGATAGGTGAGCCGGATCTCCTCTGGGTACTCCGGCTCCCCGAAAACCGGCAGGGGCAGTTCGGCAGCGGCGGAAAGCACTTGCACCGAGGCGACGCGGATCTCCACCTCGCCGGTGGCCAGACCTGGATTGATCGTCTCGGCCAAACGGGCGACGACTTCGCCATCGACGGTGACGACGCTCTCCGGCCGCGTCTTGTCGAGGATCTCGAAGCCGCCGGATCCCGGATGGCTGACGAGTTGCGTGACCCCAAAGTGATCGCGAAGGTCGACGAAGAGCAGGCCCCCGTGGTCGCGCTTGCGGTGAATCCACCCGGAGAGACGGACCTTCGCGCCCACGTCGACGAGCCGGAGGGCGCCGCAATCATGGCTGCGATAAGGATGCATGGATGGGGCGGCCCCTCCCAAAAAAGGCGCGGAAGGGCGCATGGGCCCTCGCCGAAGTCAAGGCGCAGCCCGGGTTTGCGACTCTCGGCGTTCGGGGTCATATTGAGGCTCCCTTCCAAACAGCTGAAAGGAGGTGATCCAGTGTCTCATTGTCTCCAACCGCGGTCGCAAGCGACCTGGAGCCTCGATGATGAGGTTCACGCCTGACAGCGCCGGAAGGCGCAAGACGGCTTGAGGGTCGCGCTCCGGCGGCATAGGCGCCGAAAGGCCCGCGCCGGGGCCGCGGTCACGACGATGGAGGGGCCGCTCCCAAGACAAGGGGGCGGCCCCTCGCATTCGAGGCCTGCGAGAGCGTCTTGGTCACGGCGATTGGTCGGCCTAAGAGGTTCCGGCCATGATCGCGGTCATCGATAACTACGATAGCTTCACCTACAACCTCGTCCATTTCCTGGCTGAGATCGGCGCCGCCACCCGGGTGTGGCGCAATGATTCGATCGCCGCCGCCGAGCTTCTCGCCCTCAAGCCCCAAGGCGTCGTGCTCTCGCCGGGACCCTGCACACCCAATGAAGCCGGCATCTGTCTCGAACTTGTCGCCTTGGCGGGAGACGATCTACCCATCTTGGGCGTCTGCCTCGGCCACCAGGCGATCGGCCAGGCTCTCGGGGGCAAGGTGGTGGCGGCCAAGTCCATTGTGCACGGCAAGACAAGTCCGATCCGCCACCGCGGCGAGGGCCTCTTCCAGGGTCTTCCAGACGGGTTTTCGGCGACCCGCTATCATAGCCTGGCGCTCGAAGAGCGATCGCTCCCCGGTCGGCTCAAGATCGACGCCTGGACGGATGATGGAGAGATCATGGCGATCGCCGATCGTGATCGGCCGGTCTTCGGCGTCCAGTTCCATCCCGAGTCCATCGCCACCCAGAACGGCCATCGTCTGCTCGCCAATTTCATTGGCGAAGCCGCCGCCGCCCGCTGATGTCTTCGGAGTTCCGCGCCCTGCTGGGCCGCCTCGCCGACGGCGCCACCCTCACCGAGGCGGACGCCGAAGCCTTCTTCGCCGCTTGCCTGAGGGGAGAGCCATCGCCGGCGCAGGTCGCCGCCGCAGTGACAGCCATGCGCCTGCGCGGGGAAACTCTTGGCGAGATCACCGCCTGCGCTCGCGCATTGCGGCGGGCCGCTGTGCGTCTCGAGCATCCCTACGACGCGATCGACGTCTGTGGGACCGGCGGCGACGGCGCCCACAGTCTTAACATCTCAACCGCTGTGGCCCTGGTCGCCGCCGGCGGCGGGCTCAAGGTCGCCAAGCACGGCGCCCGAGCCGTCTCCTCCCGATCGGGCTCGTCCGACGTCCTGGAGGCGCTGGGGGTCGATATCGGCGCCGATCTTACTCGCCAGCGTCGGTGCCTCGATGAGGCCGGGATCTGTTTCCTCTTCGCATCCTCCCACCACGGAGCCATGCGCCATGTCATGCCGATCCGGCGAGATCTCGGCTTCCGTACCATTTTCAACCTCTTGGGACCGCTTTCCAATCCGGCCGGAGCGAGCCGTCAGCTCCTCGGCGTCTTCGATTCGCGCTGGGTCGAGCCCCTGGCCCGAGCCCTTGGCGCGCTTGGCGCCCATCGCGCCTGGGTGGTCCATGGCCAAGGGCTCGACGAGATGACCACCGCTGGTCCGACCGATGTCGCCGAGTGGCGCGAAGGAAGCATACGGCTGTTTCGCATCACGCCCGAAGCGGTCGGCCTCAAGCGCGCCGCGCTCTCCGATCTTGTCGGCGGAACGCCCGCCGAGAACGCCGCCGCCATGCGCCGCTTGCTCGAGGGAGAGGTTGGTCCCTACCGGGACATCGTCCTGCTCAACGCCGCCGCCGCCTTTCTCATCTCCGAAAAGGTCGAAACGCTTCGCGAGGGCGCGCAGATGGCCGCCCAATCCATCGACAGCGGCGCCGCGTCGTGCGCGCTGAACGCTCTGGTGCGAATTTCCAACAAGCGATGATCCCGGACATCCTCGCCAGAATCGCCCGCTACAAGGCCGATGAGGTAGCCGCCGGCAAGGCGGAGCGGCCGATCGCGCGGCTCGAAGCGCAAGCGCGCGCAGCGGCGCGGCCGCGCGGATTTCGCGCTGCACTCGAAAACGCCTCGAAGGGCGGGCGGGCCGCTCTCATCGCCGAGGTCAAAAGGGCCTCGCCTTCGGCGGGCGAGATCCGCGCCGACTTTGATCCGGCCTCGATCGCCAGGGCCTATGAGGCGGGGGGGGCGACCTGCCTTTCGGTACTTACCGATGGCCCGAGCTTCCAAGGCGACCCGAGCGATCTGGCGGCCGCCCTCGCGGCGAGCGCCCTCCCCTGCCTTCGCAAGGACTTCCTCCTTGATCCCTGGCAAGTGACCCAGTCGCGCGCCATGGCCGCGGACGCCGTCCTCGTCATCCTGGCCCTCGTGGAAGACAGCTGCGCCGCCGACCTTATCGCCGAGGCCGAGCGGCTGGAGATGGACGCTCTCGTCGAGGTCCATGACGACATCGAGCTCGAACGCGCCCTCAAGCTCGGATCGAAGTTGATAGGGATCAACAATCGCGATCTTCGCACCTTCCGGACCAGACTATCGACCACTCTGGACCTCGCGCCGAAGGTCCCGCGAGAAGTCCTCCTGGCCGCTGAGAGCGGCATCGCCTCGCGAGCCGATGTCGAGAAGCTTGAGGCGGCGGGGGCGAGAGCCATCCTGGTCGGCGAAAGCCTGATGCGCGCGCCCGATCCGGAGCACGCCACCCGCGCTCTCCTGGGCCGCTGATGGGCGAGTTCGCTTGACAACGGGCGAGAACACTCGGAGAACACCCGATAAGTTGTTGATTTGTTCCGCCTGATTCGGCTCGAAAGGCGAGGCGTCCATGCTCACCCGCAAGCAACATGAACTGCTGATGTTCATCCACCAGAGGATCAAGGAGACTGGCGTTTCTCCTTCATTCGATGAGATGAAGGAGGCGCTCGATCTGGCCTCGAAATCGGGAATCCATCGTCTGATCACCGCCCTGGAGGAACGCGGGTTCCTGAAGCGCCTCGCCCACCGCGCCCGGGCGATCGAAATCACCCGGCTGCCTCAGCAGGCCGCCGCCGGTGCGCCAGGCGGCCGTGGGGGCTTCCGTCCGACCGTGGTCGAAGGCGACCGACAGGCGAGCGGGGCGCTGAGAGAGGTGCCTGTCCTCGGCCGGATCGCCGCCGGTTCGCCGATCGAAGCCATCCAGCATGAGCGGGGGCGCCTCTCGCTGCCTGAGGCGCTCCTAGGACCGGGCGAGCATTTCATCCTCGACGTCCACGGCGATTCAATGATCCAGGCCGGGATTCTCGACGGAGACCAGGTGATCATCCGCAAGACCGATGTCGCCAATTCGGGCGAGATCGTCGTCGCCCTGGTCATGGGCGAAGAAGCGACCCTGAAGCGCCTTCGCCGCAAAGGCGCATCGATCGCTTTGGAAGCGGCCAATCCCGCCTACGAGACGCGGATCTTCGGTCCCGATCAAGTCGAAGTGCAGGGAAAGCTCGTCGGGCTCATCCGCCGCTACCACTAAGCGTCCACGGACGATCGCCCCGGAGCGGCTGGGACCACCGGAAGAGCCAGCCCTTCTTCGAGCGATAGATTTCGGCCGCTCCAAGACGATGGAAGTCCGCGGGCCTCAGCACAAGAGCGCCGTCGCACTCGCCCGGCGTCGGCTCGGGCGCGCGCAGGATGAAGATGTCGGCGCCGTCGCAGATCCGGGAAAGACGCGCCATCGAGACGCGGCGCCGCGTCCACCAGGCTGCGATCGCGGGACGAAACTCGCCGATCGGAGCGCAGCCTGACCGATTGCAGTCGAAATGTGCATAGGCCGCCGCAACCGGATCGACGGGAACTTTCAGGTCGTGTCTCTGCGCCAGGACTCCGGTGGCGTAGAGGCGCACGCCGGGCTTCATGGCGATCTCCTCTCCGCCCGCGACGATGGCCGCGTCATTGCCGTCTGATGCGATCCAGGCGACCGGCGGAGCGGGTCGCGGCCAGAGCGCGACGGCGGCCGCAAGAGGCAGCGCGACCCATCTCAAGGGGCCCCGCCACAGACAGGCGAAGAGGATGCCGAAATAGGAGAGAATAAGGGCGAGTGGCGGCGCGCTCGCCATGACCAGTCCCGATCCTGGCGCTCGGGCGAAGATGTGACCGATCATGACCACGAGATTCGCCGCCCAGCCGGCGATGAAGAAGAGGGGCGCCGCCGCTCCATGGCCAAGCTTCACGGCCTCGACGAGCAGGCAAAGGGCCAACATCGGCATGAGCGCGACCGAGGCGATGAAGTCGGCGGAAAGATTGGCGAGGACTCCATAATTGGCGATCCGGTTGAAATGTTGAATGGCGAACGGCCCGGTCGCCGCGCCGGCGACCAGACTCACCATGAACATTGCGATCGTCCATTCGCGCACGCGCTGCAGGACGCTGAGGGGCCAGGGGAGGCCCCGCGCGGGCGCCCGCCTCGGCCAAAGCTCCGCCAGCGCAAGCAGGGAGGCGGTAGCGCAGAACGACATCTCGAAACCGGGCTGAACAACGACTTCCGGCTCCATGACGAGGATGGCGAGCGCCGCCAGCGCGAGCGAATGAAGGCTGATCGCCCTTCGATCGAGAAGGATCGCCGCAAACGCGACCGAGGCGGTGATCGCCGCCCGCCGGGCCGGGGCATGGGCGCCTGAAAGGACAAGGTAGGCGGCCACCGTCGCCAGCGCGGCGGCAGCCGCGACTTTCTTGCCGTTGACGCGAAGAGCGAGCCACGGCCACGCCGCTATCGAGAGTCGAAAGGCGAAAAAGGCGAAGCCGCTCAAGGCGGCGGTGTGCAGACCTGCTATGGCGAGCATGTGGGCGAGGCCTGAGGCGCGCAAGTCGTCGCGGTCGGCCTGTGGAAGCCAATCCTGATGGCTGGTGGTCACCGCCGCGGCCAGGCCGGCTCCGCCCTCGTCGGCGCGGCCAAGAACCCTGTGGATGTCGGCGACAAGGCGCTTGGCGAGGTTCCATCGCGCCCGATTGACCGCCATCTCCAGGCGCAACCGCCAGGGCGCCGGGGCGAGCTCGACGGGCCTCCAGGGTTGTGTCGCCAGCCCCACCCCTCCGATTCCTTCGAACCAGGCGTCGCGGGCGAAATCGTAGGCGCCGGGCGCAGCCGGACCAGGCGGCGGATCGATCAGGGCGGTGAGCATGATCGCCTGCCCCGGCGTCGGCGCGGCTTCAGGTCCGCCGCCATCGGCCAGGACGATGCGGACCAGGTGCGGGGTCATTTCCGGCGCGAGACCCGCGACCCGCACCGGCGCGATGAGCGCTCGCTCGCCACGCGGACTGGGGTTTTCGATTTCGACGACGAAGCCTTCAAGGCCGCGCATGCCCAAGCCCGCAGGGGCCACCGGAGCAGCGAGGCGATCGCTGTGGACTTTGGCGACGAAGAGCCCTCCTGCGGCGATCGCGGCGAGCGCGACGGCGGTGGCGGCGGCGCCGTGGCGCCCCATGCGTCGCACGAGGATCGCGGCGGCGGCGGCTCCGATGAAGAGGAGAGCCAGCGGCCAAAGCAACGGTTCTGTCCTCAGGTCGAGATAGAGCGCGGCCCCGACCCCGAAGGCCACCGGGACCCAGAGACCGAAGCGCCCTTCCTGAAGGGCGAGCTGGGCCCTAAGCCAGCCTGGGGCTCCCGCCAGCCTAGGCCGCAACCCGCCGAGCGTGCTATGGCCCGCCCGCCCCCGGCGCCAGACCCCTTGGGCGCCGGCGCGGCCCCCTTCGAGGACCGCGATGTCGCCATCCGATCGCCCCGTCGTCACCCGCTTCGCCCCTTCGCCCACCGGTGCGCTGCACATAGGCAACGCAAGAGCGGCCCTTTTCAACTGGCTCTATGCCCGCCACCGCGGCGGAATGTTCCTTTTGAGGATCGAAGACACTGACCGCCGACGCTCCACGCCCGAAGCGGTCCAGGTGATCTACGACTCCCTCCAGTGGCTCGGCCTCGCCTGGGACGGAGAGCCGATCCTCCAGTCCGCGCGGGCTGAACGCCATCGCGCCGCCGTCGACCGCCTCCTGGAAGCCGGATGGGCCTATCGCTGTCATCTCTCCCCCGAGGAAGCCGAGGCGGCCCGCGAAACCTCGCGGACCAACGGATACGCGCTTCGCTCCCCCTGGCGCGACAAGGCGGGGAATCCGGACGCCCCGCATGTGGTGCGCTTCAAGACGCCAATGGATGGCGCGACAGTCATCGATGACGCGATCCGCGGCGAAGTCAGCTTCGCCAACAAGGACCTTGAGGACTTCGTGCTCCTGCGCACCGACGGCACGACGATTTACAACTTGGCGGTCACCGTCGATGACCACGATATGGGGATCACGCACGTGATCCGCGGAGAGGAGCATCTCTCCAACGCCGGGCGACAGAGCCTGCTTTATCGCGGACTGGGCTGGGAGACGCCGATCTTCGCCCACCTGCCGATGATCCTGGGCGATGACGGCGCCAAGCTTTCCAAACGTCACGGAGCCCAATCAGTCGGAGAGTTCCGCGCCATGGGCTACCTGCCCGAGGCGCTGAGAAACTATCTGGCCAAGCTCGGCTGGGGCCATGGCGATGACGAACTCTTCTCCGACGAGGAGGCGATCGCCTGGTTCGATGTCGTCGATGTGGTGAAGGCGGCGGCCAAGCTCGACAGGACCAAACTCAATTTCGTCAACAACCACTACATCCGGACCGCCGACGACGAGCGACTGGCCGGCCTGGTCGTTCAATCGCTGGGCGCAGAGACGCTCGCCCAAAGCGCGCGCGAGCGTCTCCCCAGGGCGATCGCGGCGGTCAAGGAAGGAGCGAAGACCATCGTCGATCTGGCGGCTCTCTGCCGCTTCGCTTTGGCTGAGAGGCCGCTGGCGGTCGACGCCAAGATCGCTCAGCTCCTCGACGAGGAGACCCGCGACCGCTTGGGACGTCTTTGCGACTGCCTCGCCAACGCCGAGCCCTGGGAGGCGGCGGAGCTCGCCGATCGGCTGCGCGCCTTCGCCCAGTCAGAAGGAGTTGGGCTGGGGCGTTTCGGCCCGGCTCTGCGCGGCGTGCTCTCAGGCGGATGGGGCGCCCCGGATCTAGCCGGAGCGCTCGCCACTCTGGGCCGTCAGGAGAGCCTGGATCGGATCGCCGACGCCCTTTCGCGCTAGGCGCAAGGCGCTATAAGGCGGCGGTCGCGTCCCTTTGGGCGAGGCTCCCGACCCTCGAAGAGGATTGTAGTGGGAATGACCGATCCCGCCACCCTGACATTGGGCAACACCAGCTATGAACTGGCGCGTATCAAGGGAACGGCCGGCCCCGATGTGATCGATGTTCGCAAGCTCTATGGGGAGGCGGATGTCTTCACGTTCGATCCGGGCTTCACCTCGACCGCCAGTTGCGAGAGCAAAATCACCTACATCGATGGCGAGGCCGGGATGCTCCTCCATCGCGGCTACCCGATCGAAGAACTTGCCGAGCATTCGAGCTTTCTCGAGGTCTGCTATCTGCTCCTGAACGGCGAACTGCCCAATGCGGCGGAATTCGCCGACTTCGAGCATGCGATCACCTATCACACCATGCTACATGCTCAGTTCGACCGGTTCTTTACGGGTTTCCGATCGGACGCCCACCCCATGGCGATCATGACTGGCGCAGTCGGCGCCCTCTCGGCTTTCTACCACGACAGCATCAACGTCGATGACGCTGAACAGCGCAAGATCAGCGCCCATCGCCTGATCGCGAAAATGCCGACGATCGCGGCCCGCGCGTACAAATATTCGATCGGCCAGCCCTTCGTGAGCCCCAGGAACGACAACACCTACGCCGAGAACTTCCTTCGCATGGCGTTCTCCGTCCCGGCCGAGAAGTGGAAGCCGAACGCCGTCCTCACCCGCGCGATGGACAGGATCTTCATTCTCCACGCCGATCACGAGCAAAACGCCTCGACCTCGACCGTGCGTCTCGCCGGCTCCTCCGGCGCCAATCCGTTCGCCTGCATCGCGGCCGGAATCGCCTGCCTTTGGGGCCCCGCCCACGGCGGCGCCAATGAGGAGGCGCTCATGATGCTCGACGAGATCGGCAGCGTCGACAGGATTCCCGAATTCCTTGAAGGGGTGAAGAACCGGCGATATCGCCTTTCCGGCTTCGGCCACCGCGTCTACAAGAATTACGATCCACGAGCCAAGATGATGCAGAAAACCTGCCATGAGGTGCTCGATGAGATCGGTGATCAAGACGAGCCTCTGTTCAAAGTTGCTCGGGAGCTCGAAAAGATCGCCCTCGCTGACGATTACTTCATTGAACACAAACTCTTCCCAAACGTCGACTTCTATTCTGGCATCACCCTCAAGGCCATGGGCTTTCCGACCACCATGTTCACCGCCCTCTTTGCGCTTGCTCGGACGGTGGGCTGGATCAGCCAGTGGAAGGAGATGTTCGAGGACCCCAAGCGGAAGATCGGACGGCCTCGCCAGCTCTACACTGGCCCCTTACGGCGCACCTACACACCCATTGAAAAGCGGGATTGAGGCGGCTCAGCCGCCGGGCGCGGCCAATCCCGCCTTCAAGAGTTCGACGAGCGCATCGGCGGCGGCGGCGGACGGGTCGGCGATCCCTCCTCGAAGGATCGACAATGCCGCCGACTGCTCGGCGATGCGCGCGGAGCGCACGGCCGGATCATCCAGGAGCGGCGCCAGATCGGCGGCCAGTCGTCCAGGGGTGCATGCGCCCTGCACGCGTTCGGGAACCACGAAGCGGCCGGCCGCGACGTTCACCAGGGTGATGAAAGGGGTGCGGATGAGAAGCTTCGCGGCCAAGTAAGTGGCGGAGCCTAGCCTGTAGGCCGCGACGACCGGCGTTGCGGCGGCAGCCAGTTGGACGACCGCGGTCCCGCTGCAGGCGAGCGCCGCGTGGGCCGCCCGCATGGCTGCGAGCCGATCGCGGCGACCCTCGATGAGGCGGACCGGGTCGGTCCAGCTTGCAACTTGCCCGGCCAGCGTCGAGCCGAGCCCATCGGCAGCTGCAATGATGACGTCGAGATTGGGTCGGTCTCGTCTCAATCGCCGGGCCGTCTCCTCGAAGATGTGAAGCAGCCGGCGCACCTCCTGCTGGCGGCTTCCCGGCATCAGCAGAAGGATGGGATCGGTCGGCCCGATCCCCAGGCGCACGCGCAAGGCGAGTGGATCCGCGTCGGAGAAGTCCGTCGAAGCCGCCGGGCTCCCGACAAAGGTGGCGGCCAGCCCCCAATGTTCGAAGAGAGGCGGATCGAAGCTGTTGATTGCCAGCAGATGGTCCACGCGGCCGGCCAGCAGGCGGGCGCGGCCGGCGCGGGTCGCCCACACCTGCGGCGCCACATACTTGATGATCATGGGTCGCCGCGGCAGACGCCGCAGTCTTGCCGCCAGGCGCTGGCTGAAACCCCATGAGTCGATGAGAACGACCGCATCCGGCCGCTGCTCGGCGACGTACGCCGCCGCCTGGGCGACCCGGGCGCGGACGCGAGGATAGGCAAGGATCCCCTCGAGCGCGCCGAAAATCGCCAGGTCGGAAATCGGAAAAAGGCTCTTCACGCCTTCGTCTTCCATGGCGCGGCCTCCAACGCCGATGAACCTTCCTCCAGGCGCGCGCGCGCGCAATGCGCGGACGAGGCCCGCGCCCAGCTCATCGGCCGAGGGCTCCAGAGCGGAGATGAAGACGTTCGGCGGATTCAATCGATCCCGACCACATACAGTCCCAGCCGGTCGGCCAGCGCGCGGACCTCGTCCAGGTCGAGGACCAGCAGACCGCCCGCCTCCCCGGCGACGCCGGCCAGCCCGGCGCGGGCGGCCAGTCGGATGGTGGCCGGCCCAACGGTCGGCAGATCGACCCGGCGGTCTTGTCCCGGTTTACAGGCTTTGACCAGGACCCCGCGCCGGCGTCGAGGCGAGCCTCGGACCGCGGCGGGCAAGGCGGCTGTGCGGCGAAGCATCGCGTCGGTCCCCTCTTGGGCCTCGAGGGCGAGGACGATGCCGCCGCAGGCCACCGCGCCTTGGCCGATGTCGAGTTCGCCAATCGCTCTGGCCGCCTCGAAGGCCCGAGCCATGTCGGCCTCGTCCCGGCCCATCGGATGATGGTCGCCGAGCGCGCCAGGCCGCAGAAGAAGCTCAGCCATGACCTCGCCGGCCCCCACGGCGCGAAAGCCCTCTTCCTCGAAGGCGGTCAACATGAACGAGAGCAGCGCGTCATCGCCCTTGGAGGCCGCCGCTAGCGCTCCCGGGAGCAACTTGAGCGCAAGAGCGTCCGGCTCCAGTCTGGTGAAATCCGGTCTCGCGACCGTCCCGGCCAGGCAAATTTCGGCGCAACCGGCCCTCCGCAACGCCTCCACCGAGGCGCCGACCTGATCGACGCGGGCCTCCGATCCGTCGAATTCCAAGAGGTCGGGTTGCGGTGCGCCTGCAAGGCGCAGGACGAAGATCGGCCGCCCGATCCTGCGGCAGTGGCGGGCGAGGTGGACCGGCAATGAGCCGCCGCCCGCCAGCAGACCCAGCTTGCCCATCACAGGCCCGCCTATTCCTCCCGTCTGGGCATGGTAATGGGCCGATCCGAATCGGCTCGGATGAACTCGATGACCTCCATCACTTCTGGCGAAGAGGCGTATGCGCAGGCGGTATCCTCGAGCCGCTCCTGAAAGGCGCCCTCCTCCGCGAAAAGCATGCGATACGCCGCCCGGAGGGTGTTGATGGTCTCCCTGGGAAAACCCCTCCTCTTGAGGCCGACAAGATTGAGCCCTTCGAGATGGGCGTGATTGCCCCACACATTGCCATATGGGATGACGTCATGATTGATCCCGGCCATTCCGCCGATGAAGGCATGCCGGCCAAGTCTGGTGTTCTGGTGGGCGGCCGAGAGACCGCCCATGATCACGTAGTCCTCGACCCTCACGTGACCGCCGAGGGTGGCCGAGTTGATCAGAATGACGTGATCCCCGACCTGGCAATCATGGGCCACATGCGCGCCGACGTAGAATAGGCAGTCACTTCCAACCTTGGTCACACCGCCTCCGGCCGCGGTGCCCGTGTGCATGGTCACATGTTCACGGATGAGGTTGCGTGCGCCGATTTCAAGTATTGTGGGCTCGCCCTTATGGGCGGTGTGCTGAGGCGGCGCGCCTAGCACGGCGAAAGGATAAACGAGGCACTCCGGGCCGATCCTCGTGCGTCCCTCGACAATAACGTGAGAAAGAAGTCTGGTGCGGTCCCCGAGGCTGACTTCCGGCCCCACCATGCAATAGGCACCGATCTCCACATCCCGCCCAATCCGTGCACGATGGTCGACGACCGCGGTGGGATGGATCAGACTCACTTCCGGGTGTCGTAGAGCATGGCCGAAAACACCGCCTCGGCAGCCAGTCTGCCTCCCACCACGCCGCGGCCTTTGAATTTGACCACGTCGCCTCGCGAGCGAAGAACTTCGACTTCGAGCCTCAGGAGATCGCCGGGAACGACCGGGGCGCGAAAACGGGCGTCCTCCACCGACATGAAAAGGATGATCTTGCCCTGGGGATCGACGTCCCAGGACTTGGACATCAGAAGTCCACCGGTCTGGGCGAGCGCTTCGATGATGAGAACCCCGGGCATGACCGGCTTGCCCGGAAAGTGTCCGGCGAAAAAGCTCTCATTGACGGTGACGCACTTGATGCCGACCACCGACTTTCCGGCGATGAAGTCCTCCGCTCGGTCGATGAAGAGAAAGGGCGGCCGGTGGGGGATGCGCCGCATGACCTCATCGACGTCGATCGTCTCGGCGGTCTCGCAGGCCTGAGCCTCGATGTTCATTCCTCGCGCCCCTTCCCCGCCCGCCGGCCCGCCCTCAGACTCACCCATGCCGTTTCCCGCTTCCAACGGGTCAGCGGCCTGGCTGGATAGCCGCCCCAAGCCTCGCCGGCTGGAACATCCTTGGTGACGCCCGCCCCGGCCGAGATGCGCGCCCCGGCCCCGATCCGGATGTGTTCCACCGTTCCGGCCCGACCGCCGAACATGCAGCCATCACCGATCTCCACCGCTCCGGATATGCCGGTATGGGCGACGAGCACGCAATTGCGGCCGATGACGACGTTGTGGGCGATCTGGACCAGATTGTCGATCTTGGTGTTCTCGCCCACGATGGTGTCCGAAAGGGCGCCGCGGTCGATGCAGGTTCCCGCCCCAACGGTCACCCCGTCCTGGAGCAGGACCCGGCCGAGCTGAGGCACATCCACCAGTCCCGCCGGTCCGGCTTCGACGCCGAAGCCGGCTTCTCCGATCACCGCCCCGGCGTGTATCTTCACTCGGTCCCCGACAAGGGCGAAGCCGACGATGGCGTTCGGCCCGACGATGCAGTCCCGACCAAGAGCGACACCTGGTCCGATCGCGGCGCCCGGCCCGATCCAGGTCCCGCGGCCCACTCTGGCGCCCGCCCCGACGCTCGCGCCAGGAGCGACGAAGGCGCCATCCTCGATTCTCGCTCCTGGATCGACGAGGGCCGATGATCGATTGAGGATCGGCCCATGCAGCGCCCCGGCGGCGGTCGCGAAGGCCGCGCGGGGCGTGGAGGATACGAGAGCGGAACAGGCGGCGGGAAGTCCATCGGCGCTCTCGCGCGCGATGAAACAGGCCCCGGCGCGGATCGCCGAGAGCTCCTTTCTCAGCCTGGGATCCTGATAGAAGGCGACCTCAGAACGTCCGGCGTCGGCAAGAGAAGCGACCCCATCGATCTCTCGCCCGGCGTCGACCTTGGAGCCCAGTTCCGCCCCGGTCAGTTCCGCTAAAGCGTTCAGCCGAACCGGCCCGCGGGAGACGAAGAAGCGCGGGTCAGGCGCCATCCTCGCCTCGCCGGGCCGAAATCGCGACTATCGCCTCGCCGGAGCGGCTTGGGTTTGCAGATTCTCCAAATCGAAAGCGAACTGCTGAATGCGGCCGTTCAGCATCGTCACCGCCTCGGCAGTGAGATCCATGGCTGGGCTGGAGATCAATACCGCGTTCTTGTTCAACATGACGCTGCACCGATGCTGGGTGTAGAGTTGCCGAGCGATCGGATCGAGCTCCTGGGCGATGCGGTTCAGCGCCTTTTGCTGGGTCGCCTGGACTTCCCTCTCTCGAAGCGCGGCCTTCTGCTGGAAGGCGGTGAAGCGGGTCTGTAAGGCTCGTGAGCGGGTCTGGAGCGTCGCGCCGCTCAGCGAGGCGCGCTGAGCTTCGAGGGTTCTGTCCTCGGACTCGATGGCCTGCTGTTCGGGCGCCAGCTCTGCTTTGACCTGCGCGACGATCTGCTGCATGCGCGTGTTGACGTAGTGGCCGACTGTCGAATCCCCGATCGCCTGGTCGACCGACAGCACGCAGAGCCCGGGGATCGCGGGGCCTTGCGAGAGAGGGGGCGCCGCCGAGGTCTGCGCGGCGGCGAGGGGCCCAGCCCCCAAGGTGACGGCGGCAAGAAAAGCTGCCCCGAATCCAATTGTCTTCATGGCGTCTAGAACCTTGTTGAAGTTGAGAAACGGAAGAGCTCCGTCTTGTCGTAGGAGTCTTTCCTGATGATCTGGCTGAAATCGAATCGCAGGGGCCCCATCGGGGATTTCCACATGACGCTTATCCCCGCCGTGGCTCGGAGGCCGAGGTCGTCCTTCACAGCAGTTAGTGGCTGATTTGTGTCCTCATTGATCTTGGCGGACTTGTCGAGGAGGCCGAGCGTTCCGAAGTCGGTAAACAGCGCCGCTTTGATCCCGTACTGTTCGGGAAGGTGGGTCGGAAGCTGAAGCTCGAAAGTACCGATGGCGTAGAGCTTGCCGCCGAGCGCGTCGCCGTACTGGGTGTCCCGAGGTCCGATGCCGGCGATCTGGAATCCTCGGAAGGTGTCGCCGCCTTTGTAGAAGAGATTGGAGATCCTGACCGAATCCCCGTTCCAGCCGTCGATATACCCCGCCGAGCCGCTGAAGCTCAGGACCAGGTTCTTGGCGAACCCATGATACCAGGAGCCGAAGACCTCATTGCGCAGATAATGCTGCGATCCTCCAAAGCCCGCGACGTCCTGCGAGAGGGTGATCTCCCAGCCGCGGGTCGGATTGATCGGATCGTTGAGGTGGCTGACGCGCAGGCTGTAGCCGACCTGGGAGGTGAGGAACGAGCCGCGCTGCTGACAAAGCGAGATCGCCACCAGTTCCTGCCCGGGAATGCACAGCGAGTCAGCGACGATCACGTCGTCGGTGCGGATGGTGTAGCGGGTGGTCAGGAAGGCGGTGCTGCTCAGGGGAAAGCCGAGGCGAAGGTTCAGCCCTGTCGAAGACGTGTCATAGGATGAATACTGAGCGTAATTGTAGCGCTCGGTATAAATATCGAAGCCGCCCGCGAGATTTCGCTGAAGGAAATGCGGCTCGGTAAACGAGAAGAGGGCCTCCTGCTGCAGATAGCCCGCCTCCAACATCAAGCTGACATTCTGTCCCCGCCCGCGGAAGTTGGTTTCAGTGATTCCGACGTTTCCGATCAGTCCATCGACGGTGCTGTACCCAGCGCTGAAAGTCAGCTGGCCGGTCGGCTGCTCGGTGACCTTCACCTGAAGATTGGTGCGGTCGGGGGCCGAGCCAGGGACATTGGTGATGTCGACGTCCTTGAAGAAGCCGAGCGCTTTGATGTTCTTCTGGGAGCGTTCGACCAGGGCGCGATTGTAGGCGTCGCCTTCGCGGACGACCATCTGTCGGCGGATGACCTCGTCGAGGGTCGAGGTGTTTCCGACGATGTTGATCCGTCCAATATAGACGCGCGGCCCCTCCTTCACATCGAAGGTCACATCGACGGTGTGTTTGGCGGGGTTGGCCCTGTACTGAGGCCGAACATCGACAAAGGCGAAGCCGGCCGCTCCGGCGGCGAAGGTGAGCGCATCGGTGGCCTGTTCGATCTTGTCGTCTTGATAGATCTGGCCCTCCTTGATCGGCACGATGGCGCGCAGGATGTCCGGATTGAGCTTGCGAAGCTCGGTGTTCACGGTGATCTTGCCAAAGCGGTATCGCTCGCCTTCGTCCAGGGCGTAGGTGACCGCAAAGCCGTTCCGATCGGGCGACAATTCGGCGACCGACGAGATCATCCGGAAATCATAGTAGCCGCGGTTCCGGTAGTACTTGCGCAACTGCTCGCGATCGTAGCTGATGCGATCCGGATCATAATTGTCGTTGGAGGAAAAGAACCGGTACCAATGGCTTTCCTTGGTGACGATTACTCGTCGCAGAGTATTGCTCGAGAAACGTACGTTTCCGATGAAGTCAATCCCAAGGATCCCGCTCTTCGGACCTTCATCGATCTTGAAGATGAGATCCACCCGATCCTGAGGAAGACGCACGATCTGCGGAGTCACGGTCGCGGAAATGCGGCCCTCTCGCCGGTAAAGTTCGACGATTCGCCCGACGTCCTCCTGGACCCTCGCCCGGGTGAAGACGCTCCTGGGCCTGACCTGGACCTCGTCCTGCAGCTTGTCGGTTTTCATCGAGGAGTTTCCCTCGAAGAGGACCCTATTGATGACCGGATTCTCGACCACCTGGACGATCAGGTCGGTGCCCCGCAGCTGAATCTTCACATCCGAGAAGAGGCCGGTCCGAAAGAGCGCCTTGAGCGCTTCGTCGATCTTCTCCGCATCCACCTGATCGCCAACCGAGATCGGCAGGTAGGAGACAATCGTTTCGGTATCGATCCGGATGTTCCCCTGGACAGTGATCTTTCCGACGATCCCCGACTGCTGGACCGCCTGGGCGGCGGCCGGAATGGGGACCGCGGCCACGGCGCCCAGGATGAGCGCCAGGGACGAGACGAGCGCGGCGGAGCGGACGCGGTGATGGCTCATCGTGTCGGCCATGGATGATTCGCGTCCTTTAGGAAAACCGGCCGCCGAGGAGGTCGCGAACCACGCCGAGCTGACGCAGATCGTTGAAGGTCGCGAACAATATCAATCCCACCAGCAAAGCAAGGCCGACGCGATAGCCGGCGGCCTGGACCGCCCCCCGCAGCGGTCGCCTCGCCACGCCCTCATAGGCGTAGAACAGCAGATGGCCGCCATCGAGAACGGGAATCGGAAGCAGGTTGACGAGGCCAATGCTGACCGAAAGAAACGCGGCGAACTGGATCAGAACAGGAGTGATCAGCGAGATTGCGCTGGTCTTGACCTCTGCTGCGACACTGGCCGCATGCTTGGTCACGGTCCCCGAGGCGGCGATGATCCCAATCACGCCATGAAGGTCCCCCGCCGGAGCCTTTCCGGTGACAATTTGGGCAAGGTAATCCGCCGTCCCGTCGATGATCCCCCAGGTCTGGGAAGCGCCCAGGACAACCGCCCTGAGGGGCCCTACCTTTTGCGGCGAGCGGGGAAGAGCCCCGATGCCCAGCATGCCGATCTGCTGCTCTCCGCCAAACGGGCTTTGGGTCTTCACCGCCTTGGGGGTGGCGGCGAGCTCGATGGTCCTGCCGGCGCGCCGGATCGTGTAGACGATGGTCTGGCCTGGCCTCGCCTCGGTGTAGGCCTGGAGATCGGAAAAGGACCGGATCGTCCTTCCGCCCGCCTTGAGGAAGATATCTCCAAGCTTAAGTCCGGCTGCCGCCGCCGGGCTGCCCGGAAGCACCGAGGCGACCTTTGGGGCAGCCTCCTCCACGCCGAATGCGCAAAAGACGGCGGCGAAGAGCACGATGGCGAGGACAAAGTTGGCCGCCGGCCCTGCCGCGGCGATGGCGGCTCGCTTCCAGAGCGCCTTGAAGGGAAGATATTTTCGCTCGGCGCCCGGCCCTTCGGCTTCGATAATTGCGCGTCGCATGCGCTCCAGATCAAGCTTGTCGGGCACGCTGGCGACGTTCTCGTCACCGGCGAAACGCACATAGCCCCCGAGTGGGAGCCAGCCTATCCGCCATTCGACGCCGGAGCGGTCCCGCCATTTTGCGATTGCGGCGCCAAAGCCGATCGAGAAGCGGTCGATGGCCACGCCGCAGAGGCGGGCGACCACGAAGTGTCCCAACTCATGAACGGTGACGATGAGCGTGATGATGATCAAGAACGGGACGACATAGGCGGCCACGTTTTCCACGATCGAGGTCATGGCCGTGCGCTCTCCCGACTGGAAGCTCGGCCCATGCGCTCGAATCGGGACAGCACTTGGGCGGCTATGCGGCGAGCGCTGGCGTCGATGGCGAGCGCCCAGTCGACCGCCGCGTGGGGATCGCCGCCGGCGAGGTCCCCTCCCCCATTCATTTCCCCCAGGGTTTCTGAGACCGTGGCGGCGATATCGAGGAAACCGATCCGCCGATCTAGAAACGCCCTCACCGCCGTCTCGTTGGCCGCATTCAGAGCCGCAGGGGCGCCGGCCCCGGCCTCGAGGCTGGCCCGGGCGATGGCAAGGGCCGGGAACCTCGCCTCGTCGGGCGGCTCGAAGGTGAGCTCGCCGATTGCCGCAAGATCGAGCCTTGGAGCGGGCCAGGCGACTCGCTCGGGCCAGGCGAAGGCGCAGGCGATCGGCGCGCGCATGTCCGGGGGCCCAAGCTGAGCGAGAGTCGAGCCGTCCGCGTACTCCACCATGCTGTGGACCACCGACTGGGGATGGATGAGGACGTCGATCCGATCCGAGGGCATGGAGAAGAGGTACGAGGCCTCGACGATCTCCAGGCCCTTGTTCATCATTGTGGCGGAGTCGACCGAGATTTTCGCCCCCATGCTCCAGTTGGGATGAGCGATGGCCTGTTCACAGGTCGCCGTGGCCATCGCCTCCAAGCTCCACGAGCGGAAGGGCCCGCCCGAAGCGGTGAGGATGATGCGGCTTACCTGCTCCAGGTTGGCCGGCGAGAACACCTGAAAGATCGCCGAGTGTTCTGAATCGACCGGAATCACAGCCCCTCCGGATTCCTTGGCGATGGAGATGAGGGCCGGCCCGGCGCACACTAGGCTTTCCTTGTTGGCCAGCGCCACAATTGATCCGGCTCGCGCCGCAGCCAGGGTGGGTTCAAGACCGGCGGATCCGACAATGGCGGACATCACCCATTCCGCGCCGCAGCCGGCGATCTCCACGAGCGCGGCGCGCCCGGCGAGGGCTTGGGTCTCCGAGCCGGCGAGCCGATCGCGCAGCTCCGGCAAAAGAGCTTCTTCGGAGATCACCGCCCGCTTGGCTCGCCAGCGCCTCGCCTGCTCGGCAAGGAGCGCGACGTTGCGCCCGGCGGTGAGGGCCTCGACCTCGACTTCCGCTCGCGCCTTGTCCAGCAGATCGAGGGTCGAAACCCCGACCGAACCGGTCGAGCCGAGCACCACAATCCGGCGTCCCATCAGTGCGCCCAACCGAAACGGACCACTAGGCGGGCGACCGCAAACACCATGACCGCGAACATCAGGCCATCGGCCCGGTCGAGCAAGCCCCCGTGTCCGGGAATGATGTCGCCGGCGTCCTTGACGCCGAACCGCCGTTTAAGGATCGATTCCCAGAGGTCGCCCGCCATGGTGGCGAGGCCTCCGGCGAGTCCGATCACCGCTGCACCGGCGAGAGAGAGCCGCATGGCCGCAGCCGCGACGGCGACGCAGGCGATCATGGCCCCGGCCAAGCCGCCGAGGAATCCGGTCCAGGTCTTGTTGGGGGAGAATCGCGGCCACAGCTTGGGCCCCTTCAGAGCGCTGCCGACAAGGAACGCGCACACGTCGGCGGCCCAGGTCGAGGCGAACATCATCAATGTCCAGCCGCGGCCCTGGAGGCTCTCACGAAGCCAGATGATCACCAGACCGGCTGGAGCGATGTAGAGAACGCCGTAGGCCGCATCGAGCGGCCGCTCGCCCGCGCGCGCGGCCAGCGCTGCGGCGCAAAGCGCTCCAAGGGCGATGACCCCCCAGGCGATGCCGAACTGCCGGACAAACGCCAGGATGACGACGGCGACAACGGCGCTTCCGATGACGAGCGCCGACAGCCTGTAGGTTTTGCGCGAGGCCATCGAGGCCCATTCGCTGGCCATCAGTGCGCCACCGCCGGCGATCAGGATGAGGAATGGCGCCCGCCACAGGCCTCCGAGATCGAAGACCCACACCGTCCACAGGGCGGCGGCGGCGAGCACCGCTCCCGACGCGGCCCGAAGTGCGAAATTACTCCAGTCGAAGGATTTCGTGCGCCGGATTTGAAGTTCGCCCGTTTTCAAGGTCGTGCGCCGGCGCGAGCTTCAGATCCGGCAAGACGCAGGGCAATCCATGACTTTCCTCGCGCCGTTGTCGTGTCCGAAGCTCGTCCGAACCCGCCAGATGCATAACCGAACTTCGGAATCGGGACACTAGCCCGCGGCACGGACGTCATCGACGGGAACCGCCCCGAACCGTCTTTCGCGCGAGTGGAACTCAGCGACCGCAGCCCCAAGATGTTCGGCGCTGTAGTCCGGCCAATAGACATCCTGGAAGATGAGTTCGGCGTAGGCGCATTCCCACAGGAGAAAATTTGAGAGCCGCCGCTCGAATCCGGTGCGGATGATCAGGTCCGGCGCTCCCGCCGCAGCGGTGGAAAGATGCCGCTCGAAAAGAGCTTCGTCGAGGTCGGCGGCTCTCGCCAGACCCGTTTCGACCTTCAAGGCGAATCGGCGCGCGGCGTCGGCGATGTCGGCGCGGCCGCCGTAATTGAACGCCACCTGGAGATCGAACCGGCTGTTGCCGGTCGTGCGGCGTTCGGCTTCCTCGACCATGGCCAGGATATCCGGCGCAAGCCCCTTGCGCCGCCCCAGAATGCGAACTCGCACGCCCTCGCCCACCAGTCTGTCGAGATCGCTGGTGAAGTAGGACTTCATCAAGCCGAGGATTTCCGAGACTTCGGTGGGCGGCCTCGACCAGTTCTCGGTCGAAAAGCCGAACACCGTCAATCGGTCGATGCCGAAGTCCGGCGCGCTCTCAACCGTCCTGCGGACTGCGGCGACGCCGGCGCGATGACCAAGGACCCGCGGAAGACCTCGCCGCTTTGCCCAGCGACCGTTGCCATCCATGATGATCGCGACATGTAGTCCCCGCCTCGTCCCCATCGGAGCTCCTTGCGGCGGGCCATCTTGCGCGCCGATGGATGGCGACATGGCGTGATCCCTGGAGCCCACCCTGAACGAATTTGGCCCGGCCATGGCGGGGCTCAGACCTGCATTATCTCCTGTTCCTTTATTTTCAAGGTATCGTCGACGTGGCGAACCGCCTCGTCGGTGAGCTTCTGGACTTCGTGCTCGAGCCGCTTGTGCTCATCCTGAGCGATGATCAGCGCCTTCTCCGCATGCCTCAGGTCATCCATCGCGTCGCGGCGGACGTTTCGGATCGCCACACGCTGCTGCTCGGCGTACTTGGCGGCGAGCTTGGCGAGGTCCCGGCGCCGCTCCTCGGTGAGCGGAGGGATCGGAATGCGCAGGTTCTGGCCCTCGACGACCGGATTGAGGCCCAGGCCCGCAGCGCGGATCGCCTTCTCCACCGAGACCACCACCGCCTTGTCCCAGACATTGACCATCAGCGAGCGGGGGTCGGGCGTGGAGACCGAGCCGATTTGGCTGATTGGCATACGTGCGCCATAGGCTTCGACGTGGACCTGATCGAGGAGGCTCGCCGAGGCCCGGCCGGTGCGCAAGGACGCGAGTTCGTCCTTCAGGGCTCCGACCGCCTTTTCCATCCGGTCGCGGTATCTGGAAAGATTGGGCTTTTCGGTTTCGGCCATGATCTTCTGCTCCGTTGACTGATCGCCGACTCCGGTTCATTCGACCGCCGCCTTGCGGCGGATGGTCGTATGGACCGCTTCCCCTGTCAGCACCTTCAGCAGGTTGCCCTTCTGGCGAATGGAGAAGATCAGAATGGGGATGGCGTTGTCGCGCATCAGGCTGATCGCCGAGGCGTCCATGAAGCGAAGGTCCTGGGCGAGCACCTCCTGATAGCTCACCTCATCCATCCTGCGGGCGTCGCGATCCTTCTTGGGATCGGCGGTGTAGACGCCGTCGACGCTTGTTCCCTTGAGGAGCGCATCGCAGCCCATTTCCGCCGCCCGAAGGGCGGCCGGGGTGTCGGTCGTGAAGAACGGCGCGCCGAGCCCGGCGGCGAAGATCACCACCCTTCCTTTTTCAAGATGGCGGAGGGCGCGTCGCCGGATGTAGGGCTCACAAACCGCATCCATCGGAATGGCCGACTGAACGCGGGTGTCGACGCCGCGCCTTTCGAGGGCGCTTTGCACCGCCAGGGCGTTCATCACCGTCGCCAACATGCCCATGTAATCGGCGCTCGCCCGTTCCATGCCGCGACCGGCGAGCGAGACGCCGCGAAAGATGTTGCCCCCGCCAACGACTAGGCAGAGTTCGTAGCCCGCGGCCACGACGGCGGATATGTCGTCCGCCATGCCGTCGAGCGCCGCCATGTCGATTCCGAACGCGGCTTCGCCCATCAGGGCTTCGCCGGAGACCTTGAGGAGGATGCGCCGATAGGCGGGGTTGGTCATCGAATGGCTCGCGGGCTGGAGGTCGGCCGAATCCAGCTCGGCTTCTCCATAGACCGCAACCGGAATTGAAGTCGATCGCTCCTCAAGCAAGGGGCGGATCGTAATCCTGCCGGACCGGCCTGCGGCCCCGGCGTGGATCTCGTCAGGACTTGGACCCGATCTTGGAGAGGGCGGCGACCTCCGAGGCGAAATCGCCCTTTTCCTTCTCGATTCCCTCGCCGAGCGCGAAGCGGACGAAGCCGGCCACTTCGATCGGAGCGCCGGCGGCCTTGGCCTCCTCGGCGAGGAACTCGCGGACCCGTTGGTCCGGGTTCTTGACGTAAGCCTGCTCGAGAAGCACGGCTTCCTCATAGAACTTGCGCAGTCGTCCCTCGACCATCTTCTCGATGACCGCCGGCGGCTTGCCGGATGCGGCGGACTGTTCGGCAAAGATCGCCCGCTCGCGGTTCACCGATGCAGGGTCGAGGTCTTCGATGCGAAGCGAAAGAGGCGAGCTCGCCGCGATGTGCAATGCGATGTTGCGACCCAGAGCCACCAAGGACTCATGCCCGGCCGCGCCTTCGAGGGCGACCAGCACGCCGATCCGGCCCAAGTCCGGCGCTCCCGCGAGCGCTCCGTGTACGTAACCGGCGACAGCGCCGGAGGCGACGGAAAACCGCGCAAAACGCCTCAGCACCATGTTCTCGCCGACCGAACCGATGAGCTCGGAAATCGCCGCCCCGACGCTGGCGGCCCCGGCGATCGGCGCAAGGCGCAAAGTTTCGATGTCGCCTTCGATGTCGAGGGCCGCCCCGGCGATCTTGCGAGCAAGATTCTGGAAGGCCGGATTGCGCGCGACGAAATCTGTTTCGGCGTTGAGTTCGACGAGAGCGCCGACCATGCCCGCCCCAGCCGATCGGGTGGCGAGCGCCACTGCTCCCTCGGCCGCGGTGCGGCCCGCCTTCTTGGCGGCCTTGGCCAGCCCCTTGGCGCGAAGCCAGTCGACGGCCGCCTCCATGTCCCCGTCGGTCTCCTCGAGGGCCCGCTTGCAGTCCATCATTCCAACGCCGGACCGTTCGCGCAGCGCCTTGACTTCGCCCGCGGTGATGACGCCCATCGCCTTCTCCTTCAGCTTTCCACGGTCTGGGCCGCGCCTTCGGCCTCGCCGTCGACCTCGCCATCGCTGGCGACGCTCGCGACCGCCTCTTCTGGCTCGGATTCCTTCTCGCCCGAGAGCGCCGCTTCCAGTTCAGGATCGGCGACGGCCTGCCCGGAGGGCTCGGCGATGGGGCGCTCGGCGCTCTCCTCCTCGCGCAGCGCCGGCTCGAGCGGGGTCTCGGCCGCGCCAATATCGACGCCCATGGCGACCTGACCCTCGGTGAGGCCGTCGAGGACGGCGTCGGCGAGGAGCTCGCAATAGAGCTGCAGGGCCCTGGCGGCGTCGTCGTTGCCGGGCACCGGAAAGCTGATCCCATCGGGATCGCAATTGGTGTCGAGAACGGCGATCACCGGGATGTTGAGCTTGCGCGCCTCCTTGACCGCGATCGCCTCCTTGTTGGTGTCGATCACGAACATCAGGTCGGGAATGCCGCCCATGTCCTTGATGCCGCCCAGCGAGAGCTCCAGCTTCTCCCGCTCGCGGGTAAGCTGGAGCAGCTCTTTCTTCGTGCGCCCGGAGCCTTCGCCATCGAGCAGCGCCTCCAGCTCCCGTAGCCTGGCGATCGAGGCCGATATGGTGCGCCAGTTGGTGAGCGTTCCGCCGAGCCAGCGATGGTTGACATAGTATTGGGCGCAGCGCTTGGCCCCGGCCGCGACCGGATCGGAAGCCTGGCGTTTGGTGCCCACGAAGAGGACGCGACCGCCGGACGCCGCCACCTCCCTCGCCTTGACGAGCGCCTGGTGCAGAAGCGGCATGGTCTGGGAGAGGTCGATGATGTGGATGTTGGCGCGCGAGCCGAAGATGTAGCGCTCCATCTTCGGGTTCCAGCGATGGGTATGGTGACCGAAGTGGGCGCCGGCCTCCAGGAGCTGACGCATGGAAAATTCAGGCAGGGGCAATGAGATCGTCCTTCTTCCGGTTGGCCTCCGCAGAGCAAGCTCCCCATGAAAGGGAGACCGGAACGGCCGCCGGCGGGAATTTGCCCGTGGAGCCGAACGCCCTGCGTGCGTGATGGGCGCCAGATAGGGCCTCTTCCCCATTGTGGCAAGGCGGGCGAACCGCGGGGCGCCTGATCCGCCTAAATGTCTTCCAGCTGTGCGACTCCAGGCGCGATCTTGAGCGCGCCGCGATGCTCCGGATCGAGGAGGAAGCGCCCGGGGAGCTTCAGCTCGACTTCGCGGCCGCTGGAAAGCGCCGCAACCAGACGCACCTCGCCGCCGCCCGAAGCGACCGGGGAGAGCCTTTTCTTCAGCGCGCCCCATTCGACGTCTGCGGCGCTGAGGTGGACCCGCAGATTGCTGCCCACTTTCTCCATCGTCCTTTCGAGAGCTTCGGCGTCATCGCCAAAGAAGCTCAGATCGCCATCTCCGGCTCTGGCTTTGGCGCGGATCACCACCGATGCTCCGGGCTCCAGCCGATCCCGGAGCCGGCGAAGCGCTTCCCCCTGGAATCGAACCTCGAAAGCGCCGGTGGGATCGGAGAGGCTGACAATCGCAAAGCGGCTTCCGTCCGCCCCGCCGGTCCGTTCGCGACGGCGGTGCACGACGCCAGCCAAGCGGAACGCCTCCGCGCCATTGGCGAATTTCGCCGCCGCCTCGGCGTAAAGGTCCACGCCGCGACGTCGGAGAACCTCGGTCATATCCTCGAGCGGATGACCGCTCAGATAGAACCCGACCGCCGCGAGCTCTTCCTCGAGCCGCTCGATCGGAGTCCACGGCGCGGCCCTCGGAAGGCGCGGACGACCCGCTTCGGCTGCGCCGCTGAAGAGACTTTCCTGCGCGGCGGCGCGGTCGGCGGCGGCGCCCTGCGCCCAGTTGATGAGCTGGTCTGCGGCGGCGGCGATCTGCGCCCGATCCGGATGAATCGAATCCAAGGCCCCCGCCCTCGCCAGACTCTCGAGGGCTCGCTTGTTCACCTGGCGCGGATCCACCCGTTCGAGGAAATCGAAAAGATCGCGGAACGGCCCTCCCCGGCTTCGAACCTCCACGACATGGTCCATGGCGGACCTGCCGACGTTTCGCACCGCGCCCAGGGCGTAGAGAACCTGGCCGTCGGCCACCTCAAACTCGGCGCCTGAGCGGTTGATGTCGGGAGGCAGGATCGCCACGCCTTGCCGCCGGGCGTCATAATGGAAGACGGCGAGTTTGTCGGTGTTGGAGATGTCGAGGTTCATCGAGGCGGCGAAGAACTCGACCGGCGCATTCGCCTTGAGCCAGGCGGTCTGGTAGCAAATGAGCGCATAGGGCGCGGCGTGGCATTTGTTGAAACCGTATCCCGCGAACTTCGCCATGCGATCGAACATGGCCGACGCTTCGGCCTCCGAGAGTCCCTTCTCGGCCGCCCCGGAGCTGAATCGGGCGCGCTGTCTGGCCATTTCAGCAGGCTTCTTCTTGCCCATGGCGCGCCGCAGGACGTCCGCCTCGCCGAGCGAATAGCCGGCCAGGATGCGGGCGATCTGCATCACCTGTTCCTGGTAGACGATCACGCCGTAGGTTTCGCCGAGCGCCTCCTCCAGACCCGGCAAGATGCAGATCGGCCTGCGGCCCATCTTGCAGTCGACGTACTCATCGATCGAATCCATCGGACCGGGCCGATAGAGCGAGATGAGGGCGGTGATCTCTTCCACCGAGGCGGGCCGAAGTTTGCGCAAAGTGTCGCGCATTCCCTGACCTTCCATCTGAAACACGCCCACCGTGCTCCCCGACGCGATGAGCTCGTAGGCGGCCGGATCATCCAGGGGTAAGGTTTCGAGCTCGACGCCGGCGCCACGCCTCTCGAGGAGCTTCACCGCCTGATCGATGACGGTGAGGGTCTTGAGCCCCAGGAAATCGAACTTCACGAGGCCCGCGCTTTCCACCCATTTCATGTTGAACTGGGTCGCCGGGAGGCTGGAGCGAGGGTCGCGATAGAGCGGCACGAGGTGGGTGAGGGGGCGATCGGCGATCACCACGCCGGCGGCATGGGTCGAGGCGTTGCGGTAGAGTCCCTCCAGTTGAAGGGCGATCTCGAAGAGCCGGTCGACTGCCTCGTCCTCGCGCCGCGCCTCGGCCAGACGAGGCTCCACTTCGATCGCCTGGGCGAGCGAGACGGGGTTGGCCGGGTTCGCTGGCACCATCTTGGCCAGCCGGTCGATCTGGCCGAGCGGAAGCTGCATGACCCGGCCCACATCGCGCAGCACTGCTCTGGCCTGCAAAGTGCCGAAGGTGATGATCTGGGCGACCCGGTCGCGGCCGTACTTCTCCTGGACGTAGGAGATCACCTCCTCCCGCCGCTCCTGGCAGAAGTCGATGTCGAAGTCCGGCATCGAGATGCGTTCGGGATTGAGGAAGCGCTCGAAGAGAAGACCAAAGCGCAATGGATCGATGCCGGTGATCAGGAGAGACCAGGCGACGACCGATCCGGCGCCCGACCCGCGTCCCGGTCCGACTGGGATGGCATGAGCGACCGCCCACTTCATGAAATCCGAGACGATCAGGAAATAACCGGAAAATCCCATTTGCTGGATGACGGCGATTTCCCGTTCGAGTCGCTCGCGATAGGCCTGCTCGGCGGCGAAGGGGGGATGGGCCGCGAGCCGGGCCGCGAGACCCTCTCGGGCCTGCTCGGCCAACTCATCGCCCTCGGTGCGGCCGGCCCGGGTGGGGAACCTCGGGAGGATGGGCTCGCGCGTCTGGACGAAGAAGGCGCAGCGACGGGCGATCTCAAGGCTCGCCTCGCACGCTTCAGGAAGATCGGAGAAAAGTTCGCACATCTCCGCGGCGCTCTTGAACCAGGCGTCCGGGCTCACGCGTCGACGGTCCGGCTCCGAGAGAACCGCCCCATCGGCGACGCAGATCAGGGCGTCATGGGCCCCGTGCATTTCCGGGCCGGCGAAGTGCACGTCATTGGTGGCGACGATCGTCGCCCCATGTTCGTAGGCCCAGTCGACGAGCCCGGCCTCGGACGCGCCGCGCTGCGGACCGGAAAGGCGCTGGATCTCGACGTAGAACCTGTCGCCGAAGGCCGCCCGCATCGCCTCCAGAGCGGCGACCGCCTCCTTGTCTCGGCCGGACTCGAAGAGCGGATCCACGGGCCCATCGGCTCCTCCGGAGAGAAGGATCAGCCCGTCGCTGAACTCGCGAAGACGCGCCCAAGCGACCTGGGGCGACTGGTGAGCTTCGATATCCAGAAAGGCGGCGGAGGAAAGCTCGCACAAATTGCGCCACCCCTGTTCGTTCTGCGCCAGGAAGACCACGGTCGGGATCCGGGCCCAGCGCGCCTTGGGTCCTTCGCCGATTCCGGCGACCGGCAATGCGCAGCCAATGATCGGCTGGACGCCCGCCTCCACCGCGGAAAGCGAAAACTCGAGCGCCCCACAGAGGTTGGCCCGATCGGCGATCGCGACCGCCGGCATTCCAGCCCTCGCCGCCAAACGCCCTATCGCGTCGGCCTTTATCGCGCCTTCGAGGAGCGAAAACGCGGAGCGCACGCGCAAATGGACGAAGCCTGGAGGGGCGATCCTTGTGCCGGCCTGCGCCATCTATCCTCTGCGACTCACCCCGCCAGATGGGCGAGCTGGCAGACCATCCAGACGAAGCTAATCATCGATGCAAGGGCGAGGGATTCACGCGCCAGTCGAAACATGGGGATACCTCATGTGTTCCTGGTTTGTTCTAGCGCGTCCACGTCCGCCCTTCAAGCCTCAGAAGGTCCACTGAAAGCCGAGATAGTAGGCGAAGCGGTTGGCGTCAGGGGCGCTCTCGAAATCCCGGCCGGCCGAGGCGAGCAGATGGTAGTGCTCGGAGAAGTCATAGGTGAGGCCGACGTTGAATCCGCTCGTTGATCGCGCCCCGATCGCCACGCCGGTCTGATGGAAGACCTCGCCCCCTAGGGCGAGCTTGGCCGTGAGTTGCCGCTGCAGGAGCCAGCCGGCGAACCAATGGTCGCGGGCCCCTCCTCCCCGGTCGAACCACAGTCCGCCCCCTCCGTAGGTGGTCCAGGATCCGAAGTCCTTCTGGATCCATACCGGAAGGTAGAGCTGCGCGTGACCGGCGCCGAGACCTTCGCGAACATCCCCTGCGGGAATCTCGAGAAGAGGAAAGGCGCCGATCTGCCAGCCATCCTTGCCGGTGTTTACGAAGCGGTATTTCGCTCCCAGCTCGATGTCCCCTGGCCCGACGCGGGTTCCTTCGCCGGACGGCGCATCGAAGGCCATCGGTACGATGATGTGAAGCTGAAGGTTGGGCGCGGCGCCGTAGTTGACCTCCGTGCCGAAAAGCGTCCCGGAACCATCCTGCGAAGTCCAGGTCGCGTTGGAGAAGGCGTAGACCTCCCAATGTCCGAGGTCGACCGGGACCGGATCGTCGGTGATGAAGGGCGGCCCGGCGAGGGCCGGCGCGGCGAGGAGCGCGGCGCCCAGCGTGAGGAGGGGCAGGACTGAAGCCTCTCCGATTGGCCGTTTTTTCGCCGACTTCTCGGCTATTGGAAGGGGGCGTCTCTTCAACTGTCTTTCTTCAACCGTAGCGGAGACGCGTCGATGCGCATTCTCACCAGTCTTCTTCTCGCCGGCGGCGCCGCCCTGGCGTTGGCCGGAGCGGCCGGAATAGCCCATGCCGGCCGGACCTGGGACCATGCCCAGGATCACGTCCTCACCCTGGAAGGTCCGGGCGGTGGGACCTGGACCGTCAAATACCACGGCGATGTCGCGCCCCAAGTCCGCTTCACTCCGGGCGCAGGCGGAATGATCGCCTTTGGGTCATCCCCGGGATCGTTCTTCGCGACCTCGCCCTTTGCGGCCATGGACCGCCTCGATTCCCAGATCGATCGTCGGATGGCCGAACTGATGAGGCAAGGCGCGCCGGCTGCCGGTGCGGCGGGTCTTCAGCAGACCGGCGCCTCGGACCTACCGGCCGGAAGCGAGAGCTTCCAGATGGCCTCGTCCTTCGGCGGCGGCCACGCATGCTTCCGGAGCGTCGAGATCACTTCGCAAGGGCCCGGAAAGGCGCCCCGGGTGATCCGCAAATCCTCGGGAGACTGCGGGGCGAAAGGCGGCCAATCAGCGCCGACCACGGCCTATGTTCCTGCCTCATCGGCGAGCTGGACGGCGCCGGTGAGCTGGACAAGCCCCGGCTGATCACGCCGCCTGGACGGCCTCGCCGTCGGCGGTCGCCGAGATCCACTTGGGAACCAACAGCAACGTCGGCAGGATCAGGGCGTAGACCACGGTGATCGCGATCACGCACACGGTGAATCCGTGGAAGCGCTGGTACAGGTCGGTGCCCAGGATGTCCCCGCTCCGATAAACGATCTGGTAGGCGGCGGCCGCGGCCATCATCACGGTTCCCTGCAGTCCCTTGGGGCAGGAGCGGATGATGAGGTCCATGTAGGCCGCGCTCGCGAACCCTCCCAGAAGCCCCATCGGGACCGCCGCCAGAAGCGCCGCGCCGATAGTGTGGACGAAGGCGAGCGCCACGAACTGGGGAACGGCGAAGACGGTTCCCCACCACAGGAGGGGCCTCAAGGGAAACTTGGTGCAAACGAATCCATAGAGCAGGAAGGTCGGGATGAAGGAGAACGACCAGATCGCATTCCACTGGCCCCATGCCGCATCCTTGGCGTGAAGATGATTTTGCAGAAAGTACTGGAGTGGGGTCCCGCCTCCGGGGGCGAAGGTCCAGAGACTCCAGATCAGGAGCGCGATCCACACCGGTCGGCAACGGACGAGCCGCTTGATGTCCTCGAAGAAATGGGACGCGGGACGCTCGACGCGATAGTTGTCGAACACCGCCTTGGGCTTCCAAACGCCATAGAGGGCGATCAGGACCGCAAGGGCAGCGCCGACCAGGAAGAGAAGCCGCGTTGCGTGCGCCGCCCCTTCGCGTTCCATGAGATCGCTGAGCGCCCCGCCTGCGAGCATGGCGACCATTCCGGGGACGTAGCCGAAGACGTTCCAGGCCACGCTCACCCGACCGCTCATCACGTTTTGCTGGCCGAGCGTCGACATCGCGCCGGTCAGGGCCGCCACGGTGAAAGAAAAGCAGATGAGAATGAGAGTCTGGGCGGCGAGAAGGCTCGCGTAGCTCGGCGGGATGAAGGCGAAGGCGACATAGAAGGCCGCGCAGACTCCGCCGAAGACGAGAAGCAGCCCCCGATCCTTCATGCCGAAGAGGTTCAGGCGGTCGCGGGCGAGGCCGAACAGGAATCCGACATAAAGGGGAATGTGGACGATCGCTCCAAATATGGCGACCTGCTCGGCTGAGAGGTGCAGCTTGTTCTTCAGGAAGAAACTGATCGGAAGACCGATGAGCCAACCTGTCGGCCCGCCAAAGCCAGCGAGGATGATGAGACCACCCAGCCAGAACAGGATCGAGCCGCGGGCACCAGCCGAGATCGTGGTGGCGCGCGAGGCGACGGCGAGTTCTTCATCAAGGATCGGCTCTGCTGGGGATCCGACGGCTTCGGTGGTCACCACGAGCTCCTTGCCTCGAGCCGGGGATCAAAGGATGGCGCCGAGCGCAGCAGAGTTACTCGTCGTGCGCCGGGCCGCAAAGCTCATTATTCGGAAGGGCTTCCATCCTCCAAGTCGGAAGTCCCGTCACTTGGGCGCGACCCACTCCACGGCCTGGATCAGCTCCTGCGGCCCCGGTGCCAAGGCAATCTCGACGCGAAGGCTTCCTCTCTCGCAGTCCATGATGAGCGCGCCGGTCAGAGCATGTCGTGGTTCGAGACGCGAACTCATGACGCCGCCCAGCTTCCCAATGAGCTCGCAGAGCTCGCGCTCCCGCACCTCGGCTCCTTGGTCAGCGAGAAGGGTGATCGCAGCCAGTTCGGCCACCGGGGAAATCGATCCGGCTCGGTCGGCCGCCAAGACCGCGGCCGCCCGCTCCAGCGCGGTAGACCGCTTCCACCGCCGCTTTCCAGTCCTCACTTCCCAAGCGGCTCTCTCCTCGCCTGGTCATCGCTGCGACAGACCCGCAGTTCACCTACACCCTCGCTTCGGATTCGGGCTTCAACTCTCATGAGCGGGCGGTGCCGGAGAACGCGGTTAGAACTTCACGAGACGTAAACCGCCAACGGCGATGATGGCGCCCCCATCGATTCGGACGGCGCATGAAACCAGCTCCCCCCCAGGACCGGCCAGAGCCGCCGGGCCGACAAGGCCCGCTTTCCCACCGGGGCGGCCAGGTGGCGATCCTCTTCGCCCTTCTCCTGCCGGTGCTCGCCCTCTTCATCGCCGGGGTCCTGGACGTCTCCTTCGCGCTGAACGCCCGCACCCAGCTGCAGGACTCCAACGACGAGGCGGGCCTGGCGACGAGCGGCGCCCTCTCCCAAAACCCGAATCTCACCGTCGCCCAGCTCAAGAGCGTGGCCCAGAGCGCGCTCGCCGCCAATTTCCCCGGCGTGGTGGCTCCCACCATTACCGACTTCCACGTCTGCGCAGCAGTCCAGAACGACTGCACCGACAATGGCGTCCAGATGACGATGGACACCATCAAGCTCGCCTCTTCGGCGCCCGCCGCCTGTGTTCTGGGCGCCATCGTGCCGATGTTCTGCGTCGGCGGCTCGACCCAGACGGTGAACGCCGACACGCTCGCCACCGTGCGCACGGGCAAGACCCTTCAGATCAACATGATCCTCGACAGTTCCGCCTCAATGATCGTGGGAGCGACCACCAGCGACGTGAACACCATCGCAAGCTGGGTCTCGAAGAACTGGAGCCAAGTCGAGCCGAACGATCCCGCGCCTTCCTATCCGGGCGGCGACCAGCCTCCCTGCGCCTTCGCCTGCCATGACGACGGAAGCACCACCAACGCCGACATCGCCCTTGGTCTCACCAACGCCCACGCCGCCGGCGCCACGACGAGGTTCGACGTGATGGTCAGCGCCGCCGAGCAACTCATCGATCATGTGCAGACCGAGTCCCAGGATCCGGAGAACGCTTCAGATACGTATCTCTTCAACATCTATTCCTTTGACACCGTCGTCACTCAGTACGGAAACAACAATAACGCCAAAGGAAAGAACCCTTGTAAATTCCTAAACGACTCGAGCAAAAATGCAAACTTGACGTTCGTGCAGGCGTTAGCGGCCATCACTTGCGTCGGCCCCGGCCAGGACACCTATCTCGACAACGCCCTCACCGCCCTGGCCGGCGATGTGGGGACGAACGGAACCGGCAATTCCGCCTCTTCGCCGGTGAAGTTCGTTATCATCGTCACCGACGGCTTGCAGTCGGACCGATCGAACAACTGGAATTGCAGCTATTGGGCGATGGATCCGGCCTGGAACTACAACACCTGTTATGGCGGCTACGCCGCTCCGATAGACACCACCGCCTGCCAGACGATGAAGGACAATGGGGTCATCGTCGCGGTGCTCGAGACGCCTTATGTGCCGCTTACTGGCCAAGACCCCACCGTCGCTCCTTACGAAAAGACCGTGCGCCACACCATCTATCCGGGCGGACCCAGCAGCCAGAGCGTGGTGAGCCAAGCGCTCCAGGCATGCGCCAGTTCCGGATTCTACTACCAGTCGCAGAGCTCCTCGGATATCGCGCAGGGATTCATCACGCTCACCGACGACTTCCTGGCCAGGCAGTCGACTCTGGCACAGTAGCTAGGACCGCGCCTCCAGCTTCGCCTTCTCCTCGACGCGGCCATCCTTGAGGCTCAGGATCCGGTCCATCCCGCCGGCGAGAGTGAGATTGTGGGTGGCGATGAGGGCGGCGACCCCGAGATTGCGCGCGACCTCTTGGATGGCCGCGAAGACGGTTTGAGATGTGGCCGGATCGAGATTGCCGGTGGGCTCGTCGGCGATGAGGAGGCTGGGGCCATTGGCGAGGGCCCGCGCCACGGCCACGCGCTGCTGCTCGCCGCCCGAGAGTTGGGCGGGCTGATGAGAAACGCGATCGGCGAGGCCGAGATCGGCGAGCAGACGAGCGGCCCGCTCCCTCGCCCGGCGCGCCGAACCGCCGGCGATCATCACCGGGAGCGCAACATTCTCGATGGCGGAGAGCTCGGCCAGGAGATGGTGAAACTGATAGACGAAGCCGATCACGCCCAGGCGGATTCGCGTTCGCGCCCTATCCGGCAGGGCCGAGCAGTCGCGCCCGTGGACGAGGATCGTCCCCTCTGTCGGACGCTCCAGGAGGCCGGCGGCGTGAAGGAGCGAGGACTTCCCTGAACCGGAGGGCCCGATGAGCCCGACGATCTCGCCGGCCGCCACGCTGAGCGAGGCGCCCTTGAGCACCTCGAGCGGTCGTCCGCCGGTTTGGTAGACACGCCGAAGACCCCTGACCTCGAGGACCGGTTCACTCATATCGCAGGGCTTCGACCGGATCGAGGCGGGCGGCCTGCAGGGCCGGTGGAAGGGTCGCCAGGAACGAGGCGGCGAGGGTCCAGATGGTCACCAGCACGACCTCGTTCCAGTCGATTTTGGCCGGAACATGGGAGAGGAAATAGACGTCGGGGTTGAACACCTGGACTCGCGTCACCCATTGGACGAAGTCCTGGATCGCCTCGATGTTGAGGCAGAAGAGGACGCCCACGCCAATCCCCAGGGCGGTTCCCAACACCCCAATCACCGCTCCGGCCATGAAGAAGATCCGCAGGATGGCGCCGCGCGCCGCCCCCATGGTGCGCAGGATGGCGATGTCGCGCCCCTTGTTCTTCACCAGCATGATCAGACCCGAGATGATGTTCATGGCGGCGATGGCGACGATGATCATCAGGATCATCCGCATGACGTTGCGTTCGACCTGAAGGGCGCCGAAATAGGCGCGATTTCGCTGTGTCCAATCGGTCACCACGGCGCCGGCGCCTGACGCTGCGGCCAACTCGGCGTGCATCGAAGGCGCGCGGTCCGGATCGGCCAGCCGCACTTCGATGAAGTCCACCGCCGAGCCGCGGCCGAAGAAGAGCTGGGCTTCGGAAAGCGGCATGTAGACGAAGGCTTGGTCGTACTCGCTCATCCCCACTGAGAAGAGGCCGTCCACGACGAAGGTCTTGCTCACCGGCAGCTCGCCCATGGCGGTCTCCTCGCCGGTAGGTGAAAGCAACGTGATCGGCTCGCCCACGCCTACCCCGAGGGTCTGGGCGAGCTTGTCTCCGACCACGACGAATTCGCCGCCGCTCTGGCCAAAGCCGGCCAAGCTCCCCGCCTTGATGTTCTTGGCGATGATCTGCGTAGCGGCGAGGTCGGCCGGGCGCACGCCACGCACGATGGCTCCGGCGGCGCCGTTGGGACCCTCGGCAAGCGCCTGGGACTCGACTACCGGCAGCGCCTGGATGACGCCCGGCAGAGCGCGAATGCGCTTCACTACCCCGTCGAGTTCGTCGGGAGTCATGGGGCCAGGGACCACGAACGCATGGCCATTAAAGCCAAGGATCTTGCCGGTGAGTTCGCTGCGGAAGCCATTCATGATCGACATGGTGATAACCAGCGCCGCCACGGCCAGGGCGATCGCCACGAATGAGATCACCGCGATCAGGGCGACGCCGCCCTGACTCCGCTTGGCCAGGAGGTAGCGCAGGGCGAGCGACCGCTCCCAGCGGGAGAAAGGCGCCGCCGGTCGCGCCGAATCGATGGCCACCCTCCCCGGCCGTTCGCGGCCGCTCTCCTCGCCCTTCGCCCTGGCCCCGCCGAATGGACTGGAAGTGGTCAGGCGCTCGACCTCTGCGATTGACGGCTCTTGTCAAGGACGCAAGCGAGCGCCGCCTCGAGCGAAAGCGTCCGCCTCTCGCCGGAGGCTCGCCGCTTCAACTCCACTTCGCCGGCGGCCACGCCTCTGGGTCCGATAATGATCTGCCAGGGAAGCCCGATGAGGTCCATGGTGGCGAACTTGGCGCCCGGCCGCTCGGCGGCGTCGTCTAGGAGCGGCTCGAGGCCGCCTTCGGTCAAGGCTCGGTAGGCTGTCTCGCACGCCGCATCCACGGCGCCCTCGCCTGGCCGAAGATTGATGATGCCCGCGCCGAAGGGCGCGACCGGTTCGGGCCAGATGATGCCCTCCTCGTCGTGGCTCGCCTCGATGATCGCTCCGACCAGGCGAGACACTCCCACGCCGTAACTCCCCATCAGCACCGGATGCTCCACGCCGTCGGGGCCGGCGACCAGCGCCTTCATGGGCGCGGAGTATTTGTCATCGAAAAAGAAGGTCTGCCCGACCTCGATCCCGCGGGCGGAAAGTCGTCGCTCGGGGGGCGTCTCGGCTTCGAACCGGGTTTGGTCATGAACATCCTCAGTGGCGGCATACAGCCCCGTCCACTCGGCCACGAGCGGGGCCAGATCGGCCTCGTAATCGACCTCGGCCCCTGGGATCTGCAGCTCAAGCAGGCGTGAGTCGAGGTGGACCGCCGACTCGCCGGTGTCGGCGAGAACGATGAATTCGTGCGACAGCTCGCCGCCGATCGGCCCGCTCTCCGCCTGCATGGGAAAGGCCTTGAGACCCAAGCGCGTGAAGGTGCGCAGATAGGCCACGAACATGCGATTATACGCCCTGCGTCCGGCCTCGCGGTCGATGTCGAAGGTGTAGGCGTCCTTCATCAGGAACTCGCGTCCGCGCATCACCCCGAACCTCGGCCTGACCTCATCCCTGAACTTCCATTGGATGTGGTAGAGGCTCTTGGGCAGCTCCTTGTAGGAGCGGATGTAGGCCCGGAAGATCTCGGTGATCATGTCCTCGTTCGTCGGGCCGTAGAGCATCTCCCGCTCATGACGATCGCGGATGCGCAGCATTTCCCGGCCATAGGCTTCGTAGCGGCCGCTCTCGCGCCAAAGATCGGCGAGTTGCAGCGTGGGCATGAGGAGTTCGATCGAGCCGGCGCGGTCCATCTCCTCGCGCACGATGGCCTCGATCTTCTTCAGGACGCGATGACCCAGCGGAAGCCAGGCATAGATGCCGGCGGCCTCCTGCCGAAGCATGCCGGCGCGCAGCATCAGGCGATGGGAGGCGATCTGCGCCTCGGCGGGCGTCTCCTTGAGAACCGGCAGGAAGTAGCGCGAGAGGCGCATGGGGCTCGTCTCTTGAAGGGCTTCGCCGCCGTCCGATGGGGCTTTCTCAGAAGTGCGGCAGACTGACCAGATGGAAATGGACCGTCAGCCACAGAAGAGCGAAGGGGATGACCGCCACCCAGGTCGTGGTGAGAAACTTCTTCTTGAGCCGGGGCTCGACCGGCGCCGCCGGATCGCCGCCGCCAGGCACCTCGAGCCCCTCCTCGGCGTAGCTACGGTTCCCGATCGGAAGAACGGCGAAGAGCGTCACCCACCAGATGAGCAGATAGGCCGAGATGCTCGTGGCCAGATCCATCAGGCGTGAGCGCCTCGCTCGCCGGGTCTTTGCATGAGCTCCACCAACACCCCGCCCATGTCCTTGGGATCGACGAAGATCACCGGGACGCCATGGGCGCCGATCGTGGGCTCGCCGGTCCCCAGCACTCTCGCTCCCTTGGCGCGCATCTCCTCGCGCGCGGCGAGCAGATCATCGACTTCGAAGCAGACGTGGTGCTGGCCCCCGCGCGGGTTCCTCTCCAGGAATCGGTTGATCGGCGAGGCTTCGCCGAGCGGCTCGATGAGCTCGATCTGGCAGTTGGGAAGATCGACGAAGGAAACGAAGACGCCCTGTTCGGCGAGCGCGCGCTTGTCGGTGATCGAGCGGGCGCCGAGGACATCGCGGTAGAGCTTCCACGATTCTTCGATGGAGGGGGTCGCGACCCCGACGTGATTGAGCCTGCCGATCACGCGGGGCGGGTTATCACCCCTGGCGCGATAGTCAAATCGCCTCGGCGGATCAGACGAACAGCACCTGGGCCTCGACAGCCGGCCGGCGCTTCCAGACCCGGAACGCCGATTTCTTGAGCGTCCGGGCGATGGCGCTCTCCACCATTTCGGGGTCGAGTCGTTCTTCGGTCGACATTGAAGCCAGCGCCCGGCGTGCGTCCTTGGCGAAATCCTCCATGACCTCGCCGATTGGCTGGTCCTCGGCGCTGGGCAGGCCCGCCGCCCAGAGTCTAGGCCCGGCGGCGATATCTCCCCTGCGGTCGATCGCCAGGCTAACGCCGATGACGCCGTTGGCCGCCAAATGACGCCTCTCGCGAAGCGCCTCGCCTGCCTCCGAGGTCACCATTCCGCCATCGACATAGAGGCGACCGGCGGGGACTTCGTCGACGATCTGCGGGCCTTGGGGAGCAAGGCGCACCATCTCGCCATTGCGCGGGGCGATCGCCTCGGGGACCTGGAGGTCTCGGGCGAAGGCGGCATGCTCGATGAGATGGCGCCGCTCGCCGTGGGTCGGGACGGCGATCTGCGGTCTCGCCCATTGGTACATGCGAGCGAGCTCGCCACGGCAGGGATGGCCCGAGACGTGGATTCCGGGATGGTCGCGCTCGGTGAAGAGGCGAACACCTCGGTCGGCGAGGCGGTTCTGGAGATTGCGGATCGCGACGTCGTTGCCGGGGATGATCCGCGAGGAGAAGATGCATGCATCACCCGCATCCAGGCGCACCCTGGAATGGCTGCCCTCGGCGATGCGGGCCAGGGCCGCACGCGGCTCGCCCTGACTGCCCGTGCACAGATAGAGGATCTCCGAGGGCGACAGATCCTTCGCCTCGTCCTCGCTGACGAACGGCGCGAGGCCTCCGAGCAGGCCCACCGACTTCGCCGCCTGCGACATGCGGACCATGGAGCGGCCGACCAGGCACACCCTCCGTCCGCTGGCCTCCGCGGCGTGCGCGATGGTCTCCATTCGCGCCACGTTGGAGGCGAAGCACGCCGCCGCCACCTTCCCCTTGAGGGGTGCGATGAGCGCGCCCAGTCGCTCCCGGACGTCCAGCTCCGATCCCGCTTCGCCATCGATGAAGACATTGGTCGAATCGCAGACCATCGCCAGGAGGCCTTCCTCGCCGAGGGCGCGGATGGCGGCCTGGTCGGTCGGCGACCCGGTCAGCGGATCGGGGTCGATCTTCCAGTCGCCGGTATGCAGGACCGTCCCCAGCGGGGTTCGGATCGCCAGGCCATTGGGCTCGGGAATGGAATGGGTGAGGGTGATGAGTTCGATGGAAAATGGTCCAAGTTTGAGGCGTCCGCCCAGCGGAATCTCGACGATCCGCGCCTCATCCGCGAGACCCGCTTCGCGCAGCTTTTCGCGAAGCAGAAAGGCCGTGAAGGGCGTGGCGTAGAGCGGCGCCTTCAGCCTCGGCCACAGCCAGGAGACTGCGCCGATGTGATCTTCGTGGGCGTGGGTGAGGACGATGCCGAGGATATCCTCCGCGTATTCCTCGATGAAGGTGGGATCGGGCAGGATGACGTCCACCCCGGGCGTGGTCTCATCGCCGAACGTCACCCCAAGATCGACCACGATCCACCGTCGGTCGTCGGCCGGTCCATAGCCGTAAAGATTGAAATTCATTCCGATCTCGTTGGAACCGCCGAGCGGCAGGAAAACGAGTTCGTCGCGACCCGGGGAGTTCATCGTCCTGCGAAGTGGGGGTTGCGCCGCACGATTTCGAGAAGGCCGGCGATGGTGAGATCGTTGTCAAAGCGGTCGATGGCGCTCGTCGTCCCCTCGAAGAGCGAGGCGACGCCGCCCGTGCCGATGACGGTCAGGGGAACCGCCCGCTCCGCCTTGATGCGCGCCACCAGACCCTCGATGAGAGAAACATATCCCCAGTAGATGCCCGACTGCATGGCGCCGACGGTGTCGGTTCCGATCGCCTTCGCAGGGCGCTGGATCGCTACGCGCGGAAGGCGGGCGGCGGCGACATGCAGGGCCTGAAGGGAGAGGTTGATCCCCGGAGCGATCGCCCCGCCCTCGAAACCGCCGTCCTCTCCGACCACGTCGAAAGTGGTGGCCGTTCCCGAATCCACCACCAAAAGAGCGCCGGGGTAGGTCTTGTGGGCCCCGATCGCGTTGACCAGGCGATCGGCGCCGGCCTCGGTGGGCTTGTCGATCCTGATCTCGATGCCCAGCTCGACGTTTTCGCCCACGATCATCGGCTCGAGGTGGAGATAGCGCCGCGCCAGGTTGCGCAGATTGAACACCGATTGCGGCACGACCGAGGAGACGATGGCTTGATCGATATCGGCGAGGGCCAGATTGCTGAGCGAGACCAGTTGGGAGAGCCAGACGGCGTACTCGTCGGCCGTGCGCTGGGTCTCTGTTGCGGCCCGCCACTGGGCGATCCAACGGCCGCCGTCGTGGATGGCGAAGAGGGTGTTTGTGTTGCCCTGTTCAATGGCGAGAAGCATCTGGTCTTCCTTCCCGCTAGAAGAAGACGTCGCCGGCGGTGATCCGCCTGGTCTCGCCTCCGGGAAGCCGAAGTCTCAAGGCGCCGTCGCTCTCCAACCCCTCGGCGACGCCCTCGATGTCGCCTGCCGAAAGCCTGGCGAGACAGGGCTCGCCCATGCCCTTGGCCCTTTGCGTCCAGGCTTCGGCGATCGAGGCGAACCCGCGCTCCTCCCACACCCGCCGCCATGCCTCGAAAGCGGGGGCGAGCGCCCGCAGCGCCTCGGCGGGGCCGGGCGGCGGCGAAGCCATGTGAGCTGAGAGCGCCGTGGCCGGCGGCGTCAGTCCCTTGGGGGCCGAGGCGAGATTGAACCCAAATCCAACCACGACCCAGAGGGCGCTCGTCGCGGAGGGACCAGATTCAACGAGGATCCCGGCTGCCTTGCGGCCGGCGAGAAGCAGGTCGTTGGGCCATTTGATCGCGACCAGCGTCGGATCGACGTAGGTGCGGGCGAAGTCGGCGAGGGCGAGGGCGGCGACGAAGGAGACCTGGCTGGCTTCGAGCGGCGGCCTCTCAGAGGTGAAGAGAAAACTGGCGGCGAGATTGCCCTCCTGCGTGCTCCAGGCCCGCCCCCGTCTTCCTCGCCCCGCCGTCTGGCGCCGGGCGGTGATCCACAGCGGGCCTTGCGCGCCGCCTTCGGCCCGTCGCCTCGCCTCCGAATTGGTGGAGTCGATCTCCTCGAAGGTCTCGATCGGCGCAGCCACGGTCATGGGGCGCTCGTTAGATCAAGGGGCGAGGCTTGGAAAGGAACCGGCCCTAGCGGGTGAGGAGGGCGCTGGAAGCCAGGTGGGCGAGGGGGTCGATGCCGATGAGCGCGATCATCACCGCGGGAAAGGCGAAAAGGGCCGCGCCATAGGTGACGAGGCTCGCCTCGGCCGCCGGAGCGTCGGTGGGCCCGCTCGCCGGATCCAGCCACATCACCTTGATGAGCTTCAAATAGTACACCGCCGCCACGACGCTTCCGATCAAGGCGACGACGGCGACCGGGGCGATGTCGCCGGTCATGGCGGCGCGGAAGACGAAGACCTTGGCCCAGAAGCCGCTGAACGGCGGAAGGCCGAGCGCCGAAAGGGCGAACGCCGTCATGGCGACGCCCAGTCCGGGCCGCTCGCGCATGAGGCCGGCGAAATCCTCCATCGTCTCCATCGGCCGCCCCCCACGCGAGAGCGCCGCCAGGCAGGCGAAGAAGCCGGTGACGTCGATCACATAGAGGACCATGAAGACCAGCATCGACTGCACGCCCGTCTCTCCGCCGGCGGCGAGGCCCACCAGGGCGTAGCCGATGTTTGCGATGGCCGAATAGGCCCAGAGCCTCTTGAGGTTCTTCTGGACGAGGCCGGCGAAGGCGCCCACGCCCACCGAGATGAGAGCCATGGCGATCAGCACCTGTCGCCATTGATCCAGCGCGCCGCCGAAGGCCTCGGTGAGCACCCTCGCCAGAAGGACCATGCCGGCGAGCTTGGGCGCTCCGGCGAAGAAGCCGACGATCGGGGTGGGCGCGCCCTCGTAGACGTCCGGCGTCCACATGTGGAAAGGCGCGGCCGAGACCTTGAAGCCGATGCCGCAGATCAGGAACACCAGGCCGAAGAGAAGCCCGGTCCCCGCCCTTCCCTTCACCGCCAGGGCGATGAGGTCGAAGCGGGTCGAACCCGAAAAGCCGTAGATCAGCGAAGAGCCGTAGAGGAGAAGTCCGGTGGCGAGCGCCCCCAGGACGAAATACTTCAGACCGGCTTCCGAAGCCCTGACGTCGTCGCGATGAAGAGCGGCCAGAATGTAGAGCGCAAGGGACTGCAACTCGACCGAAATGAAGAGGGCGATGAGATCGCCGGCCGAGACCATCATTCCCATTCCGAGCGCGGCCACCACGACCAGGACGGCGTATTCGAATTTGCTCCCACCGCGCCTGGCGAACCACCGCTCGCCGAGCGGGATGGCCGCGGCGCTGGCGAGGTAGATCACCACCTTGGCGAAGCTGGCGGCGTCATCGGCGATCAGGCTGTCTCCGAAAATCCGCCCCGAGGGGATGGCGATGGTCATGCCGGCGGCTGCGAAGAGTGCGCCCATGGCGGCGAGCGTGAAGAACGGGCCTGCCCGTCTGGCGATCGCGCCCCAGCCCAGAAGGCCGAGCGCCGACAGGCTGAGGATCAGTTCGGGTGACGCCAGGGTGAAGATGTGGCCGATCGTCATCTCACCTTCCCGCTGCGGTCAGAAAGCCGTGCGAGAGCGAGCCGATCGAGGCGCTCGTCACATGGAAGATAAGGTCGGGCTGGAAGCCCAGCACCAGGGTCGCCGCCGCCAGGGGAATGAAGACCGCCCACTCGCGCACGTCCAGATCGCTGATGCCGAAGAGGGCCGGATTGGTGAGGCGGCCGAAGATGACCTTCCGATAGAGAGTGAGGGCGTAGACGACCGACAGGATGATTCCGGTGGTGCAGAGGAGGCTCGCCCAGGTCGAGGCGCCGTAACCGCCGGTCAGACTCAGGATCTCGCCAACAAACCCGCTGGTGCCCGGAAGGCCGACATTGCCCATAGTGAAGAGCATGAAGGCGGCGGCGTAGATCGGCATGGCCTTCACCAGGCCGCCGTAGAAGGCGATCTCCCGGGTGTGCATGCGGTCATAGACCACGCCGACGACCAGGAAGAGGGCAGCCGAGATGATCCCGTGGCTCAGCATCAGGAAGAGCGCGCCCTGCTCGCCCA
>JBOHLG010000005.1:0-150007 GCA_050729515.1 Caulobacteraceae bacterium
GTTCGGACATCAGGAGCCGGGGGACGCTGAGGCGATCGGCGAGTTCTGCTCGCTCACCTACGGCGTCACCTTCCCGATGATGGCCAAGGTAGAGGTCAACGGCCCCGCCGCCCATCCGCTCTGGGGCTGGCTGAAGTCGGGCAAGGCCGGCGTCTTCGGTTCGCGCGCCATCAAGTGGAACTTCACCAAATTTCTCGTTGATCGGAAAGGGAAAGTCGCCGCTCGCTTCGCTCCTTCAATGAAACCGGCGGCGCTCGAGCGCGCCATCGAAGCCCTGCTCTGAAAGCGCCCAATGGCGGACAGCTTCGACCTGGTGGTGATCGGCGCGGGGCCCGGCGGCTACGTCGCGGCCATCCGGGCGGCGCAACTGGACATGAAGACCGTCATCATCGAGCGCGAGGAGTTGGGCGGTGTCTGCCTCAACTGGGGATGCATCCCGACGAAGGCTCTCCTGAAATCCGCCGAGGTCTTTGAGTCTCTTGGCCATCTCAAGGACTACGGCCTCGCTGCCGAACGGGCGGCCTTCGACTTCGCCGCGGTCGTTCAGCGTTCCCGCAAGGCCGCCCAGCAGCTCTCCGGCGGCGTCGCCTTCCTGATGAAGAAGAACAAGATCGAGGTGGTGAAGGGAACCGCGCGGCTCGAGAGGGGCGGCGCCGCCCCGGCCATCATCGTCGCCCTCGAGGAGGGCAGAGAGCGACGGATCGAGGCCAAGGCCGTCATTCTCGCGACCGGCGCGCGGGCCAAGACACTTCCTGACGCCGGCCTTGCTCCCGACGGCGAGGGGATCTGGACCTATCGCGAAGCCCTGGTTCCCAAGGCCGCGCCGGCCTCGCTCCTCGTCATCGGCTCGGGGGCGATCGGGATCGAATTCGCCAGCTTCTACCGGGCCCTCGGCGCCGACGTCACGGTGATCGAGGCTCTGTCGCGCATCCTTCCGCTCGAAGACGAGGAGATCTCCACAATCGCCCGAAAAGCCTTTGAGAAGCGCGGCATTTCATTCCGGACTGATGCGACTGTGAAGAAGCTCGCCAAGACCGCCGATGGGGTCGAGGCGCAGATCCAGGCGGAGGGGAAGGTCGAGACGCTGAAAGCCGAGCGGGCCATCGTGGCGGTGGGGATCGAGGGCAATGTCGAAGGCCTAGGCCTGGAGGCGCTCGGGGTCCAGCTCGACCGGGGCCACGTCAAGGTCGAGGCGTTCGGCGCCACCGGCGCCGCCGGCCTCTTCGCGATCGGGGACGTCGCCGGCCCTCCCTGGCTCGCCCACAAGGCCAGCCACGAGGGCGTCGCCTGCGTCGAGGCCATTGCCGGCCTCGCCCCAGAGGCGCTCCATTCTCCTGTCCCTTCCTGCACCTATTCCTCGCCCCAGATCGCGTCGGCCGGCCTCACCGAGGCGGGCGCGAAAGAGAAGGGGCGCAAGGTGCGCGTCGGCCGCTTTCCGTTCCGCGCCAACGGCAAGGCCATCGCCTCGGGGGAGACGACGGGCTTGGTGAAGATCCTCTTCGATGAGAAGAGCGGAGCGCTGGTGGGCGCCCACATGGTCGGGGCCGAGGTCACCGAGATGATCCAGGGCTTCTGCCTCGCCATGACCCTCGAAGCCACGGAAGGCGAGGTCTTCGCGACCATCTTCCCCCATCCGACGATGAGCGAAGCGATGCACGAGGCGGCCCTGGACGCCTTCGGACGGGTCCTCCATACATAGGCCCTTGCCTCAAAGAGGAGTCCGCCGATGTCCGCGCCGCCCAATTTCGGATTCGTCGAATATGTCGACGGCGAGGTCATTTGCGAAGGGTACTTCCACCACTGCGCCAAGGCTGGTGAGAAGCGGCCGTGTGTCCTCGTCGCCCATGACTGGGTCGGCCAGACCGAGGCCGTGCGCGAGGGCCTGGCGCCGTTCGCCGAGTCGGGCTTCGTCGCCTTCGCCATGGATGTCTATGGAAAAGGCGTCAGGGGCGATCCCTCGGCCGACAATTCCGCCCTCATGGCCCCCTATCTGGCCGACCGGGCCAAGCTCCGGCGCCGGCTCCTCGCCGCCGTCGAAGCGGCCAAGCGGCAGGAAGGAGTCGATCCGGAGCGGCTCGCGGTCATCGGCTATTGCTTCGGCGGGCTTTGCGCGCTCGACGTCGCTCGGAGCGGGGCCAAGGGCGTGAAGGCGGTCGCCTCCATCCACGGCCTCTTCACGCCGCCGGGTCTCCGTCCCCAAGGTCCGATCTCAGCCAAGGTCCTCGCCCTCCATGGTTGGGACGATCCCATGGTCAAGCCGGAGGGGGTGAAGGCGCTCGCCGACGAACTCGATGCGGCCAAGGCCGACTGGCAGATCCACGCCTTCGGCCACACCATGCATGCCTTCACCTCCAAGGGGGCGAACAATCCTTCGGCCGGCCTCCTCTACAGCCAGGCGGCCGATCGGCGCTCGCGGGCGATCCTGGCCGACTTCCTCGCCGAAGCCTTGGGCTGACCTTCACCGCCCCAGCTAGAAGAGCCGGTCGAGGCTCCAGGTCCCGCCACCGGTGAAGAAGAGGTAGAGGAAGATCCAGCAGAAGAGGATCGCCTCTCCTCCGTGATTGAGGCCGGGCCAGGGGCCCATCCTCAGGTGGAAGCTGAAATAGGCGACCGCCATCTCGCCGGAGAGGACCAGCGCCGCCCAGCGGGTGGCGAGGCCGAAGAGGACGAGGACCCCGCCGACGATCTCGATCCAGGCCGCGAGGATGAGGATCGGGGGAAGGCCAGCGCCCAGGCCCGGCTGGGGTCCGGGAAAGGCGAACATCTTCATCGTCCCGTGCTCGATGAAGAGCAGGGCGGCGATGATGCGAAGGAGACTGAGCACCTTGGGCGCGGCGGCGTTAAGCGCGTTCATCGGCGAGATCCTCTCCGAGCGCGACTATGGACCGCGCGGATCGGCGCGGGAAGCAGAGTCGCCCGATCGCTCAGCGGATGGCGACGAAGAAGAGGCGCGGGAAGGGAAGGAGGAGCGAGCCGTCGGTCCGGATGGGATAGGCGCTGGAAAGCGCCGCCTCGTAGGCGGCGAGGAACTCGCCCTGCTCGGAGGGCTCGAGCGGATCGAGGAACGGGCGAAGGCCGGTTCCCCGCATCCATGCGACGACGCCGGCAGCCCCTTGGAGCGGATGATGGTAGGTCGTCCGCCAGACGTCCACCTTCGAGCAGAAAGGACGAAGGAGGTCGTAGTACCTCTCAGGCGCGCCGAGCGGGCTTCGCGAGCCGGCCGCCGCGGCGAGTTTTTCCGCCCACGACCCGGCCGCGGCGGTCTCACGCATCAGGACGTGCACGGGCTCGGCGAGATTATCGGGCATCTGGACGGCCAGGACCCCGTCCGGGGCGAGGCGGCCGACCAGCCTTGGCAGAAGCCCGGCGTGGTCGGGAACCCACTGCAGGACGGCGTTGGCGAGGATCACGTCGAAGCTTTCGGCCGGCGCCCAGGTTTCGATGCCGCCGAGTTCGAAGGTGATCTCGGGGAGCCGCTCGCGCGCTGCGGCGATCATGTCGGCCGAGCTATCCAGGCCCATCACCGTGGCCCCGGGGAATTTCGCCGCCAGGACCTCGCTGGAGTTGCCCGGGCCGCATCCCAGGTCCATGGCGAAGCGCGCGTCGAAATCAGGGACGGCGGAAAGGAGGTCCCGCACCGGGCGGGTGCGCTCCTCCTCGAAGCGCAGATACCGCTCGGCGGACCAGGTCATCCTAGTGGATCGCAGCAAACAGATGGTTTCCATCTGTTTGTGGTCCGATCCACGTCGATTCAAAGCCTTGTGGCGCGATTCCGACGTGGTCGATGGGATGTATGTGTTTTAGTCGCGCCACTAGCGGGATACGTTCGCGCGCTCGTCGGCCTCGGCCATGCGCTGGATGGCCACGTAGTCGATCTTTCCCGACCCCAGAACCGGGGTCTCGGCGATCCAGACGATCCTCCTGGGCGCCGCCAGCTCGCTCGCTCCGATCTTCCTGGCATGGGCGAGAAGACGGGGAAGATCGACGTCGGTCTGCTCAGTCACCAGGACAAGCTTCTCGCCCTTGCGGTGGTCGGGAAGAGCGACGACGGCGTGCCGGGAGCCGGGCCAGATCTGAGCAACCAGTTCCTCGGCGGCGGTCAAGGAGACCATCTCCCCGCCGATCTTGGCGAAGCGCTTGACCCGGCCAAGAATGGTGATCCAGCCATCGTTGGTCATCTCCACGACGTCGCCGGTGTCGTGCCAGCCGCCGTCGGGAGCCTCGATGCCGCCGCCCTCGGAAAGATAGCCCAGCATCACGTTGGGGCCGCGAACCGAAAGGCGGCCGCCGCGCAAGATGCCGTCGACCGGATCGATCCGCGTTTGGATGCCAGGGAGGATCCCCCCCACCGTGCCCGGCCGGTTGTCGTTCGGCTTGTTCACCGCGATCACCGGCGAGGTCTCGGTGGCGCCATAGCCCTCGAGCACCGGCACGCGCCCGAAGCGTTCGGCGATGAGGGCGTGGGTCTCCTCGCGCACCCTCTCGGCCCCGCAGACGATGAACTCGAGGCCGCTCAGGGCCCCCGGCTCCGCCGACCTGGCGTATTGGGAGACGAAGGTGTCGGTGGCCAGCAGCACCGAGGCGCCAGTCTCCTTGAGGAGCGGCGGGATCAGCTTGAAGTGGAGCGGACTTGGGTACTGGAACGCCTTTAGGCCGCAGATGAGCGGCAGCATCAGCCCGCCGGTGAGGCCGAAGCAGTGGAAGACCGGCAGGGGATTGAACATGACCCAGGCTGGATCCAGCGCGATGTGGCGGGCGACCTGATCGACGTTGGAAAGGATGTTGGCGTGGGAGAGCGCCACGCCGCGCGGCGCCCCGAAGCTTCCCGAGGTGAAGAGGATCACGGCCGGATCGTCCGGATCGATCGGGGCGCGGAACCTCATCGGGGCCGCGGAGGTGGCGAGCGCGTAGAGCCGGTCGCGAAGGCCGATCTGGCGCCTCACGTCCTCGAGGTAGACGATCCTGGAGGCCCCTTCGAGCGCATCGATCTGATCGTGGAGCTTTCCCTGTTCCACGAAGCGATGGGAGGTGAGGACGAGCCTGATCCCGGCCAGCGATTGGGCGGCCTTCAGATTGCGGATGCCGGCGGTGAAGTTGAGCATGGCCGGAACGCGCCCGAAGGCCTGCAGCGCGAAAAAGGTAACGCTCGCTCCGGCGCTGGAGGGGAGCATGATGCCGACCCGCTCGCCCTTGGCGGTCATGGAGGCGAGCTTGCGGCCGAGCGCGAAGCTCGCCCGGATGAGATCGAGGTAGGCGAGCGGGCGGCGCTCCTGGTCCTCGAGGATGGGCTTCTTCGCGCCGTGGGCCTTGGCGGCCGCGAGGAGGGCGTCGAAAAGGCTCCGCCGCCACGGCTCGGCCGGTTGCGCCCGATCGGCCAAGGCTCGCCTCCTCACCTTGCGCAGAGCGGCAAGGCTACAGGCGCGGCCGGGGCTTGAAAAGCGGCTCGCGGACCGGCGAAGCTTGATCGCCGGCGTTGGAAGGACGATCTCTCCCCCATGACCACCGTCCTGGCGGCACGGCCGCGCCATCCGGAAAAAGCATCGAGGCCACCGACGCCCATGCTGCGCAAGCCGCCGTGGCTGCGGGTCAAGGCGCCCGGATCGGAGGGGTGGCGGCGGACCAACGAGGTCGTCGCCCGGCTTGGCCTCGTCACCGTCTGCCAGGAAGCGGCCTGCCCCAACATCGGCGAGTGCTGGGAGAAGAGCCACGCCACCTTCATGATCCTGGGCGCGGTGTGCACCAGGGCCTGCGCCTTCTGCAACGTCGCCACCGGCCTGCCCGAGCCGCCCGATCCCACGGAGCCGGAGCGCGTAGCCGAGGCGGTTGCGGCGATGGGCCTTTCCCATGTCGTCATCACCTCGGTCGACCGGGACGATCTCGATGACGGCGGAGCCGGCCATTTCGCCGCCACCGTGGCGGCGATCCGGCGCGCGCAGCCACAAACGACGATCGAGATCCTGACCCCCGACTTTGCCCGCAAGCCGGTCGCGGCGGCCAACCTCGCCATCGGCTGCGGAGCGGACGTCTTCAACCACAACCTCGAGACCGTCCCGCGCCACTATCCCTCGATCAGGCCGGGCGCCCGCTACTATCTCTCGCTTCGCCTCCTCGAGCGGGCCAAGGAGCGCTCGCCCTCGATCTTCACCAAGAGCGGCCTGATGGCCGGGATCGGCGAGAGGCCAGCCGAAATCTCCCAGGTCATGGACGACCTCCGCTCGGCCGGGGTCGATTTCCTCACTATCGGCCAATACCTCCAGCCGACCCGCCGCCACGCGCCAATCGACCGGTTCGTGCCGCCCGAGGAGTTCGCCCATCTTTCCGAGATCGCCAAAAGCAAGGGTTTCCTGATGGTCTCGGCGAGCCCGCTCACCAGGTCCTCGCACCATGCCGGCGAGGATTTCGCGCGCCTTCGCGCCGCCCGCGCGGCCGCCGAAGCGGCGTGAGCCGAAAAGCGGCGCTTGCACCAGACGCTCGAGCGTGAGCTTCCCTGGCGGCCCGACCAGCTCTTCGATCTGGTGGGCGATGTCGAGAGCTATCCCAAATTCATCCCCTGGATCAGCGCCCTTTCGATCACCGATCGAAGCTCGGACGCCCAGGGCCGGCCGGTCGTCGAGGCCCAGGCGAGCGTCGGCTATTCCTTCGTCCGCGAGCGCTTCTCGAGCCGCGTGACGCTCGACAAGCCGGCGCTGGAGATCAGGGTGGACCTCCTCTCCGGGCCCCTGAAGCGGCTGGAGAACCTCTGGCGCTTCGCCCCGAGCGGCCAAGGCTGCCATCTCGCCTTCGCCATCGATTTCGAATTCAAGTCGAGGCTGCTGACCGCCATGCTGGCCGCCAACATGGCGCTCGCCGTCCGCCGCCTCGTCGCCTGCTTCGAGGCCCGCGCGCGCGCTCTCTATGGCTGAGCGAGCCGTTCGCGAAGCATCTCGAGCGCAGTCTGGACCGACGCGATCTGGATCTCGCCGCGGCTGTCGAGATCGAATAACTCCATCTTGTGTCGCAGGGATTCGTTGGTCCGGGCGGTGGCGAAATGGACCGTTCCCACCGGCTTCATCGCCGTGCCCCCGTCGGGTCCGGCGATGCCGGTGATGGCGACCGCGAGATGGGCGTGGGAGTTCTCCAGCGCCCCTTCGGCCATCATGCGGGCCACCGGCTCGCTGACCGCGCCGAGATCGGCGAGGATGTCGCCGGAGATCCCGAGGAGCTCCTGCTTTGCCCTATTGGTGTAGGCGACGAAGCCGCGCTCGAAGACATCCGAGGCGCCCGGAATGGCGATGAGGGCTGCCGCCACCAGGCCGCCGGTGCAGCTTTCGGCGGTGACGATGCGCAGCTGGCGCTCGCGCGCGTCATCGAGGACGAGCCGGGCGAGGGTTTCGATCTCCAACGAAAACATAGCGGGACGCCTCCACCCGTTGTCCTAGGCCGGAATCTCGACGCTCGCCACCGCCTGGGCGAGGAGGCCCTCGCCGCGGCCGGCGAAGCCGAGACGCTCGGTGGTTGTCGCCTTGACGCTCACCCGATCGGCCGAAAGATGGAGCATCTGGGCCAGCGCCTCGCGCATGGCCTGACGGTGCGGGGCGATCTTCGGGGCCTCGCAGACGAGCGTGACGTCGATGTTGACGAGCCTGCCGCCTCGATCCTCGAGAAGACGCAGGGCCTCCTCGACGAAGATCCGCGATGGGGCGTCCTTCCACTTCGGGTCGGACTGGGGAAAGTGCTCGCCGATGTCGCCGGCCCCGATCGCGCCCAGGATCGCGTCGGTGATCGCATGGAGGCCGGCGTCGGCGTCGGAATGTCCGACGAGCCGGGCGGTATGGGCGATCGTGACGCCGCAAAGATGCACGGTCTCGCCGGGAGCGAAGGGATGGACATCCAGGCCCTGGCCGATCCTGATCTCCGCGCCCGAGCGGGCCAATCGCTCGGCCATGGCGAAATCCTCCGGATGGGTGATTTTCATCAGCATGGGGTCCCCGGCGACAAGCGTCACCGTTCCGCCCGCGCGCTCGATCACGGCGGCGTCGTCGGTGGCGCTCTCCTCCTTCGGCCACCCGGCATAGGCGGCGAGGAGCGTCTCGAGACGGAACGCCTGGGGGGTCTGGGCCTGCCAGAGGCCCTCCCGGGCCACGGTGTCGAGGCGGCCTTCCGGCCTGGCGCGTTTCAAGGTATCGCCGACGGCAAGAGCGGGGATCGCGCCTTCGGCGCCGCCTTCCAGGGCGGCGAGGAGGGCCTCGACGTGGCCTCGCGCGACGAAGGGCCGGGCGGCGTCGTGGACGAGCACCAGCTCGGCGCGCGCGCCCATCAAGGCCGCAAGGCCGCTCGCCACCGAATCCTGGCGTCTCGCCCCGCCGCTCGCCGCCCTCCATCCGGCAAGGCCCGCCAGGGCCTCGCCCAGACGCTGGTTTTCGCCGGGCGGAGCAACCACCACGAGAGGCTGGGCGCCGGCGGCGAGGAGCGCCTCGACCGACCAGCGAACGAGAGGTTTGCCGGCCAGGGGGCGCCACTGCTTGGCCGTCCCGCCGCCAGCCCTCACGCCGGCCCCGGCGGCGACGATCACGGCGCAGAAATCCATGGCTGGCCTTAAACCCGGCTTTACCGCGAAGGACAACGTGCCTAGAAACCAGGCGGCCGCCAGGAATGATCGAAAAATGAGCAGAACGGTTCGGATCGGCGAGATCGACGTCCCCGGCCGCGTGTGGCTGGCTCCGATGACCGGGGTCTCCGACCTGCCTTTCCGGCGCGCCGCCGCTTCGCTCGGCGCGGCCTATGTGGCGACCGAGATGGTGGCCTCGGAACATTTCGCCGCTGGCCGGGCTGACATGGTCCGCCGCGCCGCGGTCGGCGAGGGCCTCCCCCTGATGGTGGTCCAGCTCGTGGGGGCCGAACCCCGATGGATCACGGCGGCCGCGCGCCTCGCCCGCGAGGCCGGCGCCCACCTCATCGATCTCAATTTCGGCTGTCCGGCCAAGAGCGTGACGGGGATCGCCTGCGGCTCGGCGCTGATGCGCGAGCCGGTGCTCGCCGCTTCAATGGTGCGGGCCGCTGTCGAAGCCCAGGACGCGCCGGTCACCGTCAAGATCCGCCTCGGCTGGGACGAGGCTTCGATCAACGCCGCCGAGTTCGCCGCCGCCACCGAGGAGGCGGGGGCCGCGGCGGTCACCGTCCATGGCCGGACGCGATCGCAGTTCTACGGTGAGGAGGCGGACTGGAGTGCGATCGCCAAGGTGAAGGACGCGGTCGGCGTTCCGGTGATCGTCAATGGAGATGTCATCGACGCGGCATCCGCCCGCTCCGCGCTCGAGGCCTCCAAGGCTGACGCGGTGATGATCGGGCGCGGCGCGATAGGCGCGCCCTGGCTGGCGACCGAGATCGAGGCGGATGTCGCCGGCCAGCCGTTCCGGCGGCCGAGCCGTGAAGAGATCGGAGGGATCATCCTTCAGCAACTGCGGGGGAGCGTCGACCTCTATGGGGCGTCGATCGGGGTGCGCATGTTCCGAAAGCATCTCGTCCGCTACATCGAAGGCGAGGCCGATCCTGTGGCCCCTTCGGACTTCGATCGCGAGGCGCGGCGGGCGCGGCGCTCGAAGTTCTGCCGCATCGAGGATCCCGCCGACCTTGCCCGGGCCATCGAAGCGGCCTGGGCCGAACCACCCTCAAGGATCGCGGCGTGAGCGAGGCCGGCGTCGCCCCCGAGCGCCTCAAGGCCGCAGCTTTCGAGCTTGATCCGGATCCGGTCCTGATCCTCTCGGCGGAGGGAGCGCTCCTCGCCGCCAACGAAGCGGCGCAGAGTCTTTTCGGCCGGACCCTCGCCTCATGGGACTCGCCGACGGGCGCGGCCGCTCCGTCTGCTTCTCTGGAGCGGCTTATCGCCCGGGCGCTCGCGCTGGACGCTCCGACCCGCGATCGCGCCTTCGAGCTTCGGCTTCCGGGCCATCCGACCCTCGCCATCGACGCGGTCTGCGCTCCCCTGGAGGCCGGTGCGGTGCGGCTTTCCCTGCGGCGGCGAGACGACGAACACCCGGACGAATTCGCCGGCCTCCGCTCGGCCGAGGGCCTGGCGCGGATGCTCGCCCACGAGATCAAGAACCCGCTCTCCGGCATGCGGGGCGCGGCCCAGCTCCTCGAGAGCGGCCTTCCTTCATGCGACCTGCCGCTCGCCCGATTGATCATCGATGAGGCGGACCGGATCGCCCGGCTGATCGATCGGGTGACCGCCTTTTCCGACGAGCGTGCGCCGGAGCGCAGGCCGGTCAACATCCACCAGGTCCTCGATCGGGTGCGCGCGCTCGCCGCCAGCGGCCTCGCGGAAGGCGCGGCACTGCGCGAGGCGTTCGATCCCTCGCTGCCGCCGGCGCTGGGCGACGAGGATCAACTGATCCAGCTCTTTCTCAATCTGGTGAAGAACGCCGCCGAGGCGATCGCAGAGCGGGGCGATGACCACGGCGAGATCGTCCTTTCCACGGCCTGGCGCCAGGGACTGAAGGTGCGATCGGGCGACGGATTCGCCGAGGCGCCCCTTGAGGTGCGGATCGCCGACAATGGACCCGGCTGCCCGCCGAACTTGCGGGTTCATCTCTTCGAGCCCTTCGTCACCACCAAGGTCGACGGCGCGGGTCTGGGCCTCGCCGTCTGCGCGCGGATCGCCGCCGCTCATGGCGGGCTCATCGAATTCGACTCAGAACCCGGGCGGACCGTCTTCCGCGTCCATCTTCCCGTCGCGCCACGCCAAGCCGGAGAGTCCGCATGAGCGCCCGCAGGATCCTCATCGCCGATGACGACGCCGCCCTGCGCCTGGTCCTTTCCCAGGCCTTTTCGCGGCGGGGGTGGCAGGTGCGCGCCACGACCAACGCCGCCACCCTCTACAAATGGGTCTGCGAAGGCGAGGGCGACCTGGTGCTGACTGATGTCGTCATGCCCGACGAGAACGTCTTTTCGGTCCTGCCGCGGATCCGCAAGGCGCGCCCCAATCTGCCGATCCTGGTGATGAGCGCCCAGAGCACCCTCATCACCGCCGTCAAGGCCGCCGAGCTCGGGGCCTTCGACTACCTCGCCAAGCCGTTCGATCTCGACGACATGCTCGCTGCCGCCGAGCGGGCGCTGTCCCGGCCGGCCGACCGCGAGGCGGCCCGCGCCTCCGCCCGCGCCCAGCGCGACGAACGGCTGCCTCTCATCGGCCGCTCGCGCCCCATGCAGGAGGTCTATCGCTCGATCGCCCGCCTGGTCGGGACCGATCTTACCGTGCTTATCGTGGGCGAGTCGGGGACGGGCAAGGAACTGGCCGCCCGCGCCCTGCATGACCTTGGGCCGCGCCGGGAGGGCCGCTTCGCGTCGGTCAACCTCGCCGCCCTCCCGCGCGAGCGCGTCGAGGAGGAGCTCTTCGGCAAGGAGGGCAAGTACCTCGAGGCCGACGGCGGGGTCCTCTTCCTCGACGGAGTGGGCGATCTGCCGCTCGATTCGCAAGGAAGGCTGCTGCGGGTCTTCGACGGCGCCGAGACCCCCATCAACCCCAGGACCGGCCGTCGGCCCAGCGTGCGGGTGATCGCCGCCGCCGACCGCGACCTTTCCGGCCTCGTCGCGGAGGGGCTCTTCCGCGAGGACCTCTTCTTCAGGCTCAATGTCGCGTTCCTGCGCATGCCGCCCCTGCGCGAGCATCCCGAGGACATCGGCGATCTCGCCCACGCCTTCCTTCTGCGCGCCCATCGCGAGGGCCTCGCCGCCAAATCGATCGACAAGGCGGCGATCGAGCGTCTCAAGCGCCATCGCTGGCCGGGGAACGTCCGGGAACTCGAAAACCTCATCCGGCGGATCTGCGCCCTCCATCCCGAGGAGACGATCGACGAGCCCATCATCGAGCGGGAACTCTTCCGGGCGCCCCAAGCCGAAGGAGGCGAGGGCGGCGGCCTTTCCGATGTCGTCGAAGAGGCCCTGGCGGCCCAATTCGCCGCCCATCAAGGCGCCCTGCCGCAGCCCGGCCTGCACCACCGCGTCATCGCGGCGGTGGAGCGGCCGCTCTTCGCCCTCACGCTCGCCGCCACCAAGGGCAATCAGCTCCGCGCCGCGGAGATCCTGGGGCTCAACCGCAACACCCTTCGCAAGAAGATCTCCGAACTCGGCGTCGCCGTGCGTCGCAGTGGCGCCTAGCGGTCCTTCCGCAGGAAGGGCATAGGCGCGCAAGGGCCACAGCACTGTTGAGTTCGCATCACAGGTCAGACTAGTCTCGCCGCGATGGTTCCCGCCGCCAGCGACTCGCCCTCTCGTCGCGCCTCGGCGCGCCTGGTCGATTCGCGCCTGGCGATGGGCGGCGCCTATGCGGCCGCCTTCGTCCTCACCGCCGCGGCGGTGACGCTCGGCGCCTCGCCTTCGCTGAGCGGGGCGCTGGGACCTGGAAGCCCGTTGGTGCTTTCGCTCCTGGGGATCGCCCTGACATTCATCGTCATCGTGGCGGCGATGATGGGGAAGCGGATCCTCAAGCTCGCCGGGGCCCGCTCGCGCGACGCCGGAGCGCGGCTGCACCTCAGGTTCGTCGCCCTCTTCGCGATGGCCGCGGTGGCCCCGGCGGTGATCGTCGCCCTCTTCTTCGGGGTCCTTGTCACCCGCGGCATCGACAACTGGTTCAACGCCCGCGTCGAGAGCGTCTTCCAGAATTCGGCGACCGTGGCGAGGAGCTATGTCGACGAGCAGAAGACGTTCGTGGGCCGCCATGTCGGGGCCATGGCTTCGGAGCTCACCAAGGCGGCGCCGGCGCTCGCCGAGCGGCCGCTGGCGTTCTCGAGTTTTCTCACCGACCAGGCGAACGACAACGGCTTTTCCGCCGCCTTCCTGATCGACGGCCAGGGGCGGGTCCTGGCCAGGAGCCAGGGCCTCTCGAATGCGCCGATGCTCATCCCTCCTGCGACCACTTATCGCGCGGCCGACGCCGGAGACATCTCGATGGGCGCGTTCGAGTCGGCCGATCTCTTCCGGGCCCTCTACCGGCTTCCCGGCTACCGCGACGCCTACCTCTATGTCGTTCGGCCGGTGGACCCGGGCGTCTTCCGCCACCTTCGGCGGACCGAGGCCTCGCTGGCGGCCTATGACGAAGCCAAGGCGAGGCGGGGCCGGATCCAGGCCGGGTTTGCGCTGAGCTACTTCGAGACGGCCCTCCTCGTCCTGATCGGGGCGGTATGGCTCGGCATGACGGCAGCGAGCGGCATCGCCGCGCCGGTCGCCCGTCTGGTGAAGGCCGCCGGCCAGGTCGCCGCCGGCGATCTCGCCGCCCGGGTCGAAGTTCGCCGCGACCCCGAGGAGATCGCGGTCCTCGCCCGCGCCTTCAACCGCATGACCGAGGACCTCTCGCGCCAGCAGGCGGCCCTGAAGGCCGCGAGCCTGGAGGCGGAGGCCCGCCGCCTCTTCACCGAGGCGGTGCTCGCCGGGGTGAGCGCCGGGGTGATCGGGCTGGACGAGTCGGGTCGGATCGTGGTGCTGAATGGCCAGGCCGCACGCCTGATCGACGTCGAGGAGGCCGAGGCGGTCGGTCGTGCGCTCGCCAAGGTCGCTCCTGAACTGGCGTCGATCGCGGCGCTCGCCGTCGATGAGGGCGTGGAGATCGAACGCGAAGTCGACCTCGCCCGAGGCTCCGAGGCGCGCCGCCTGCGCGTACGGGCGAGCCGCAGCGCCAAGGGCCTCGTCCTCACGTTCGATGACATCACCAGGCTGGTCCTCGCCCAACGCAGCGCGGTCTGGCGCGACGTCGCCCGCCGCATCGCCCACGAGATCAAGAATCCGCTGACCCCCATCCAACTCTCGGCCGAACGGCTTCGACGCAAGTACCGGCCACGTATCGCTGAGGCCAAAGGCGATCTGGAGACCTTCGACCGGTGCACCGACACCATCGTTCGCCAGGTCGGCGACATCGGCCGCATGGTCGACGAGTTCTCCGCCTTCGCCCGGATGCCGGCGCCCCAGTTCGCGCCCTGCGAGGCGGCCGAACTCCTGCGCGAGGCGGTGTTCGCCCAGAAGGTGGCCGATCCCGACGCGCGGATCGAGCTTGTCGAGCCGCTGGCCTCGGCCGAACTTTCCTGCGACTCGCGGATCGTCGTCCAGGCGCTCGCCAATGTGCTCAAGAACGCCGGCGAGGCGATCACCGCCCGAAGCGCCCACGAGCCCTCCCTGGGAGGACGCATCCGGGCCGAAATCCTGGTCGACGCCACGAGGCTCGAGTTCCGCATCGAGGACAACGGCGTGGGCCTGCCCGCCAAGGATCGCGAGCGCCTCACCGAGCCCTACGTCACCACGCGCGAGAAGGGGACTGGCCTGGGCTTGGCCATCGTCGATCGGGCCTTGGCCGACCACGGAGGCTCCCTGGCGCTCGCCGACGCCGCCGACGGTCCGGGGGCCAGGGTCTCGCTCTTCTTCCCGCTCCTGAGGCAACCGCGTCGACGGTCGCGGTCGCGTTCGCGCGTCCCGGCGGAGGCATGAAGGAAAGGCCGATGGGGATGGATCGCCGCAATCAAGCCGATGTCCTGGTCGTCGACGACGAAGCCGATATCCGCGACCTCGTCGCCGGCATCCTTTCCGACGAAGGCTATTCGGTTCGCATGGCGGCGGACTCCGAACAGGCCCTGGCCGAGATCGGGGCTCGCAAACCCTCGCTGGCGATCCTCGACATCTGGATGCATGGCGATGGCCTGGGCGGCCTCGAACTCCTCGATGTGGTCAAGGAACTCGATCCTGACCTGCCGGTGATCATGATCAGCGGTCACGGTAACATCGAGACGGCGGTCTCGGCGATAAAGCGCGGGGCCTACGACTTCCTTGAAAAGCCTTTCAAATCCGATCGCCTGCTGGTGGTGGTAGAGCGGGCGCTGGAGGCGGCGGGCCTCAAGCGCGAGAACCGGCGCCTTCGCGCCCAGGCCAGTGTCCCTGAAACCCTGGTCGGCTCCTCGGCGGCGGCCCAGCAGCTTCGCGGCATGATCACGCGGCTCGCCCAGGCCAACAGCCGCGTCCTGATCTCCGGGCCGCCGGGGTCGGGCAAGGAGACCGCCGCCCGTCTCATCCATGCCGCCAGCCGCCGCGCCAAGGCCGAGTTCGTGGCCATCAGCGCCGCGGGTATGGCGCCGGAGCGGATGGATTTCGAACTCTTCGGCGAGGAAGGGGAGGGCGGTCGGCCCCGAAAGATCGGGGTCTTCGAGCGCGCCCACGGCGGGACGCTTTATATCGACGATGTCGCCGACATGCCGCGGGAGAGTCAGAGCCGGATCCTGCGGGTCCTGGTCGAGCAGCGGTTCCGGCGCCTGGGCGGCGACCAGGACGTGCAGGTCGATGTCAGGGTGATGTCCTCGACCTCGCGCGAGCTTTCCGCCGAGATCGCCGCCGGGCGCTTCCGCGAGGACCTCTATCACCGCCTGGCGGTAGTGCCCCTGCGCGTTCCGGGCCTCGCCGAGCGGCGCGAGGACATTCCCGAACTCGTCACCTACTACATCGAGCGGCTGAGCGAGGCCTCGGGTCTCCCCAAGCGGCGGCTGGCCGAGGACGCCTACGCCACCCTCCAGATCCAGCCCTGGCCCGGCAATGTGCGCCAACTGCGAAACGTGGTGGAGCGAATCCTCATCCTGGCCGGCGGGGATCCCTCCCAGTCGATCACCGCCGAGATGCTGCCCTCGGACGGAAGCGCCATTCCGAGCGCCGCCGGCATGGGGGCAGAGCGGATCATCGCGCTCGCCCTTAGGGAGGCGCGCGAGCTCTTCGAGAAGGACTACCTCAGCGCCCAGATAACTCGCTTCGGCGGCAACATCTCCCGCACCGCCGCCTTCATCGGCATGGAGCGCTCGGCCCTGCATCGCAAGCTGAAGTCCCTTGGCCTGGGCGCGGCGCGCCTGGAGGTCGAGGGGTGAGGGGCCGCGGAGGGGGACGGATCGCCTACGTCGACGGCCGTTACCTGCCTCTCGATCAGGCGGCGGTTTCGATCGAGGACCGCGGCTTCCAGTTCGCCGATTCGGTCTACGAGGTCTGGGCGGTGATGGGCGGACGCTTCGCCGACGCCGAGGGCCACTTCGCCCGCCTCGAGCGCAGCCTTGGCGAGCTCTCGATTCCCATGCCGATGGGCCGCAGCGCCCTTCGCCTGGTGCTTTCCGAGACGGTTCGCAAAAACCGGATCGCCGAAGGCCTCGCCTATCTGCAGGTGAGCCGTGGAAGGGCGCGCCGCGACCATCCGTTTCCCAATCCCGCGCCAAAGCCCACCATCGTGGTGGTCGCAAGCCGCGTCGATCGGACTGCGCAGGAGGCGAGGATGGAGCAGGGCGTCGGGGTGATCACCACGCCCGAGACGCGCTGGGCCAGGTGCGATATAAAGACCACGGGACTTCTTCCCAACGTCCTCGCTAAGCAGGCCGCGCGCGAGGCCGGCGCGGTCGAAGCTTGGTTTGTCGACGATCTGGGGCTCATCACCGAAGGCGGCTCGAGCAACGCCTGGATCATCGACGCCGAGGGGACCCTTCGCACGCGCGACATCCAGGCCAACATCCTGCGCGGGATCACGAGGGCCAGCGTGCTGAGGCTGGCCGCCGAAACCGGGCTGAGATTCGTGGAGCGCGCGTTCAGCGTCGAGGAGGCCAAGGCGGCGCAAGAGGCCTTCATCACCGGGGCGGGCTCGCTGGTCACTCCGGTGGTGAAGATCGACGGGGTTCCGCTCGGCGATGGGCGCCCCGGTCCGGTGGCGAAACGGCTGCGCCAACTCTATATCGAGGAGGCCAGGGCTCAGGCCTGGTGAAACGCCGCCGCGGCTCGATGCGCCTGCAGGAGCTCCTTCCCGGCGATCAACAACAGAAATGGGAGCTCAACCCATGGTCAGCGAACGACGCCCCCCGCTCCAGGACCTCTTCCTCAACGCCGTGCGCAAGGCGCGCGTGCCGGTCACCATCTTCCTGGTCAATGGAGTGAAGCTCCAGGGCGTGGTGAGCGGCTTCGACGCCTTCTCGGTGGTGCTTCGTCGCGACGGGGCCTCCCAGCTCGTCTACAAGCACGCCATCTCCACCATCATGCCTTCCCAGCCGGTCTCGCTGCATGAGGCCGACGAAGAGGCGAGCGAGGCTGTTTGAAGCCTCACGCCGCCGAGAGCCGGCCCGCCGCCGAGGCCGCCCTCGTCATCCATCCTGATCTGGGCGGAAGGACCGCGCGGCCGCCGATCGCGCGGCTTTCCGAAGCCCTCGGCCTCGCCCGGGCGGTGGGGCTAGACGTGCGGCGCGGTCTCGTCGCGCCCGTCCGTGCTCAGGCGCCGGCGACGCTCCTTGGCCGGGGCAAGACCGCCGAGATCGCCGAGATCTGCGCCGCCGAAAAGATCGCGGTGGTCGTCGTCGACGGCGCTCTTTCTCCGGTGCAGCAGCGCAACCTGGAACGCGCCTGGAAGGCCAAGGTGGTCGACCGCACTGGCCTCATCCTGGAGATCTTCGGGCGGCGCGCCCGCACCCGCGAGGGACGTCTGCAGGTCGAACTCGCCCGCCTCGCCTACGAGCGCTCGCGCCTGGTGAAGACCTGGACCCACCTCGAGCGCCAGCGCGGCGGCTTCGGCTTCCTCGGGGGTCCGGGCGAGACCCAGATCGAGGCCGACCGCCGGCTGATCGGCGAGCGGATCAAGCGCCTCAAGACCGAGCTTTCGGAGGTCCGCCGCACGCGTGGCCTGGGACGGCGGGCGCGCCAGAGGGTCCCTTTCCCGACCATCGCCCTGGTGGGCTACACCAACGCCGGCAAGTCGAGTCTTTTCAATCGGCTCACAGGCGCGGAGGTCGGCGCGGCGAACCTGCTTTTCGCCACGCTCGATCCGACCCTTCGGCGGCTCGATCTGGCCGACGGTCGCGCCGCGGTGCTCTCCGACACGGTCGGCTTCATTTCCGAATTGCCCCATGAGCTCGTCGAGGCCTTTCGGGCCACGCTCGAAGAGGTCGAAGCGGCCGATCTCATTTGCCACGTCCGCGACATCTCCGCCCCGGAATCGGAGGCCGAACGGACCGATGTCGAAAAGGTCCTGGACGAACTCGGCCTCGGCGAAGGCTCGGGCCGCCGAATCCTCGAGGTCTGGAACAAGATCGACCTGCTTTCCTCCGAGGCGAAGGCAGAGGCCGTCTGCCGCGCCGCACGGCAAGGCGCTCTCGCCGTCTCGGCGCAAACCGGGGAGGGGATGGAGGCGCTGCGCGCCCGCCTCGCCGAGCTGATCGATCCCGGTCCGGACCTGCGCATCGAGCTTCCCGCCTCGGATGGCGAGGCGCTCGCCTGGCTCTACCGGCACGGGCGGATCGTCGAGCGCGCGCAAACGGATGAGCGACTCGCCCTCACCGTCCGACTGGAGCCCGAGGCCCAGGGCCGCTTCGACCAACTCCGCCCCGGAGCGCGGCGCGCCTGACGCCTCGCGGCTCAAACGCCGCGGCGATCCTCGCGAGCGGCCTGGGTGAGGACGGCTGTGCGGGCGGCGGCCCCGGGCGCGATGGCCCAGTCGAAGGCTCAGCCCGATAACTGATCGAAGCCGGAACCGGCCGCCATCACTTGGCTTTCAGTCCATCCCGCCATTCCATCGCTTCGAGTTCGACGCGAATCGCGTCTTGGACGGGAATCACGGGGCGGGCTTCGAACTCGAATGCGGGCAACAACGAGCAAAACTTGTGAACGGTCGTCGGGTCGTCGCAGTCCACCAGCATGTGTCCACCCCATTCACCCACGCGAATGACGAACACTTCAATCTTGAAGTTTTCCGGCGCCTTCCATGGACGAAAAACCTCGAGGATCCGCTTCTGGGCATTCTCGTACTCCAAGGCCGATCCTTGCGATCGTTCGAACCAACTGATCATGTACTTCACTTGTATTCTCCTTTGTTGAGTTGCAATTCTGGGAACGGTTCCTGTCCGGACCGGCTGACGCGCGAGTGAGGGGCGCGCGCCCGCTCTGACGAGGTGTTGGCGTTTCCGACCTCGCCGAATTCGGCATTCGAACTCACCCAGATCGGCCGCGGTTCAAGGCGGCGCTGAAGAAGTCGACGGCGAGCGCATGCGAGCGCTGGGCCGCCTCGGCGTTGTAGGCCATGGCGACCAGGCCGCCCGCGCCGCGGTTTCCGGCCGGATCCTCGACCTGGCGCATCGGCCCAGGCATATCGAAGCCGTGGCAGACGCTTTCCATCACCTCGATCCGGATCCTGCGGCGATCGGCGGGTGAAAGCGAGGCCACCAGGGCTGGGCCGGCCCCAGGATCGTTGTCGTAGGAATCGAGCTCGGCGGTGATCAGGAGCATGGGCGCGTCGACCAGATCGCCCAATTCGAAGCCGGGAATGGAGTTGTAGAGATAACAGACCGGATAGACTGGCATGATCGCCGCGAACCGGTCGCCGCCGAGGAAGGGATGGTTGCGCGCGCGCGTCGCCGCAAGCATGCAGGCGACCCCGCCGAACGAAAATCCCATCACCCCGATCCGAGCCGGGTCGACCTCTGAGCGGCCGGCGAGCCAGGCGCGCGCGCCGTAGAGATCGGCCAGGGTCTCGACCACGCTCGGCGGGCGGCCGTCGGCGCCGCCGGCGAGGCCCCGCGGCGACCATTGGTCCGGCTCCAGGGTGACAAAGCCCGCCTGGTTCAGAGGCCCTGCGTAGCCGCCCTCGCGTTCGGTCGGCCCAGCCGAGCCATGCAGAATGATGACCGCGGGGAGCTTCCCCTCACCCTCGGGAACCCGGAGCCGCCCGGCGATGACGAGCGGCGTCTCATGGAGCGAGGCGAAGGCGACGTAGTGGAGGCTGATCATCACGCGGCTGGACCACAAATGGATGAGGAACCGTCCGTTTGCTACGATCTGCCAGCGAAGAGCAAACCCGGCTTGCCGGTCAGCGCCCCGGAGGCGAGACCGAGGGGAGAAATGATCCTATGCCGAGCATCAGCGCCGTCGACGAGAAAACCGGCCGCAAGTTCTTTCTCGACGATCCGGACGACTTGAAGCCCGGCGAGCCGGTCGCCTTTCTCCTCAACCTGCATGGCGGCGGTTCGCACGGCGTCTGGCAGCGCCTTTATTTTCCCGCGAACGACTACAAGGAGGCCCACCGCCTCGTCATCGCCACCCCCTCGGCGGCGACCAAGGAGCCGATGCGCCGCTGGATCGCGGAGGCCGACGACGAGCACCTCGAGAACATCGTCGAATTCGTCTTCGACCGGTACGGTGAGGGCGCCATCGAGAGCTTCTGGCTCGTCGGCCACAGCCAGGGCGGCATGACGTCGAACCGCCTGCTCGGATCGGACTTCTTCAAGGACCGCGTCGACGGCTGGCTCAGCCTTTCGGGCGGGCGCATCGGCCCGATCGAGATTCCGCCCTCGTTCTTCGCCAGACCGCCCGGCGCGCCGCCATTGCCGGCGTTTCCGGCCACGGGACCCGGGCCGGGCCGGGCCGTGGCGCCGGACTGCGACATCTCCTTCATTTTCGCCACCGGGGAGCACGAGATGCTCCGGCTCCCTGAGACCTCGCCGTGGGCGGAAAAATACGGGGCCGGGCCGCGCGCCCGCCTGCCCGACGTGGTCGATGCGGAGGGCGGTCAGGTGACCGGCGCCTCGCCGGGGCGGGGACCGGCCTGGGGCCGGCAGGCGCGTCCCGGAACGGCGCAGGTCCATGTCTATCCGAACGCCAATGGAGGCTGGGTGATCGCCGACGTCGTGCGCCTCGACAAGGGCCACACCGAGGGCCTCGAGCCGAAGGTGACCGAAGCGCTGATCGGAATGATGCTCGCCGGCCCGGGCGGAAAGGCGCGCCGGCGCCGGAAACCCGCAAGCGTCTGATTTCAGTGGATCGGATCCCGAACGGATGAGGCGCCCGCCGTCGGCTACGATCCACCAGCAGTCAAAATCGGTCGCTCGAGTCCCAAGGACAAGGGGTCTTTCCGCACCTACCGCCGCGTCGGGCGGCCAAGGTCCGGTTCCCAGGCAGAATTGAGGGGCGATATTCGACCTTCAGCGGACATGACGCGGAGCCTGGCCTCACTCCGCGTGACCCGCTTCCCGGCGCCCGTTAGGTTCATTGCCTGTCGGGGGACCGCGAGGGTGTCATGAATCGATTGACGGCCTGTATATCCGGGATTCTCATCGCCCTCGCGCTTGCCGTTCAGACCGTCGCGACGCCGGCAAACGCCGACAGCGATGCGGCTGTGGCAGGCTGGACGATCGTGCACGGCAAGCAGGCGATGGTTTGCGTGGCATCGGGACCCACCGACGGTCAAGCGACCCTTAGCCTCGCCGCCGAAGGCCCGATGTTCGTCCTGTTAGTCGGCGCGCCTGACTTTCCGCAAGACAGGGCCAGCCATGGCGCCATTTTGTCCTTTGATGGCAAGTCGCCTGTGACCTCGCCCGCGCTGGGCGATGGGGGCATGATGGGAATCAGGCTGGGGCGCGGCGATGCCGCGAAGACGACGGCTGAGGCTTCGAGCGTCTCGGTCACTGTGGATGGCCATACCCATATCTTCAATCTGAGAAACGTCGCGGCGGCCTTGGACGCGGTAGCGCGCTGCGCTGGACAACCCACCCTGAGCGAGCAAGTTGACCAGCCGCCCCCGCCCATCGCAGGCGCCGGCCGATGGCGGCTTTTGGTGACCTTACCCGGCACGCCGGGTCGGGCCTGCGCGGCGCGGGTCGCGGGGGATCAGATCGATACCCTTATGCTGCTGAACAATGCTGGCGACTTGGTTCTCATCGGGGGCCACAGCAATTGGGCGACATGGGGCGGCGACGTTCGATTGCAATTGGCGATAGACGGGTCGCCGCCGATTAATTTGACGGCCGCCACGGCCGACAACCTGATCCTAACTCTGGTGAAGGACCCGGCGCTGCTGGCGAGGCTTCGACGCGCGCGAACCCTGGACTGGACCATCCCCACCGGTCACGTTCGCGGCGATGTGGCTGGATTAGGCGTGGCGCTGGACGCGATCAAAGCATGTCGGGCGCAGGCACAGAAGTGATCCGAATGACCGCTGCCCACCCACAGCGGCGGTTCGGAGCGTCTGGTTCTGAGCCGCGCGCCTCAACGTCAGCTTTAAGGCCGTGGGCCAGCGGCAAGGTTCGACCCAAAGCTGACGGTCATTTGGGCAACGGAGCTTTGAGCTTCCACTGACGCCTGGTCGCAAGCAGCTCGAAGCCCAAGCGCTCCAAAGTAGGCCTGCTCGTCTCCCAAGCGTTGACGAGGAGGTACCGCGCTCCCCGCCGGGCGGCTTCGGCGGCGCGCTCGGCGACGATGGCGCGGAAGAGGCCCGTTCCTCGATATTGCGGGATGACGCCTCCATCATTGAGGCCGGCGAAGAGACCGTCCCTCGGCGCCTCCAGTCGGCCGGTCGCGACAGCCTCACCGTCAACGTAAGCTAGGTAGAGCACCATCGCCGGATCGGACAGGCGCGGCAGATAGAAGTCTATCGTCGCCCATTCCTGATCGCCAAACGCGTTGCGCAACACGGCGGCGTAACTGGCTAGATCTTCCTCCGTGCGGACCTGGCGGAAGTCCACGCCTGGCGGCCGCTCTAGGCTCGCGGCGGCCGACGCCTCAAGCGCCAGCAACTTCTCCATGCCTTGGTCCTCGAATCCCGCATCTGCGAGCACGCGCTCCAGGCCTGCGGGGCGATCGTGATCGTAGACCTGCCACAGAAGGTCGCCGCCGACCGAATGCAGGTGCGCCACCTCGCGCGCAACGATCGCCTCCATCCGATCGGGGAGGAAGTCCCAGCATCCTATGAAGTTGTGGCCGCCTTGCGTGGTGCGAAGGACGCCGGCGACCCAAACCCGCTCGATCCCGACAACAGCGCGCCGATCGGCACGCAGTGTCCTGTCGAACAGCTCTCGGACGGCGACAATGTCCATCGGCCTGAGTTTAATCCCGCCGTGACCGCTTTCCACCCACAGCGGCGGTTCGGAGCGTCTGGTTCTGAGCCGCGCGCCTCAACGTCAGCTTTAAGGCCGTGGGCCAGCGGCAAGGTTCGACCCCTAGCGGCCGTGGGCCAGCGGCAAGGTTCGACCCATTGCGGGATCTCGGAGAGTCGGCTTTCAGGCGCCGAGTTGGCGCGCGTAATCTTCACGCCGGGATCGTCGCCTTGATGTGTCGGCGGTAGGCTTTGTTCAGCTCGTTCCACCGCTCCTGACGGCGAAGGCCCTGCTTGATGCGGTCAAGCTGCTCAGGCGAGAAGCCGTAATCCATTAGGACGGCCGTCTTCGCCCAGTCCTGGATGATGGCGCTCATCTCCGTGGCCGGCAGGCGCGACCCGGCCCGCACATCGTCCAGATAGTCCGCGAGATCTTCCCAGAACGAGTGCCAGCCGCCGACGAAGCCCGGCTTCCACGGTGTTCCGGGGCCTCCCGGCAGATCGCCGCCGAGGTCATCGGGCGTCTCCGCGTAGACGCCGCCGGGCGGGAAGTGCTGGACGAATCTCATCCGCGTTCCGCCCGTGACCTGGGTCAGCTCGTATTCGAAATAGCCGCCAGAGCCAGGGTTGCCGGCGCCGTCGCCGAAGCGGATGAAGTGTGGCGCCTCGATCGCCTCGATCATGCCCTCGAACCCGTCGCCGAACCAATAGGCGCCGCCGACCCGCGCGTCGAGCCGGCCCGGTATGAACCAGGCGCGAAACTCATCCGGATCGGTGATCGCACGCCAGACGCGCTCGATGGGGTGCGGATAGGTGCGCACGTACTCGATGGTCCAACGGTCGATGAAACGCGCCAGCCCGGCTTCGGCCATCGTCAGTCTCCTCGCTCCTTCATTGCATCTAGATGGGCGGCGAGGCGGTCGAAGCGCGCCTTCGCCACGTCCAGTTGGGCGTCCATCCACTGGCGCACCTCCTCAAGCCGCGCCGGCTCAAGGCTATAGAGGCGCGAGGTCGCTTGCCGCCGGTAGGAAACGAGGCCGCTCTCGCGCAGCACCTTGAGGTGGCGCGAGACCGAGGGACCCGCGATGTCGAAGCGTCCCGCGATGTCGCCGGCGTTGCGGTCGCCGGCCGCCAGCATGGCGACGATCTCGCGCCGGGTCGGGTCCGCCAGGGCCTCGAACACGTCCATAACCGCCAACTTAGCGTATCTGCTATTTAGATGTAAAGCTAAGGACGGCTCGCCACCCAACTCTGAAGCTCGGAACGTCCGGTTGCGGAGTCCGTTGGATTGGCACCCTTACGTCCCCAACCGAACCAGCATCTTGCCGATGTTTTCGCCCTGCATCAGGCCGACCATGGCGTGCGGCGCCTCTTCTATGCCCTCGAGGATCGTCTCCTTCCACTTGATCTTGCCGGCCTTCAGCCATTCGCGCATGTCCTTCTGGAATTGCGGCTGAAGGGGCATGAAATCGGTGGCGACGAAGCCGCGGATGGTGACGCGGCGATAGATGATGTTCGAGAGATTGCGGACCATCGTGCGCGCGCCGGGCTCGTTGTAGCCGGAGATCATGCCGCACGCCGCGACCCGGCCGAGGGTGTTCATGCTGGCCAGAGCGGCGTCCAGATGATCGCCACCGACATTGTCGAAATAGACATCGATGCCCTTGGGCGCGGAATCCCGGACGCCCTGGCGGATCGGCGTCGTCTTGTAGTTGATCACCGCGTCGAGACCGACTTCGTCGCGCAACCAGGCGGCCTTTTCGTCCGAGCCGGTCGAGCCGATCACGTAGCAGCCCTTGATCCTGGCGATCTGGGCGGCGATCGAGCCGACTGCGCCGGCCGCGGTGGAGACGAACACCTGCTCGCCGTCCTTCAGGCTGGCGATGTCGAGAAGGCCGCCGTAGGCGGTGAAGCCGGTCCCGCCGAGCACCGACATGAAGGCGGAAAGGGGAATGCCGGGCTCGGGAACAAGCTTCCTGAGGCCGCGGCCGTCGGAGATGGCGTATTCGCGAAAACCGAGCTGGTTCTGGACCAGGTCGCCTTCGGCGAAATCGCTGTTCCGCGACTGGGCCACCCGGCCGAGCGCGCCTCCGGCCATGACCTCGTCGAGCGCGTATCCGGTGGTGAGGCGGGGGCGCATGGCGGGATCGACCGACATGTAGAGTTGCTTGATCAACACCTCTCCTTCCCCGATCTCGGGCACGGCGAGCTCGACGAGCTTGAAATCCTCCAGTCGCGGCAGGCCCTCCGGGCGCCTCGCCAGATGAACTTCGCGGGCCTTTATCGACATCGATCTCTCACCTTCCTTCGTGGGTGGGCCGGCTCCGGCCGCGCCTCTGATGGCCCGTCGCCGCCGGGCCGCAAATGGCGGCCGCAGGGTCACAGGAACCGCCGGCAGCCGCACTCGTCCAGGATCGCGTCGAGCCCGGCGAGTTCGGAGACTTTCAAATACTTCTCGCGGAGCGCCCGCAAGGATTTGGCGTGATACTTCTGCGGCGACTGGACGTATCGGTCGCCCGCGAGGTCCACGGCGAAGGTCTGCGCCCCGGCTTCCATGGCCTCGGCGTTGGCCGCCGACCACGGCAGGAAAGTGCGGCCCACGTAGGCGAGGAGCGGGGTGAGCGTGGCGCGCAGGGAATCCCACTCTTCGAACGGCCCGGTGGCGTCGGGCTCGACCATCCGAAGGCACCAGTCGAGCACGTTGAGGCCGCGCGCTCTCATGATGGACCCGCAGGTGGGATCGATCGAGGCCTCGTAGAGCTGGAGGGCGAGGCCGAAGTCGGCGAACGCGGGACGGGCGCCGAAGAGGTAGCGGCGGCCGGCGAGATGGCCCTGGAGAATGTCGATCAGCTCGAAATAGTACTTGGTGATCAGGGGCGCGGTCTCTTGGCTCGAGCCGACGAAGGCGCCGCGACCGGACATCCTCGTCCTCACCGCCTGGGCCAGCGACTCGATCTGCTCGGCCGCGCCGTCGGGCAGGCTGAGCCGGGCCAGGATCAGAGCCGAGGCGCGCTGGTCGAGCTCGTCATGCCAGCGGTGATGGAACATCAGCTTGTTGCCCCACTCGTCGCCGAACTCCTCGATCAGGGCCGAGAGGAAGGCGAGTTCGGGCGAGGGCGGATGGATGGTAGGGGAGGGAAACTCGGCCTCGAGGGCTTCGATGATCGGGGTTGAATCCTGAACGCCGACGCTCTTTGGCGTGACCACCGTCGGCACCAGGGGGAGTCGCGCGGCCTTCCTGTAGGTCTCTTCGTTCTGCGCGTTCCGCGGCGCCCAGAGATGGGGGATCTCTTTGTACCGGAAGTAGGAGCGCACCTTGACCGAATAGGGAGACATCTCCGAGCCGAAGATCGTGTAGGGCTCCGCCATCTCAAGGCTCCTTCTTGTCGCCGCCTCGCCGCCGCAGCGGATCGTCAGGCGTTCGGTCGCTCCGGCGCACGCCTCCCTGAAATCCCCTCCAGGTCACGCCCGCTCGGCGGCCTTGGCCTTGATCCACAGAGCGTCCATTTCGGCCAGGCTCGAAGACTGTGGCGAGCGGCCGACGGCGGCGAGGGCGACCTGGACGAAGCCGAATCGACGCACGAACTTGGCGTTTGCGGCCCGGAGCGCGGCTTCCGGATCGATCTCGAGCTTGCGGGCGAGATTGGCGATGACGAAAAGGAGGTCGCCCAGCTCTTCGGCCGCCTTGCGCTCGTCGCCGGCCGCGACCTCGACCTCGAGTTCGGCGACCTCCTCGTGGACCTTGGCGAGGATGTCCTTCGCGTCGGCCCAGAAGAAACCGACCCTCGCCGCCTCGTCGGAGAGCCCGGCGGCCGCTTCGAGGGCGGAAGGGGTCTGCATCTTCAGGCGGGGAGCCGATCGGCGGCGGTGATCGGCCGCCATCCGTCGGGCGCGAGGATCTCGATGGGTGAGAAGCGGGCCTTGTAGTCCATCTTCTCGCTCCCCCGCACCCAATAGCCGAGATAGAGGTAGGGAAGACCGGCGAGGCACGCCTGAACCACGTGATCGAGGATGATGAAGGATCCCAGGCTCCGCCTGGCCTGGGAGGGATCAAAGAAGCTGTAGACCAGGGAAAGCCCATCGGCGAGTTCGTCGACCAGCGCGCAGGCGAGGAGATCGCCCAGCAGGCCGTCGGGACCACCGTCGATGGCGGGCGCCCGATATTCCACCATGTGGGTGCGCACGGCGGTGTCCTCGACCATGGCGACGTAGTCGGGCCAGGTCATGTCGGCCATGCCGCCTTCGGCGTGGCGGCCGGCGAGGTAGCGCCGCAGGAGCTCGAACTGCTCGACGGTCGCCTCGGCCTCGACGATGTGGCGGCTCAGGCGATCGTTGCGGGCAAGGACCCGGCGCTCCGATCGCGAGAAGACGTAGCGGTCGGCGGGCAGGCGCGCGGAGAGGCAGGCGCAGCAGGCCTCGCAGGCCGGTCGGTAGGCGATGTTCTGGCTGCGCCGAAATCCGCCAAGGGTGAGCGCGTCGTTGACCGCTGCGCCATCGAGCAGCGGCAGATGGGCGAAGACCTTGCGCTCCTGACGGCCCGGCAGATAGGGGCACGGCGAGGGCGCGGTGAGGAAGAAACGCAAGCGCCGGGTGGGAAAGTGCCTGGTCACGCGCCTTGGTCTTGCACCACGAGGAACGGCGATTAGGCGACAAGCGGGCGCGCCGCGCAAGGGGCGGCAAGTGGAGGTGAAGAGATGAAGATCGGATTCGTAGGCCTTGGCGTGATGGGCTTTCCCATGGCCGGCCATCTCGCCGCCGCCGGCCACGCGCTCGCCGTCTTCAACCGCTCGGCCGACAAGACCAAAGCCTGGGTCAGCGCCCACAAGGGGAGGGCGGCGTCCTCGATCGCCGAGGCGGCGGCCGGGGCGGAGCTCTTCGCCCTCTGCGTCGGGGCCGATCCCGATGTGCGCGAGGTCATCGACGCAGCCCTTCCGGCCCTTCCCGCCGGGGCGATCATCCTCGATCACACCACCGCCTCGGCGGCGCTCGCCCGCGAGCTCGCCGCGCGGGCCCAGGCCGGCGGCCGCGCCTTCATCGACGCTCCGGTTTCGGGCGGCGAGGCCGGGGCGAGGAACGGCACGCTCAGCGTCATGGCCGGAGGCGAGGAAGGCGCGTTCGCCAAGGCGCGGCCGGCGATGGAGGCCTACGCCCGCCAGATCACCCTCATTGGCGGCCCAGGCGCGGGTCAGCTCTGCAAGATGGTCAATCAGATCTGCATCGCCGGGACGGTCCAGGGCTTGGCCGAAGCGGTCGCCTTCGCCAAGAAGGCGGGGCTCTCGACCGATCTGGTGCTCGCCGCGGTCTCCAAGGGGGCGGCCGGTTCCTGGCAGATGGAGAACCGCTGGAAGACGATGGCCAAGGGCGAGTTCGAGTTCGGCTTTGCGGTCGACTGGATGCGCAAGGACCTTGGTCTCGTCCTTTCCGAGGCGCGAGCCAATGGGGCGAGGCTCGAGCTCACCGCCCTCGTCGATCAGTTCTACGCCGAGGTGCAGGCGATGGGCGGGCGGCGCTGGGACACCTCCTCGCTCGCCGCGCGCCTGGAGCGATGATCAAGATCCGTCGGGCCGGCGGCGAGGAGGCCGAGGCCATCGCGCTCTGCCATGTCGAAGCCGACTGGCAGACCTATGCCCCGATCTTCGGCGCACGGGCCGTCAAGCGCGAGCTTTCCGCCTCCTTGGCGCGCTGGGAGGCGGCGCTGGCGGCGGGCGACGAGATCTGGGTCGCCCAGGACGATGGCGGAGCGGCCATCCTTGGTTTCGCCCATCTCCATTGCGACTGGATGGGCGCGCTCTACCTGCTGGAGGCCTGGCGGCGGCGCGGGATCGGCTCGGCGCTGTTGAGCAAAGTGCGTCGCCGGGCGCGCGAGCAAGGCTTTGCGCGGATCCGCTTTCAGGTGCTTGAGGAGAACCGCGCGGCGGTCGCCTTCTACGAGGCGCGGGGCGCTCGCTCGACAGGAAAGGTCATGGTGAGCGAGGAGGGCAAGGAATCCTGGCGCGACCTCGTCTTCGAAATGCCGACTGATCAGGCTCCAAGCGCCCGCGCCGCCCAAGGCGCGAAATAGGTGATGATCCCGGCGCAGCCCGCCCGCTTGAACGCCGTGAGGCTCTCGAGGATCGAGCGCTCCTCGTCGAGCCAACCCTTCTGGCCGGCCGCCTTGAGCATGGCGTATTCGCCGCTGACCTGGAAGGCGAAGGTAGGCATGGCGAAGGCCTCGACCACCCGGCGGATGATGTCGAGATAGGGCATGCCGGGCTTGACCATCACCATGTCGGCGCCCTCGGCGATGTCGAGCGCGACCTCGCGCAGCGCCTCCTCGGAATTGGCCGGATCCATCTGGTAGGTCGCCTTGTCGGCGGGATTGGGGAGCGGACCGGACCCCAGCTTTCCCGAGCCGATCGCCTCGCGATAGGGGCCATAGAAGGCCGAGGCGTACTTGGCCGCGTAGGCCATGATCATGACGTCCTGGAAGCCTTCCCGCTCCAGGCCGGCGCGCAGCGCGGCCACTCGCCCGTCCATCATGTCGGAGGGAGCGAGGATGTCGCATCCGGCGGCAGCCTGCATCAGGCCCTGGGCGAGGAGGGCCTCGACGGTCAAATCGTTGGCGATCCTTCCCTTCTCGATGAGGCCGTCGTGGCCATGGTCGGTGAAGGGATCGAGGGCGACATCGCACATCACCCCCACTTCGGGGGCCGCGGCCTTCATCGCCTTCACCGCCCGCGCGATGAGGCCGTCGGCGTCGGCGGCGGCCGTCCCCTTGGGGTCCTTAAGGGCCGGATCGATGTGCGGAAAGACAGCGATGGCGGGAATGGAGAGGCGCCGTGCTTCCTTCGCCGCCTCGGCGGCGAGCCGGACCGACAGGCGCGGCGCCCCCGGCATGGCGGCGACCTCCTCTTCGCCCTCACCACCGTGGATCACGAGCGCCCAGATGAAGTCGGCGGGCGAAATGGTGTTTTCCCGCACCAGGTCGCGAATCCACGGAGCCTGGCGGAGCCTGCGAAGACGCAGAGCGGGGTAGGAGGCGAGCGGAGCTCTCATCACGGCATCTTTCTGGCGCCGCTCTCGCCGATCAGGGACGCCGGCGCAAGCGGCGGGGCGCGCGCGACGCATTGAGCCTCGCATGGGCGTCAGCCTGATCCTCCGACGGCCCGCCTCGGCGCGGCCTTGTTGACGGCGGCGCTTGGCCGGCGCAAGTCTCGCCGAAGGGGGCCGGATGGGAGAGGATCTGATGAAGAAAGCACTGAGCATTGTTTTGGCCGCGTGCCTGGCCGCCGGCGCCGCTGCCGCGGCGCCCGCTCATCACGGCGAAAGAGGCGGCGAGGCAGCCCTGATCGCCCGCGCCGTCGCCGACCCGGCGCGGCCGCAGAAGGACCGTGTCCGCGACGCCGAGCGCAAGCTTCCGCAGGTCCTGGCCTTCATCGGCGTCAGGCCCGGCGACAAGATCGTCGATTTCATGCCCGGAGCGCCTCCCGGCTACTGGACGATCCCCTTCTCCGACATCGTGGGGCCGACCGGCGTCGTCTACCAGTTTGTGCCTCAGGAAATCGCCGCAATGGTCGAAAAGCGGATGAAGATCACGCTTCCACCCTCGGGATCACATCCGATCAAGGGCAGGTCCAACGTCATCTTCCTCGTGGGGCCGGTGAACGACTTCGCAACGCCCCAGAAGGTCGACATCGTGTGGACGGCCCAGAACTACCATGACCTCCATGATCCCTTCATGGGTCCGGCCGACATGCTGAAGTTCGACAAGGCGGTCTACGCCTCGCTCAAGCCCGGCGGCTACTTCATCATCGAGGACCATCGCGCGCCGGCCGGCTCGGGCGTCTCGGACACCAACACCCTGCATCGGATCGACCCGGCGGTGGTGAAGAAGGAGGTCGAGGCGGCCGGCTTCCGCTTCGCGGGCTCGACCGACATCCTGGTCAATCCCAAGGATCCGCTCACCAACAAGGTCTTCGATCCGTCGATCCGGGGCCATACGAGCCAGTTCATCTTTAAGTTCCGCAAGCCATAAGTCCCGTAAGCCGTTGACAAAGGTTGCTTTCATTGGCCTCGGGCACATGGGCTCGGGGATGGCGGCGAATCTGGCCAAGGCCGGCCACCAGGTGCTGGCCTATGACCTTGTCTCCGCGGCGGTGGAGATGGCGAAAGAGGCCGGCTGCCTCGCCGCGTCCAGCGCCGGCGAGGCGGCGGGCAAGGCCGAGGCCGTGGTGACCATGCTTCCCGCCGCCAGCCATGTGCGTGCGGTGTGGGAAGGGGAAATCCTCCCCGCCGCCCGGCCCGGGACCCTCCTCATCGACTGCTCGACGATCGACGTGGAGACCGCCCGGAGCGTCTCGGCTCTCGCGACGGAGCGGGGATTCCAAGCCGCCGACGCGCCGGTGAGCGGGGGGATCATGGCCGCCGAGGCCGGGACGCTCGCCTTCATGGCCGGCTGCGAGGAGGGCGTCTTCGACCAGGTCGAGGCGGTGCTCGCGCCCATGGCCCGGACGGTGATCCATGCCGGAGGTCCGGGGGCGGGCCAGGCGGCGAAGATCTGCAACAACATGATCCTCGGCGTTTCAATGCTCGGCGTCTGCGAGGCCTTCGCGCTCGCCGAGAAGCTCGGTCTCGAGCCCGAGCGGTTCTTCGAGATCGCCGCAAAGTCGTCCGGCCAGTGCTGGTCGCTCACGAGCTACTGCCCCTGGCCGGGCCCGGTGCCTTCGGCCCCTTCCAATCGGAACTACGAGGGGGGGTTCCTCGCCAGCCTGATGCTCAAGGATCTGAAGCTCGCCCAGGAAGCGGCGGCCAAGGCGGGAGCGGCCACGCCGATGGGAGCCCAGGCCGAAGCCCTCTACGCGCTCTTCGAGCGCCTGGGTCATGGCGGCAAGGACTTCTCCGCCGTCCTCCAGCTCATGCGCGGCGCCATCGCCGAGCTCGGCGGCGACTGAGCGATCGAGAGCGCTTTGCCGCCTCGAACCTGGAGATCATCCATGCGCGTCTTCGTCACCGGGGCGACGGGTTTCATCGGCTCGGCCCTCGTCAAGGAGCTCATCACGAACGGCCACGAGGTCCTCGGCCTGTGCCGTTCGAAGGAAAAGGCCGCAGCCCTGGCCGCTTCCGGCGCGGAGGTCCATCGCGGCTCCCTCGAACACCTGGAGAGCGTCAGTGACGGGGCAGGGCGCTGCCAGGGCGTCATTCACCTCGCCTTCAACCATGACTTCGCGAACTATGCGGCTAATTGCGAAGACGACCGGCGCGTCGTCGCCGCCCTCGGCTCGGCTCTCGCCGGATCTCGCCGGCCGCTGATCGTCACCTCGGGCACGGCCATGGCGATGGGCGAGCCGGGACGGCCGGTTGGCGAAGGGGACGCTCCTCTCAGCTCGAAGATCAGTCCCCGCGCCGCCTCTGAAGAAGCGGCCGCCGATCTTGCCGCGGAGGGGATCAATGTCTCGGTGATGCGCCTGCCGCAGGTCCACGATGCGGCGAGGCAGGGTCTCGTCAGCCCGGCGATCGAGATCTTTCGCCAGAAGGGTGTCTGCGCCTACCTCGGAGAGGGCGCCAATCGCTGGCCGGCGGCGCACATTTCCGACGTCGCCCGCCTCTACAGGCTGGCGATCGAAAGGGCCGAGCCGAACGCGCGCTGGCACGCCGTGGCCGAGGAGGGCGTCGCCATGCGCGATATCGCCGAGACGCTCGGTCGCCGCCTCAAGCTGCCGGTCCGATCCATCGCCGCGGAAGAAGCCGCCGAATTCTTCGGCTGGCTCGCCCTGTTCGCCGGCCTCGACGCGCCCGCCTCGAGCGCGTGGACGCGCGCGAGGCTCGGCTGGACGCCCAGCGGGCCGGCTCTGCTCGCCGATCTCCAGCGTCTGAACCTCGGCGAAGTCTGAGGCCGTCAGCGGCGCGGCGGGCGGCCCGACGCCTCACGGGATGACTTTTCGCGTCTGTTGTGCCAAGAGGCCGCAGGCCTCGGATCCGCCCGCGTTTTGTTGCGGGTTCGCGTTTCCCCCGAGGGGCTCCTGGTGCGTTCGAGATGGATTACGCCGCCGCTTTCGAAGACGCCGTCCTGAAGGTGAAGGGAGAGGGCCGATATCGGGTCTTCGCCGACCTCAAGCGGCTGGCCGGACGCTTTCCCCTGGCGTTGTGGAGCCCGGCCGCAGGCGAGGCGCGGGAAGTCGTCGTCTGGTGCTCCAACGACTATCTCGGCCAGGGCCAGAATCCCGTCGTCCTTGCGGCGATGAAGTGGGCGATCGACGAAGCGGGCGCGGGCTCCGGCGGCACGCGCAACATCTCGGGCACCACCCATTACCACGTCGAACTCGAAGCCGAGATCGCCTCGCTCCATGGCAAGGAGGCGGCGCTTCTCTTCACCTCGGGCTATGTCTCCAACGAGGCGGCGCTCGCCACGCTCCAGAAGATCCTTCCGGGTCTGGTGATCTTCTCCGACGCCTTGAACCACGCCTCGATGATCGAGGGGATACGTCACGGCGGGGGGGCGCGTCGGATCTTCCGGCACAACGACCTGGAACATCTCGAGACCCTGCTCGCGGCCGAGCCGAAGGATGCGCCCAAGCTCGTGGCCTTCGAGAGCGTCTATTCGATGGACGGCGACATCGCCGATATCGGGGCGACCGCGGCCCTGGCCAAGAAATACGGGGCGCTCACCTATCTCGACGAGGTCCACGCCGTGGGTCTCTACGGGCGAGGCGGAGGCGGCGTCTCCGAGCGCGATGGCGCCGCGGGCGAGATCGACGTCATCGAAGGGACGCTCGGCAAGGCCTTCGGGGTCATGGGCGGCTACATCGCGGCCGAGGCGGCGATCATCGACGCCATCCGCTCCCATGCCGCCGGCTTCATCTTCACCACCTCCCTGCCGCCGGCGCTCACCGCCGGTGCGCTCGCCTCGATCAGGTGGCTGAAGGCGCACGACGAGGTCCGCGTGCGCCACCAGGAACGGGCCGCCGCGCTCAAGGCGAGGATGGCGGCCGCCGGCCTGCCCGTGATGGGCTCGCTGAGCCACATCGTGCCTGTGATGGTGGGAGATCCGGTCCACTGCAAGCGCGTCTCTGACATGCTGCTCGCCGACCACCGCATCTATGTGCAGCCGATCAATTATCCGACCGTGCCCAGGGGAGCCGAGCGCCTGCGCTTCACCCCCACGCCCTTCCACACCGACGCCATGATGGACGACCTCGTCGCCGCCCTGGAGCTGCTGTGGGCGCGCTGCAACATCCAGAGGCTGGGCGGGGTGGCGGCCTAGTTCCTCGTTCGGCGCCGACCTCTTCGGTGTCGGCCTCCTCGCCAACCCAACTTCATGGGGCAGGAACTTGACCGTAGCGCCCGATGATCCGGCAGCCGCGCCGCCGGTCGCCGCCCCGCGCGCTCAGGCGCGGCGTCGCGCCGGGCGTCTCCCCAGACCAATCTCCTTGGCGAACTGAGAGCGCCGTGCGGCGTAGTTAGGCGCCACCAGGGGATAGTCCGCCGGCAGGCCCCATTTGCGGCGGTATTCGTCGGGACTCATCTGATAGCGGGCCCGAAGATACCGTTTCAACATCTTGAGTTGGCGGCCATCTTCAAGGCAAACGATGTAGTCGGGCTGTACCGATCGACTGATCGGAACCGCGGGCCGCTGGGGCCTGTTGGGGGCAGTCGGGCGCGGGGAGGTGAGTTCGCTCAGCGCACGATGGACCTCGCCGATCAGCGGGGCGACCTTTTCGGCCCCCGCCGAGTTGCCGGCCACATAACCGGAGACGATCTCGGCGGTCAGCCGGACCAGTTCTGCAGGCGCGCCAGCCTTCGCCGCTTCCTCTGCCATCGGCTCCCGTCCATTGGCCATCCTGGGCTGCAAACGCCAGGCTGCGCCGCAAGTTCCGCCCAGAGCGTCGGAGTAGCTCTCGAGCCGCCGCGCGGCTCGAGATTCCGCAAGGGTGTTCGGGCCGCGCCGTCAAGGGTAAAGAGGAAGCCCCTCCGACTCGAAGTCCCAGCGTCATGACCCTCTCCATCCAGGCCGCCCGCCCGGCTCCCGATTCCTTCTACAGCGAAGGACTTCAGAGCGCCGATCCGGAAGTTTTCGCCGCGATCCGGAGCGAGCTTCGCCGCCAGCAGGATCAGATCGAGCTCATCGCCTCGGAGAACATCGTCTCGCGCGCGGTGCTGGAGGCGCAAGGCTCGGTGCTCACCAACAAATACGCCGAGGGCTATCCGGGCCGTCGCTACTACGGCGGCTGCCAGGAAGTCGACAAAGTCGAGGTCCTGGCCATCGAGCGGGCCAAACGGCTCTTCTCCTGCGCCTGGGCCAACGTCCAGCCCCATTCGGGCTCCCAGGCCAACCAGGGCGTCTTCATGGCCCTGATGACGCCCGGCGACACTTTCATGGGGATGGATCTCAACGCCGGCGGCCACCTCACTCACGGAAAGTCTGTCAACCAGTCGGGGAAGTGGTTCCAGCCCGTCGCCTACACCGTCCGGCGCCAGGACCAGATCATCGACTATGACGCCCTCGCCGAGATCGCGGGCGAAGCGCGGCCCAAGCTCATCATCGCTGGCGGTTCGGCCTACAGCCGGACCATCGATTTCGCTCGTTTCCGCGCCATCGCCGACAGCGTCGGCGCCTATCTGATGGTCGACATGGCCCATTTCGCCGGCCTGGTCGCGGCGGGTGTCTTTCCCGATCCCTTGCCCCACGCCCACGTGGTGACCACCACCACCCACAAGACGCTGCGGGGCCCGCGCGGCGGCATGATCCTCTCCAACGACGTCAAGCTGGGAAAGAAGGTCGACGCCGCGGTCTTTCCCGGCATCCAGGGCGGACCTTTGATGCACGTCATCGCCGCCAAGGCGGTGGCGCTCGGAGAGGCGCTCACGCCGGAGTTCGGGACCTGGGCGAGGCAGGTGATCGACAACGCCCGCGCGCTCGCCGATGCGCTCGTCTTGGCGGGGATGGCGATCGTCTCGGGCGGCACCGACAGCCATCTCATGGTCGTCGATCTCACCGCCAAGGGCGTCTCGGGCAAGGCGGCCGAAGACGCCCTCGAACGCTCCGGCATGACGTGCAGTCGCTCCACGATCCCCTTCGATCCGCGTCCCCCGGCGATCAGTTCGGGCGTGCGGCTGGGGACGCCGGCCGGCACGACGCGCGGCTTCGGACCCGCCGAGTTCCGCAAAGTGGGCGCTCTCATCGGCGAGGTCGTGGATGGTCTGGCCGCCAACGGCGGGGAGGCGAACGAGGCGGTCGAAGCGGCGGTCCGCGCCGACGTCAGGCGCCTGACGAGCGCCTTTCCGATCTACACCGGCGCCTGAAGACCTTCGAGGAGCCTTCGGATGCGATGCCCTTTTTGCGGAGAACTCGAGAGTCAGGTCAAGGACAGCCGACCCTCCGAGGACGGGGCGGTGATCCGCCGCCGCCGTCTCTGCCCCGCTTGCGGCGGCCGCTTCACCACCTTCGAGCGCGTCCAGCTGCGCGAACTCACCATCCTCAAGCGATCGGGCCGCCGCGCTCCGTTCGATCGCGAAAAACTGGTCCGATCGATCTCCATCGCCGCGCGCAAGCGCCCGGTCGATCCTGAGAGGCTCGAGAGGATGGTGAGCGGCATTGTCCGCCAACTCGAAAGCATGGGCGAGACCGAGATCGCATCCAGCGTGGTTGGAGAAATGGTGATGAAGTCATTGAAAGCGCTCGATGATGTCGCCTACGTCCGATACGCTTCGGTGTACCGCGACTTCCGCCGCACCGACGATTTCGCGCGGTTCCTCTCCGAGGAGGGCCTCGCCGACGAAGGATGGGCGGGAGACGGGGCGGCCAGGGAGGGATGAAACCGGAGGGGCGACGGGCCCGATCGGTGGCGCGCCTCGCCGCGGTTCAGGGCCTCTACCAGATGGAGGTCTCCGGGGCCGGGGTCGAGACGGTGGTGCGCGAATTTTGCGAGCACCGCTTCGACCGCGACATCGATGAGCCCGGGGGCCTGCGGCGGCTTGCCCCGGCCGACGAGGTCCACTTCGCCAGGATCCTGCGCGGCGTGGTCGCCGACCAGGCCAAGGTGGACCGGGCGGTTTCGAGCCGCCTCGCCGAAGGCTGGCGGCTGGAGCGGATCGACGCCACGGCCCGGGCCATCCTGAGGGCCGGCGCCTTCGAAATTCTCAATCTCGCCGAGATTCCTGGCGAAGTCGCCATCGACGAATATGTCGAGATCGCCAAATCCTTCTTCGAGGGACCGGAGCCAGCCTTCGTCAACGCCGCGCTCGATGCGATCGCCCGCGATGCCGGCCGGACCTGAAGCGCCGCCCGATGCGCCAGTCGATGAATTCGACTGGATCGCCTCGCTGCGCCCACTCGTCGCTCAGGACCCCCGAGCGCTGGGCCTGATGGATGACGCGGCGGTGATCCCGGCCCGGCCGGGTTTTGACCTTGTGGTCTCCAAGGACGCCCTCGTCGAGGGGATGCACGCCCCCTGGGGGGTGGATGGCGAAGTCTTCGCCAAGCGCCTTCTGAGGACATCCCTTTCCGATCTTGCCGCCAAGGCCGCCGAACCCTTCGGCTGGTTCCTGCTCGCCGCCTTCCCGAGCGAGCGTGGCCGCTCTTGGCGGGGGGCCTTCGCCCAGGGGATAGCGGAGGATGGCGCAAGGTTCGGCCTCTCGCTCCTCGGCGGCGACACCGTCGCCACCACTGGGCCGGCGGTGGTCAGCGCCACGGTGCTGGGGTGGGTGGAGGAGGGCGGCTCGATCCTGCGTTCGGGGGCGCGGGAAGGGGACTTCTTGGCGGTCTGCGGCGCGATCGGCGATGGGCTCCTGGGTCTTCGCGCCGTCAAGGGCGAGATCGCCGATCCGGCCGGCGCACTGACGGCGCGGTATCTCCTTCCCGAGCCGCTCCTGCGGCTTCGCTCGCCCCTCATCGCCCACGCGCAGGCTTGCGCCGATATTTCCGACGGCCTGCTCGCCGACGCCAGCCATATCGCTGAGGCGAGCGGCCTTGCGCTCGAGGTCGATCTCGCCGGCGCTCCACTCTCGACCGAGGGGGCGGCGTGGCTGGAAGCCCAGGCCGACCGCGCTTCGGCGCTCCTCGAGCTTGCCGCCGGAGGCGACGACTATGCGCTCGCCTGCGCCGTCGATCCCGCCGACGCCGAAGCCTTCATCGAGGAGGTCCGCGCGCTCGGTGTCGCCGCCTCGCTTGCCGGGCGTTTCGAGGCCGGGAGCGGGCTCAAGATATGGGTCGGGGATCTCGAGGTCTCGCCCGAGCGGCTCGGCTGGCGGCACTGACAATCTGCGGCGCCGCTCGGCGGTTCGCGCGTTTGCTAGCCCTGGCTCGAGGCGAAACACCATGACCGTTCACCAGGGCACGGCCTTCGCGCTCGTGATCGTCACCATGGCGGCGTTCGCCTGGGGACGGCTGCGCTATGACCTCATCGCCCTCATCGCCCTCGTCGCCGGGCTGGGACTGGGAGTGGTGCCGCTCCGTTCGGCCTTCGATGGATTCAAGGACGATGTCGTCGTCATCATCGCCAGCGCTCTCGTCGTTTCCTCGGCCATCGCCAGGTCCGGGATCATCGCCGCGGCGGCCCAGCCCGTGCTGGAAAAGCTCAGGGGCGAAGGCGTCCAGGCCCCGGTCCTGGCGGCTGTGACCTGCGTTCTATCCATGGCGACCAAGAACGTCGGGGCGCTGGCGATCATGACGCCAATCGCACTGCGCCTCTCCCAACGGTCGGGGACCGCGCCCTCACGCCTCCTGATGCCGATGAGTTTCGCTTCGCTGGCCGGCGGCCTCGTCACCCTCGTGGGGACCTCCACCAACGTCATCGTCTCCCAGATTCGTTTCGAGGAAAGCGGCGCCCCGTTCGCGATGTTCGACTTCGCGCCGGTGGGCCTGGGGGTCTCGGCGGTGGTCTGCCTCTACATGGTTTTCGCCTGGCGGCGCTTGCCGGTGCGCAAGAGCGCGAGCGCCGAGAGCGCTCCGCCCAGAGCCTACGTGGTCGACGTGAAACTTCCCGAAGGCTGGCAAGGCGCCAAGGCGGAGACCGTGGGCGCCCTCCAGGCCCTCGCCAACGATCGGGTGAGGCCCACGATGCTGGTTCGCGGACGGCGGCGGCGCCCCCGGCCGGGCCCGGAGGTCAAGCTCAGGGCCGGCGATCATCTCGGCCTCGAAGGCGAGCAGGAGGTCCTCGAGCGCCTGATCGCCGACTGCGGTCTGGAGCTCATCCCGGCCGAGCGTCGGCTCGCCGGCGAAGATCCTAAGGAGGAGGTGCGGGTGGTGGAGGCGGTGGTCGAACCCGCCTCGCCACTGGTCGGCGCCTCGGCAAGCTCGATCGGGTTGCACCGCAATTTCGGCGTCAATCTCCTGGGCGTGGCTCGCAGCGGCGGCCGGATCCGGGACCAGGTGCGTTCGGCGGCGCTGAGGGCCGGAGATGTGCTCGTACTCCAGGCCGCCGAGCGGACGCTGCCATCGGCCCTGTCCGATCTTGGCGCCAGACCCTTGGCGGATGTCGAGCCCAGGCTCGGGATCGTCCGCCGTGGAGTTCCGGCGGTTCTCATCTTGGCCGCCGCCGTCGCCGTCTGCGGATTGGGGCTGGCCCCGGTTTCGATCGCCTTCTTCACCGCCGCCGTGGCTGTGGTGGCGATCGGCGCGATTTCCATGCGTCAGGTCTACGAGTCGCTCGACGGACAGGTGCTGGTGCTCATCGCCGCCCTCATTCCGGTGAGCGAGGCGATCTCGCGAACCGGGGGAGGGGCCGCCGTCGCGACGTTCGCGGCCCATGCTCTGGTCAGTGTTCCGCCGCTCGTCGCCCTCGGGGCGGTGATGGCGACGGCGATGATCTTTTCGCCCTTTCTTCACAATGCCCCCACGGTGCTGGTGCTCGGCCCGATCGCCGTGTCCCTGGCGCGGGCTCTTCACCTGAGCGCGGACGGGTTCCTGATGGCGACGGCGGTCGGGGCGGGCTGCGACTTCCTCACGCCCGTGGGCCATCAGTGCAACACGCTCGTCATGGCGCCGGGGGGGTATCGCTTCGGCGATTACGCCAGGCTGGGAGCGCCTCTGGCGATCCTGGTCCTTCTCCTCGCCACGCCTCTGATCGCCCTGGTCTGGCCGCTCAGGTAGCCTCCGTCAGCGCGATTTGGGCCTTGGCGAAGGCCTCGACGATGGCCTTCAGCAGGCCTGTTCTCACTTCGTCCTGGTCGGCCGGAGAGGCCCAGACGCGGAGCGTCAGCGTCGCCGCGCCAGGCTTGAGGTCGGTCATCCTGGCCCATGGCTCGGGCCTCGCCGCGACGCGATCGTCGGCTCTGGCGGTGGCGAGAAGGAGGTCCAGGGCCCGCGAGACGTCGCACTCGGGCCTCACCATGACGTCGAGAACGATCCGGCGGTTCTGGGGCTGGCTGTAGTTGACGATGACGTCGGAAAAGACCTTGCCGTTGGGGACCAGAATCACGACCTCGTCGAGGTCGGTGATCCGGGTGAGGAAGAGATCGAGTCCGCGCACTCGGCCGACCTGTCCGGCCACCCGGACTCGGTCGCCGACCCGATAGGGCCGAAGGAGCAGGATCATCACCCCGGAGGCGACATTGCTGAGGCCGCCCTGCAGCGCGAGGCCGATGGCGAGGGAAGCTGCGCCGAGGACGGCGATCAGCGATGCTGTCTTGATGCCCAGTTGCTGGAGGACGGCGATGAGGCCGATCGCCATCACCGCATAGCGGGCGAGCGAGCCGATGAAGCTCTGGAGGATGAGATCGGGAGCGCGGCCCCTGTGGACCCGGCCGGCCGCTCCGCTGGCCAGACGCGCCGCCCAGCCGGCGATCCACAGAGTGAGAATGAAAATGGCCGCCGCCGAGGCGATGTCCACGGCGAACCTGACGGCCGAATCGAGCAGGCGGTTCCAGGCCGGCGCGCCCCCATAGGCGAGCTGATGGACCTGTTGGGCCAGATCGGGAAAGTTCGTGGCCGGCGACTTTGGCCTGGTCTGGACGTGAAGACCCAGGAGCGCGGCGAGCGGATTGGCCATGGCGCTCTAAACGTCCGATCGGGCGTTTTGGACGCTTCAGCTTGATCGGAGCGCTCTAAGCGTCCTTCTCAACGAGGTCAGCGTGCGGATCGATCCGCTTGCGTCGGCGCCTCGCTTTTGGCAGTTTCCAGCCGCGTTCGGGGAGGCCTCCCACGGCGACCACGCATGGACGGCGCGCCTCAGGGCCGCGCCGCTTCACCGCGCTGCGCCGGGCGGCGCGGGCCATCCGCGCAACAGGCGACTGGCGCATCGGGAAGGGACGCTTGGAATCATGAGTCTCGTGCTGACGCTGGTGATCATCGCCGGGATCGTGGCGGTCGCCTATGGAGTGGTTCAGACGCTCTTTCTGATGCGGGCCCCGATGGGCGACGCAAAGATGCAGGAGATCGCCGCCGCCATCCAGGAAGGGGCGCAGGCCTACCTCCGCCGGCAGTACACCACCATCGGCCTGGTGGGCGTGGTGATCCTCATCATCATCTTCTTCGTCATCGGCAAGCCCGAGGCGCTGGGATTCCTCATCGGATCGGTGCTTTCGGGCCTTGCCGGCTTCGTCGGGATGCTGATCTCGGTGAGGGCCAATGTGCGCACTGCCCAGGCCGCCAGCGAGGGACTCGCCAAGGGTCTCTCGCTCGCCTTCCGCTCCGGAGCGGTGACCGGCATGCTTGTGGCCGGCTTCGCTCTTCTCGGGGTGGCCGGCTATTTCACCGTCCTCACCTACGGATTCGGTTTTCCGCTCACCAGTCGAGACGTTGTCGACTCCCTCGTCGCGCTGGGCTTCGGCGCTTCGCTGATCTCGATCTTCGCGCGTCTGGGAGGCGGCATCTTCACCAAGGGCGCTGATGTCGGCGGCGACATGGTGGGCAAGGTCGAGGCGGGCATCCCCGAGGACGATCCGCGCAATGCGGCGGTGATCGCCGACGCGGTGGGCGACAACGTCGGCGACTGCGCCGGCATGGCCGCCGACCTCTTCGAGACCTATGCGGTGACCACCGTCGCCACCATGATCCTGGCGGCCATATTCTTCCGCGCCGTCCCGGCGGTAGCCGCGATGATGCTTCTGCCCCTGGCGATCTGCGGAATCTGCATCATCACCTCGATCGTTGGCATGTTCTTCGTGCGCCTCGGCCCTAAGGGCTCCATCATGGGCGCCCTCTACCGCGGCCTTATCGCCACCGGGATCCTGTCCATCGCCGGCATCTGGTGGGTGACCCATTCCCTGACGCCTCTGGGCGGGGTCCCGTTGCTGGGGCGGACCGCCGGGGCCGACGACTTCTTCTTCTGCGGGCTCGTGGGCCTGGGCGTCACCGCGGCCATCGTGGTGATTACCGAATACTACACCGGAACCGGCTTTCGGCCGGTCAAGTCCGTGGCCAGGGCCTCGGTGAGCGGTCACGGCACCAATGTCATCCAGGGCCTCGCCATGTCCCTGGAGTCGACCGCCGGCCCGGCCCTGGCGATCATCATCGGCATCATCATCGCCTACAAGGTGGCCGGCCTCTTCGGCCTGGCCATCGCCACCACGACCATGCTTTCGCTGGCCGGCTTCATTGTCGCCCTGGACGCCTTCGGACCGGTGACCGACAACGCCGGCGGAATCGCTGAGATGGCCGGCCTTCCCAGTGAGGTCCGGGTCTCGACCGATGCCCTGGACGCGGTCGGCAACACCACCAAGGCGGTGACCAAGGGCTACGCCATCGGCTCGGCAGGCCTGGGCGCCTTGGTGCTCTTCGCAGCCTACACCCAGGACCTCCGCTATTTCTCGGCCAATCCCGCCCTCTATCCCTATTTCGCCGGAGTGAAGGGCGTCGCCTTCGATCTCTCCAACCCCTACGTTGTGGCGGGCCTGCTCTTCGGTGGGCTGCTGCCTTTCCTCTTCGGCGGTCTTTCCATGACCGCGGTGGGACGCGCGGCGCAATCGGTGGTCGCCGAGGTGCGCCGACAGTTCAAGGAAAACCCAGGGATCATGACCGGAGAGGTGAAGCCCGAGTACGGGCGCGCCGTCGATATCCTGACCCGCGCGGCGATCCGCGAGATGATCGCGCCCTCCCTGCTCCCGGTGCTTTCGCCGATCGTGTTCTTCTTCATCATTTTCGGAGTGGCCGGAAAGGCTGACGCCTTCTCGGCTCTGGGCGCGATGCTGATGGGGGTGATCGTCACCGGCCTTTTCGTCGCCATCTCCATGACGAGCGGCGGGGGGGCCTGGGACAACGCCAAGAAGCTCATCGAGGAGGGCCATCATGGCGGTAAGGGCTCGGAGGCCCACAAGGCCGCGGTGACCGGCGATACGGTCGGCGATCCCTACAAGGATACCGCCGGACCGGCGGTAAACCCGATGATCAAGATCACCAACATCATCGCCCTTCTGCTGCTCGCGGCGCTGGCGCGCGGCGCGGTCGGCTAGCTAGTGTCGTGAATTTGACGTTCGTATCTGCTTGGCCGCGGGCTCAGCGACGAACGTCATATTCATCAACGACACTAGAATCATGAACTGGCTGGCAGCCTTGTCGATTCCGACGTTCGGCCAGCATTCGCCCAGGCGGATCGAACGCCGGACTCGGGCTGCTAGGCTTCGGCCGGATAGCCTGAGAACCCGTCGTTGGGCCACAGGAAGTTGGTGAAGGTCGCGGTGACCGAAAATTCGAGCGAAGTCACCTGATGCCACCAGCCGATGGGGATGAAGAGCGCCTCGCCAGCTTCGAGGGTGATGTCGTGGAAGCGCACCTGCTCCAGGGCCGGGTAAGCTGAAAGGTCCAGGTTCGGATCAGTCACGTCCTTGATCTCGCTGAACACGTGACGGTCGTTGTAGAGCTTCGGCGTCTCGGCGGCCGAGGCCAGGATCACCCGCTTGCGGCCGGTGATCTGCACCAGAAGGTTGTTGGTGAGATCGTGGTGCAGCGAGGTGACGGTGCCAGCCGGACCGATCCACAGCATGCCGCCGTGGCCGCCCGCCTTATGGTCCAGGAATTTCTCCAGCGGCCCGATGTCCTCGTCGAGCGGGGCGAGGGCGGCCTGGTTGGCGGCTGAATTGTAGGCGGTGATGTAGGCGTCGTTGCCGGGCTCCTTGATGATCGCCTCGATGAACCGGTCGAAAGGCGCGGTGCGCTTGTGGGCATCCTTGTCGCGTTCGAAGTCGCCGTTCGCCGTCCTGCCCCCCTGAAATTCGACGAGGCGTGAGCCGACCTTGGCGGCGAGATATTCCGGCGACCAGCGCCCGGGCGCGGGCCAATGGGCGATCTCGCCGGCCAGAACCACGGGCCGGGCGGGGGCGTAGTAGAGGTCGAGAAAATCCTCGGAGCTGACGCCTTCGACGCGGAAAACGCCTCCGGCTTCCGCCGAGAGCCCACGCTGGCGCTCCATGGTGGCCAGGAGCCACTCGTATTTGGCCCGCCGCCACTCTCCCGCCGCCCCGCTCCCCTTGACCACCGGTGAAGACTCCGGGTGCGGCGGCGTCTCGACGCTCGCATCGGACACGGCGCGGTCGCCCACGAAGGCTTGTACGCGAAGCTTGGTCTGGTGATCGGCGATGGGACATTTTCCGGACGGCGTCTGGCCGCGGTAGTAGGTCTTCTGCCACTTGTCGGCGGGCTTGCCCGGGGGATGGGCGCGCACGCGCTCCTGAAAGGCGTTGCGCGAGGCCGACCAGGCCTCGAACTCGGCCTTGAGCTCAGGATCTTCCTCGATGGAGACGATCCGAGGCTCGATCGCCTCGATCAGGCTTCGCTCGACCGGGAAGATGTGGGCGATCGGCTCGCCGGCCTCGAAGCGGACCGCAAAGCCCGGCCGCGTGAGCCGCCAGTTCATGGTGAAGGTGAAGGGGGCCCAGTCGGTCTCGATGATCGCGGAGAGCGCGCAGGCCCCATCCTTGAAGCTGTTGGGCGAGGGGCCGACCCACAGATTCCAGCCCGGCGGGGTGCGGAAGAGGCCCTGGACATGGAAGGTGAAGGTCCCCTGGCCGAAGAGGACGGTGGGCGCTTCGTGCGGCGGCGAGCCCTCATCGATGCGCAGAACCACGTCGTCGACGGCGAGGCCCCCCTTCCATTCCGCCGTGAAGCCGCAGGGGTTGAGAATCTCCCAGCCATGGCTGTTGGCGATGGAAAGCGGCAGGCACCGGTAGGCGAAGGATTCGGGAGAGCGATCCATCCACTCCCGCTTGGGCGAGGCGGGCCGGAGGCGCGGATTCCATCCGGGGTAGACATAGCACTTCAGCTCCAATTTTCGCCTCCCGACACGCGTTGACAGCTTAGAGGAATCGTGCGGTCATCCAACCCCATCCGAATCCGCGTTGGGCAACCGCCATTGCGCGTGATCGCCTTCACTTTTCAGGTGGAGTAGTCGAAGCAAGAAAGATTTCCGCGCCGCCCGCGCGGCAGTGACGTTCAGTCAGTGCGCGTTCGCAGATCCGGCCGCTTTCGGCCGGGAGTCGAGGGGGGGAGCGGATGTATTCGCAGTTCAGGTTGACCAGCCGATTCCTGGCGATGGCCGCGGTGTCGGCCATGGTGGTGTTTCCCGCGGCCTCGGCAGCGCAGGGCCAGAACCCCGACCACCATAAGGCCCACAAGCATCACAAGAAGGATCCGCCCGGCCACAGCCACCTGCTCTATTACGTCCTGGGCGTAGCGGCGCTCGGGGGCGGAGCCGCGGCGGTCGCGACCAGTTCATCGAGCCCCACGCCAACCCCGACGCCAACGCCGACTCCAACTCCCACGCCGACGCCGACTCCAACTCCCACGCCGACGCCAACACCCACTCCGACGCCGACGCCCACGCCGACACCGACGCCCACGCCGACACCGACTCCAACTCCAACTCCAACTCCAACTCCAACTCCAACTCCGACACCCACGCCGACGCCCACGCCCACTCCGACGCCCACGCCCACTCCGACGCCCACGCCGACGCCAACTCCGACCCCGACCCCCACGCCCACTCCGACGCCGACACCCACGCCGACGCCAACGCCCACTCCGACGCCAACCCCGACGCCGACGCCAACGCCCACTCCGACGCCGACGCCCACGCCAACTCCGACCCCGACACCGACCCCGACACCGACACCGACCCCCACGCCCACTCCGACGCCGACTCCGACGCCGACTCCGACTCCGACGCCGACTCCGACCCCCACGCCCACTCCGACGCCGACCCCAACTCCCACGCCGACGCCAACTCCGACCCCGACCCCCACGCCCACTCCGACGCCCACTCCGACGCCGACCCCAACTCCGACGCCGACGGTTCAGAACTATTCGGTCGTTTCGGAAATCGGATCAGTCGGGGGAAGCGCGCCGAACTACACGCTCACGATCGATACGAGCTTGGACGGGGCTGTCGAGTCGTACTCGAAGACGATCTCAGGCAGCAGCTACACCGAAACCGGGACCGCTCCGACGCCGGGCGGCAGCATCACCGCCGGTTGGAACAACGCCAACGAGACCGACGGGCTCTCGCAAGGGGGCGCCACGAACGTCATCGAATTCGATGCAACCGTCACAGCTTCCACCGATCCGGCGGTGGCGGTCGGCGCTCCGTTGACGATCGATGATTACGCCGACAGCAGCGGACTGACCTACGCGCAATACGGCACCTGGACCGTCAATCCGAGCGGCTCGAACACCAACGCGATCTATATCGCGGTCTTCGCCGGCGGCCTTCCGGGCGTGGCGGAGACCTCCTCGATGCCCACCACCGGCAGCGCCACCTATACCGGCGGCGCGGTCGGCGTTGTGCTCGAACCGGGCGTGACCACGTCTGGGGCGGACGCCGGACAATGGTTTGGGAATTCGAGCCTGACAGCGAATTTTGCGACGGGTGCGGTCACCGGCTCGATCACCGGGATTAATGTCTTTGCGGTGAACAGCAGCGGTGGCAACCCGCCTAACATCGGTACGCTCAATGACATCGGCCTCACCGCCACGATCAGCGGTTCGGCCTACGACGGCACGGCTGACGTGACGGGGACGGCCGGCACCGCCTTCGACATCACTGGCGCCACCGGCAACACGCATGGGGCCTTCTTTGGCCCCAGCGCGGCCGAGACGGCGGGCGTCTTCTATCTCACCGGCGGGACCAACAACGTGTCGGTGGAGGGCTCCTTTGGGGCATCCGCGCCGGTGGTGCTGAATTCGTCCCTATTCTCGGAGGTCGGAACGATCGGGGGGAGCGCACCGAACTTCACCTTCGCGGTCGACCCGGCGCTCGACGGGGCCGTCCTCTCGTTGTCAGCGATGGAAACAAGCGGCGGGGGCTATAGCGCCACGGCGAACGTTCAGACTCCCGGCGGCGGAGTCACCGCGTCGTGGACCAACGCCGACGAAAGCGACAACATCAGCAACGAGGTCGGCCAATCCGGGGTCACCGAAGACGACGCGACCGTCGCCAGCTCGACCGATTCGGCCGTCGCCGTCGGAGATCCAGTCACGATCGACACCTTCGGGGTGACGAGCGGCCTGCAGTACACGAGCTACGGCACCTGGAACGTCAATACCAGCGGCTCCAATTCGACCCCGATCTACTTCGGCGTCTTCGGCGGCGGAGCGCCGGGCGTCTCGGAAACCTCCTCGATGCCCACCACCGGCTCGGCCACCTATACCGGCGGCGCGGTCGGCCTGGTGCTCGAGCCGGGTGCGACCTCTTCGGGGGCGGACGCGGGGCAATGGTTTGGAAATTCGAGCCTGACGGCGAACTTCTCGACGGGATCGGTCACCGGCTCGGTCACCGGCATCAATGTCTTTTCGGTCGCCACCAATACCCAGACGAACATCGGCACGCTCAACGACATCGGCCTGACCGCCACGATCAGCGGCGCGGCCTACGCCGGCGCGACGAACGTGACCGGACCGGCCGGGACGGCGTTCGATATCACCGGCGCGACCGGCAAGGTGCACGGCGCCTTCTATGGCCCGAACGCAGCCGAGACGGCGGGCGCCTTCTACCTGACCGGAGGGACCAACAACGTCTCGGTGGTGGGCGCATTCGGGGCCAAGCAGGCACCCAGCGACCGGCGCCTGAAGACCGAGATCGAGCCGGCAGGGACGACGGCCCAGGGCCTGCAGATCTATTCCTGGCGCTATCTCGGCGGCGAGCGTCGCTTCACCGGCGTTATAGCCCAGGACCTCCTTGCCGATCCGCGGTTCGTGGACGCGGTGGAGATCGCCGAGGACGGTCTCATGGTCGTCGACTACGCCCGCATCGGCTTCGACCCTCCGGACTTCGAGGCCATGGTCCGTGAGGGAAGGGGAGCGATCGACCGTTATCGCGCCCGGCAGGCCCAGAGCTGATCGCGGCGCCGCCCGTCGCGGCGCCCGGCTCGGTCCAGGTTTCCGCTCCCGAGCGCCCGGCCCCGGCCGCGCCCTCCGAGATCGCCGCGGCCGAGGCTCTGATCGAGACCGGACGGGTCGACGAGGCGCGCGAGCTGCTTGGCAAGCTCGCCGAAGCCCATCCCGAGGACAATGAGGTTCAGTTCCTCTTCGGGATGACCGACATCGCTGAGAAGGACTACGACGACGCCATCCGCCGCTTCCACCGCATCCTCGTCTCCCAGCCCGAGGTGGTTCGGGTGCGCCTGGAGCTCGGCCGGGCCTATTTCCTCAAGGGCGATTATGGCGATGCCGAGCGCGAATTCCTGTTCGCCAGCGCCGGGAACCTGCCGCCGACGGTCAGGGCCAACGTCAACCGGTATCTGGGCGCCATCCGCCAGCTCAAGACCTTCGCCTACAGCCTCTCCTTCGCGATCGCCCCGGACACCGACCTCAACGCCGGCCCGGCGACGAGCGGGATCACGCTTTATGGAATCCCCTTCCAGCTCTCCCAGAGCGCGAGGGCGAACGCCGGCGTCGGGCTTGCTCTGCAGGGGGCGGCGGAGTGGTCGCCCAAGCTGGCCAAGCACGTGAAACTTCGCCTGGGCGCCCAGGTGGTGCGCAGCCAGTATTTCCACACCGAGTTCGATGATATGACCGTCCAGGCCTACGCCGGTCCGCATGTGCTTCTCAACAAATGGGAATTCGATGTCCTCGGAAACGGCTCCTATCGCTGGTATGGCGATCGGCCGTATGCGCAGACGGCGGGAGGCGCGGTCGACGCCACGTACTACGCAACGCCGAGACTCGGGATCGGGGGGGCCTTTGGGGCCTATCAGATCTCCTATCCTCAATCGCCGGTCCAGAACGGGCCGGGAGCGACGATCATGCTCAATTGCTTCTACGTCCCCGATCCGGCCAGCATCGTGCGCCTCACCGGTGCGCTCGGCGTCCAGGATGCAGAGATTTCCGCCTACTCCAGCCACTCTCAGCAGATCGGCATTTCCTGGTCGCGGGAGTTCGCCGCCGGGATCACCCTGGGCCTTTCGCCGAGCTTCACCCATATCGGCTATGATGCGCCGCTGGCGGCGTTCAACGCCACGCGGAGCGACGACCAGTACGCGATGCAGGTGATGGTGATGGACCGCAAGATCGATTGGGGCGGGTTCACCCCTCGCCTGATCTACACCTTCATCCGCAACGACAGCTCCATTCCGCTCTACCAGTTTTCTCGCAACCGGTTCGAGATCGGGGTCACGCAGTCCTTCTGAGCGCTCCGCGTCAAGCGCGATTCGTCTCTGAGCTTCTCCAGTCTCGCCGTTCGCCCGAAGAACCTCTACCACGTGACGCTCCGTTTTTTCTTGCGCTTCACGCTGCAGGTTCGTTCACTAGTGGAATCGAAGGCCGGCGAGGGCGCATGGACAGGATCGCAATCCGGGGCGGAGAAAGGCTGAATGGGGTGATCCCGATCAGTGGGGCCAAGAACTCGGCGATCAAGCTGATGGCCGCAAGCCTCCTCACCGACGAGGCGGTCCGGCTCACCAACATGCCCCGGCTCGCCGACACCCGCTTCCTCGCTGCTCTCCTTCGCCGTCTGGGAACTGAAGTCGTCGAGACGGACGGACCCGAGGGGCCCGAGACCGTGCTGCGGACGGCGGAGATCCTCAGCGCCATCGCCCCCTATGAACTCGTCCGCCAGATGCGCGCGTCCTTCAACGTCCTTGGCCCGCTGCTGGCCAGGACCGGCCAGGCCAAGGTCAGTCTTCCGGGAGGCTGCGCGATCGGGGCGCGGCCGGTGGATTTCCACCTGATGGCGCTCGAAAAGCTCGGCGCCCGGATCGACCTTCACGAGGGCTACGTCTACGCCCAGGCCCCGCGCGGCCTGATCGGGACGAGAATCTCCTTTCCGGGAGTTTCGGTGGGCGCCACCGAACACGCCATGCTGGCCGCCGTCCTGGCGCGCGGCGAGACGATGCTGGAGAGGGCCGCGCGGGAGCCGGAGATCGTCGATCTCGCCGAGTGCCTCACGGCCATGGGGGCGAGGATTTCCGGGGCCGGGACCTCGGAGATCCACATCCAAGGCGTCGAGCGCCTTCATGGCGCTTCGCACAGGGTCACCCCCGACCGGGTGGAGACTGGCACCTACGCCATGGCCGCGGCCATTGCCGGCGGCGAGATCAACCTCATCAACACGTCGGCCGACCCGATCGAGGCCCTGCTCGTGAAGATGGAGCAGGCCGGGGTGGAGGTGGAGCGACGCAACGACGGGCTCACCGTCAAGCGCAACGGCGCGCGCCTCTCCGCGGTCGATGTCGAGACCGATCCCCATCCCGGCTTCGCCACCGATTTCCAGGCCCAGTTCATGGCCCTGATGACCCTCGCCGAGGGCGAGAGCGTGGTCAAAGAGACGATCTTCGAGAACCGGTTCATGCACGTTCCCGAGCTCGGCCGAATGGGCGCCGACATCACCGTCTCGGGCGGAGAGGCGCGCGTCAAAGGCGTCGCGGCTCTGGATGGGGCGCAGGTGATGGCGACCGACCTTCGCGCCTCGGTGAGCCTGGTGATCGCCGCCCTGGCCGCTCGCGGCGAGACCATGGTCAATCGCGTCTATCATCTGGACCGCGGTTTCGAGCGGCTCGAGGAGAAGCTCTCGGCGTGCGGGGCTCAGGTGAGGCGCATTAAGGGCGAGGGAGAGGAGGAGGCTGAGGCGTGAGCGGCGCGGCCGCCCTCAAGCTCCTCGCTCAGGATGCCGACGACCTGGCGGTCATCTCGGCCGCGCTCCAGGATGCGGTGACCCGGATCGGCGACATCAGCTACGAACCGGGCGCCCGACGCCTCACCATCGCCTTCAACCGCTTCTGTTGGGAGCGCCCAGGCGGAGAGAGGGTGCGCGCGGGCCTCCAGATCGGATGCGTTCTGGCCGTGAAGGCCCGCCGGCTGAGGCGGGAGGCCAAGGACGCGATCCTGGAGCTGCTCGCCCTCACCTTCGAGCCCGAGGAGCCGCCAGGCGGCCGGATCAATCTCGCTTTCGCCGCCGGAGGCGACATCGCCGCGCGCGTGGAGTGTGTCGACGCCGCTCTCGTCGATCTCTCGGCCCCCTGGCCGGCGCCCCACACCCCAGCTCATCTTACCTAGGAGCGGGCGATGCGCCGCTTCGACTTCAACCGGACGGGCTTCGCGGCCGCCTTCGCCGCCTTTGTAAGCGAGCCGCGCGGCGAGAACGAGGCAGGCGTCGATGAGGCGGCGGCCGAGGTCATCGAGGCGGTACGTCGCGACGGGATCGACGCCGTTCTCGACTTCACCCGACGGTTCGACGGGGTCAAACTGTCGGTTCATGAGCTGAGGGTGAGCGGAGAAGAGATCGAGGCCGGCGCCGCCGCCTGTCCGAGAAAGGTGCGCGAGGCCATCGCGCTCGCCGCCGACCGCATCGGCGCCTTCCACCGACGTCAGAAGCCGCAGGACGAGCGGTTCATCGATTCCGCCGGCGTGGAGCTCGGCTGGCGCTGGCGCTGCCTCGCCTCCGTCGGCATCTATGTGCCGGGCGGTCGCGCCGCCTATCCCTCGACCGTGCTCATGAACGCCATTCCGGCCGCCGTCGCCGGCGTGCCCCGGATCGCCATGGCGAGCCCTCCGGGGCGCCTGGAGCCGGTGGTGCTCGCCGCCGCCGCCGAGGCCGGCGTTTCGGAGATCTGGCGTATCGGCGGCGCCCAGGCCATCGCGGCCCTTGCCTTCGGGGCGGGGCCAATCCCGCCGGTGGCCAAGATCGTGGGGCCGGGAAACGCTTACGTCACCGCCGCCAAGAGGCGCCTCGCCGGGAAGGTCGGAATCGACTCCCTCGCCGGGCCGTCGGAAATTGTGGTCGTGGCGGACGAAAGATCCAATCCCGCCTGGATCTCCGCCGACCTGCTCTCGCAGGCCGAACACGATCCCGACGCCCAGGCCATCCTGATCACCAATTCGGGAGAGTTTGCGGACGCGGTCGAGAGCGAGATCGTCGATCAGCTCGGATCGCTCCCCACCAAGGAGGTCGCCGCCGCCTCGCTTTCCCGTCACGGCGCGATCATCATCGCCCCTCTGGAGGCGGCCGCGCGGCTTGTCGACGAAATCGCTCCCGAGCATGTCGAAGTCTCCCTCGACGAGCCAGCGGAATTCGCCGACCGCCTTCATTGCGCGGGCGCGATCTTCCTGGGTCGCTTGGCTCCCGAGGCGATCGGAGATTACGTCGCCGGCTCCAACCACGTTCTCCCCACTGCCCGCACCGCGCGTTTCTCCTCGGGCCTCTCGGTCTTCGACTTCCTCACCCGCACCTCGATCATCGGTCTTGGCGAGGAAGCCTTCGCCGCCCTGGCCCCGGCGGCCCAAGCTCTCGCGGAGGCGGAGGGCCTCGCCGCCCACGCCCGCTCTCTCTCGATTCGGCGCGATCGCGGACGCTGACTTCCGGCGCCTCGTTCCAGAGCATTTCTCGGCGAGGCGGAATCACTTCGCCAAAGAGGAAATTCTCCAGATTCAAGATCTTGAGCGCATCCTCATCGCAAAAGTATTTCCCACTTTTGCGGGATGCGCTCTAGGCTCTAGAAATCCCCGGATCGCCGATGTCCGATCCTTCTCACAACAACCGCCTCGAGCGAATCGATCTCGACGAAGACTCCCTCGCCGCCGCCTCGCGCGATCAGGAGCAGGAGCGCCAGATCGCCATCTTTGACCTCCTCGAGGAGAATCACTTCGCCCCCACCGGCGCCGGCGGCGGCCCCTACGCGCTCAAGCTTTCGCTGGTCGACGGGCGCCTGGCCTTCGACGTCGAGGGTCCTGACTACCAGCGCCGCCACATCCTCTCCCTGAGTCCCCTGCGCGGAGTGATGCGGGACTATCAGATGATCTGCGCGAGCTATTACGAGGCCATCCGCAACGCCACGCCGCAGCGGATCGAGACACTCGACCATGGCCGGCGTGGGATCCACAACGAGGGCTCCTCGCTGCTGCGCTCGCGCCTCGCCGGCAAGGTGGAGACCGATCTCGACACCGCCCGCAGGCTCTTCACCCTGATCTGCGCGCTCCACTGGCGAGTGTGACATGGCCGCTTCGAAGTTTCCCCCCGCCGTGCTCTTCGCCTGCAACCTCAACCGCGTCCGCTCGCCGCTGGCGGCCGCTCTGATGCGCAGCTTCCATGGCGAGGCTGTTCGGATTGAGAGCTGCGGCCTCGCCCGCGGTCCCGCCGCCGGCGAAGGCGATGGTCTCCTCACCGCCGTCCTGGCCGAGGCCGGGCTCGCCGGCGCCGAGCTTCCCGGACGAAGCTTCGACGACCTCGCGGGAGAGTCATTCGATGTCGTCGTGTCGCTGACGCGCGAAGCCCACGAGCGGGCGACCCGGGCGTTCGGCCCGAAAGGCTCGACGCTCGAGTTCTGGCCCACCAACGATCCTACTGAGGCTTCGGGATCGCGGGAGATGATCCTTTCGGCCTACCGCCAGGTGCGCCAGGCGCTCGCCTCGCGCATCCGCGAGCGGTTCGGCTGATGTTCACGGCTGAGTGGGCGCGTAGCCCTCGATGCGGACGAAGCGATAGCCCTTCGCGCGCGCCATCGCCTCCTCGGAAGTGGTGGCGAGGAGCGCGCTTGTCCCGGTCGCCGGATTGCGGAAAAGCTCGAGCGCCGCCGCGCCCGACGCCGGCTCATTGAAGACATAGCCCTGCGGGCCCTCGAAGACATAGCCCGCGTCCCGCGCTGCGCGCGTCCCTTCGGAGGTCGCGACGGTCATGTGGTCGCCGCTCTTGGGATCGACGAAGGTGGAGAGGGGAGAAAGGCCGGGACCAGGATCGACGAAGACGAAGGCCTCGGTCTCGACCGGTTTGAACCCCGCCTTGGCCGCCAGGCTTGCTTCCTCGGCCGAAGCGGCGACGCGATAGGTCCCGGAGGTGGGATCGACGAAGAGATTGAGCGGCGATTTCGCATCGAGGGGAGGCGCGGCGGGAGCCGGCGCCGCGCCGCGGTCGGCGCGGCACGCCCTACTCGCCCGCTCCCTGACGATCCGGCCGCCTTCGAAGAGCTGCTTTTCGCCGTCGGGGATGTTTTCGACTTCGCTGATCGGCAGCCCCAGCCAGCCGCCCGATCCGCCGAACTGGAAGTATAGTCGGAAGAAGCAGCCCGAAAGGGTGAAGGTCCGCCCGGCCCTTGCTCCGGTCACGTGCTCCAGGATTTCGCCGTCGGCGAAGAGCGCTTCTTGCGCCTTGGCGCCGGTGGGCGAGGGGAGGGCGGTCCCTTGGGCCTCGGTGGGACAGCCGAGTTCTCCTTGCTCGCCGCCGTGGGCGCGCCACTCGGCGAGGATAGGGCCCGACAAGGTCCGCGAACAGGATCCGGCGCCGGCTCCTAGCGATTGTGCGCGGGCTGTTCCCGCTGCGAGAACCGCCAGTACGAGCGCGAGGCCGGCGGCGAGCGCTCGCCTCAGAGGGATTCCACCGGCGTTCGTGATGGCCTCCTTGCCGGTGGAGAGGGCCGGTGCGGGTGCTGAACCGCAGGCCATCGACCGGCCGGGCTCGGAGTGATTATACTTGCGCGCACGGGAGGAGGCCATGGACGCTTCGGCCCGCGTCCCTGGCGTCGAAAGTAAGTTGGAAAAGAGGCCGCATGGCGAAGGAAGACCTTCTGGAGATGCCCGGAACGGTGAGCGAACTGCTCCCCAACGCCACCTTTCGAGTCAAGCTGGAGAATGAGCACGAGATCATCGCGCACACCGCCGGCAAGATGCGCAAGAACCGGATTCGGGTTCTGGCCGGCGACAAGGTCTTGGTCGAGATGACGCCCTATGATTTCACTAAGGGCCGGATCACCTATCGCTTCAAGTGATCGAGCTATCGCTGCACGGCCGGGCCTCCCGCGCAATCGTTGGAGATGCGAGCGCGCTTGAACGCGCTCGGAGCCAGGGCTAGCGAAGCGCCCGATGGACGCTCGCAAGGAACGCCGCGTCTTCATCATCGGCGCGGGCGCGGCCCTCGCCGCGGGTCTGGCGGCGGCGGGAATCCTGATCCTGGCGCCGCATCCGCCGGCCGGGCCGCCGCCGGCCTCCCAGGGAGGTCTCCAGGTGGAGACGGCGCCGGCGAACGGTCGTCTTGACCCCAAGCATCCGCTTCGCTGCTTTGTCGGCGGCGTCTTCGTGGGCGAGCTTCCGCTGGAGGCCTGCGCGCGCCGCAACGGAGTCGCGACAGGCGCGCTCGACGTCGGCCTTGATCCCAACGGAGCGCTGGCTGGAGCCGGGGCGGCGAGCGCCGAGATCACGCCGCTTCCGCCTGCTTCCGGAGAGATCGCGACCGCGCCGCCGGCGACTGCCGCGCCTCCCGCTTCGGCGAATCGGCCTGGTCCGGCTTCGGGGCTCGCGACATGTTGGCGCTACGAGGAAGGGAGCTGGAGCGTGCTTCCAACCGAGATGAACCTTTCGGCCTGCGTGCACAGCCTCTACGCCGGCCGGTGCGAGCGCCCGGGCGAGGCCGCCTACGGGCGCTGGGGGAAGAGGACTCTTCGCCTCATCACCGGCGAGGTGGAGTCCTCGCCGGACAATCGCCACTTTTCCACCCTCGCCCTGCAGGGGCCGTCTTGTTCGCTGGCCGGCTTGGACTAGGTTTGGAGGCGATGGGAAGAGCCCCAATCCATCTGGCGGCCGCGGTCGGGGCTGCTCTGTCTCTCGCCGCCCTCGGCGGCTGCGCCAAACGGCTCCAGGCGCCGGTCGCCCGCCAGGTGTGCTGGCATCTCGTCTCGCTGCCTTCCAACAAGGTGAGGTTCAATCCGCTGGCTGAAGGCGTCCCCAATCTTGAGACCTGCGCGGCCGATCTCGAGAAGATGCGCCTGCGCTTCACAGAACTGGGGATGGACGAGCCGAGCGTCACCGGCGCCTACCAGGGGCAGTTTCTCTTCATCCAGCCCGATGGCGTTTTCACCTCGTCCACCTTCAGCGGCTTCCGATATCTTCTCATGGTGAGGACAGGCGATGGCCGTCTCGCCGTTCCTGGGGCCATGCCATTGCCGAGTCAGGCCGCACCGGACCAGGAACAAAAATAGAACATCTTCATTGCGCCGGCTCCCAAGCCTGCTAGGATGGAAGCGGATGCCGGCGCGCATCGGGTCGCCGGGCGAAGGGAGAGGAACTCATGGCGGGCAGCGTCAACAAGGTCATCTTGGTGGGCAATCTGGGACGCGATCCCGAGATCCGCTCCCTCAACTCGGGCGACCGAGTGGCCAATCTGTCGGTCGCCACCTCGGAGAGCTGGCGGGACCGGGCGTCGGGCGAGCGAAAAGAGCGCACCGAATGGCACAGGGTTGTGATCTTCAACGACAATCTGGTGAAGGTCGCTGAGAATTACTTGCGCAAAGGCGCCAAGGTCTACATCGAAGGCGCCCTGCAGACCCGCAAGTACCAGGACCAATCGGGGGTCGAGAAATACTCGACCGAGGTGGTGCTACAGAAGTTTCGCGGTGAGCTCACCATGCTGGACGGCCGCGGTGATGGCGAAGGCGGTCGCGAGTCCGATTTCGGCGCCGGCGCGAGGATTTCCGGGGCGGCCCCCAAGGAATCGTTCACGGCGGATCTCGACGACGAGATTCCCTTCTAGCCACGCGCCGCTCGCGCCTCTTTCGGTCTAGTTCGAGACGCCGCTCGAGGTGGCGCTTCGAGGGTCTGGATGCTATCTGAGGTCCGGACGCTAAAGTCCGATTCTCGAAGCTGAAATTCCCCGTTTGAGCGATTCGACGACCATTCCGCCAGAGGACGGGCGGCGGGGGCGCGTGACCCCTGTCTCGATCGAGGAGGAAGTCCGCAAATCCTACCTCGATTACGCCATGAGCGTGATTGTCAGCCGCGCCCTGCCGGACGTGCGCGACGGCTTCAAACCGGTCCAGCGGCGCATCCTCTATTTCATGAACGAACAAGGCTTCACGGCCGATCGTCCGTATGTGAAGTCGGCGCGGGTGGTCGGCGAGGCCATGGGCAAATACCATCCCCATGGCGAGCTCTCGATCTACGACGCCCTCGTGCGTATGGCCCAGCCATTCTCGATGGGCCTCCTGCTCATCGACGGCCAGGGCAATTTCGGTTCGGTGGACAACGATCCGCCGGCGGCCATGCGCTACACCGAATGCCGGCTCACCCGCGCGGCCATGGCGATCATGGCCGACATCGATCAGGAGACCGTCGAGTTCAAGGAGAACTACGACGGAAAGGAGCAGGAGCCGGTCGTCCTGCCCTCGCGGATTCCGAACCTGCTGGTGAATGGCGCGGGCGGAATCGCGGTCGGAATGGCGACCAACATCCCGCCGCACAACCTGGGCGAAGTGATCGACGCCGCACTCGCCCTCATCGACGATCCGGAGACCTCCGCCGAAGCCCTTCTCGACATCGTGCCGGCCCCGGATTTCCCAACCGGCGGAGAGATCATCGGCCGCCTTGGGGCCAGGGGCGCGCTCGCCACCGGCCGCGGTTCAGTGGTCGTGCGCGGCGTGTCCCATTTCGAGACCCTGCGCAAGGAGCGCGAGGCCATCGTCATCACCGCCATCCCCTATCAGGTGAACAAGGCGGCCCTGGTCGAAAGGATCGCCGATCTGGTGCGCGAAAAGCGCATCGAGGGCATCGCCGATTTGCGTGACGAAAGCGATCGCCAAGGGATGCGCGTGGTGATCGAGTTGAAACGCGAAGCGAGCGCCGAGATCGTGCTCAACCAGCTTCACCGCTTCACGCCTCTCCAGACAACCTTTGCGGTCAATGCGCTCGCCCTCAATCGCGGTCGACCCGAGCAGATGGGCCTTCGCGACATGCTCGTCGCCTTCCTCGATTTCCGAGAGGAGGTGGTGGTCCGCCGCACTCGCTTCGAGCTTTCCAAGGCGCGGGACCGAGCCCATGTGCTGGTCGGCCTGGCCGTCGCGGTAGTCAACATCGATGACGTGATCGCGATCATCCGCTCGGCCGCCGATCCGGCCGAAGCGCGCGCGAAGCTCGTCGACCGCGCCTGGCCGATCGGCGACATGGGCGAGCTCGTCGCGCTCATCGCCGACCCCAGGACCACGATCCTTGCCGGGGGGCGCGTGCGTCTCACCGACGAACAGACGCGGGCGATCCTCGCCCTCACCCTCTCGCGCCTCACCGGGCTTGGCCGCGAAGAGATCTTCGAGGAGGCGAAAACGCTCGCCGCAGCGATCGGCGGGCACTTGGAACTCCTCTCCTCGCGGGAGCGGATCATGGCCGTGGTGCGCGGCGAACTTGTCGAGGTGAAAGAGGCCTTCGCGGTTCCGCGGCGCTCGGCCATCGTCGAGGCCGATGCCGATCTCGAGGACGAGGATCTCATCGAGCGCCAGGACATGGTGATCACCGTCACCCACGGCGGCTATGTGAAGCGCACTCCGCTCGCCGCCTACCGAACCCAGCACCGCGGCGGCAAGGGCCGTTCTGGGATGTCGACCAAGGACGAAGACGCGGTGATCCGGGTCTTTTCAGCCTCGACCCACACGCAGGTCCTGTTCTTTTCCTCCGGGGGCAAGGTCTACAAGATGAAGGTCTGGCGCCTGCCTCTTGGCGGCCCGACGTCGAGGGGCAAGGCGTTCATCAACCTCTTCCCGATCGAGCTCGGCGAGACCATGACTTCGATCCTCCCCCTTCCCGAGGAGGAGGAACGCTGGACCGATCTCGACGTGGTCTTCGCCACCCGCTCGGGCGATGTGAGGCGCAATCGCCTGACCGACTTCGTCCAGGTGAACCGCAACGGCAAGATCGCCATGAAGCTGGAGGAGGGCGACGGGATCATCGGGGTCGCTGTGGTGTCGGGCGGCGAAGACGTCCTTCTCACCACCAAGCTCGGCCGCTGCATCCGTTTCTCGGTCGACGAGCTTCGGGTTTTCTCCGGACGCGGCTCGACGGGGGTGCGCGGCATCCGGCTCGCCAAAGGCGATGTGGCGATCTCCATGGCGATCCTGCGCGCCGCCCCGGCGACGAGCGAGGAACGCACCGCCTACCTGAGGCGCGCCTCGGCCATGCGAGCCGCCCCGACCGGCGAGAACGAGGCGCCAGCCGAAGCGCCCGAGGGCGAGCCCGAACCTGGGGACGAAGGCGCCATTTCGGACGAAATCAATCTCTCGTTGGAGCGCTTCGCCGAGCTTGGCGCGGCCGAGGAGTTCATCCTCACCGTCTCCTCGGAGGGATTTGGCAAGCGCACCTCGGCCTATGACTATAGGCGCACTGGCAGGGGAGGCCAGGGTCTCATCGCCCACGACCTCTCCCGGCGCGGCGGCCATCTGACGGCGTCATTCCCGGTCGACGAAGGCGACGAGATCCTGCTGGTCACCGATCAGGGCCAGCTCATCCGCGTCCCCGTCGCCCAGATCCGCATCGCCGGGCGCAACACCCAGGGCGTGACGATCTTCCGCACCGCGGCGGAAGAGCATGTCGTCTCCGTCGAGCGTCTCGAAGGCGCCGGCGAGGAGGGCGGGGACGAGGGGGAGGGCGAGGACTCCTCCGCCCAGAGTTGACAGCCTTGCCGATATCTCGTGCAAGGGCGAAGGGCCTCGGCGCCCCGGGGAGCCCTCTTCATGAGGATACGCGTCGGCCTCTATCCTGGAACTTTCGACCCCATCCACAATGGCCACCTCGACGTCATCCGTCGCGCGCTCAAGCTGGTCGACCGGCTCGTGATCGGCGTGGCGATCAACAGCGGCAAAGGGCCGCTGTTCGCTGTCGAAGAGCGGGTGGAGATACTGAAGGAGGAGACGCGTCAGTTCACCAACGGCCAGGAGGTCCTGGTCCATCCCTACGAGGGGCTGACTCTTAGCGCGGCGCGCGAGGTTGGGGCCGGGATCATCGTTCGCGGCCTGCGGGCGTTTTCGGATTTCGAGTTCGAGTTCCAGATGACCGCCACGAACCAGCAGCTCGATCGCGAGATCGAGACCGTTTTCCTCATGGCCGACCCGCGACATCAGGCCATCGCCTCGCGCCTCATCAAGGAGATCGTCCAGCTGGGGGGAGACGTGCGCGCCTTCGTGCCGCCAGGAGTGGAGAGGCGCCTGCTGGCCAAGGTCGGCCGAGCGTGAGGAGAGGCCTCGCTTCCGCCGCGCTCGTCCTGGGCGCGGCCTTCCAGCTCAGCGGTGTGCAAGCCAAGGAGGCGCCGCCCCCCTCGCCATCGGCGGCCTCGACGGCCGACTGGCGCGCGCCCGATCCCAACGACATCATTCTTATCGACACCAACCGGGGGAGGATCATCGTCGAGCTTTCGGGCGCCTCTGCGCCCAAGGCGGCCGCTCAGGTGCGCGCCCTCGCCCACACCCACTTCTACGATGGTCAGCGCTTCTTTCGGGTTATCGACGGCTTCATGGATCAGACCGGCGATCCCACCAACACCGGTAAGGGCGGCTCGAGCCTTCCCAATCTTCCCGGCGAGTTCACCTTCCGTCTCGCACCGGGCCCCGAAGCGATGGTGGCGAGCACGGGCGGCGGCATGGATCAGGTCCTGATCGGCGTTTTGCCGGTCCTGAGCCAAACCTTCGATCTTGCCGCCCTCACCGCCGATCATAGGGTGAACGCCTGGCCGACGTTCTGCGCCGGGGTTGTGGGTATGGCCAGGACCTCCGATCCGGCGAGCGCCAACAGCCAGTTCTTCCTGATGCGCGCCGCCGCTCCCTATTTGGATCAGAAGTACGCCGCGGTCGGACGCGTCGTGGCCGGCCAGGACGTTGTCGAGGCGATCAAGACTGGCGATCCGGTGGCCGACCCGCAGGATGTCATGAAGTCCGTCCGGGTCCTCGCCGATCTCCCTGCCGCGAGCCGCCCGACGATCCGGCTCATCGATCCGGCCGGGCCGTGGATGAAGGCCCAGATCAAAAGCTTGAAAGCCGACGAAGGGGCGAGCTTCTCGGTCTGCGACCTGAAACTTCCCTCAATTGTTCAGTGAGTGGCGACATGAGTGACGAGGCCCTGATCATGACTCTCGCCGGCGGCGAGGTGGGCATTCGATTGCGTCCTGACCTCGCCCCGCGACACGTGGCGCAGATCAAGGACCTGGCGGCTGAGGGCTTCTACGATGGCGTTGTCTTCCACCGGGTGATCGAGGGCTTCATGGCCCAGGGGGGCGATCCAACCGGCCGCGGTTCGGGCGGCTCGAAGAAGGCCAACATTCCGGCCGAGTTCTCCAACGCGCCTCATGTGCGGGGCGCCTGTTCGATGGCGAGAACCGCCGATCCCAATTCCGCCAACAGCCAGTTCTTCATCTGCCTTTCCGATTCGCGCTTCCTCGACGGCCAGTACACGGTGTGGGGCGAGGTGGTCTTCGGCATGGAGCACGTCGATGCCCTTCCCCGTGGCGAGCCGCCGGCCTCCCCTGGTCGGATCGTTTCGATGCGCCTGAAGGCTTAGGCCCTAGTCAGGCCGACCCCTGCCGGTCGTTGCGGGTCAGCACCACCACTACCGGCAGATGGTCCGAGCCGAGCCTCGGTCCCAGCTTGACGCTCACCGTCTTCCACGAACCTCCGGCGTAGACCTGATCGATCGGAAGGAACGGAAAGGGCGAAGAGAGCCTGTGGCGCTTGCCGTAGGTCCGCACGGGCCACGAGAAGAGAGCGTGGGTGCGCCGAACCAGCCCGAGCTGGGCGTCGAGGCGGCGCAGGGTGAAAGACCAGGGCGTTGAGTTGAAATCGCCCGCGAGGATCAGGCTCGACCGATCGAAGCGCTTCAGTTCGCCGGCCAGACGGTCCGCCTGCGACTGTTGGCGGCCAGGGGGAAACGGCCAGGTGAGGTGGGTGGCGGCCACCGTAAAGGCCTCCGGCCCGGTTCCGAAGCTGGCCCATGCCCCTGAATGGAGCGCATTGTGATCGGGAGTGGGGAAGACGCCGGAAGCTTCCGGCGGAGTCTTGGAGAGGATGAGGGTGGTGCAGGTGGGCCTGGGCCGACAGCTTGTCTGGAAGGGATAGAGATCGGAGAGATAGGCGGCGACGATCGCGCCGCGGGTGACGGCCTCCTCCACGACCACCACGTCGGCGTCCTGAGCCTCGATCCAGGCCGCGGTCCCGGCCGGATCGCGGTTCTCGCTCCAGAGGTTGAACTGGATGAGCCTGACCGTCTGGCCCGAAGGGGCTGATCGAGGGGCGGTCAGAGCCTCGACCAGGTCCGGGGCCATCATCGCGGCGGGGATGAGCACCGCGGCGGCCGCCCCCGCGAAGGTCGCGGTTCCTGAGCCGGAGAGGAGGGCGAGGATGAAGGCGACCACGCCGCCGGCCAGGTAGAAAGGCGTGAAGTGGGTGAGGACGTCAAACCGGGCGCTGAACGCGCCTCCCACGCTGGCCAGAGCCAGCAAGGCGGACGCCCAGGCAAGGATGAAGGCGAGCACGCGAACGGCGTCCATGCGCCCGCTCCATAATGCGCTTTGCAGCTAGTGTCCCAAGGGCGAAGGAGTTTTCCTCTTCCCTTGACGGCGGATCGACACGGCCCTTAGGCGCATGAACGATGGATCTGAGCGACTTCGATTACGAGCTTCCGCCCGATCGCATCGCGTTACGGCCCTCGAGGCCGCGCGACAGCGCTCGGCTCCTCACGATCGAACGAGACGGGGCGATCGGCGATCATCTGGTGAGCGACCTGCCGCGTCTGCTCGAAAAGGGCGATCTTCTCGTCTTCAACGACACCAAGGTCATTCCCGCCCGCCTGAGCGGCGCGCGCACCCGCGGCGAGACCAGGTCAAGGGTCGAGGCGACGCTCAACCGGCGGCTGACCGCCTCGAGCTGGTCGGCCTTCGCCAGGCCCGGCAAGCGTCTGAAGGTGGGAGACCGCATCGCCTTCGGCGACAGCGAGGCCGGCGTCTGCCTGCTGACCCAGCTCGACGCCACGGTCAAGGCAAAAGGCGAGGGCGGGGAAGTGATCCTGGCCTTCGATCTTTCCGGGCCTGATCTCGACCTCGCCATCGCCGAGCGGGGCGAGACGCCGCTTCCTCCCTACATCGCCTCGCGGCGAAAGGGCGATGCCGCCGACCAAGAGGACTATCAGACCATCTACGCGCATCGCGAAGGCTCGGTCGCCGCGCCCACCGCGGGACTCCACTTCACGGCCGATCTCATGGAGCGCCTCGCGGCTCGCGGAATCGACTTGGCGTTCGTCACCCTGCATGTCGGGGCCGGCACCTTCCTTCCGGTGAAGGCGAGGCGGATCGAGGACCACCGGATGCACGCCGAGCAAGGCGAGATCGGCGAAGAGGCGGCGCTGGCCATCGAGCGGGCCCGCCGCCGCGGCGGCCGCATCGTGCCGGTAGGCACGACCTCTCTGCGCCTGCTGGAAGGAGCGGCGGACGAGGCCGGCGTCGTGCGGCCCTGGCGCGGGGAGACGCAGCTCTTCATCACCCCGGGTTTTTGCTTCCGCGTCGCCGGCGGACTCTTCACCAATTTTCACCTGCCCCGCTCGAGCCTGCTGATGCTCGTCGCCGCCTTCTGCGGGAATGAGAGTCTCCGGAAGGCCTATGCCCACGCCATCGAGGCGGGCTACCGGTTCTATTCCTATGGCGACGCCTCGCTGATCTGGCGTCGCTGATGGCGGCCCTGGGGTTCCGCATCGAAACCCGGGATGGTGCGGCGCGCGCGGGAATCCTCGCGACTCCTCACGGCGATGTTCCCACGCCGACCTTCATGCCGGTGGGTTCAGCCGCCTCGGTCAAGGCCCTCGCCCCCGACCAGGTGCGCGCCGCCGGAGCTTCGATGGTGCTTTGCAACTCCTATCATCTGATGCTTCGTCCGGGCGCCGAGAGGATGGCGCGCCTTGGCGGGCTGCACCGCTTCATGGGCTGGGATGGCCCGATCCTCACCGACTCCGGCGGATTCCAGGTGATGTCCATGGCGCCGCTCGCCAAAGTCTCAGAGGAAGGCGTGGTCTTTTCGAGCCACATCGATGGCTCGCGCCACGCGCTCTCGCCGGAAAGGGCGGTCGCGATCCAGGCCGACATGCTGGGCGCCGATGTCGCGATGCAGCTCGACGAGTGCCTCGCCTGGCCAGCGCAAGTCGAGGACGCGGCGCGGGCGATGCGGCTTTCGGCGCGATGGGCCGAGCGCTGCAGGCGGGCCTTCGGCGAGCGGGAAGGTCAGATGCTCTTTGGCATCCAGCAGGGCTCGACGGTCGAGGCGCTGCGCCGAGAATCCAGCGAGAGACTCCGTGAAATCGGATTCGAGGGCTACGCCATCGGCGGCCTCGCCGTCGGCGAGAGCCGCGAGGCCATGGTCGAGACCCTCGACTACGCGCCAGGCCTGCTTCCAGAGGCTTCGCCCCGGTATCTCATGGGGGTGGGCAAGCCGATCGATCTCATCGAGGCGGTCACGCGCGGCGTCGACCTCTTCGATTGCGTGCTTCCCACCCGATCGGGACGCCACGGCCAGGCCTGGGCTTTGGGCGGCCCGATCAACCTCAAGAACGCCAGGTTCGCCGAGGAGGAGAGGCCCTTGGACGAGTCGATTCCCTGTCCGGCCAGTCGCGACTATTCGCGGGCCTATCTGCACCACCTGGTCAAGGCGGGCGAGATCCTCGGCCAGACTCTCCTTTCCTGGCACAACCTCGCCTTCTTCGAGGCTCTGATGCGTCGTATGCGGGAGGCCATTCTGGATCGGTCACTGGCGCGGCTCGTTGCCGAAGTGCGCGTTGCTCAATTGACCGGATAGAGCGGGCGGCGGCGTCCAACCTGGACGGGCGGAGCCGGCCATGCGAGGTGGATCGGCGAATCGGGCGGGCGACAGCCGATGGCCTCCCCCAATCCCTTCAGATAGCCGCGCCTGACGCTTCCGGCATTGATCGCCAGGGTGATGAGGGCGTCGTGGCGCTGGGCGCCCGAGAGCGTGCTGATGTAGCTTGAGAACGGCAGGAGGCTCTCCGCCGCTCCATGCATCAGCGAGAGCGCCGTGGGCTTGGCCCTGGCCTTGGTCGAGGAATCGGGTGGCGGACCGCGCTGATCGAAATCGGGACCCAGAGCCTCGGTGAGATCGGCGATCCGCACATAGATGGCCCGGCAGTTCATCGGAACCCGCGCGTAGGGATCGGCGATCGCCGCGGCCAGCACCGGTGGGATCTTCTGGCGAGTGATATTGAGAGCGTGAAGTGGCGCTTCGGCGGCGTGTTCGACGTTGGAATGACCGTAGTTGGCGGGGGTTTGAATTTGGGGCTGCTGTTCCGGAGGCCCCGAATCATCCTGCGCGGAGGCGCACGAAGCGAGGGCGAGAATGAGGAGCGCGGCCAGAGAAAGAGCGAGCGGGCGCATTGAGCCGAGTCTAACCTTGAGAGCCTCGTCCCGCCAACTGCCTGCCAAGCGTCCGCTTGCCGCGGGCGATCACGCCCGACTAAGCTCGACCCACCAAGGGTGAGTTTCTTTTGGGGCCGGTAGCTCAGCGGTAGAGCACTCGACTTTTAATCGAGGGGTCGTGGGTTCGATCCCCACCCGGCCTGCCACGCACGTTCCCAACGCCGGCCTCTCGCGCCCGCTGCGCGGGGCCATGGCGGCAAGGCGGGGGCATAATGTGAGGAGCGCCCGAGCATCCCAGAGCTCCGGCCGCCAAGACGCCGACGGTCGAGCGTGTCGACCAGCCGCGATGAATTACCGATGTTTCATCGACATTACTGAAGTTTCACTGAGGCGCGCTTCCCGCCGAACCTAGAATTCCTGTCGATCCGGGAGACGGGAACTTGGCGCTCGCGTTCAGAGAGAGATTTTATTTCATGTCCTGGAGCTGGTCGGGGCGTTATGGCCATCCTGGGAGGACTGGCCTCGCCGCCGCATGGCTGATCATCGCTGTGATGTCAGTGATCGCCGGTCACGCCCGGGCGCAGGACGCCTACGACAACGCCGCGACTTCGGCCTCCGACGCCTTTGGTAGCAGCGTTGGCGGCCAGAGCGTGGGGCTCTATTCGCCCAATCAGGTCAGGGGCTTCAGCCCGATCAGCGCCGGCAACGTGCGCATCGACGGCCTCTATTTCGATGAGCAGGGCAATAATCTCGGCGGCTTGCTCACCAAGGGGAACATCATCCACGTCGGCCTCTCCGCGCAATCCTATCCGTTGCCCGCCCCGACCGGGATCGTCGATTTCCAGCTCCGCATGCCGACGGACAAGCTCATCGTGACGCCGACGATCCAGGAAGGGGCCGGAGGGAACAGCGGGGACGAATATTTCGTCGTCGCCAGCTCACCGGTCGCCGACCACCTCGGCATCGTCGGGGCGCTCGATTCGGAGCACGACCGGTATGCCTATGGCGGGGGCGAGAATGTCGCGGCGGCCTCGCTACTGGCGCATTGGCAGGCGAGGCCGAACCTCGATTTCACCACTTTCTTAGCCCCGATCTGGGTCTGGGGCGAAACCTCCCAACCCGAGATCATGCCGAAAGGGAACTTTCTGCCGGCCTATCCCAACCTGGGACACTACTGGGGCGAGCCCTGGGCGCTCATCAACGCGAAGGTTCAGAACTACGGGTTCATCACTTCCTGGCGACCCATTGCCGCCCTTCGCCTCGAGGCGGGGATTTTTCGCAGCGATCTGAGCGTGGGGGACAGCTTCCAGGAGGAGCTGGCCAACGTCGATCCATCGGGCGTGGGCGACCATCTCATCTTCTTCTCGCCCCCAAGCGAGTACGACTCCACGAGCGGGGAGCTGCGAGGAATCTGGCAGGCCCACGAGGGCCCCCGAACCTACGGCCTCGAGCTCAGCTCCCGGGGCCGTGAAATCGAACGCAGCTACAGCAGCGGCGACGAGGTCGACGCCGGCCCCGAGACGATCGGCCAGCTCGCGCTCATCCCCAGGCCAGACTTTGCACCGGGCAACTATTCCCGTGACCACATTACCCAATTCGACCTCGGCGCCTCCTTCGCCATGAAATGGTTGAACCTTGGCCAGTTCAGCGTTGGCGTGCAGAAGGCGGAGTACAACAAGACGACCACCGGTCCGGATATCGGCCATCTCTCCGGGACCCTCGCGCCGATCCTCTTCAACGCCACCGCGGCGGCGGACCTGACCCGAAAGCTGACGCTGTGGGGCGGCTACACCCAAGGCCTGGAAGAGGAAGGCACCGCCCCCAGCAACGCCGTGAACCAGGGGAGCTCAGCGCCCGGTTTCACCGACTCCCAGAAGGAAGCCGGCCTGCGGTATCAGCTTGCGCCGAAAGTCTCCATGGTCGCCGATGTGTTCGAGATCGCCAAGCCCTACTACAATCTCGACAGCGCATCGGTGTTCCGGCAACTCGGGACCGACACCCATCGCGGGGTCGAGTTCTCGGTCGCCGGCCAAGTCCTCCCGGGCCTGACCGTCGTCCTCGGCGGAACCGCCCTCGAGGCCCGGGTCCAGGCCCAGGTTCAGGCCCAGGGCGCCCAGGGCGCTAATTCCGCTAATTCCACCTATCAGGAGGTGGGCATCCCCGATCACACCGTTACCCTCGACGTGGATTGGCGGATTCCCTACCACAAGGCCTTCGCCCTGGTGGCCAACGTCAGCCAGTACGGACGGACCGAGGTCGACGTCCCAAACACCCTTTCCATTCCCGCCTGGACGGACATCACGATCGGCGGGCGCTACATGTTCAAGATCGCCGGAAAGCCGGCGAGCTTCCACGTCAACGTCGGCAATGTTTTCGATGCGTTCGGATGGTCCGTGGTCTCGCCCGGAATCCTGACGCCCAATCCGGGCCGGAGCTTCAGCGCCTACCTCGTCGCCGATTTCTGAGCCGGCGCGAGGGTTCTATGAGTTTTGCACCGCCTCAGCCGGCGAGGCGGCTCATCGCATAGGCCTGCGTGCCGCGGGCGAAGACGCGGTCGGAGGCGAGGACCTCCTCGATCGGGATGTCGGCCGCCGCTTCCAGACGCGCGTAAAGGGGGCCGAAGTCGGCGAGCGTCGCCTCGAGCAGCGCCTTCAGCGAAGAGATCACGAAATAGGTCTGCTGGAAGTCGTCGATGCGATAGGGCGTCCTCATCACCCGTTCGAGATCGAACCCGAGGCGATTGGGCGAAGGATCTTCCAGCGCAAAGACCGTTTCGCTCCTCGAGGAGACGATGCCGGCGCCATAAATGCGCAGGCCCGCCGCGCTCTCCATCAGGCCGAATTCCACCGTGTACCAGTAGAGCCGTGCAAGGTGGTGCAAATGGGCGAGGCGGGAGGCTCTGAGGCCGCCTGCGCCATAGGCCTGCATGTAGTCGGCGAATGCCGGATCGGTGAGCATCGGGACGTGGCCGAAGACGTCATGGAAGACGTCCGGCTCCTGGAGGTAGTCGAGTTGGCCCGCTTTGCGGATGAAGCTTCCGGCCGGAAAGCGCCGGCTGGCGAGGTGCTCGAAGAAGGCTTGGTCGGGGATCAGGCCCGGCACCGCCACGATGGTCCAGCCGGTGAGCCGCTCGAGTTGCGGATTCACCCGCCTGAAGTCAGGAATGCCGCCGCCATGGAGATCGAGGGCCTTGAGCCCATCAAGGAAGGCCCGGCAGGCGCGACTCGGAAGCAGCGCGGCCTGACGCTCGTAGAGAGTGCGCCAGACGTCGTGCTCGGCGGATGTGTAGCGCTCCCACTCCTGATCGATCGTCCAGTCGGCGCGAGCGCCGAGCGGCGGCGACGGAGGAGGGGAGGCGGCGGGGTTCGATCCATCCATGGCGGATCCCCGAATATAGCGCTTTCGCGGCCGATCGACCACGCGAGGCGCAAAAGCCAGCCTTTGAAGGTTTCAGTGCGTGATGCGCGGCTTCAGGTGATAGCGGCCGGACTCGAAATCATCGAAGATGAGGCCGGTATGAGGATGGCCAATCGGCCGTCCGCTTTCATCCGCCATAAGATTCTGTTCGGAGACGTAGGCGACGTAGCTCGTCTGTTCGTTCTCGGCCAGCAGATGGTAGAACGGCTGGTCCTTGCTCGGCCGGGCGTCTTCGGGAATCTGTTCCCACCAATCGTCGGTATTGGCGAACACCGGATCAACGTCGAAAATCACCCCCCGGAAGGGGTGAACGCGGTGCCGCACAACCTGGCCAATGGCGAACTTGGCGTTCCGGGCGTTCATGGTTGATCACGCTACGACCGAATCTCTGAATGGATACTGAACGTAAAGGTTACGGGCCGTCCATCAAGCCTTTGCACTTGGAAGGCGAGTAGCTGTGGACGAAAGAATTTCCTCAAAGCTTCGCCGAAATACCGAGGTTCGTTCGATTTCAAATGTTTGCGAGCCGCCGAGGGCGGCGCCGGGCGGCCCGGCGTTCCCCTCAGAGGAGATTCTCGCGGCCCTTGACCTTGGCACCAACAACTGTCGCCTGCTCATCGTGAGGCGTCAGGAGGGCGGCTGGAAGACCGTCGGTTCGCACTCCGAGATCGTTCGCCTGGGCGAAGGGCTCTCTACTAGCGGCGTCCTTTCCGAGGCGGCTATGAAGCGGGCGCTGTCGGCGCTGGACGTCTGCGCGGCCAAGATCGGCGCCCGCCGGGCCGACCGCGTGAGGGCGGTGGCCACTCAGGCCTGCCGCGCCGCCGCCAACGGAGCCGACTTTCTCGCCCGCGTGGAGCGCGAGACGGGCCTGAAGCTGGAGATCATCACGCCGGCCGAGGAGGCGCGCCTCGCCGTCCAGGGCTGTCTCGAACTTGCTGATCCCCTGGCCGAGGCTGTCCTGGTCCTCGATATCGGAGGCGGCTCGACGGAGCTTTCGTGGGTGAGCCCCGGTCGACCCGGCTCAGAGTCTCCGATCGTGGCCTGGCTTTCGGCGCCGCTGGGCGTCGTCAGCCTCGCCGAGCGCTGCCCCGAACCGCTCGGAGGCGGTGAGGCCTGGCGCTCGGCTATGCGCGCCGAGTTCCGGCGCGAAATGGAGGCATTCAAAGGCGCCGCCTCGCTCAGGGCCGCCTTCCTGGCCGGCCGGGCCCACCTCATCGGGACCTCCGGCGCCATCACCAGCCTCGCGGCGCTTCATCTTGATCTTCGCCGCTATCAGCGGTCCCAGGTCGATGGCCTGTGGATGACGTCTCCTCAATGGCGTGCGGCCGCGGCGCGGGTGGCGGACATGAGCCCGGACGAGCGGGCGAAGAGCCCCTGCATCGGTAAAGGCCGCGCCGACCTCGTCCTCGCCGGCGCGGCCATCCTGGAGGCGGTCCAGGAGCTTTGGCCCACCGAGCGGGTGCGGGTCGCCGACCGCGGTCTTCGCGAGGGCATGCTCCTCGAGATGATGGGCGCGGAGTCCAGCTGGACGTCGCGATGAGCGATCCACCGCCGCCGAGGCGCATGGTGCGTCCGCCCTCCGGAGGGCCACAGGTCAGCGAGCCAGGCGTTCAGCGCCTGAAGTCGGCCAAGGTGCGCACCGCCTCCTCGCGCGCCTGGCTCGAGCGGCGCCTCGCCGATCCCTTTTCAGCCGAGGCCCGCGCCCGGGGGTTTCGTTCCAGGTCGGCATTCAAGCTCCTCGAACTCGATCGGCGCTTCGCACTGATCTCGAAGGGATCGCGGGTGGTCGATCTGGGATGTGCGCCGGGAGGCTGGTTGCAGGTCGCCCTGAAGCGCGGGGCCGGAAAGCTGGTGGGGATCGATCGCACGGCGGTCGAGCCGGTCGGCGACGCCCTCATCCTCCAGGGCGACTTCATCGCCGAAGGCGCGGCCGAGCAGGTCCTCGCCGCTCTCGACGGAGGGGCCGATCTCGTCCTTTCCGACTTGGCCCCCAACACCACCGGCCACCGCGCCACCGATCATCTTCGGATCATGGCGCTCGCCGAGGCGGCCGTGGATTTCGCCGAACTCGCCCTCGTTCCAGGCGGGGCCTTCGTCTGCAAGGCGTTCGAAGGGGCCGGGACATCTGAACTCGTCCGCCGCCTCCAGGGAAGATTTTCACGGGTGCGGCGGGTCAAGCCCAAGGCGAGCCTCGCGGAAAGTTCGGAGATCTTCCTTGTCGCTCTGGGTTTTCGCGGCGACTGAACGCGCCTCGCGGCGCCGGCCGCCTCGGCCCCTTGTCGGTCGGGCCAACCGAGACTATGGCATCGCCCGCAAAACGGAGAGTCTCATGGAGATTCGCGAAGGGCTCACCTTCGACGATGTTTTGCTCGAACCCGGTCCTTCCGATGTCCTGCCGACCCGCGCGGTGGTGCGTTCGCGTCTGACCCGCACCATCGAACTCAACATTCCCCTCATCTCGGCGGCCATGGACACGGTGACCGAGAGTCGCCTCGCCATCGCCATGGCCCAGGCCGGCGGCATGGGCGTCATCCACCGCAACCTCTCCATCGAGGAGCAGGCCGACCAGGTGCGCGAGGTCAAGCGCTATGAGAGCGGCATGGTGATCAATCCCCTCACCATTCATCCGGACACCACTCTGGCCGAGGTTCGCCAGATCAGGGCCCGGCGCCGGATCAGCGGCTTTCCAGTGGTGGAGAAGAAGAGCGGCCGGCTGGTCGGCATCCTCACCCACCGCGACATGCGCTTCGAGGCCTCGGAGGCGACGGCCGCCTCGGCCCTGATGACCCGCGAGAACCTCATCACCGTCCGCGAAGGGGTGAGCCAGGAGGAGGCGAGGGCGCTTCTCAGGAGGCACAAGATCGAGCGTCTGATCGTGGTCGACGACGCCTTCCGGGCCGTGGGCCTGGTCACCGTCAAGGATATGGAGAAGGCCGAGGCCCATCCCGACGCCGCCAAGGACGCCAAGGGCCGGCTCCTGGTCGGCGCCGCCTCGACTGTGGGCGACGCCGGCTTCGAGCGCTCCATGGCCCTGATGGAGGCTGGGGCCGACGTGGTGGTCATCGACACCGCCCACGGTCATTCGAGCCAGGTCGGAGCGGCGGTCAAGCGGCTGGCCCGAGAGACCAACCGGGTCCAAATCGTGGCCGGCAACGTCGCCACCTACGATGGGGCGAGTGCGCTGATCGACGCCGGCGCCGACGCCGTGAAGGTGGGCATCGGGCCAGGCTCGATCTGCACGACCCGGGTGGTGGCCGGCGTCGGCGTGCCGCAGTTTACTGCCATCACCGAGGCGGTGCGGGCGGCCGAGAAGAGCGGCGCCCCGGTCATCGCCGACGGCGGCATGCGCTTTTCGGGCGATCTCGCCAAGGCGATCGGGGCGGGCGCCTCGGCGGCCATGATGGGATCGATGTTCGCCGGCACCGACGAGGCCCCGGGCGAGGTCTTCCTCTACCAGGGCCGCTCCTACAAGGCCTATCGCGGCATGGGCTCCTTGGGGGCGATGGCCCGGGGCTCCGCCGACCGCTACTTCCAGAAGGAGGTGGAAGACGCCTTGAAGCTGGTCCCCGAGGGCGTCGAGGGCCAGACGCCCTACAAGGGCCCGATCGCTCCGGTCATCCACCAACTCATTGGCGGACTTCGCGCCGCCATGGGGTATCTCGGCGCGGCCGACATCGCCGAATTCCAGGCCCGGGCGAGGTTCGTCCGCATCACCGGGGCGGGACATCGCGAGAGCCACGTCCATGACGTGATGATCACCCGCGAGGCGCCTAACTATCCCAGCGCCGCCTAGGAAGAGATGCGCGATGGAGGCGCCCTGGCGGCGGCGATCGGGGTTCTCGAAGAGATCGATCGGGCTCACCTTCCGGCCCGTCTCGCCTTGAAGGCGTGGGGGGCGCGCTCACGCTTTGCCGGAGCGAAGGACCGCGCCCTCGTCTCGGGCCTCGTGCTCGACGCCCTGCGCCATTCCCGGTCGCTTGGCTGGCGCATGGGCGAAGCGAGACCGCGCGCCCTGGCGCTGGGCGCGCTCGCCTGGCTGTGGACCTGGGGCCCCGAGAGGATCGCCGCCGCCGCCGCCGACCCCGCCCGCGGTCCAGGCGCGCTCCTGGGCGCGGAAGCGGTCCGGCTGGCCGATCCCATTCCGCTCGAGCATGCGCCGGAGGCGGTGAGGGGCGATGTTCCCGACTGGGTTCAGCCGATGATGGCGCGCGCCTTCGGAGAGCGGGCGGTGGAGGAGGGCGCAGCCCTCGCCGGCCGCGCGCCGATCGATCTTCGCGTCAACACTCTGAAGTCCGATCCGAAACGAGTCACGGCCGCTCTCGGCCGCTTCGACCCTAGGCCGCCCGGCGTGATCCCCGAGGCGCTGCGCATCGCCGCTCCCGCCGCCGCCGAGCGCGCCGCGCCAGTCGAGGCGACGCCGGCCTTCGAGAAGGGCTGGTTCGAAGTCCAGGATCTTTCTTCCCAGATCGCCGTCGTCGCCGCCGGCGCGCTCGACCATCGCCAGGTCCTCGACTACTGCGCCGGAGGCGGAGGCAAGACCCTGGCCCTCGCCGCAGCCATGGCGAACGCTGGTCAGATTTTCGCCTATGATCCGAACCAGAGACGCCTCGCCGAAGTCCAGCGCCGCGCCCGCCGCGCCGGGGTGAGAAACCTTCAGATCCGCGAGCCGCCGGTCGGCCCGGCCGGGCTCGAAGGACGCATGGATCTCGTCTTCGTCGATGCGCCGTGCACCGGATCGGGCGCCTGGCGCCGGCGGCCGGACGCCAAGTGGCGTCTCAGCCCCTCTCAGCTCGAGGCGCGCATCGCCCTCCAGGACCGCATTCTTGCCGAGGCGGCGGCGTTCGTACGGCCTGGCGGGCGGCTCCTCTACGCCACCTGCTCCGTCTTCCGCGAGGAGAACGAGGACCGTGCGCTCGGCTTCCTCGCCGCCCATCCGGACTTTCGCCTCGCCGAACCGGCGGCGGCGACGCAGTTCGCGACGCCGGAGGGCTTCCTTCGCCTCTCGCCGTTGCGCTCAGCGAGCGACGGCTTCTTCGTCGCCGTGCTGGAACGGCGAACCTCATGACGGGGCGGGGAATCTCCCCTAAGGGCGGGCGATGAGCGCCCCGGCCCACCAGAAGGTGCTGATCCTCGACTTCGGAAGCCAAGTGACCCAACTCATCGCCAGGCGCCTGCGCGAGAGCGGGGTCTATTGCGAGATCTGGCCGTGCGACTCCTCCGAAAAGGCCATTACCGCCTTCAGGCCGGCCGCGGTGATCCTTTCCGGGGGTCCAGCCAGCGCCGGAGAGACGGCGAGCCCAGCCGCCCCAGACGCGGTCTTCAAAGCGGGCGTTCCGGTGCTCGGCATCTGCTATGGCGAAATGACCCTCTGCGCCCAACTCGGCGGCAAGGTCGAGGGTGGACGGGCGCGCGAGTTTGGCCGCGCCGAGATCGAGATCGTGCGCGAAAGCCTACTCCTCTCGGGCCTGGGCGGGATCGGCTCGCGCGAGCCGGTTTGGATGAGCCATGGCGATGTGATCACCGCCATTCCGCCCGGTTTCGAAGTGATCGCGGCCTCTCCGGGCTCGCCCTTCGCGGCGATCGCCGACGAGGGGCGGCGCATCTACGGCGTCCAGTTTCACCCCGAGGTCGCCCACACGCCCCGGGGCGCGCTCATCCTGGAGAACTTCACCCATCGCATCGCCGGCCTTTCCAGCGACTGGACCATGGCCACCTTCCGGGTCGAAGCGACCCGGAAGATCCGAAGCGACGTCGGCGAAGGGAAGGTAGTGCTCGGGCTCTCCGGCGGGGTCGATTCCTCGGTCGCCGCGGTCCTCATCCACGAGGCGATCGGAGAGGCCCTCACCTGCGTCTTCGTCGATACCGGCCTGATGCGCCTTGGCGAAGCGCGCGAGGTCGTCGATCTCTTCAGAAACCACTATAACATCCCGCTCATCCATATTGACGCCGGAAAGGAATTCCTCACCGACCTCGCGGGCGTTTGTGATCCGGAGGAAAAGCGCAAGAGGATCGGGGCGCGCTTCGTCGACATCTTCGAGCGGGAGGCGGAGAAGATCGGCCGGGTGGATTTCCTCGCCCAGGGCACCCTCTATCCTGACGTGATCGAGAGCGTCTCGGCTAAAGGCGGGCCTTCGGCGGTGATCAAGAGCCACCACAATGTGGGCGGCCTTCCCGCGCGCATGAAGCTGAGGCTGCTGGAGCCCCTGCGCGAGCTCTTCAAGGACGAGGTGCGCGCCCTCGGCGTCGAGCTCGGCCTTCCCGCCGCCTTCGTCGGCCGCCATCCCTTTCCCGGTCCGGGCCTGGCCATCCGCATTCCGGGCGAGGTCACCGCAGAGAAGGTCGCCATTCTCCAGAAGGCGGACGCCATCTGGCTCGAGGAGATCCGCGCCGCAGGGCACTACGCCGCGATCTGGCAGGCCTTTTCGGTGTTGTTGCCGGTCCAAACGGTGGGGGTGATGGGCGACGCCCGCACCTATGAGCAGGTTCTCGCGCTGCGGGCCGTGACTTCCTCCGACGGCATGACCGCCGACGTCTTCGAATTCCCTCCGGGATTCCTGGCCGGCGCCGCCACCCGCATCGTCAATGAAGTGCGCGGGATCAACCGCGTCGTCTACGACGTCACCTCCAAGCCGCCCGGGACGATCGAGTGGGAGTGAGAGAGCCGGAGATCGGCTTCCCGCCTGGCCCAAGCCGCCTCAGCCGAAGTCGGTCCGCAAGGGGAAGTCGGCGACGATCGCCTTTCCTGCGGCGAGGGCCCTCACTGAGTGGCGCACGTCCGCGGGCACGATCGCGACCATTCCGGCGCCGACCTCGCAGCGCTCCTCGCCGATGGTCATCTCGAGGCGACCCTCCAGGACATGCCAGACCTCTTCCTGCAGGTGATCGTGCTCATGGATGTCCGCGCCGGCGTCGAACTCCCAGTGGGCGAAGGTCATGTTGGCCGAGTGGATGAGCCTGCCTCGCCAGCCCGGACGTTTGTCCAGGACCTCGAGCTCGGCGGTGTCGATCACCGGCATGGCGCCTCTCCCTCGCTACGCTGACTATACCATGCCTCGAAAGCCATCGGCGATTGGAACGGGCGGCAAAAGCTGCGCGACGCGCTCTCGGCGTCGCTCAACTGGCCGCCTGGCGGATGGCCGCTTCGAAACGGTCCTCTCCAGGTCCGAAATCTCCTTCGAGCCGGTGGACCTGGACGCCGCCGCCGGTGACGGCGAGCACGTCAAAGTCGGTGCGGCCCGCCTCATCGCGGCGGAAGGCGAGGTCGATTTGGGAGTCGCCGACCCGGACGCCTTCGATCCTCATCTCCGCAAGCCAGTCGGGAAGATCCGGATCGACGATCAGCGCTCCCATCGGAGCGAGCGGGAATAGGCCCAGCATCGTCTGGACCAGCAACACCACCGCGCTCGCCGACCACGCCTGGGGCGCGCAGGCGCCCGGATAGACGCCTGGATGAGGGTGACGCGCATCGCGGGGATGGCCGCCGAACACCTCCGGCAGGCGGCCCAGGTGAAAGATCTGGCTCGCCTCGAAGAGGGCCTTGGCGAGCCGATGTTGCGCGCCGGCGAACCCGAATCGCTTCAGGCCAAGGCCGGTGAGCGCATTCGCGAAAGGCCAGACGGTCCCCAGATGATAGGCGAGAGGGTTGTAGGCCGGGTGTTCGCTCGAAAGAGTGCGGATTCCCCAGCCGCTGAACATGTCCTTTCCCATCAGCCGCTCGGCGATCGGCTGGGCCTTGTCGGCGTCGATGATTCCGTAGGCGAGGCAGGCGCCTGCGTTCGAGGCGATGGTCTTCACGAGACGCTTTTGGGGGTCGAGCGCCAGGGCCGGGTAGCCCTGTTCCTGCATCCAGAACCGTTGGTTGAAGCGCCGCTTGAGTTCGCTCGCCTGAAAGAGCAGTTCGGCCCCTCGCTCCTGTTCGCCCGCCGCCTGAAACGCGACGCCCATTGCCTGCTTGGCGGCGAAATAAAGCCCCTGGATTTCGCAGACCGCGATTGGGTTTTCGACCATCCGCCCATTGGCGTGCAGGATGGCCTGGCCGGAGTCCTTCCAGCCCTGGTTTTTGGTGCCGTTTGCGCCGGCGCGGGTCTGGTACTCGTAAAAGCCGTCGCCATCGGCGTCGCCATCGCGATCCATCCACTCGAGGGTGGCGAGCGCCTTCTCGCGCATGGAGAGAAAGAACGCCTTGTCGCCTGACTGGGCGAACGCTGCGGCGAGGCCGACAAGGAACAATCCGGGAGCCGAATAGTCGCCGTAGTAATGGATGAACGGCTTCTCGCCGAGGAGGGCCAGAGGACTGAGCTGCCGCTGGTGCAACACCCGGCCCGGCTGGGCGTCGTAAGCGTCGTCGTAGGCTTGGGCGTTCCACTTGGTGATGAGGCGGATCGAACCCCGAAGGGTCGCCGGGTTGAGGAGCGCCGATTGCAGGCCGGCCATGAGGGTGTCGCGACCAAAAAGGGCGATGTACTTTGGAACGCCCGCCGCTGGCGTGAAACGCTCCTCCGCCTCGCCTTCGAGGAGCTGCAGCGCGCCCAGATCGGCGGCGGCGCGCTCCCAGGCCGCCTGCACGGTGGGGTTGGAGACGAGCAATCGCGCGCAGCCCGTCTCCCATTCTTGGAGAACTTCGTCGGCAACACTCTCGCCAGCGATCGCCCCGTCCAAACCATAGATCGGCTCGATCCGCTCGCCGCAGAACACCGGGGCGACATCGATCGAAAGGGTCCGCGTCTGCTGGGAGTCCAACTCGAGGGCGCAGCAAACCAAGCCTTTCTGGTGAGTGAAACGGCCCAGTCCGGAAAACCGCACTAGACACGCGTGGGCCAGATCGCGATGCCGGTATCGGAAGGTGAGTTCGCCACCGGTCTCGGCGCCATTGGTCCACGCCTCCTCGATCGGCGCGGTCTGCCGCCGCTTGCCGCTCTGCGCCTCGCTGAGATCGGCGAAGTCCGCGGCGAGCTCGAAGGAAAGCTCGGCTGCGGCCTTGGCCATTCCATGGTTGGAGACATGAACGTCCAAATGGAGTCCGCCGCCGGCGAAACGGTTTACTTGGATCTCGATCGCCTTCTGGGCGATCTCCCCGCCGGAGTTCTCTTCCTCCGGCGTTGGTCCCGCCGCGGCCCCTGCCGGCGAGGGCGCGAGGTGGTAGGAGGTCAGCAGGTGCGGCAGGACCGGATTGGCCGAGGCGAAGTCCGGCTCTTCCCCCGCGACCTTCGTCACCAGTCGCGAGAGGAAGCGCGTGCCGCGAAAATAGACTCCCTCGACGCCCGAGCGGATCTGGCCGCCGGAATCGGTGATGAGAACGGAATGGCCGCGATGAGCCGAATACTCCCCTGGCCGGAGCCAGAAGACGTTTACATCCTTGCGAGCCATTCCCTTCCTCTGCGCGTGACGGCCGATTGCTTCGGGATAGCGCGCGTCGGCGCGGCGGGTTGCTGATCGAGACGGGCGGCGAGGCGTTCGGCGGCGATTTCCTCGCCTTTCGCCTGCCGAGCGCAGCCCCGATCAGGCGCAAGAGAACCTTGGAACGGACTTCGAGTCGAGGTCGCTCGCCGAGGCCGAGCGACGAGAGATCACAGCTCGCCCCATCGTTGCGCGTCGGGCCGCGGTTCGGAGAGAGGTCCTCACGCGATCGCACGTTCCGATGTGGCCGCATCCAGGGCGGCGGAGAGTTCTTCGAGGCCGAACGGCTTGGGAAGAACGCATATTCCCTCGGACGTCGCATCCTGAGCGGACGCCTCGGCGAAGCCGCTGGTCAACACGACGGGCAGTCCGGCGCGCTTCCTGCGAATTTCGCGAGCGAGTTCGATCCCATTCATGCTCCCTGGCATCATGATGTCCGAGAAGACGACGTCGATCGACCGTCTGTTGGCCAGGGCGCTGAGGGCGGCGGCTGGGCCGGAGGCCCAGGTCACTTTGTAACCGAGCTGGCCCAGCATCTCGCTCACCAGGGCGGCGACTTCGACATCGTCCTCGACCAGGAGAACGCGCCCGGCAATGTGCCCGGGTCGCCCGTCGGCGTGAAGCTTTTCCAGCCGACGCGGCTCGCTCGACGGCGCCTCATCGGATTTAGGAAGGTAGAGAGCGACGCATGTCCCCCGGCCGACCTCGGAGTCAATGCGTACGGCGCCGCGCGACTGGGCGGCGAATCCATAGACCTGGGCGAGCCCCAGCCCAGATCCCTTTCCGACATCCTTGGTGGTGAAATAGGGCTCGAACACGCGCGCCCGAACCTGCGGGGTCATCCCCATGCCAGTATCGATCACCGACAGACACACGAAGTCGCCTTTCAAATCCCCCTCCGCAAGGCTCGGAAGGTTCTCGGCTTTCAGGACGATCGTGCCGCCTTTGGGCATGGCGTCCCGAGCATTGACGGCGAGGTTGAGCACGACAAGCTCGAGTTGCCCCGGATTGGCCTGCACCGGCCAGAGTGCATCCGGAAATTCGAATTCGACATCGACGTCGCCGCTCAGGCTCCGGTCGAGCAGTTCCCGCATACCTCCGATCTGACGGGCGATGTCGACGGGTTCGGGCCTGAACGCCTGGCGGCGCGAAAAGGTCAGGAGCTGCCGCGTCAAGCCAGCGCCTCGGCGCGCGGCCTGATCCATCCCTTCCATCAGTCGGCGACGCCGGCCGGGATCGGTCTGGCGCTCGAGGATTTGGAGACCGCCGGAGATCACCATCAGGAGGTTGTTGAAATCGTGGGCGATGCCGCCGGTGAGCTGGCCGATCGCCTCCATCTTCTGCGCTTGGAGAAGCGACTCCTCGATCCTTTCGCGCTGCGCCATCTCGGCGCGAAGCTGATCGTTGGCCGCCTCGATCGCGGCCGTCCTTTCGACGACGAGCCTTTCGAGTTCCTGGGCCGCCTGCTCGCGGGCCTTAATCAGCGCCCTCACCTCATATTGGCGATGGCGCGCCCTCAACGCCGACTGAGCCGCGCTGACGAGGGTGATGGGCCTGATTGGACGCTCCAGCAGGGAGACGTTGCGTAGAGCGCTCACAAGGTTGCGCCGCCAGACCGCCACGGCCGCCTGCTCGTGCCGGCTCGTCAGAACGATGAAAGGGAGATCGGACCAGGCGGGTTGGCCGGAGACCCATCGGGTCAGCGGAGCGAGATCCTTGCCGAAGAGCCCTTCCTCCGCCAGCACGATTGCGCCAGCGCCGCAGCCGATTTCGGTGATCAGCCCGTTGAGGTCGGGGCAGATGACGCACTCGAGCCCGTTGTTGTGGAGCAGATCGGCGGTGGTCGGCGCGTCGCGCCCAATAGGTGCGAAGACGAGAACAGAACCATCCCGCTTGTCACTATCCATCGTCCGCCACGTTTGGTGTCTGATCGCCCAAGTAACGCGGATTGCCGGAAAAAATTCCACTGAATGCGGTGAGGGGGGGGCCTAGAGCGATCCCGGAGCTGCCGAGCCGGAACTCTCGGATCGTGTGCTCGTGATTGCCGCTTCGCTTCTTGACGACCGAAAGCGCGCGCTTCACGGTTCCCGCCAGCTCGAAGTACCTCAGCATCAGCACCGCATCGCTGAGGTAGCTGATGTCCAGGGGCGTATCCATCGGACCTACCAGCCCGTGCTGGGCCAGCACGAGGATGGTCAGCACGCCCTGCTGTCCCAGGTAACTCAGGAGTTCATGCATCTGCAGGAGGAGGAAACGCTCGTCCGGCATGGCGTTGAGATAGCCGTTCAGGCTGTCGATCACGACGATGCGGGCGTGGTCTTCCTCGACGCTTCGCCGCACGCTTGCGGCGAACTCGCCTGGCGACAACTCAGCCGGATCGACCTGCTGGAATCGGATGAGGCCGGAGGCCACGTGTTCCTGCAGAGGCAAACCGAGCGTGCGTGCGCGCGCTTCGACCGTGCCGCGGCCCTCGTCGAAGGCGAAGAACACCGCGTGCTCGCCGCGCTCTGCGGCGGCGATGGCGTAGGTCAGCGCCAGCGACGACTTGCCGACCCCGGCCGCGCCGATGAGGAGCGCGTTTGTGCCCCGATCCAGGCCGCCCCCCAAGAGCTGGTCGAGCTCGGCATTGCCGCTGGGGATGGGCTCGCCGTCGAACGTCTTGTGGTGCTCGGCGGCGACCAATCGTGGGAATATCGTGATCCCGCCGGTCTGGATCGTGAAGTCGTGAAAGCCGCCACGAAACGCAATGCCGCGCATCTTCATGACGCGTAGACGACGCCGTTCGCCGCCATACTCGATGGCGAGTTGCTCGAGCACCACCACGCCATGGACGATCGAATGAAGCTGCAGATCCTCCTTTGTGCTGGAAAGATCATCGACCAGCACCACCGTGCACTTTCGGCTGGTGAAGAAGTGCTTCAAGGCCAGGATCTGCCGCCGATAGCGGAGCGGACTTTGGGCAAGGAGGCGCAACTCGGAGAGGCTGTCGAGAACGACCCGTGCGGGGTTCGTCCGCTCCACTTCCTTGAAGATCAGGTTGGTCGTTTCGTTCAGCTCCATCTCGGCCGGATGGAAGACGGTGAGCTCACGTTCCGGATCGAGAGTCGCCTCCGGTGGAACCAATTCGAATATCTCGACCCCGGCGAGGGACCAGCCATGCCGCTTGGCGACCAGTTCCAGCTCGCGCCTGGTCTCCGCGAGGCTGATGTAGAGAACCCGCTCATTCTTGCGCGCGCCCTCGCGAAGGAATTGAAGCGCGACCGTGGTCTTGCCCGTTCCGGGCCGTCCCTCGAGGAGGTAAAGGCGATCGGCGTCGAAGCCGCCCCCCAGAATATCGTCGAGGCCCTCGTTGCCGGTCGAGACGCGGGGAAGGTCCACCCGCTCTTTTACTTCGGCGGGGGACTGCTCATGAGCCGTCATCGGACTTCCTCATCGGGTCATTTCCGCCGGACGACTCGCACGGCTTCTCGCTCACGCAGGTCAGCCCGGGAGTTCGCGGCAGCCTCAGATGTGTCAACTTGCCCCTTGAGACTTGTCAAGCGTCGCCGAAGTGAGCGGCGGGCGGTCGCCCGCGCAGGCCTAGCGCGCACTTTCTCCGAAATCTCGCTGCAGGAGGAGCCGACGAACGTGGTCCTGGCGACCGGTGATCGTATCGAATTTCTGACCCCGTAAACCGGCATCGACTATTTTCGGCCGCTCCGGCCCCGCCGTTCTCCCAGGAGCCTTCATGCGCAGGATCATCGCCTCGGCATTCGTGAGTCTTGATGGCGTGATGCAGTCGCCGGGCGGGCCGGAGGAGGATCCGACCGCTGGCTTCCGCTTCGGCGGCTGGACGGCGCCTTATTTCGATGCAGCGCTGGGGGGCGCCATGGGCGATGTTTTCGCCTCGCCCTTCGAGCTGCTCCTCGGCCGCAAGACCTATGATATCTTCGCGGCCCACTGGCCCAATGTCACCGATCCCAAGGACCCTATCGCCGCCCTCTTCAATGACGTCGCCAAGTACGTCGCTTCGCGTTCGAAGCCGACGTTGGGCGGGCGCAACAGCCATCTGCTCGAGCCCGACGCGGTTACGGCTTTAGAGGCCCTCAAAGCGGGGGAGGGGGCTGACCTCCTGGTCCAGGGCTCGGGAGACTTTCTCCAGACGCTCTGGAAGCATCGGCTGGTGGACGAATTCACGCTTCTCACCTTTCCGGTGCTGTTGGGTCGCGGCAAGCGGCTCTTCGGAGAGGGCGTCGTGCCCGGCGCGCTGAAGCTCCTCGAAGCGAAACCGTTTACGAGCGGAGTGATCCTCGCCCGCTACCGACCCGAGGGCGAGGTGCGGACCGGGACGTTCCAGCGCGCCGAACCCAGCGAGGCCGAACTCGAACGGCGGCGAGACCTTGCCTGATGTGCGCAGAGCCTCGAGGTGCGCACCGCGTCTCCCGGCTTCGGCGACAAGGCCAACCTCGACAAGAGCCGCGCGTGATCGACCGCCCCGAGATTAAGGGCATGTATGAGGCACGCCTCGATCTCCTCGCGCAGCGGTTTTCGGGCTGGTGGGAAGCAGGCGAAGGGCCGCCGGACGCATGGCTGACGATCTCGGGGAGGCGGGTCGCGATCGAGATCCTCGGCGTGGAATCGGCCGTGCTCGCCAAGGCTCGTCTCCGCTTCGATAAGGTCGCCTTGCGCCTTCTGGCCGGCTTCAGGAAGGCGGCGCTCGCCGAGGACTCGACCGGCGTCTGGGCGTTTTTGTCTTGCACCGCCCCTATCCGGCTTCCCGCCAGGACCGCCCAGGCGATCGAAGAGCGGCTGCGGAAATGCCTCGGCCACGCTGGGGCGAAGTTCGACCTCGCCGAGATGATCCACGGCAACGAGGTCCGCCTGCGCCTCCTTGAGGCGCGAGGCGCCTCCCAGGCGGTCGGCTTCATCCACAACACTGGGATCGATCCGGGCAGTCTTTTCGACTTGGCCCAGGCGCTGCTCGGGAAGATCGAACCCATGACGCGAAAGGGGGTGTCGGCGACTCCTGCAGGCGAGAGATGGCTTCTCCTCGCTGCGGAGGGCGCCCGTCGGCCGCTGGAGGCCTGCCGGGCGGTTCTGAGCCAAGTCTGCTTGCCTGCCGAGCTGACGACGGTCGCCATCGGCTTGGACGGCGGTCGCTTGGAGATCCTGGCAAATCGATAGGCAAAAGCCGGGCGTCCGGCCGCTCGGAGGCGAGGCGGCGCAGAAGAGGCGATGACGTTAAGAAGATTTCACTTCGCGATGCGCATCCAAGAGCGCATCTCGCCTCCTCTATACTCATGAACGGCGCGGGCGCTGGGGCCGGTGCGTCGGAGAGACGGAGACGCCGATGTGGATTCGAGATCTCACGGGGACGATCCTCGGAATCGTTTTCTGGGTCTGGCTGGGCGCGGTCATCATCGTGCCGGTGTGGCTGAAGTCGCGCGACCGAGCGCGCATGCACGAGACCCTGCGCACGGCCTATGAGAAGGGCCAGCCGGTGCCCCCCGAGCTCATCGCCGCCCTGCAGCAACCCAGTCCGCCCTGGTCGGGGGCTGGGGGCGCGCCGACCGCCGAGCACGATCTGCGCCGCGGCCTCGTTCTGGTCGCCGTCGGCTTGGGACTCTGCGCGGTCGGCTGGGGGCTGTGGTTCGGTCTGTGGAACGCCTCGGCGATCGCCGCCGACATCACCGGCGGGGTGGTCGCCGGGGTGGGCGCCATTCCGGGCCTGATCGGAGTCGCCTACCTCATCCTCTGGGCGACCAAGCGCAAGCAGTCGGCGGCCTCTTAGGCCCCGCCTGAGAGGCGCGCCGATGGTGGAGACGGCGACCGAGCCGGCTTCGGCCCACGATCTGGAGCTCGTGGCGCTCGCCGCGACGGGCGGCAGGACCGCCTTCGGCGAACTCGCCCGCCGGCACGCCTCGGCGGTGCGCGCCCTGCTCCGACGCATGGGCGCCGAGCCCGCTCTCGCCGACGACCTCGCCCAGGACGCCTTCGTGATCGCCTTTCAGCAGATCGGCGAGTTCCGGGGCGACGGCGCGTTCCAGGCCTGGGTCAAGCGGATCGCCGGCCGCCTTTATGTGCGCCGACTGCGGCGCGAAGAGCGGTTCGCCAAGGCCATGCTCGCGGAGGGAGATTCGGTCGGCCCTGAGGGACGCGGCATCGAGGCGAGGATCGATTTGGACGCCGCCTTGCAGGGCCTTCCCGCTGTCGAGCGGGTGGTCATCGGCCTCACCTTCGGGGCGGGGCTTTCGCACCAGGAGGCGGCGGCCGCCTTGAATGCGCCGCTTGGAACGGTCAAATCCCATGTCAAACGTGGTCTTACTCGGCTCAGACGCCGTCTGGCGGGCGGCGGAGCGATCGAGGACGAAGAGGCGGCTCATGCCTGAGCGGAGCTTCGAGGCGCGGCTGGAGCGGCTCTTCTCTGAAGCGCCGGCGTTCGCCGACGCCGAATATTTCACAGCCCGACTGGATGAACGGCTCACCCGCGATTTCGGCCTTCGGCGGCTCTTGATCGGCGGCCTCGGCGTCGCCGGGGGCCTCGTGGTCGTGTGGCAGGTCGCTGCCTCGGCGCTGGGAGGGCGGCTGGCGCAAATGCGGCCTCTCATCGCCGGCCTTGGACCGGGCGGCGGCCTCGAAGCGCATTTCTCCGCCATCGCCCAGGCGCGTTTCCTCCCCGCCGGCTTTCCGCTAAACGGCGAAATGTTCTGGATGTCGACCGCCGCCGCCGTGGTCGCGATCGGCTTTGCGATCAGCCGCGTGGTGCGGGAATTCTAAAAAATCCAGGAAAAAGGCGGATCTGAACGTGTCAGCTCACAGACAAGATCAGGTGAAGCGGATCACGCCTCGCCAGATTGCCGCGCGCAAGGGCAAGACCCCGATCGTGGCTCTCACCGCCTACACCGCGCCGATCGCCGAGATTCTCGACGAGATCTGCGACATCATCCTGGTCGGGGACTCGGTGGGCATGGTGCTCCACGGCCTTCCCAACACCGTCGGGGTCACGCTGGAGATGATGAGCCTCCACGGCGCGGCGGTGATGCGGGCGAGCCGGCGCGCGCTCGTCGCCGTCGACATGCCTTTCGGCAGCTATGAGGCGTCGCCCCAGGACGCCTTCGCCAATGCCGCGCGGCTTCTCAAGGAGACCGGCGCCCAGGCGGTGAAGCTCGAATCCGGTCCGTCGGTCGCGGCGACCATCGCCTATCTCACCGATCGCGCCATTCCGGTCATCGGCCATGTCGGCTTGAGGCCCCAGGCGGTGCTGATGGAAGGAGGGTTCCGGGCCCGCGGTCGGGTGGAGTCGGAATGGGCGGCCGCAATCGCTGAGGCGCGCGCCGCCGCCGAGGCCGGAGCTTTCGCGATCGTCGTGGAGGGCGTCGCCGAGGCGCTCGGGCGCGAGATCACCGGCCTGGTCCCGGTCCCGACCATCGGCATCGGGGCCTCGGCCGGATGCGACGGACAGATTCTCGTCACAGAAGATATGCTGGGACTCTTCGCCTGGACGCCGAAGTTCGTGCGCCGATATGCGGACCTGCGCGGCGGCATCGCCGCCGCCGCCAAAGCCTACGCCGAAGATGTCCGCGCCCGCGCCTTCCCGGCCGTCTCCGAGACCTATTTCGCCGAGGGCTGATCTGCGGTTAGGAGCTTGGGGACGGCGAAGCTCGAGGCGAATGGCCATGGCCGAAGCTTATGATGAAGCGGCGATCCTCGCCGCCCTCGATGGCGTCATCGATCCGGCGAGCGGCAAGGGCTTGGCCGCGGCCGGTCTGGTCCAGGCGCTCAGCCAAAGGTCGGGCCGGGTCGGCTTCATCCTCGAAGTTCCGCCTGACCAGACGGCGGCCTACGCGCCGGTTCGCGATGCCGCCGAGCGGGCGCTCGCCGCCCTTCCAGGCGTCGATCGGGCCCAGGTCGTGCTCACTTCCGCCGCCAAGCCGCAGGGGCCGGGAACGTCGAGGGTGAGGCGCGGCGCCGAGGTCCAGACCGATCCGCGCGCCCGGCGCGACGCCATGCCGCCGCCCGAAAAGCTTCCCGGCGTCCGGCGGGTGATCGCCATCGCCAGCGGCAAGGGGGGCGTCGGCAAATCGACGGTGGCGGTGAACCTCGCCTGCGCCTTCAGGGGCCTGGGGCTTTCGACCGGCCTCCTCGATGCCGACATCTACGGTCCCTCGGCCCCGCGCATGCTCGGCATCGATCATCAGCCCGAGTACCGTGAGGGCAAGCTCGAGCCCATCGAGGCGTTCGGCCTCAAGACCATGTCGATCGGTTTCATCGTCGAGGAGGGGTCGGCGATGATCTGGCGCGGACCCATGGCGTCGTCGGCGGTCCGCCAGATGATCGATGACGTGCGCTGGGGGAGCGAGGCCGCGCCGCTCGACGTCCTGGTCGTCGACCTGCCGCCAGGCACCGGCGACATTCACCTGACCCTGGTCCAGAAGCTCGCCGTGGACGGCGTCGTCATCGTCTCCACGCCCCAGGAGATCGCCCTCATCGACGCCCGGCGCGCCGCGGCGATGTTCTCCAAGATGCACCCGCCGGTTCCGATTCTGGGCGTGATCGAGAACATGGCCTTCTTCGCCGATCCAAATTCCGGCGCGCCGATCCCGATCTTCGGCCGGGGAGGGGCGAAAGCCGAGGCGGCGCGCCTGAAGGTCCCCTTCCTCGCCGAGATTCCGCTCGACATCGCCCTTCGCATCGGAGCCGACGAGGGCCGCCCGCCCGCCGCCGTCGATCCGGCGAGCGCCTCGGCGAGGATCTTCGAGAAGCTGGCGCGACGGCTGGCGAACTAGCTCAGCCGGCGGTCGTCCCTCGCGCTTCGAGGGCGGCCCTGATGGCGTCGTGCCGGGCCGAATCCAGCTTGTAGCCGAAGAACATCGCCCCGCCGACGAAGACGAGGACGATGGGCGCGAAGAGGTAACACATCTCCAGGGCGAAGATGGCGTGGGGCGTGTTCACCGCCCCGGGCGCGCCGTTGTAGCCGGCCCACTGCAGGATCGGGAACACCACCGAAACGGTGATCGCCACGCCGATCTTGGACGTGGTGGTGACCATCGAGAAGAGCAGCGAGGTGAGGTCGTGCCCCTGCTCCAGGCGCACCTCGTCGGCGACATCGTTGACCATCGCCCGGACGAGCAGGAGGAAGGCGCTGGCGCAGAAGCCGACGAGGAACATCCAGATCGCGGTGGGGAGCGCGTTGAGGAGGGTGTAGCCAGGGTGCACTCGGGGAAGGACCATGAGGATGGTCTGGTTCACCGCATAGGCGACGCAGGCGATCTGGATCGTCCGATGCTTGCCGAACCGGTGCGCGACCCGGCCCCAGAAGGGTGCGCCGACGAGCGCCGCGCCGATGTAGAAGATGAGCAGGAAGCCGACGTCGATGATGGCGAAACCTTTGGCGTCGTGGAAGAAATACACATAGAGCGGAGCCGTGGTGCCCGGCCCCAGGGTCAAGGTGAGGTCGGCCAGCATGAGCCGCCGCATGGTCGGACGCTTGATCGCGCTCCACCAGTCCGAAAGTCCATAGCGGGCGCGGGCTTGGCCCGCGCCGCCGGAGTCGCGGATGAAGAGGACGCAGATGGCGATGGCGATCGGGACCGCGATCACCAGGATCCAGCCGATCGTCCCCATGCTCGACTGGTGGCCCAGGACGATCTTGCGGTGGGTGACGAGCGGCAGGACGGCCAGGAGGCCGATCGAGCCCAGCACGGCCAAGCCCTGGGTCCAGCCCCACAGGCGGGAGCGCTCGTGATAGCTCTGGGCGACATGGGTCGACCACGCCGAGAGGCCCAGATTGAGGATGGAGTAGCCGAGGTAGCTCACCAGCATCCAGACCGCCAGGTCGACGACGCTGGGATGGCCGTGGGTGACCAGAAGGCGCCACAGCCCCACCATCAGGACGGGCGCGGAGGCGATCACCCAAGGCCGGAATCGGCCGATGGGCGTTCGGGTGCGATCCATCAAGATGCCGAGAACCGGATCGAACCAGATGTCGATCAGCCGCACCACCAGGATGGCCAGCGCCACGGCCACGAAACTGACGCCCAGGCCGACGTAGAACCGCGGAACGTAGACTGCGATGACCAGGAGCGCTCCGGCGAGCGGGATCCACGGCGCCGAGAAGGGCGTGATCGTGCCCATGGAGAGCCGCTTGGCGACGGGGGTGGGAGCGGCCGTGAGGGCTTCGGGAGCGGCGGTCATGGATTTTCCCCTCTAAGCAATCTTCAACCCGAGCTGGCGAGCGGGAGCGCGCTCGCCTCGTCTTCGGAAGGAGCGTCCTCGGCGATGTCGAATAGGTCGAGCCTGGCGCGGATCTCGGCGTGGCGCTTGGAATCCAGGCGATAGCCGATGTAGCAGGCGCCCCCCAGCATCACGAATACCACCGGGGTGATGAGGTAGACGAGCTCCAGGCCATGGATCGCGCCGACGGTGTTGGCCGCGCCTTCCTTGGCTTGATAGCCGATCGCGCCCAGCAGCACGTAGGAGAGCCCGATGCTTCCGGCGCTGGCCACCTTCTGGGTGGTGGTGATCATGGCGTAGAGCAGCGAGATGCGGTTCTTGCCCTGCTCCAGCCGCACCGCGTCGCCGACGTCGGCGACCATGGCCCGATCGAGCAGGGGAAAGCCGGCGGCGAGGAATCCCAGAGCGAACATCAGGGCGGCGGCGGGCGGGTAGGCGCCCTTGGGAAGGGCGAGGAGCGCGATGAGGCCAAGAGAATAGCCGGTGCTCGCCACCATCATCGTGCGGTGCTTGCTGATCTTGGTGGCGAGCCAGGCGAGCGACCCCGCCCCGATCACGCCGGCGGCGATGTAGATCATCAGGAGCGTCGAGGCCGACTTGTAGGAAAAGCCGCGCGCATCGTGGAAATAGAAGAGGTAGAGCGCGCTCATCCAGCCCGGTCCCAGCGCCAGGCAGAAATCGGCCAGGATAATCCGCCGCATGTCCGGCCGAAGGATCATCTCCAGATAGTCGCGCAGGCCGAAACGCTCGCCTTGGAGGTCGGAGACGACCTTCTCCGGAGTGGTCGCAAGCGCGAAGGCGACGCCGATCGGAATGGCGGCGACGACGAACCAGCCCATGGCGCCCACCCCGCCACCGCTGCGGCCCGCCCCTTTGTCCATCACCGCGGGCAGAAGCAGAACGCTCGCCGCGCCCAAGGTCGCCACCACCTGCAGGATGCCGAAGACGCGGGAGCGCTCGTTGTAGCGGCCGGCGACGCCCGAGGCCCAGGCCGCCTGCGAGAGCGAGACCACCGAAAGTCCGACGTAGTAGGCGAGTAGCCAAAGGACGAGGTAGAGCCGGGTGACCCTGCCGGGCGGATCGAAGAGCATGAAGACCGCCGCCATCAGAAGCGGCGCGCCAGCGGCGAGCCAGAGCCGATAGCGGCCCAGAGGGGACCTGGTCCGATCCATCAGGAGCCCTAGCACCGGGTCGAGGAACATGTCGCCCAGGCGCACTGACATGAAGGAGACGCCCACCATGGTGAGGGTCAGGCCGAGCTGGGCGGCATAGTAATGGGGAAGGTAGACGCTGAGGGCCACCGCCAAGGCGCCTACCGAGACGCTCGGCGCGGAAAAGGCGACAAGGTTGATCAGGGAGAGGCGTCGATGGGCGGCGGCCTTCACCTTTGGTCTGACCTCTTTTGTCGGCGCCTCGCCAGCAGAAGATGAGAACCCGTCGCTTCGCCGCGCGCAAGCGGTTTCGCGAAGGGACTCATGATAGTGGGTTAGCGTATGGGTGCAGGTGGGTGCAATATAGGCTACATAGTGAATGTGTGTAACAATTTAGCGATGGAAAGAACCATGTCGAAATATGAACCCCTTGGCGTGTTCCTTCGCTCACGTTCCGCCGAAGAGACGCCGATGCGCTTTGAGGAAATCGAATCGGTCATCGGATTCGCCTTACCCCCGAAAGCGCAGAATCATCCCGCTTGGTGGAGCAACAATCCAAGCAACAATCCTATGACCCGGGTCTGGCTCGACGCCGGTTATCGGACGGAGCGGGTAGATGTCTCGGCCCGACGACTGGTGTTTCACCGAACTGAATCGCCAAAATCCCAGATGCACCCGCCCGCGAAGGATAGCGGAGGGGGTCTGGCCGATCGAGTTCGAGCCAAGCTGGGCGGATCGATACGATTCGCTCCCGGCTTCGATCCGACCGAGCCGACCGGCGAGATCTGGGATGCCGAAAAGTGATCGAGCGGCCCCTACTGCTCGACACCTGTGCTATACTCTGGTTCGTTGAAGGGGCCCTGCCCGCGGACTTGATGGAATTGCTCAACACCGCCGCGTCCGGCGAGGCGCTTGTTTCTCCGATCAGCGCGTGGGAACTGGGTATGCTCATCTCCCGCGGCCGTCTTACTCTCAGCCGATCAGCCCCCGACTGGTTTGGCGACCTCCTCGACACCGGAGTGGCCCTTGCGGCCATGCCGCCCGCAGTTCTCATCGCCGCCTCATTTCTCCCGGGCGAACCTCCGCGCGATCCGGCGGATCGGATCATTGCGGCGACGGCGCGCACGTTCGGCTACAGCGTCATGACGCGCGATCGAGGGCTGCTCTCCTATGGCGAGGCCGGACACATCGAGAGCGTGCGATGTTGAACTGCCCTCACCCTCCGCTCATCTTGCGGAAGAACTTCTGGGTCTGCTCGCCCCCGGTGACGTAGGCTCTCTGGCCGGCCTCCTCGGAGATCCTGGGCCAGGCGTCGCGCACGCCTTCGGCGCTCGCCTCGGTGAGGAAGACGCCATCGGTCTCCACGATGCGGACGAGGGCGAAGGCGCCGGCGCCGGCCGCGAGGATGGATCCGCTGGGGGCTTCCTCAGAGGCCAGGAACACCACCCCCGGCGTCACATGCTCGGGCGAGAGCCTCGCCGACATTTCGGGCGGCATCAGGTCCTCGGTCATTCTGGTCGCGGCCACCGGGGCGATGGCGTTGACGTGGATGTTGTACTTCGCTCCCTCCAGCTTGAGGGTGTTCATGAAGCCGATGATGCCGAGCTTGGCCGCCCCGTAGTTGGTCTGGCCGAAATTGCCGTAGAGACCTGAGGAGGACGTGGTCACGACGATTCGTCCGTAGTTCTGCTCCTTCATGGTCTCGAACACCGCCTTGGCGGTCTTGACCGTTCCTATGAGGTGGACGTTGAGGACGAACTCGAAGTCGGCCATCTCCATCTTGGAGAAGGACTTGTCGCGCAGCACCCCGGCGTTGGCGATCAGGATGTCGATGCGACCCCAGGCGTCCATCGCGTCGGCGGCCATGCGGGCGACGCCCGCATCGTCGGTGACTGAGGAGCCGTTGGCGATCGCCTCGCCGCCCGCCGCCTTGATCTCCTCCACCACCTTGGCCGCCGCCGTCGAAGAGCTGCCGGAGCCGTCGACCGAGCCGCCCAGGTCATTGACCACCACCTTGGCCCCTCGCCGGGCCAGCTCCAGGGCGTGGGCGCGTCCCAGCCCTCCGCCGGCCCCGGTCACGATCGCCACCTTGCCGTCGAAGCGGATCTCCGCCATCGCTTCCTCGCATTGTCGCCGGGCCTCTGTTGGCGGGGCTTGTGCGCGAGGGCGCCTTGGAGCGTCAAGGCGTGGACCGGCTCTTCTCCTGCTTCTCCTGCTCGCCGCCGCCGGCGCGCCCGCGTTCGCCGCGGAGGGCTTCTTCCCCTTCGATGAGCCTCCGACCGCTCTTGTTCGCCGGAGCCTCGATGTCGATCTCGCGCCGACCTGGCTCTCCCATCTCGAGGGTGCTTCGGCGCGCCTCTCCTCCGGATGCTCCGGCGCGATCGTCTCGCCCCGAGGCCTTCTCATCACCGATGAGCATTGCGTCATCGAATGCGAGGAGGATCTTTCGGAGCCGAGAGGCGATCTCGTGGCGGAGGGGTTTGGGCTGAAGGGCGCGCCGAGCCCAAAGAAATGCCCGGGGCTCACCGCCGAGGTCCTTGATGGCGTCGCCGATGCGAGCGGGGCGATGGCCGCCGCCTCGGTAGGCCTGCGTGGAAAGGCTCTCGAGGCCGCCCGCACCGAGGCTCTGGCCGACGCCGAAAAGGCTGCTTGCGCCGCCGTCGGCCAATTCCGATGCGAGCCGGTCAGCCTCTACGGCGGGCGCAAGTTCGAGATCTATCGCTACCGTGTCTTCAGCGATGTCCGCCTCGTCCTCGCCCCGCCCATTTCGCTCGCCTTTTTCGGCGGCGAGGCGGCCAACTTCGCCTTCCCGCGCACCGCGCTCGACTTCGCCTTCCTGCGCCTCTTTTCGGCCGACGCCCCGGCCGCCACGAGCGACTTCCTCTCCTGGTCGAGCGCCCCGCCCATCGAGGGCGAGGCGAGCTTCGTCGCCGGCAGCCCGGGCGCAAGCCAGCGCACGCTCACCGCGGGCGAGCTCGCCAGCCAACGTGATGTCGCCCTGCCCCTCGAAGAGAGGGATGCCGCCGATCTCCTTTCCCGGCTGCAGCGCTTCGCGGCGATGGATCCGCCTCATCGCCAGTCCGCCGAATGGGCGCTCTACGCCGCCGGCAACGACAAGAAGCTCTTCGCCGGCCAGCTCCGCGCGCTTCGCGCCTCCGACCTCATCAATCGGCGCAAGGCCGAGGACCAGGGCCTCGAAGCCGCTCTCCGCCGTGATCCTTTGGTTTTGCGGCGCCTGGGCGCGCCGTGGGGCGAAGCCGCCTCGGCCGACAAGGCGTTCCGAGCGCAATATCCGATGTGGCTTGAATTGGCTGAGGACCCCGGCGGCTATTCGCGGCTCTTCACCTACGCCAGGATCCTTGTCGGCGCCGCGGAGGCGCGAACGCGAAGCCAGGCCGATCGGCCTCCGCAATACGCCGATGAGCTTCTGCCGGGGATCGAGGAGGCGCTCGCCGCGCCGGTCAAGGTGGATCCGGCCCTTGAGGAGCTGGAGATCGAGGCCTGGCTCGTCCATGCCAGGCGCGCGTTGGGCGCGGTCGCCGATCCTTTGCTCGGCGCCCAGAGTCCCGGCAGCCTCGCCAAGAGCCTGGTCGCTGGCAGCAGGCTCGCCGATCCGGCGTTCCGGCTCTCGCTGTGGCGCGGCGGAGAGGCGGCGATCGCCGCCTCGGAGGATCCGCTCATCGCCTTCGTGCGCCGCAACGCGCCGCTCTTCCACGCCGTGCGGACCCTCTTCATTGAAGATGTCGTAGGGCCCGAGGAGGCGTCCGGGGCCCGGATCGCCGCCGTCAGGGGCGCCGCCGGCGAGGGGAGGGCATATCCCGAGGCGACCCTCAGCCCTCGGTTGAGCTACGGGCGGGTGGCGCGCACCCCCGGCGCTGATGGCTCGGAGGGCTTCGGCAAGGCCTTCACGCGGCTGGCCGACCTCTATCGCGAAGCGTCGGCGGGCGCTCTGCCGGCCGCCTGGAGGGCCATGCCCGATCCCGCCACCGTGCTCGATTTCGAGACCACCAACGACGTGCTGGGAGGCGACTCCGGAGGACCGGTTGTGGACGCGCAAGGCCGGCTGATCGGAGTCATCTTCGATGGCAACGCCGCCTCGCTCGCCGGGGCGTTCGTCTATGACGGCAAGACCAACCGGGCGATCGCAGTGAGCGCCGCCGCCATCACCTCCGCGCTCGCCAAGGTCTGGGGCCGCAGCGACCTCGTCGCCGAACTCGGCCCGCCCCAAAGCCAAATCAGTCTCGCCGGAACGGCCCCGCGCGCTATGGTGGCGGCCAAGGAGAAGCGCCCATGAAGCTCTACGATTCCCGCCGCGCGCCCAATCCTCGGCGGGTGCGCTGGTTCATGGCCGAGAAGGGGATACCGGTAGGGGATAGCGGGATCCCGGGAGGAATCGAGGTCGTCGACGTCGATCTCTTTGGCGGCCAGCACAGGACTCCTGAGTACCTCGCCATGGCAGGGGCCCCCAATGTGCCGGCCCTCACCATGGAGGATGGGACCACCGTCACCGAGTCGATCGCCATCTGCCGCTATCTCGAGGCGCTTCACCCCGAACCCAACCTCTTCGGCCGCACGCCCAAGGAGCAGGCTCTCTTCGAGATGTGGCTGCGCCGCGCCGAGATGACCGCCGCCACGCCCTTGATGATGGCCGTGCGCCACGCCCATCCGGCCCTCGCGGCTTTGGAAAAGCAGGTCCCGGAGATCGCCGCCGCCAACCGGGCGGGTGCGGAGCGGGCGCTGAAGGCATTCGACCGCCGCCTTGAGGAGAGCGAATGGATCGCCGCCGACCGCATCAGCATGGCCGATGGAGTGCTCTTCATCGGCCTCGATTTTTCCCGCATGGTCCGATTCGAGCCCGATCCGGGGCTCGCCCATCTCGCCCGCTGGCTCGAGGCGATGAAGGCCCGGCCCTCGGCGAGCGCGGGGGTCTGATCGCCATGCTCCGCGCGCTGCTCGTCGTCTTGGCCTTCGTCCTCATCCCGGCCCTCGCCTCGGCGGCCGACCTGACGGTGATCGGCCTCAACGGAAAGGCGCTCGTCCTCTCGGCCAAGGATCTCGCCGACCTGCCTCGCTCGGAGGTGAAGACGCCGGGCCCAAAAGCGATTGCCTACGACGGCCCGACTCTCGCGGGGGTTCTGCGCCTCGCCGGCGCGCCATCTGGGCCGATGCTCCACGGCGCGGCCATGCGCGACTACGTCGTGGTCGCCGGCAAGGACGGCTTTGCGGCTGTGCTCTCCCTCGCCGAGACCAACGCCGAACTCCACCAAGGCGCGGTGATCCTCGCCGACCACGAAGACGGCGCGCCGCTTCCTCCCCGCGAAGGCCCGCTGCGCCTCGTCATCGCGGGAGATCTCAAGCCGTACCGCAGCGTGCGCAATGTCGAGCGGATCACCCTGGAGATGGCGAAATAGCGCCTCTGGCCGTTTCGAGTCAGCGCCCCGCGATCAGCTCCAGCGAGCGGATGCGGGACCTCAGATCCGGGCCGGTGGACATCACGAAGAGTTCGTCCGCGCCCATCCGCTTGGCCTTCCCGGCGAGGGCGGCGCGAACCTGCGAGGCTTCGCCGGTGAGACTGCGGGCGATGACCCCTTCCAGCAGCGGATCGCCTGCGTGCTCCTTCAGGAACGCCTCGGCCGCCTCCAGAGAGGAAAACCGCTCGGTCCGCCCTTCGAGAAACGCTAGGCTAGAGGCGCGCCTTGGCCCATCCAGCCTCACCGCCTCTTCCGCGCTCTCGGCGGCGAAGGCGATGAGGGCGGCGGCAGCGATGGGCTCGCTGCGGAACGGCGAGGGCGCAAAGGCGGCGCGGTAGGCGGCGATCGCGGGTGCGGCCTCGCGCCTGGCGATGAACTCGGCGAACACCATGCCCACCCCCGCCGCTCCGGCGAAGGCGGCGCTCTCCTCCGAGGAGACCAGCATGTAAAGGTCGGGATGGGAGGGGCCTGAAGGACTGGCCCGGATGCCGCTCAGGGAATGGCCGGAAGGGAACGGCTCCTTGCCGGCGGCGTCGAGAAGCCAAGCGTTGAGGAGGGCGAACCAGCGCGGGAAGGCCTCCGAGCCGGCCGAGCGCAGGGCCGCGCCGGTCCTGCCGTCGGCCCCGAGCGCGCGCCCGATCCCCAGATCGATGCGCCCAGGGGCGAGCGCCTCCAGCTCCATGAAGGTCTCGGCGACCTTCAATGGCGAATAGTTGGGGAGCATCACCCCACCCGATCCCAGGCGGATGGTCGAAGTGCGCTGCGAAAGGGCGGCGATGAGCACCTCGGGGCAGGCGCTGGAGATCTGGGCCATGGAGTGGTGCTCGGCCATCCAGAACCGCCGGTAGCCCAGTCTCTCGGCGGCCTGGCCGACCTCGAGGGTGGCGCGCACCGCTTGGGCCTGGGTCCCGCCGAGCGTGACCGGTGAAAGGTCCAGGACCGAGAGGGCGGGGAAGGGGGCCAAGCCCTTATCCGCGTCTGGTCTTCTTGACGATCGCCGAGAACGCCAGGGCCGGCCGTCCGGCGGCGGTGACGAGGCCCCGGATGAAGATCAGCGAGGCGGCGGCGCGCACCACCTCGCCCCTCGCCTCGATGAGCTCGCCCTCGCGCGCGGCGTCGATGAACTGGCCGTCGAGCTGGGCGGTGACCGAGCCCGATCCTTCGAGGTCGGGGTCGGCGATGACGAAGAGGGCATAATCGGCGAAGGTGAGCAGAGCCCCGCCGTGCATGGCGCCGCCGCCGTTCATGTGCTTGGCTTCGGCGCGGAAGGCGCAGACCCTCGTCCCGTCCGCCGTCTCCCTGGCGTAGAAGGGGCCGGCCAGGAATTCGAAAGGATCGGAGCTCCACAGGCGCCATCCGGCCCATTCGCCGGACTGGATCTCAACCGGGGTCCACGGCGCCTGCCCCTCGCTTCCGTCCATTCCGCTCTCCCTTTGATGGGTCTAGAGGCCTGATGCGGGCTCGCGACCCAATGCGCAAGCGCGCGGGGGCCAAGGAGAGGGCCAAGAGGAGGCGAGGGGACCATGGCGCTCGATGCCGAAACCAGAGAGGCGCTGCTTTCCGGCATCCGCCGCTTCGTCGCCGAGCGCCTTCGCCCGATCGAGGCCGAGGTCGCCGAAGCCGACGCCATACCCGAGACGATCATCGGCGAGATGCGCGCACTGGGACTCTTCGGCCTCTCCATACCGGAAGAATGGGGCGGGCTCGGCCTTTCCATGGAGGAGGAGTGCTTGGCGGCCATGGAGATCGGTCGGGCCAGCCCCGCCTTCCGCTCCGCCTTCGGCACCAACGTGGGCATCGGCAGCCAGGGCCTCGTCATGTTCGGCTCCGAGGCCCAGAAGGCGCGCTGGCTCCCCAAGATCGCAAGCGGCGAAATCATCACCTCTTTCGCCCTGACCGAACCGGGCGCGGGTTCGGACTCGGCCTCGCTCGCCACGCGCGCCGAGCGGGCCGGGGAGGCCTATCGTCTCACCGGGACTAAGCGCTTCATCACCAACGCCGATCTCGCCGGCCTCTTCACGGTCATGGCCCGCACCGATCCGGCCAAGAAGGGCGCCGACGGGATCAGCGCGTTCCTGGTGCCCAGGCCGACGTCCGGGCTCAGCGTCGGCCGGCCCGAGCGCAAGATGGGCCAACACGGCGCCCACATCTGCGATGTGGTCTTCGACGGCGTCGAGGTTCCAGCCGAGAACCGGCTCGGCGAGGAGGGCCAGGGCTTCAGGATCGCCATGCAGGTGCTCGACCGCGGCCGCCTCCACATCGCCGCGGTGTGCGTCGGGGTCGCCGAGCGGCTCATCGCCGATATGGTCGCCTACGCCTCCGAGCGCCACCAGTTCGGCCAGCCGATCGCTACCTTCCAGCTCGTCCAGGCGATGATCGCGGACTCGAAGACCGAGGCGCTGGCCGCCAGGGCGCAGGTCCTGGAGGCGGCGCGCGCCCGCGATGGCGGAGCGAAGGTGACCCTGGAGGCGGCGGCTGCCAAATACTTCGCCTCGGAGATGGTCGGCCGCGTCGCCGACCGCGCGGTCCAGGTCTTCGGCGGGGCGGGCTACGTCGCCGACGCGGGGATCGAGCGGCTCTACCGCGACGTCCGCATTTTTCGCATCTACGAAGGTTCTAGCCAGATCCAGCAGCTGGTCATCGCCCGCGAAACCTTGAAGCGAGGGGGATGACGGCCGAGCTTTCGAGTCCCTGAAACGTGAACACGGCGAGAAAAATAGAAACTCGACCGAGTGTCAATCTTCTGTTAGCTGCCAGACCTACCGAACTGCGGACTCAACTTCAGGTTGAATTGCCGCTGACGCCGGAGGGTTGGAGATGAAGCTAGGTATTCTTGCCGCGATGGCCGCGGTAGCGAGCTTGGCCGCGGCCGGAGCCGCTCAGGCTCTGACCGTGCTGGGCACAGACGACATCTTCGCCGCCGGCCTCAGCTCGGCGCCTTTGAGCACAGGCGGGGGAGGCACACTGCCTTCCTACATCACTGTGACGCCTAGTGAGACGCTCTACATCACCGCCACCGGCCAGGTGCAGTGCTGCGTGGGCGGCAACCCGAACCCGGGCGCCACCGGCCCCAACGGCTTCGCCACCAATCCCTTCCCCCCGCCCGCCGGGTCGGACATCTCCGATTCCGCCGGTACAGGCTTTGGCGACTTCGTCGAAGCGACCGGGGCGTTCCCGCTCGCCGGCGCCTTCACGACCTCCACGGGAGGAGCTCTGGGCTCGGTCTTCATGGTCGGGGCGAGCGACACGCTGGTCGTTCCAGCCGGCGCCGGACGCCTCTATTTCGGGCTCCCCGACGCCAGCGGCTTCAATGGCTCGTCGGGCTATTATGCCGACAACGCCGGCTCGTTCACAGTGAGCTACGCTGTGCCGGAACCGGCGGTCTGGGCCCTGATGATCCTGGGCGTCGGCCTCACGGGCTTCGCCTTGAGGAGCCGGCGCGGACGACTGCTCGCCGCCTGAGGCTCGCTCTGCTGAGGGCCGGCGGACCTGGCCTTCAGCTCACCCCAGTCTCGATGGCCAGGCGCACCAGGTCGGCGGTGCGCGAGACGCCGAGCTTCGACTTGATCTGGCTGCAGCTGTTGGCGACGGTCTTGTAGCCGACGCCCACCGCCTCGGCGATCTCGGCTAGGCTCGATCCGGCGGCGAGCAAGCGCATGATCTCGATCTCGCGCACCGAGAGCGCATCGAGCGAAGACCCGGCGGGGGCGACCTCCAGAGCCATGGCCTGGGCGAGTTCGGCCTCCACATACCTGCCCCCCGCGAGAATCCGGCGAAGGGCGGCGAGGAGCTCGTCCGGCGAGGCGTTCTTGGTGACGTATCCCGCCGCCCCGGCCTCCAGCGCCCGCTTGGCGTAGAGCGGCTCGGCATGCATCGAGAGCACCAGGATAGGCCCCACGCCGAGGTGGACGATCCGGCGCAGCAGTTCGAGGCCGCCCAGGCCCGGCAGGTTCAGGTCGAGGATGACGAGATCGGGCCTTCGTCTCTTCAGGAGCGCCAAGGCCTCGCGCCCGCCGGCCGCCTGATCGATCTGGGCGTCGAAGACCGAGGCGATGAGGCGCTCCAGTCCAGCCCGCACGAGGGCGTGGTCATCGATGAGGAGAATCCTCACTCCGCCGCCTCGACGAAAATCGGATTGGGAATCCGGGCCAGGACGCGCCAGCCGCCCGAGCCGCGGTCGATGGAAAGAACGCCCCCCGCGGCCGCGGCCCGCTCGCGCATGCCGATGAGGCCCAGGCCCGCTCCTCCCGTCTCGCCCCGCCCTGTTCCGTCGTCCTTGACCTCCAGGGTGATCTCGCCCCGAGCCGACGGGAAGAGGGCGACCTCGATGCGCTCGGCCTTGGCATGGCGCACGGCGTTGGTCACCGCTTCCTGAATGATCCGATAGAGGGTCTCGTGAAGGCTCTGGGCGATGTCGCCGTCCTCGGCCTCGAGGCGGGCCTCGAAGGCGATATCGGGATGGCGAGCGCGCCAGAAGGCGATGAGTTCGCCAATGGCCGCGGTGAGGCCGAGTTCGACCAGATCGACCGGGCGCAGGCGGCCCAGGATATCGCGGACGAGGGCCTGCATGTGGGCGACGGATCGCTTGATCGCCTTGACCTGGTCCTTGGCCTCTTCGCCGCGCCCTTCGCCGAGCGCGCGCTCGATGAGCGCCGCGTCGAGGTTCACCGAAAAGAGGTGCGGACCGATCTCGTCGTGAAGGTCGCGGGCGAGGTCGGCGCGCTCCTCGTCCTGCAGCGTGCGCATCTGATCCTCCAGCAGGCGATTGCGCGCCTGCATGGCGGCCAGGCGCCGTGACATCTCATTGACGCTGCGGCCCAGTCGCACGAGTTCGGCCGGGCCGCGCTCACGCACCGAGAGGCCCCAGTCGCCCGCCCCGATGCGCAGGAGCGCCTCGGAAAAGGCGGCGAGCGGCGCCAGCGCCCGGCCGACCCCCAGCCAGATGAGGGCGGCGCCGAGGACCAAGGAGGCAGCGAGCACGAGCGCCAGATCGACGAACTCAGCCCAGATCGCCGCCACGTCATTGGCGTAGGCGGGCTCGAGCCTGACGAGCGCGCCCTTGCTCGGCGCGGGGAGGACGAAGCCGGAGAGGCGGGGATGGAAGATGGCGCGGAACCACCCTGGGGCCGGATGGACCGGCCAGGGGTGCGAGATGGCCGCAACACGCCCGCCGGCAAGTTCGAGATCGGCGGTGACGTGGCGATTGCCGTCGAAGGTCGCGATGAGGGCCTTGAGATCCTGGCCGGGAGCCTGGGAGCGCGGGAGGGCGACATAGGCCGTCTCAACGGTCTGACGCCCGCCCATGAGGGCGGCGGTGAGCTCGGAGCGGAGATCCTTTCTCGCCTGCCAGCCGGCCAGCGCCACCCCTACCGCAGCCGAGGCGAAGAGGATCATCGCCACCGCAACCACGACCCTCGCGCGCAGGGACATGGTCGCTCCTTACTCCCGCCTGGCCGCATCGGGAACTATTCCGCCCGCGATCGGGAGTCGGCGCCCTTCGCGCCGAGCGGGGCGACCCTTAAGGCCCCAAAGGGGTTCTCGGGCTGATTCGCCACCGCCGGAATCGGAGCCTCGACGCGCGTGAGATCGTCCTGGAAACCTTGCGCGGGCGCATCAGCCGCGGCCCTCCTCGCGCTCGCCCCAGGAGCCCTGGCGCAACCCGCCGGCGCGCCTCCGGCGCGGGCGGCGAACGATGCTCAGCGCGCCGCCGGCGCTCAAAGCAACGCCGCCTCCTCGACGGTCGCTGAAATCGTGGTGACGGCCCAGAGGCTGGACGCGGCCCGGGACACCATCCAGCCGCAGGTGGGCGCATCGACTTACACGATCAGCAAGCAGGCCATCGACATTCTGCCCTCCGGCGAAAACACCTCGATCAACCAGGTGCTGCTGCAGGCGCCAGGCGTGGTTCAGGACTCCTTCGGGCAACTCCACGTCCGCGGCGAGCACAATGACCTTCAGTATCGGTTGAACGGGGTCATTCTTCCCGAAGGCCTCAACGTGTTCAGCCAGGCGCTGACCCCCCGAATCGCATCCAATGTCGAGCTGATCACCGGCGCCTTGCCGGCGGAATATGGCCTCCGGACGGCCGGGCTCGTCGACGTCACCACCAAGAGCGGGGTCTATCAGAACGGCGGCGATATCTCGATCTATGGCGGCAGCCGCGACGAAATCGAACCCAGCTTCGAGTTCCAGGGCAGCGCCGGCAAGACAAACTTCTTCGTCACCGGCAGCTATCTGCACGATGACATCGGCATCGAATCGCCGGACAGGCGCGCCGATCCGCTCCACGACAATACCGATCAGTTCAATGGCTTCGCCTATCTGGAGACCATCCTCAACCCGCAGAGCCGGATCTCCATGGTCCTGGGCGCCAGCGATAACCACTTCCAGATCCCGGACGTCTCCGGCGAGCTCAACGGCGGGCTCGGCCTCACCGTCAGCGGCCAGTCCGACGATCCGAGCCAGCAACTCAACGAGAGTCAGACGGAGAACACGCAGTACGCCATCCTCAGTTATCTTCACACTTCCGACCGCTTCACCGGCCAGGCCTCGGTGTTCGGCCGCTATTCGACCCTGAAGTTCACCCCCGACCTCGTTGGCGACATCCTCTACGACGGCCTCGCCCAGATCGCCGCCAAGAGCGAGGTCGCCGGGGGACTCCAGGCCGATGGGGTCTATCATCTAAGTGACGCGCATACCCTGCGCGCCGGAGTGCTGGTGCAGATCGAGCACGCGACAGGCAACACCACCTCGAGTGTCCTTTTGATCGACGACAACCCGGCCGATCCCACCTTCGGCAGCGAGCTCACCGATGCGCCTTTCACCATCGTCGACAGCGAAGTAAAGACCGCCGAGACCTACAGCGCCTATCTGCAGGACGAGTGGAAGCTGAGGTCGAACCTCACCCTCAACTATGGGCTCCGGTTCGATGACTTCGACGGCTTCCGCAACGAGGACCAGCTCAGTCCGCGGGCCAATCTCGTCTGGCTTCCCGAGCCCTCAACCACCATCCATCTGGGCTATGCCCGCTACTTCTCGCCGCCGCCGTTGGAGCTCATCGCCAGCCAGAGCGTCCAGAAGTTCGTCGAGCCGATCCCCGGCAACCCGAACGTCACCTCGTCCGGGAGCCCGGTGGTCGCGGCCTGCGGCTCACTCGTAGGAACGACCCAATGCCCTTTGGTCACCGCGGATGGGTTGCCGTATTCGGAACGCTCGAATTACTTCGACGTCGGCGTCTCCCAGAAGTTCGGCTCCGCCCTCACCGCCGCCATCGACAGCTACTACAAGACATCGACCCACTTGATCGACGAGGGCCAGTTCGGCGCGCCGATCATCCTCACCCCGTTTAACTATCAGCGGGGCCGCCAGTATGGCGTCGAACTGACAGGCTCCTACGCCAAAGGGCCGATCACCGCTTACGCCAACTTCGCCTGGGCGGTCGCCAAGGGAGAGGACTGGATGACCGCGCAGTTCGATTTCTCACAAGCCCAACTCGACTATGCCGCCAATCACTTCATCTTCCTCGACCATGATGCAACCTACACCGCCTCGGCCGGCGCCTCGTACCTGTGGCGGGGCACGCGTTTCGGCGGCGACCTGCTCTACGGGAGCGGCCTGCGTGGGGATCTGCCGCTCGCAACGCCGGTGACGGAGCCCGACGGCTCGATTCTGACCGCCATTCCCAACGGGAGCCATACGGCCGGATACGTCCAGGTGAACCTGTCGATCTCCCACCGCTTCGAGGATGTCGCCGGCGCTCCGCTCGAGGTTCGCTTCGACGTCATCAATGTCTTCGATGAGGTCTACCAGATCCGAAACGGCAGCGGGGTCGGCGTCTTCGCACCCCAGTATGGCCCCAGGCGCGGCTTCTTCGTGGGTCTCACCAAAGACTTCTAAGCGCCCTTGCCGGCTAAGTTCGGCTGCGGTGATAAGGGTCGGCCATGTCCCTCGCCATCGGCGCTCAACCTCTCGACCTCGTCCTCCTCGCCATCGGCCTTATCACCGGCTGCGCGACCGCCCTTGGCGGAGCGGCGGCCCTGGCGCTGAAAGAGCGGATCCACCTCGTCCTCGGGTTTTCGGCCGGCGCGGTGATCGGTGTCGCCCTTCTGGACCTCATGCCCGAGGCTCTGTCGCTCGCCGGGCCTAAAGGCGGCTTTTCGACCGCCGCGATCCTGGCGGGGGGTTTTTGCGCCTACCTCCTCGCCGATCGGATGCTGGTCGCTTTCGCCGGAAGGGGCGGCGCCGGCGAGGAACATGCGCACCGCGGCCACATGGGGCCGGCCAGCCTCACCGCGCATAGTTTCCTCGACGGCCTGGGGATCGGCTTCGGCTTCCAGGTCTCGCCCAAGGTCGGGATCGTGCTCGCCCTGGCGGTCATCGCCCACGATTTCGCCGACGGGGTCAACACGGTGAACCTGAGCCTCATCGGGCCGCGCAAATGGGCGAGGGCCTGGCTCGCCGCCGACGCCATCGCTCCCCTGGTCGGAATAGGCGCGAGCCTCCTTGTGGCGCCACCGGCAACCGTGCTCGGCGTCATCATCGCGCTCTTTTCCGGCTTTTTCCTCTACATCGGGGCGAGCGAGCTGCTTCCCGAGAGCCATCATCGCTTTCCGGGCGCCTGGACCACGCTCACGACCCTCACTGGCGCGGGGATCATCTTTGTCATCATCGTGCTCGCGCCCTGATTGACCTTGGCCGGAACGCACCGCGGCCCTATGGGTCCAAATCCGCCTTCGCCCGGGGACCATCAATGATTGTCTATGGCTCGTCCTTCTCGCCGTACGTGCGCAAGACGCTGGCCTTCATTTCCGAGAAGGGTCTTGAGACCGAGGTGGTCGCGATCGCCCCCAACTCGGAGGATGCCGCGTTTCGAGCCGCCAGTCCGCTGGGCAAGATTCCGGGCTTCCGAGATGGAGACTTCGCGATTTCCGATTCCACCGCCATCATCACCTATCTGGAGGCGAAGCATCCCACACCCGAGATGTTGCCTTCCGAACCCGCCGAGCGGGCCAGGACCGTGTGGTTCGAGGAATTCGCCGATACGGTGCTGATTGCCTGCATGGCGAAGGTGTTCTTCAACCGCTTCGTCGCTCCGCGGTTTCTGAACCGGGCCGGGGATGAAGCAGTCGCCGAAAAGGCCCACAAGGAGGAGCTTCCGCCGCTCCTCGACTACCTCGAAAGCGTGGTGCCGGCGAGCGGGCATCTGGTCGCCGATCGGCTCACCCTCGCCGACCTGGCCATCGCCAGTCCGTTCGTGAATCTGGCCCACGTCGGGATCGAGGCGAATGCGACGAGCCATCCCAGGCTCGCCGGCTTCCTGGCGGCCGTCCACGCCCGACCCAGTTTCGCGCCTCTGATCGCCTCCGAAAAGGCCTTCGCCGGCCGTTGAAGCGCCAGTCGCGCTGGACTCGTTTCCCGGCCGGCCTAAATCGGAGGATCGTGAGCCTCTCGGATCTCCTCGACGATATCCGCGCCTGCCGCGCTTGCGCCGCCGAGTTTCCCCACGAACCTCGCCCGGTCGTTCAGCTGAGCAAGGAGACGCGCCTCCTGATCTGCGGCCAGGCGCCGGGCGCGCGCGTCCACCTGAGCGGCCGCTCGTTCGACGACCCCTCCGGAGTTCGCCTGCGCGCCTGGATGGGAGTGGACCCCGAGACGTTCTGGCGCCATCCGGCGATCGGCTTTGCAGCCATGGCGTTCTGTTTTCCGGGCAACGACGAGAAAGGCGGCGACCGGCCCCCGCCGGCACGCTGCGCCAAGCTGTGGCGCGCGCGTGTTCTTTCCCAACTGCCGAAGGTCGAACTGACCCTCCTCCTGGGCCGGCCCGCCCAGATGTGGTCGCTTGGCAAGGCCGCCAAGGGAAGTCTCGACGCCGAAGTCAGGGCATGGCGCGAGCGCCTGCCAGAGGTGCTGCCGCTTCCCCATCCCTCATGGCGCAATACCGCCTGGCTCAAGCGCAACCCTTGGTTCGAGGCCGAGGTGACGCCCTATCTGCGCGAGCGGGTGGCGGCGATCCTGGCGTCGTGAGGACGCTCTTCATCGCCGCGCTCGGAGCTCTCCTTGTCGCCTGCGCGCCCACCCTCCAGGAAGCGGGCGCGCCTTCCCCGAGATTTTCGGGGCCAAGGCTGGAGAAGACCGTCTTCGTCAGTTTCGATGGGGCGCGGCTGGGACTTTCCCGATGGGATGCGACCAATGGCGATCCCTGGGCGGTGATCATCGGTCTTCACGGCATGGACGACTACTCCAACGCCTTCCATCTCGCCGGGCCCTGGTGGGCGGCCCATGGGGTCACCACCCTCGCCTTCGACCTGCGCGGCTTTGGCCGCTCGCCGCACCGGGGTATCTGGGCCCCCGAAGCGCTCGACCTCGAGGACATCCGCACCATCGCCGCGCTCGCCCATCGCCGCTGGCCGAAGGCGACCATCGCGGTGGTCGGCGAGAGTCTGGGAGGGGCGCTCGCCATCGAGGCCTTCGCCTCCGACCGTCCGCCCGACGCCCAGCGCCTGATCCTCCTCTCGCCGGCGGTATGGGGCTGGTCCACCCAGCCTTTCTACCGGCATGGGGCGCTGTGGCTCGTCTCCCATACCGCTCCGGGCGCGATCCTCACCCCACCGCGATGGCTCACCCGCCACATCGCCGCCACCGACAACCGCGCCGAGCTCATCGCCATGAGCCGCGATCCCCTGATGATCTGGGGCGCACGCGCCGACGCGCTCATGGGCCTTGTCGACACCATGCAGAGGGCCTCAAAGGAGATCGCTGATCTCAAGGTCCCGACCCTCTACGCCTACGGTGCCCACGACGAGATCATCCCCACCAAGGCCGCGTTCGAGGCCGCCGCACGCCTGCCCCCCTCCGACCACACCGCCTACTATCTGCAAGGCTGGCACCTGCTTCTTCGCGACCTTCACGCCAAGGTGGTGTGGGCCGATGTGCTGGCCTTCATCAAGGTCCCCGACGCCCCGCTTCCCTCCGGCGCTCCACCCATTCCCCTACCTCGCTCGCGCGCGGCCAAGGCGGCCGAACGGGCGTCTGGCCAGAACTGAGGAGAAGAAATGCGCGTCTTCATCGCCGGCATCGCCACCGAGACCAACACCTTCGCGCCCTTTCCGACCGGCCGGGCGGGATTCGAGGAGTACGGCCTTTCCAAGGACACATCCAAGAGCGAAGGCCCGCTTTCCGGTCCATTGAAGGCGTTCCGCCGGAAGGCGGAAGCGGCGGGAGACGAGGTGATCGAGAGCCTCTGCGCCTTCGCCGAACCCTCCGGCCGCACCGTCCAGAAAGTCTGGGAGGAGCTGCGCGATGAGATCCTCTCCGACCTCGCCGGCGCCGGCGCGGTCGACCTCATCCTCCTGATGCTGCATGGGGCGATGGTCTCGCAGGAATGCGACGACTGCGAAGGGGAGATCATCGCCAGGGCGAGGGCGCTTCACCCCTCCGCGGTGATCGGGGTCGAGCTCGATCTCCACTGCCATCTCACCACCGCGATGGTCGAACAGGCGGACTTCGTCGTTCCGTGCAAGGAGTATCCGCACATCGACTTCGTTCCGCGCGCCAAGGAGCTCTTCGATCTCTGCCGCGCGAAGGCGGAGGGGAGGATCCGGCCGGTCGCCGCCCTCGTCGATACCGCCATGGTCGGCTTCTATCCGACCCTCGATCCGCCGATGAGCGAGATCGTGGCCGATCTGAAGGCGGCCGAGGCGCGCGCGCCCATCCTCACCGCCGGGATCGCCCACGGTTTTCCCTGGGGCGATGTGGCCGAGATGGGGACTCGCGTTCTCGTCTATGCCGATGGCGACGCCGAGGCGGCCAGCCGGGAGGCGATGGGGTTCGCGCGCCGGCTCTACGGCCTTCGCGAGACGCTCCTTCCCCGGCTTCCCGAGATTGCCGATTCCCTGGAAAGGGCGCGGGGCCTCAATGGCCGGATCGTGCTTGGCGACTTCGCCGACAATCCCGGCGGCGGCGCGCCGGGCGATTCCACATTCTTCCTGCGCGCCATGCTCGAGAGGAACCTCTCGGAGGCTGCCGTCGGGTGCATCTACGATCCCATGGCGGCGGCGACCTGCGCCGAGGCTGGGGTCGGCGCGAAGCTGGCCATTCGTCTGGGCGGCAAGTCGGGTCCGGCCTCGGGCGACCCGCTCGATCTTGCCGTCGAAGTCATGGCGGTGGAGGAGAACCACAGCCAGGGCGTCTTCGGCGGGCGTCAGCCCCTGGGTCGCTCGGTGTGGCTGAAGAGCAGCGGGATCGACGTGGTGGTCTCTTCGGTGAGGACCCAGGTCTTCGAAAGGGACGCCTTCACCGGGCTTGGAGTGGCGCTCGATGACAAGCGCCTGGTGGTGGTCAAGAGCTCAAATCATTTCCAGGCCGGCTTTCGGCCCGGCGCCGACCATATCTGGGCGGTCGCCTCTCCAGGCGCGCTCGGCCTCGATTTCGCCGCCATGCCCTACGAGCGGCGCAAGGGCGACTACTTTCCGAGACTCCCTGATCCTTGGGCCGCTCACGGGGAGCCCTCGCCCCGGATCTTCACACTCTGATCGCGGTCTCGTTCAGGCCCTCGGCTGAAGGCGCGTCACGTTCGAGGATGCGCCCTCGTTCCGGGAAAGCAGGCCGTGGACCGCGGCGAGCAGCCGGTCGGGATCGAAGGGCTTGGAGACGAGCTCGGCCTCGCGGAAGGTGGCGGGCAGCGCCTCGCGCCCATAGCCGCTCAAAAAGGCGAAAGGCCGCCCGCTCCGGGTGAGAGCCGCGGCGAGGTCGTCCACCCTCTCCCCGCCGAGGTTGGCGTCGAGGAGCGCCGCATCGAAGCGGCCCTCGGCGATGAGACGCCGGGCGCTTTCCAGGTGCGAGGCCGGCCCGACCACCGCGAAATCATGCGCCTCGAGCTCCTGCTCGATCTCGATGGCTACCAGGGGTTCGTCTTCGATGACGAGGATGCGCCCGGAGCGTCCCTCGATCGCGCCCTTGCGCACCCAGACGTCGCTCTTTTTCCCAGGCTTCGAAGGCTCGGCGAGAACGAGCTTCTCCTCCTCGGGAAGGGGGAGGCGGATCTCGCAGGTAACGCCATCTGCGCCATACCGGATCGACGCCTCGCCCTTGTTGGCCTCGAGACTGCGCTCGATGAGCGTGGAGCCGAACCCGCGGGCTCGCGGCGTGCTTAGATTGGGAACCCCGCCCTCCTTCCAGGAAAGGCGCAGTTCGCGTCCGGCGCTGAAGTCGAGGTCCCAGGCGATGAGGAGCGATCCGGTGGGGACCGAGAGCGCCCCATATTTGCGCGCGTTGGTGGCGAGCTCGTGCAGGACCAGGGCGAGTTGCACCGCGATCCTGGCCTCGAGCATCACGTTGGGGCCGCTGATGGCGATGCGGCTTCCTTCCGCCGAGCCCAGAGTCACCTGTTCGCGCACGAGGTCCTTCATGCCGGCGCCCCTCATCTTGCGGGAGACCAGCAGGTCATGGGCGCGAGCGAGCGCCTGCACCCGGCCGTTGAAGCTCTCCACGAAAGCGCGCGGGTCGGCGGCCTGGCGCATCGACTGGCGCGCGAGGGCCTGGATCGTCGCCAGGCTATTTTTTACGCGGTGGTTCAATTCGTGGAAGAGCAGGTCCTGGAGCTTTTCGTTCTGCTTCTTCTCGGTGATGTCGCGGGCGACCTTGGAGGCGCCGACGAGTACGCCCTTCTTGTCGCGCACCGGCGAGACGGTGATCGAGATGTCGATGAGGCGGCCGTCCTTGGCCTGGCGCTGGGTCTCGAAGTGATCGATCCGCTCGCCGCCCCGCAAGCGGGCGAGAATGTCATCCTCCTCCGACTGGAGATGGGCGGGGATGATCTTGCGGATGCTCTGGCCGATCATCTCTTGGGCCGTGTGGCCGAAGATCCGTTCCGCCGCGTCGTTCCAGGAGGTGACGACGCCTTCGAGCGTCTTGCTGACGATGGCGTCGTCCGAGGACGAGACGATGGCGGCCAGGCGCCCGGCGTCGTCTTCGGCCAGCTTGCGCTCGGTGATGTCGACAAGGAGGTTAATCGCGCCGACGACCTTGCCGTTCGCGTCCCGGATGGTGTTCGGGAAGGGGGAGAAGATGAGCCGTGAGCCGTCCGGACGCTCGGCGATCGCCTCGGCTCCCAGCACCGGTCGATCCTCCTTGAGGGCGACGGCCATGGGGCATTGATCGTGGCGCATCGGGCGGCCGTCGAGAAAATAGAGCTTCCAGGAGCCGCACCACTTCGCGCTGCCCAGCTCCGGCCGATGGCCCCACAGCTCCGCCGCCGCCTCGTTGAAGAAGGTGATCCGCCCCTCGGCGTCGGTGGTGTAGACCGCTGCCGGCAAAGCCGCGAGGGCGCGCCGGGCTTCATCTTCCATGACGCGCCCTTTCCACGAGACGTCCGGTGCTCAATGCCCGCCTGCCTTTGAGGTTCCCTCGCGGGAAAGGTAAGGCGGCCGGGCTTTTCCCTACCCCGAGAGGGGATCGAGGTATATGGCGCGGCCCGCGTGGAGGGAGACTTGCGCCGATTGCTTCTCGTGCGCCACGGCGAGGTCGAGTGGATCGACCCTCCGAGGTTTCGTGGGCGCGCGGACAAGCCCTTTCGGCCGCTCTTGACGCCCAGGAAGACGTACATCGAGTAGCCGTACTCGCCGCCTTTGTAGGAATGGCGAATGCGCCGCCAGTCGACGCCATCGGTCGACCAACCGCGGTCGAGGTCGAGGTAGTCGCTGGGCCGAACGCGGAGGTCGAACGTCCTGAAGAGCGAGGCGCTGGCAAGGGTCTTCACGGCCGGCCTCCGCGATGGCGCGCCACCCAGATGAAGAACGGGGTGGCGGCAAGCTCGGCGACGACGCAGAAGGCGATCACCTCCGGTATGGAGCGGTCGTAGAGGAAGCCGATCAGGCCGCTGCCGACGAACCAGAAGGCCCCATAACCAGCGGTGAAGAGACCGAAGGCGCCGGCGCGCTTGCCGCCCGGCGCCATCGGCGTCACGGCCGCCGGGATGATCGACTCGTGCACGCCCATTCCGAGGCCCCAGATCGCCGCACCGACAAGCGCCACCCAGAACCCGCCGAGGAAGACCAGAGGCGCAAACAGGGCGGAGATCACGGTAAGGGCGATCAATACGGAAAAGCCGAACCGGTCGAAGAGGCGTCCGAAGAGGAGCGAGCCCGCGCCGCTGACGCCCATCGCCACAGCGTAGAAGACCGCGATGTACGGTCCCGTGACGACGTGGGCGCGGGCGAAATGGTAGGCGATCAGCGGATAGTCGGCGAAGCCCATCGCCGCGAGCCCGGCGCCGGCCAGGTAGACCCAGTAGACGCGCGGGAGCGCTTGGCCGGAGTCGGCCGAAGGTTCGGGACCCAGTTCCTGCGGCCGTGGGTAGAGCAGACGCGCGGCGCCGACAAAGACGAGGTTGATGGCGGCCGGAATCGCCAGGGCCGCGAAGGCCAGGTGGAAGTCGCCCCGGCGCGCGAGGACAGCGGCGATGGCGAGCGGTCCAACCATGGCGCCCAACTGATCGAGGGCCTCGTGCAGGCCGAACGCCCAACCGACGCCGCCCGCCTCCTGGCCGGCGTAGGAGAGCATCGTGTCGCGTGGGGGATTGCGGATCGCCTTTCCAACCCGCTCGAGAACGATCAGAACGGCCGCCGCCGGCCAAGCTCCGGTCAGCGCCAGGGCGGGGACCGCCATCATCTGAACGAGGTAGCCGAAGATGGTGATTGGCCAATAGGCGCGGCTCGCGTCCGCCCACCGCCCGGAAACGAACCGAAGCCCATAGCCCGCGAGCTCGCCCAAGCCGGTGACAACGCCCACCACGGTGGCGCTGGCGCCCAGCATGCCGAGATAGGGGCCCAGGATGCTGCGCGAACCCTCGTACGTGAAATCGGCGAAGAAGCTGAGGACCCCGATCAGCAGGACGAAGCGCAAGGCGATCCGGCGACGACCTTTCGAGTTTCCAAGCGCCACGAGTTCAGCCACGCATCGTCTCCTGCGGCGAGTGTCAACCCATTAAGCACGCCAGCTCGCCTTCGATCTGGCGTAACCGGCCGTGGGCCACGTCCAGCACAGTCAGCCGTCCGGAGCTGTCGAGCTCGTAGCGGCGGCGCTGGTTGACCGCGGCGTCCATCACATCGCGTGTGGAGGCGAGGTTAGCCGCGAGGAGCCGGTCCATCTCCGCGCCGAACCTGCGGAAGGCATCGTGGATATTCTGGCGCATCGCCCAGCGGAGTTTCTCCACGTTCCTCAGCATGACGCCATTCAGCTCGCGCCGGATCCGCCTGCGCTGCGCCGCGGCGCGCATCGGTTTTGGCAGAAGCCGTTCGCCGGCCCCGGTCGGCAGCGGGTTGAGGGCCTCCGGGCGATCGATTACCCAGGTCGGTAGGAACTGCGGCTCGAACTCGGACAGCTCGGCAGCGCCGTCGAACGGAATGTCCATGACTTCCGCGGCCGTGCGCCGGACAAGACCGAAAAGGGCCTCTGCACGCGCCGCGTGCTTGCGGAAAGTCGCTTCGAGTGTCGAGTCCACGACCTCGATAATGGCTTCGAGCTCGTGCTGGAACCGGCCCGGCAGGCCATGGCGAATCCGGTTCCACGCTGCCGCCAAATCGTCCGGCGCGCTACTCATCTCGCCAAGGACCTGCCCGGCGAGCCGCTCGCGCAGCTGGATGGCCGCTTCCTCTAAGATCTCGAACAAGCGCTTCTGGTCGGCGGCCAGCAAGTCGCCCACGAATTGGCGCTCGGCCTGAAAGCCAGCGATCGCCTCGGCAAACGTCGAGCGTTTGACTTCGAGGTCGGAGAGCGGCAGCTCCAGAGCCCTTCGCTCCAGGGAGATCTCGAAGGCGAGGTTCTTCACGAGCGAGCGACCTTTTCGCGTGACCGCGGCCTCGAGGATGGCGTCGCGCTCGGTCGCGATGAGTTCATCGAGACGCGTTTCGAGGTCGACCAGCCCGCTCTCCCGCAGACCGATTTCATCTTCCACCAGCTTCGCTTCCAACCCTCGCCTTGCGCTCACGACGAAGATTTCCGGCGCATCCAACGCCGCCTGCTCGGTAAGGACGCGGCGCAGGAAGCTCTCAGCCGCTTCCAATTCGCTGGCCAAGAGGAGGTCGGCCTTGTTGAGAACCACAAGAAGATGGCTTGCGTTCTCCCGCACGCGCCCGAGGTAATCCAGTTCCGCCTGGGTGATTGGGGGGTCCGCGGAGACGACGAAGAGAGCGGCGTCGCAAGCGGGCAGACTCATCTCGGCGGCGACGGTGTTGTGTTGCAAGGTAGAGCCCACGCCGGGCGTATCGATCAGAGTGACTCCGCGGCCAAGCAGCTGCGAAGGCGTACGGATGCGTGCGCGGGCCACCCCTCGGATGTTCTCGGAGTTGCCCTCCTCGGTCACCGCGCCGAAGAGGGAGCGGCGCAGAGAGACGATGTCCTCCGGCGCGCCGATCTCCGTCCGCCCGTCCTTGAATTCGACCTGAAACTCGAGCTCGGGGCCGCTCTCGACGAAGGTGGGTATCGCCGTCACCGGCGCCACCCCCACCGGCAAGAGGTCCTTCCCGATCAGTGCGTTGAGCAGCGTGCTCTTGCCTCGCTTGAATTGGCCGACCACCGCAAGTTGCAAGCGACCGTGAGCCAGGCGGTCTCTCAATTCGCGGAGCGAAACTGCAAATGCGCCGCGCCCGGCGTCAGAAGCGATCTCGATGGCGGCATTGAGCAGCCGGATGGGCTCCGAGATGTCGGCGCCGTGCTCAGGCGGCGTATCGAACTTGGGTGGTTCAAAGCTACTCTGAACGCCCATCGCGATGCCCTCCTGCTTGAGGCCGTGCGTCGTCACCTGGTTGCAGGAGTCATCGGCCCACAGCGGGCATTCCCGGGAACTCCACCCCGCATTCGGAACCGGCGCTCAACGCTTCGGACGGTCGAACGCGCCGGTGTTGGGCCAGATTAGACGGTTCCTGGCAAGTCTGAAGTCATGGCGCCGGTTGTGCTATGCTCGGCGTCGATGCGGCTCGGTCATGTGGCCGCCTCCGCGCCCAACGCGGTGAAAGGGAGCTAGTCGATGGAAGCCCCGCAGTCCGCACTGCTCCTCAGGATCTACACCGAGGAGGGCAAGTTCCATCAGCATCGGCCTCTTTACGAATACATTGTCATGAAGGCGCGGGAGTTGAAGCTCGCGGGCGCTACGGTTCTGCGCGGACCCATGGGTTATGGATTCCACGCCAAGATCCACACCGCAAAGATACTGGACCTCTCTGCGAAGCTCCCGTTGGTGATCGAGATCGTGGATTCGGAGGACAGGATTAGGAACTTCGTCGCCGAACTGGACCCGATCAAGGATCTCGGCCTGGTCACGCTCGAGAAGGTCGAGGTCGTGCACTATGGGAGTCGCGCTCCGGCCGGCTGATCGCGGCGTTCAGATGAGGGCGACCGCCAGGATCAAGACGAGCAGCACGCCGATCAGGGCTAGGTAGAAGTCCAGCCGGCCCGACTGAAGCGCCCTCAGCCGGGTTGCGGTCCCCGTGACGAGGCGTTCGACGGGCCGAAAGAGCAGTGGCCCGAAAACGGGCGCGACATCGTGTTCGAAGAGGAGCCTGCGCACGAAATAAGGATGTCCGTTCCCGTTCGGCGCCGCCTCGCGCGTCGTAGTCTCGGTAGGCCGGTAAACGAAGCTGTAGAAAGTGCGCAGCGCATTCGAAAACGCGAGCGCGGTGGTCGCGACCCGGGTCGGGTTCCGCTCACGTCCCCCATACCAGACCGGCGCAGCCCTCGGTCTCGCCCTCCAGCTCGGAAAGAGCAGGAGAATAGGAACGAGGGCGAGCAGCGGCATGGCGATCACCAGCGCGCTCGGCGAAATGAACGCGAACTTGGCGGTGAGCGGGACCAGCTCCCACCCGTCTCGCATTAGCCCCGCCGTGTCGTGCGCGTAGTCGTACGGCGCGGCACTGCCCAGGGAGCCGAGCCAGACTGGCATTCCGACGGCGAGCGCCAGCACCCCCAGACCGAGGAAGCCGACAGCAATGCCCGTCCCGGCCGGCGCTCCCCTTCGCACTTCCCGGCCACGCCCGAGCAACCCGATCCCGAGCACCTTGATGAAGGTGGCGAGCGCGATGGCCACCGTCAGCGCCATTCCGGCCCCCGCCAGGACGAGAAGAAGCCGATCCCCGAGCCTGGGAAGATGGAAGCCCTGGAAGATCGTCTGGAAAAGATACCACTCGCTGACAAAGCCAGCCTGGGGCGGCATGGCTGACAGGCTCATCCCGGCGAACACCGCGCCCAGGCCGTAGAGCCACAGGCTCTTGCGCAAGAGCCCGGACTGACGAAGTTCGTAATTCCCCGTGGCCCGATAGACGCCATCCGCCGTGAGGAAGAGCGCGGTCTTGGCGAGCGAGTGGCCGGCGAGATGAAGGAGGGCGACGATCCAGGCCAGACTTGCAAGCTCAGGCAGGCCGCCCCGCCGGAAGACGAGCGAAGCCCCGAGCAGGACGACCGCGATCGAGCCGTTCTCGGCTGACGAGAAGCTGAGGAGGCATCGCCAATCCTCCTGCTGGAAGGCGTAGAGCGCGGTGAGAATCGAACTGACGACGGCGATTGCGACGACCAGGGCGTCGAAGAAGAGGAGCGGCGCGGTAGCGTTGAGCGGGAGCCAGTCGGCCAGACCCCGGGCTAGGCCGAAGAAGGCGGCGTTCAGGATGACGCCCGAAAGAAGGCCGCCGGAAGCTCCGCTGCCGGCGCCGTAGCTCTCGGGGAACCACTCGTAGAAGGGAAGAAGACCCAGCTTCGCCCCAAAGCCGACCAGCAACAAAAGCCCGAGGATGAGTTGCTGGCCGGGGGAAAGAGTTTCAGCGACCCGCGCGAAATCGGAGAACGCAAAGCTGTGGCCCGCGCCCGCCCAGACGAGGAAGGCCAGCATGAGGGCAACCGAGCCGACCTCCAGCAAAGCGAGCATGAAGAGGACCGGGCGGCCAGTCTCGGAAGCCAGCCGCTCGGAGAGAATCATTAGCGCGCCGCCCAGGCTCATCAGCTCCCAGGCGACCAGGAAGCCGACGCCGTCCTGGACGCCGAAGACGCCGAGGGCGCCAATCAGGGCTGCGGCGGCGCCGAAACTCCAGCCGGCTTTCTTCGAGGGACTGCCGAGCCACACGGCCGGGATCGCCGCCAGCAGCCCGAAAAGGAGCAGCCAGGCCGCGCTGGGGTCGATCGTGAACCAAGTCCCTGCGCCAGCGACTCCCATCAAGAGGCGCGTCGCGGCTGTCCCCGATGGCAAGCTCAGAATCGCCGCCACGATTGCGACGAGGCAGCCGAACGTCAGTGCAATCCGGGCGACCCACGCGGGCCGGGCAACCAGGGCGAGAACCGCCCCGGCCATCCAGAGGCAAACCGCAGCGGCGTAGAGTTCACCTGGCAAAGCGCCCCTCCTTTACTCTTTGCGGCGCGCGCTTCAGCAGCATCAGTAAGGCTTCGATGATCGCCGCCGGATTGGGTGGGCAGCCGGGCAGATAGACGTCCACCGGGATCACGCCATCGAGACCATGTCCGCAGGAATATCCCCCTTCGACGATGCCGCCGGAGACGGCGCAGGTCCCGACGGCGATGACCCACTTGGGATCGGGCATGGCGGCGTAGGTGCGCTGCAGCGGGTCGAGCATCGCGTAGGTCACCGGACCGGTCACCAGCAGGACATCGGCGAAACGAGGTGAGGGGGTGAAGAAGATCCCCAGCCGGTGCAGATTGTAGAAGGGGTTGTTCAAGGCCTGGAGCTCGGACTCGCAGCCGTTGCACGAGCCGGCGTCGACATGACGAACATGCAGACTGCGCCTGAAGGCCGAACCCGCCCGTCCGCGCTTGCCCGCCTGGCCCTCCGGCCTCGCATCGAAGGTCTTCAGGTCTTCGCGGTCGGCGACGCCGAAAGCCCAGTCGTTGGAATAGTCCAACGCGCCGGTCGGACAGGCTTCGACGCACAGTTGACAAACGATGCAGCGGCCGTAGTCGATCTCGAGCCTGACTTTCCCGCCTTCGTCCGGGGGCGCGAGGCGAATGGCGGCGGTCGGGCAGGCCTCGGCGCAGCGAGTGCATCTGTCGTCGCAAAGCTCGGCCTGGTAGCGCGGCATGCCCAAGAGCCCGGCCTGCCCATCGTCGCCCTTGGCCGGCCACGGGGTGGTCGCCTTGCCCTTGCGAAGTCCAAAGAAGCTCCAGAGAGTCACGGCGCTACCGATCGCAACCGGCGATGGTCAGCCCGAAGCTGGCCTCGTTGATCGCATAGTCCATCATGTTGCTGTCGTGCACGGTGAAGGGAAAGACTCGCCAGTTACTGAAGGAGGGCGACTTGATCTTCACCCGCGCCAGTCGCGCCGCCCGATCGATGTGAACCGCATAGTAAAGCGCACCGCGCGGCGACTCCGTCCAACCCAGGCCTTCGCCGCCGGGCGCCATCGAACAGTCGGCCCTTATCGGGCCGGGCTCCAGGCGTTCGAGAGTGTCGGCGATGATCGCGAACGAGGCCTCGATCTCCCCGGTTCTCACCTGGGCGCGGGCGTGGGCGTCGCCCGCGGTTCGAGTGGACACGGCCACCGCCTCCGGGTCATAGGCTGCGTAGGGATAATCGCGCCGCAGATCGATCTCGATGCCCGAGGCGCGCGCGATGGGTCCCGTGGCACCCTGGTCCAGGGCGACCCTCCTCTCGAGAACCCCGGTCGTGATTAGCCGGTCGAGGTAGCTCCCCGTTTCCTCGAGCAGCTTCACGTAGGTCCGGACTTCGTTCCCCAGCCGCACGAGCTCCGGCCCGAGCCAATCTTCGGGGTCGAGGTCGCGTCGAAGGCCGCCCGGCACGATCACGCTCCGCAGGAAACGGCTGCCGGTCAGGCGCGCGTTCAACTGCTTGACTCTCTCCTCGAGCAGCTTGCCTTCGGCGCCCGCCACCTTGAGCGTGGTCATCTCGGCAAGATGGCCGAGATAGTGGAGATGATTGTAGAGGCGCTCGAGCTCGGCCATCAGCGTCCGAAGCTGACGCGCCCGGATCGGAACTTCGCAGTCCGACGCCGCTTCCACCGCCTGGCTGAAGGCGAGCGCGTGGGCGAGGCTTCCGACCCCGGATACCCGCTCGGCGAGAATGGCTCCTGCTACGGCGTTGGCGCCCTGGAAGCGTTTCTCGATGCCCCGGTGCTTGAAGAACAGCTGGGTGTGGAGGTGGAGGATGTGCTCGCCGATGTAGGCGAAGACAAATTCCGCCGACTCGACGACATCGGCCCGGACCGGTCCCCACGGCAAGCGCTGCACGTCCTCGCCTTCCACCTCGGGCATGGTGGAGACGTTCTCCATCAAGGCGAGGCGGCCGTTCGGCGGGAAGAGCGGGTCGAATGGGGGCGCCGGCGTCTCGACTCCTGGGTGAAGGATCAGCCGGTTGGCATCCGGTGATGCCGAGAAACTTACGCCGAACAGGTCGGCGATCTCCCGCTCGTACCAGCCGAGAAGTGGAGAGATCCCGGCGAGGCTCGGAACCTCGCCGCTCGGGCGCACAATCCAGCTCTGGTAAGGCTCGCCGGGTGCGGTGGTGACGGTGTAGCGCAGCTCCAGGGCGTCGGGCTTTGGGCGCCACGCGTAGGCGAAATGCGGCCTGCCGCCGGAAGCCAAGAGGGCCCGAAGCCGCTCGGGAAGATCGGCGATCTCGATCTCGATAGTCGGCGTTCTCAAGGGGCAACCCCCGCGAGCGCGCCATGGATTAGGCCGAAGTACCTCCAGAGCGATTCCGGCCACCAGAAGCCGAAGACGACGAGCGGGGCGAGCGCCATGGCCATGGGGGCGACGCACCAGGCGCTGATGCTGGCGACCGGCCCATGAACTGTCGGGGGCTCGTAGTACATGGTCCGGAAGTGGTTCAGGAATCCGACGAACACAACGACCAGGAAAATGGCCATCACAACAACCGCCCAGGCGAAGGACTTCTCCATCCCGCCGCGCATGATCGTGATCTCGCTGAGGAAAGGCGCGAAGATCGGTGCGCCGGTGATCGCCACGGCGCCGGCGAGCCAGAGGGCGCCGGCGCGCGGGAACGAGGCCATGAACTGCCGGATGCCGCTCATCTCCTTGACGCCGAAGCTGCGCATCGCGCTACCGGCGCCGAAGAACATCAGCGACTTGTTGAGCGAATGGTTCAGCATGTGGAAGAGCGCGCCGGCCACGCCGAAGACGCCCCCGAATCCAAAGCCGAGGGTGATGACTCCCATGTGCTCCACGCTGGAGTAGGCCATGAGACGCTTCACCCCCTCCTGGCGGACGATGAAGAGCGCGCCGATGGCCAGGGAGAAGAGCCCGAAGGCGACGACGGCGAGGTGACTCAGCAAGCCCACGTGGGCTGCATCGGCGATGCCCAGCAGGCGCACGATTCCCACCATGGCTGCGTTGAGCAGAGCGCCCGAAAGCATGGCCGAGACCGGCGCCGGCGCTTCGCTGTGGGCATCCGGCAGCCAGGTGTGCATGGGGGCGAGGCCCGCCTTGGTCCCATAGCCGACCAGGCTGAGCAGGAAGGCGAGCGTCACCAGCGCCGGGCTCATGCGCGGGGCCGCGGTCCGCAGCGCCTGCCAGGTCAGCTCGTAGACCGGCCCAAGCACGAAGGTTCCAGCCCAATAAAAGAGCACGACGCCGAGGAGCGCGAGGCTGATCCCGGTGGAGACGACAATGATGTACTTCCAGGCCGCCTCCATGTTCTCGGCCTGCCGCTCGAAGGCGACGAGGAAGGTGCTGACCAACGTCGTCAGCTCGATCGCAATCCAATAGACGCCCACGTTGTTGATCAGGGGAGCCGCGAGCATCGTCAAGGCGAAGGCCGGGAACAGGGTGTAGAACCACCAGAGCCTCGGCTCCTCGTCGAGGGTGCGCATGTATCCGACGGCGAAGATCGAGGCGAGAAAGTAGACGAGCGCGGTGCACACCACGACCCAGGCCCCGAGCCCGTCCAGGCCGATATAGCCGCCGAGGTAAAACCTGGTCCCGCCGCTTGCAAAGATCGGCAGCGGCAAGGCTGTGGCCAAGACCGCGACGCTGGCGATGAGATTCACGAACTCGGCGCTCCTCGCGTTGCGGATGGCGAGATTGATGAGCGCCGCCGCGGCGGGGGCGCCGGCCATGATCAGGAGCAGGTCGCCGGGCGTCATCCGACCAGCCTCTTCAATTCTCGGCTGCTGGTCGTGCCCGCGGCCGTGGAGAGATACCTCACCAGGACACCGAAGCAGGCGACGGCGACGAGCAGGTCGAAGAGGATGACGATCTCGATCAACATCGGCATGCCGGGCGCCAGCACCTGGGCGCCGAGAAAGATTCCGTTCTCGAGGACAAGAAGGCCCAGCACCTGGCTGATCGCTTCGAAGCGGATCGCCAGCATCAGGAATCCGATCAGCTTCATCGACAGCATGACGGTGAGCGCGAGCACCGCGACCGTGCCGGCGAGCCCGAGCTCCGCGCCCACCCGCCTGGCGACCACGAGCGCGAAAACGACGCTGAAGGCGCCGATGATGAGGGCGCTTGCGGGCTGGAGGCTGACATGGGCCTCGCGGGCGACGTCGAGCCGTCGGATGATCCGCCAGATGAAATAGGGAAGGATCACGCCCCTGAAGACGGCGGTGAGGGCGGCGATCAGGTAGAGTTCCGAAAAGCCCGTGTAGAATCCGATCGTCGCCGAAAGGATCGCGATGAGCCAGGACTCGGCGGCGAAAGCATAGAGGTAGTTGATCAGCCAGCGCGAGCCCAGCATCACGAAGGTCAAAAGCAGCGAGGCGATCGCCAGTAGGCTGAATATGGAGGAAGCGATCGGCGGGAGGGTGTGAAAGGTCATGTTCAGCCCAGCTGCGTTCCGATGATTGCGAGCACCGCAAGCAGGAATGACGCGGCCAGGGGCTCCTGATAGCGATAGAAGCGCAGCCGCGACTGGACGGTCTCGACCAACACGACCGCACAGGCGACCAGAACGAACTTTGCGATGAGGCCGGCGGCCGCGCCGAGAGCGCCGAAAGCCGTCCCTTGGTGAGAAAGTCCCCAAGGTAAGGTCAGCACGTTGCAGAAGATGGTGTAGAGGATGAATTGCTTCATCATCGAAGCCCACTTGAGCAAACCGAGCAGAGGTCCCGAATATTCGAGCACCCTCGCCTCCTCGATCATGTAGACCTCGACGTGGGTGTTCGAGTGGATCGGCAGGCGATCGGTCTCGACGAGCAGGAGGACGAAAAAGGCCGCGACGAGGAAAAGGTGCGCGGGGCTGAAGTAGACGGCGGTGCTCCCAACCAGCAGGTGATTGACCACGAACGGCAACATCGACTTGGCGAGAAGGCTGATGCCGATGAACACCAGGATCAAAGTGGGCTCGGCCAGGATCGTGAGCATCACCGCCCGGCTCGAGCCGATGCCCCCGTAGGCGCCGCCGCTGTCGAGTCCCGCGAGCAGGATCATGAACGATCCCAAGGTGAGGATCAGACCGCCGCCCAGGAGATCGCCCATGTCCGAATAGGGCAGCGGAAAATCGGTGAGGACCGGGATCACGATCGGCACCGTCAGCATGCAGGTGAAGGCGACGATCGGCGCCGTCCAGTGAATCGCCGAGGCGGTGTCGGGAACTACGATATGCTTATGGAAGAGCTTCCAAAGGTCCCGGTAGGGCTGGAATACACTCGGACCTCGAGCGCGCTGGACGCGCTCCTCCAGCTTGACGATCACGCCCTGAATCAGCGGCGACAACAGGAGAACGGTCAGAACCTGCCCGATCTGGAGCAGGATATCATGCGGCGTCACGGACGCGCCGCCCGAGTCGACAGTTCGAGAGCGAGTCCCGCCAATCGTCCGCAAAGGGCGGCTTCCGCGAGCCCAGGCGCGTATGCCAGGATCATGACTCCTTCCCCCGTTCGAGGATGGCCAGGAGTCATCAGCCCAAGGCGGTTACACGGCGAACTCCATCGCCGGACGCTACGGCTGCCATGTGAGATTGGCGGGCGGGTCTTGTCAATCGCGCCATACCGAACTCAGGGGACGACCGGCCTTACCGTGGACGGTGCACATCCATATGCCGTTGCTTTGATGGCGCCGCTGCTCCGACGTCATGCGGAGGTCGAAGCGGGCCCCTCCCCAGACGCGGCCGTATTGTGGGCGCCGATGCCGACAACGATCACGCCGTCCCCGAATTTCGCGGCGCCGATCGTGCGCGCGTGCGGACACCCGGGATACGCGCAAAGGTAGCCTTGGCGTCCGGCGAGACGACGCTTTGCCGCTGCGGTGAATTCGTCCCGACTCATCGCTCCGGCGGGGCCTGGGCCTTTGATGGCGGGCAGGCTCGTCGGACGGGGACGTTTCGCAAGTTTGCTCGCTCGCCCGTCGTGAAACCCCCGGATCTGAGAGGCGCCGCAGCTGATGAAGGATTGGACGGTCTTTGGAGCGTTCGGCGCGTAAGTCGACCTTGTAAGTTGAGCTGCGAGCCATGCTCTGCCCAAAAAGGATTGCGTCTTCTAAGGCCCGCTCAGGTGTCGAACATCGCCCCTCAACACTGTCCCAGAAACCGGCGTTGGCCGACCGACGCGGCGGCAGTGCGGAAAGGCCCCTTGTCGTACCCCTCGGGACTCGAGCGCCCGATTTTGACCACGAACATCGCTTCGAGGCCTCCACTGTATTCGACTTGTTGCAGATTTCGCCTTCCAAGCATAGCTTGGGTGTGACAAGGACGCATATGCCAAGGAGCAAACTGGATATTGGTGATCTACTTGCGCAGGCTCAGCTGCCGGGTGCCGCGTACGCGCTGGTCAAGGGCGGCAAAATCCGGTCTGTCGGCCACTGCGGAACGGCCGATCAGGCCTCCGGCGGGGCGGTCAACGCTGGGACGATCTTTCAGGCAGCGTCGCTCAGCAAGCCCTTGTTCGCCTACTTGGCGTTGCAACTCGTCGATGCGGGCGTGCTGCCTTTGGACCGGCCGCTAGTTGATCGGATTGGTGACTTATTGCCTAAGGACGATGCCAGGGCGCGGCTGATCACGGCGCGACACGTCCTTAGCCACACGACCGGGTTGCCGAACTGGCGTAGTCCGGATCGACCGCTGCGGTGCTACTTCGAGCCGGGGTCGCGCTTCAGCTACTCGGGTGAAGGCTATGTGCTGCTCCAGGTGTGGCTTGAGCGCGAGACGGGCAAGGGTCTCGACGCGCTCGCCAAGGTTCTGGTTTTCGAGCCCTTGAATTTGAGGCATTCAGCCTTCGACCGTAGGTCGCTCCAAGGCGAGTTCGCTGCGCCGCACGATGATAACGGTCGTCCCTTCGCGACGCCGCTGCCTCCGGCGCCGAACTCTGCGGCTTCGCTCCACACGACTGCCGGCGATTACGCGACCTTTCTCTGTGCGGCGCTAACGGCGTCCAGGCTTGCCGAGAGCACGGCTCGGGCTTGGATGCAGCCAAACGCCGCCGCCACGGCTCGCATGTGGGACTCGCTCGACCCGCAAAAGAGCGGCCCGATCAACGCCGCAATCGCTTGGGGTCTCGGCTGGGGCCTGGATAGGACCTCTGCGAGCTGCTTCCACTGGGGAGACACCCCCGGATTCAAAGGGCTCGTCCTGGGCTCGCTCATAAGCCAGGGCGGGCTTGTAGTCCTTACCAATGGCGACGCGGGCTCATCGGTGGCTGCCAAGTTGGCGACAACCTTCTTCGACGAGCCCACCCGTATATTGAGCTGGTTGGAGTGGGCGACGCCCGGCTGATCTGGCGGTCTCGATTGAATGACGGCTTAGCACGCCTTCGCCCCTAGAAAGTCCCTGCCTCGGACAGGGACCATCCGTCAGATTCTCACCACTAGGAGGCCTCAGGCCAGGAACCCGGCCTCGGCGAAGTCGAGCATGCGCTCCAGGAGCGCCGAGCCGTCGGCTTCGCGCGTCGCGCCTTCGGAGAGGACATGCAGGCGGTCGAATTCGACGAACCGGTTGTTGTGGAGCATGCCAAGCGCGAAGTGGAGACGCCAGTAGATCTCCTCGCGCGGAAGATCGGGCCTGGCGCCGAAGAGGGCGTCGGCGAAGCGCTTGAGGTGCGAGACGTCGGTGGAGATGGCGTGGCGCATCGCCTCGGTCCCTTCGCTGCGGGCGCGAATGATGAACTGCACGCTGAGGTCCCTTCCGGCCTCGCTCGCGCCCCAGCGCAGGGGTGGTTCGAAGAGGGCGCGCAGAATCTCGCGCACGGGCGGCTTTCCGTCGAAGCGGTCGGAGGCCTCGTGCAGCATCCGCGCCCTCTCGCGATTGAGCTCGGCGGTGCGGCGGCGGAAGATCTCGAAGAGGAGGCCGTCCTTGGAGCCGAAGTGGTAGTTGACGCTGGCGAGATTGACGCCCGCCGCCGCGGTGATGTCTCGCACTGAGACGTTCTGGAAGCCGTCGATGGCGAAAAGGCGCTCGGCGACGGCGAGGACCTGTTGCTTGGTCGCCGCCTCCCGCTCGGCTTCGGGCGGAGCGTCCTCAGCGACCAGTTTCTCGGCGGTTTCGCTCATTTCGGCTCCACGACAAACGGGAGGAGTTTCCGGCGGTGCCGCGTCGGAGGCAAGGTCGAATTCGCCCAAGCAGTAATCCTGTCCGGCATGGCTCGCCGCGCCCGCCAGGGCTGAGCGCAAGATCGACCCTTGGCGAGGCGTCCACCGGCTTTCGGCTCGATGCAGCGCCTTGGCGAACCGCTCAAAAGCAAGACGTCCAAGTCATCGCTCTGGCGAGAAACTCCTTCGGCCGTTATGGCGACGGGGTCCGCCCTGAGGAGCGCCTATGCCGTCAGTCCCCCTCATTGAGCGTCGCCGCCTCTTCGGCAATCCTTCCCGGGCCGGAGCGGAAATCAGTCCGGATGGCCGCTGGCTCTCGTGGCTGGAGCCCAGGGAGGGCGTCCTCAACATCTTCGTCGCCCCCGCCGGCCGGATGAGTGAGGCCCGGCCGCTCACCAAGGAGAGGACGAGGCCGATCCGCGAGCACTACTGGTCCGCCGACTCCCGGTTCGTGCTCTTCGTCAATGATGCCGGGGGCGACGAGAACTTCCGCCTTTTCTCCGTCAGTCCAGAGGGTGGGGAGGTCTCCTGTCTCACGCCTTTCGATCAGGTCCAGGCCCGGATCCTCAAGATCAGCCGCAAGATCAAGGATCGCCTCCTCGTCGGCCTCAACCGTCGCGACGCGCGCTGGCACGACGTCTTCACCCTCGATCCGGCCACCGGCGATCTTTCGACCGTCTTCGAAGGCGACGGCTTTGCGGGATTCCTCATCGACCAGGACCTGAACGTGCGGGGCGGGGCGAGGCCCACGCCCGAAGGGGGGATGGACTACTTCGAGATCGCCGCAGGCGAGGCCGCGAGCGAGCCCCTCGAGCGCGTCGCTTTCGAGGATGCGGCGACCACCCAGCCCCTTCGCTTCACCAATGACGGGCGGATCCTCTACTGGATCGATTCGAGGGGCCGGGATGCGGCGGCGCTGCTGGCCCAGGACATGGCCTCAGGAGAGCGGCGCGTCATCGCCGCTGATCCAGCGGTGGACCTCGCCCAGGCGCTCTTCAGCCCCAGAACTGGCGAGGCCGAGGCCTACGTCGCCAACCGGCTTCGGATCGAATGGCGCTCGATCGAGGGGGCGCTTTCCGCCGACCTCGCCTTCCTGCGCGAAGCTCTGGAGGGAGAATTCTCCGTCGCGTCCAGGAGCGATGCCGACGATCTCTGGATCGTCGGCTCCGACCCGGTCGCCGCCCCGACGTCCGACTGGCTCTATCATCGCTCCGAGCGACGTCTGGAGCGGCTCTTCACCACCCGCCCGGAACTGGAAGGCGCGCCGCTTGCGCCCATGCACGCCCTCGAGATCGCCTCCCGCGACGGCCTCTCCCAGGTCTCCTATCTCACCCTGCCCAGGGACGCCGATCCGCAGCGGACCGGGCGGCCCTCCTCGCCGATCCCCATGGTCCTCTTGCCCCACGGCGGGCCCTGGGCGAGGGACGTCTTCGGCTACAATCCCTTTCACCAGTTCCTGGCCAACCGGGGCTATGCGGTGCTCTCGCCCAACTTCCGAGGCTCGACCGGTTTTGGCAAGGCGCACCTTTCCGCCGGATGGGGCGAGTGGGGCGCCAAGATGCACGATGACCTCATCGACGCCGTGGAGTGGGCGATCGGCGAGGGGATCTGCCGCCGTGACAAGGTCGCCATCCTGGGCGGCTCTTACGGCGGCTATGCGGTCCTCGCCGGCCTCACCTTCACCTCGGAGGTCTTCGCCTGCGGGGTCGACATCGTGGGGCCCTCGAATCTTCTCACGCTTCTGGCCAGCGTCCCGCCGTACTGGGCCGCGATCCGGAACATGATGGCTCGCTGGATCGCCGATCCGGAGACCGAGGAGGGGAGGGCGGCGCTCAAGGGGGCTTCCCCGCTCACCAAGGCCGGCGACATCTCCAAGCCCCTGCTCATCGCCCAGGGGGCCAATGATCCCCGCGTCAAGAAGGCCGAGTCCGACCAGATCGTCGAGGCCATGCGCGAAAAGGCGATCCCGGTGACCTATCTCCTCTTCCCCGATGAGGGCCATGGCTTCGCCCGGCCCGAGAACAACATCGCGTTCATCGCCGTCGCCGAGCACTTCCTGGCCGAGGTTCTGGACGGCCGCGCCGAACCCTATGGCGACGCCTTGGCCTCCTCCTCGCTCGAAGTCGAGTCCGGGGCCGAGTTCGTCCCCGGCCTGCAGTCGGCTCTGGCCGCCGCCCGTGGCTGACCTGGCCGCCGCGGGAAAGCGCCTGCCGCCCATCCCTCTGATGGGCGCCGGATTCATCCCGGTAGGCGTCTCGGGCCTGATCATGCTCTTCGTCATTCCGGAGTTGATGGCCGCCCGCCACATTGCCGAGCCGGTCATCGCCGCGGTCACGGCATTAGGCCTCCTGCCCGGATTTCTGAGCTTCCTCCTGGCGCCGCTTCTCGACTGGCGCTTCTCGCGGCGCGTCTGGGCGCTGCTCTTCACCTCGCTCACCGTCGCGGCGAGCTTCGTCGCCCTCATGGTGGTCGGCGATCCGGGGCTCCTGGCCGCCGCCCTCTTTGTAAGCGGTCTCGCCTCGGCGTTGTCAGCCGCCGCGGTGGGCGGATGGTTCGGGAGTATTGTTCCGGAGCGCGACAAGGCGCGCCTCGGGGCCTGGTTCACGGTCGGCAATTTCGGCGCGGGCGGGATCGTGGCGGCCGTCGGGCTGCCGCTTCTTCACGCCATTTCCTATCCCGTCGGGGCGGCGGTTCTGGCGCTTGGCAATCTGCTCGTGGTTCCTCTGCTTTTCTGGACGCCGTGCCCGGCCGCGGACGGACGGCTGGCCTCGGAGAGTTTCGCCGCCTTCGCCCGCGATGTGGCGGCGATCCTCGGGAAGCCGATCATTCTGCTGACCCTCCTGCTCTTCATCCTACCGGCGGCCAGTTTCGCTCTCACCAACACGCTCCCCAGCCTCGGCGGGGACTTCCATGCTTCGGCGGTCATGGTCGGCCTCATCGGCGGCGTGGGGGTTTCATCGGCCGGCGTCCTCGGAAGTCTCCTCGTTCCGCCGCTCGCCGGCCGCGTCGCGCCCCGGCCGCTTTATCTGTCGGTTGGCGCCGCCGGCGCGGCCTTCACCCTTGTCCTGCTCCTGATGCCCAGGACGCCCGCAATCTTCGCCCTCGCCATCATCGGGGAGACAATCTTCCAGGCTGCCGCCTTCTCGGTCCAGAACGCGATCATTCTGCGCACCATCGCGCCGGCAAGTGCGCTGGCCGCCACCCAGTTCGGGCTTTTGAGTTCAGTCGCGATCCTGCCGCTCGCCTATATGCAGGTGCTCGATGGCGCGGCCTACGGCGCGTTCGACGGGCTCGTCGGCGCGTTTTTCTGCGACGCCTTCCTTAGCGGCGGCGCCTGCCTGCTCCTTGCCTTCGTGCTCCTCCTCCTGCGCGGTCGGCCCTCGCTCGCCGCGCCGGCCCTCGTCACGCCCGAAGCGGCGCTCGCCGTTTAGGCCGACAATGCGGCGTTTGCCTCCGGTGTGGCTGATGGGATTGGGCTTCCCGATCGGCGTCTTCTCCGCCGTCGCGGTGATCACCGTCCCTTCGCTCCTTTCCCAGCATCACGTCCGCGAACCGGTCATCGCCGCGATCACCACCTTGGCGATCTTCTCCGGCTTCCTGAGCTTCCTCCTCGCGCCGTTGCTCGACTGGAGGTTCTCCCGGCGCGTGTGGGCGCTTTTTTTCGCATGTCTCACCGCCGCATCGGTGTTCGCGGCCCTGATGAGCCTTTCCGATCCGCGAGTGCTCGCCGCGGTCTTCATCCTTGGCGGGCTCGCCTACGGCCTTCTGGCGGCGGCGGTGGGCGGCTGGTTCGGAGCCATCGTCGCGGACAAGGACAAGGTGGCGCTCGGCGCCTGGCTCACCGTCGGCAACTTCGCCTCAGGTGGAGTGGCGGCCGCACTCGCCATCCCGATTCTGCGCGATCTTCCTGAGGGGCTGGGCGCGGGCGTCCTCGCCCTCTTGGTGCTGAGCGTCGTTCCTCTGCTCGTCTTGACGCCGTGCCCGAAGGCCGACGGGCGCCTCGCCTCGGAGAGTTTCGCCGCCTTCTTCGCCGATGTGCTGGCGCTTCTCAGAAGGCCGGTCGTGCTTCTCACCCTCGTCCTCTTCATCCTGCCGGCGGCTTCCTTCGCCCTCACCAACACGCTCGGGGGCCTGGGTGCCGACTTCCACGCTTCGGCCGCCCTGGTCGGGAAGGTCGGAGGAGTGGGAACCGTCCTTGCCGGGATCTTCGGAGCGCTCCTGGTTCCACCGCTGGCGCGCCGACTTTCGCCCCGGCCGCTCTATCTCGCCGTCGGGGCGAGCGGCGCGGCCTTCACCCTCCTGCTTCTCGCGCTTCCGCGCATTCCTGCTGTTTTCGCGCTCGCCTTTCTCGGCGAGAGCATCTTTCAGGCCGCCGCCGGCTCGGTGCAGAGCGCCATCACCCTTCGCACCATCGCCCCGGGCAGCCCGCTCGCCGCAACCCAGTTCGGCCTTCTCGTCTCCGCCTCGATCCTGCCGCTGGCCTATATGCAGGCGCTCGACGGGACGGCCTATGGCCTCTTCGGAGGCCTTTCCGGAGCGCTTTGCGGTGATGCGCTGTTCAGCCTGGCGGCGGTCGTTGTGCTCGCCGCGCTCCTCTGGCGGCTTCGCCGCGCGCCGTTTCTGGCCATCCCGCTCGCCGAGGGCGAACCGGCCGCCGCCTGAGCGCGTCCCGGGCGACCCGACTTGACCCCGGTGGCGAGCTTGGCGCGGGTTTCGCGCAGCGCGATCGCCGGAAGGGAAGCGGCGGCGCTCTCGAGGTAGGCGGTGAGCGCGGCGCGATGGCGCCCACTCATCGAGCGCAGCAGCCAGGAGATCGCCTTGGTGATCAGGATCGCCCGCTCGTCTTTCAGCCGCTCCACGGTTTCCAAGCCGAGGTCGCGGAACCTGGGGTCAGTCGAGGTGCGGCAGGGCCGGGTCAGCAGGACCAGGGCCGCCCCGCCTGCGGTTGATGTCGGAGCTCGCAGCGAGAAGCCGGATGAGCGCCTCCCAGGCCGGCCAGTCGGCCGCCATTTCCTCGGGCCCGAAGACGCTGGCGCACAGGCTGTCGATCTCCGCCCATCCGGCCAGGGATCCCAGCCAGCGATCGACTTCCTGTGGACCGGCGAGCCGCCGCGCCTGCGCCGAGGCGCCCAGCATCAGGGCCGCCAGCACCTTTTCTTCGTGAGACTCGCCTTCGAAGAGCCGGTCGACCATGGCCAGAACTACGGCGGCCTCGCCCTTGCGGTGGTCGGCCAGCCACTCCCGTGCGAGCCGGCGAAGCTCCGGGACCGAGACGTTGAAGAAGGGATGCATGCTCCCGGTGTAGGAGTCGTTCGCCTGCCCGCCGCGGTACGGGCGCGCGGACGCTCTGAGCTTGTTGAGGAGCGCGAGGCGCTCGGCTTCGAGATCTCGGCTCGACGACATCCGCTCGAGGAGCTTGGCGTCGGGGAAGCTTCAGCGCAATGGCGCGTCGAGCGACTGCGAACAGCGATCGGTTTGGCGATCAGCTCCTCAGGTCCGCCGCCGGCAAATCCGCCTCGAGTTTCGACTTCGGCACCCTCGCGGCATTCTCCTTGGCGAGACGCCGGACCGCGACGTAGATGTCGTCGGTCTTGAAGGTACTCTCATCCCAAGCACGAGTGCCGAGGAACTCTGGCTTCGGAGCTGAGAACGCCCCGCCGTAAATTCGTGCGGGGGCGGCAGATCGGGTCCGCTCAACGCTGCCGACCTCGTCGTCTTCAACCCAGACCTCATAATAACCAGGCATTGGCTCGTAGAAAATAATCGGACCGACGTCGGGTCCCCCGTCGATCTGACGGCGTTTGCCCGAAGGTGCCCTGGATGGGGGTGCCGTGCTGACGCTCATGGCCTCAGTGGCGGCCGAAGTCGTCTCCTTGCTTTTTCCATTGCCTACCTCTGCCGCCACTGAGGTTTTCGGCGTCAACGACGGCAGCGTTTGGCGCGCCGCCTTGGGCGGCGGTATCCGAGCCAGCAGCGGTTCCTGAGCCGGCGGAGTTTCTTGGGCGCGGGCAAACCTCGCTGCCTTCCGGGCTCGTATTTTCTGGAGCCACCCAAGCAACTTCGCGGTCTCGCGAGCCGGGTTGTTGAACCAATCCGTCGACCAGATGCGCCATATTCTCCAGCCGAGGCGTTCGAGGACATCCTGCCGAATTCGATCACGGTCGCGGACTGAAAGGTGTGCGTGGAACGACGCGCCATCGCATTCGATTCCAGCCAGAAAGCCGCACGGGTAGTCAGAGTGTTTCACACCAAGATCGATTCGAAATCCTTCGACGCCGACCTGGTGAACCACTTCGTAGCCCTGAGTCCTCAGTTCGTCGGCGACATATATCTCGAAGTCACTATCAGGTTCTCCGCCGGCGTCCGTCTCGGCCGTGGGTGCGTTCTCAGCGTAGCTGAGATAGGCGCGAAAGGCTTGAATGCCCTCGGATGACCTCTCGCTGATGATGATGTCGTTCGGTCTCAGCGAAGTAAATACCAGAGTCGCGCGTCGCGCTCGCGTCACGAGGACGTTCAAGCGTCGATGCCCATCCGCCCGGTTGAAAATCCCGAATCTCTGTGCCGGTTTGCCGCCACCGGGCGGAGGCCCATATACGGTCGAAATTATAATAACGTCCCTCTCGTCGCCCTGGACGTTTTCGAGGTTTTTGATGAAAGGTTCTCGGACGGAACCCTCAAGGCCCTCTGTATACGCTCGGACGACTGCGTCGGTCCGTTTGAAGCGCTCGAACTCTTCAAGAATTAGCTGCCGTTGCGGCTCGTTGCTGGTGACGACGCCAAACGACAATTCCGGATGTGCATAGATGAGTCCGACAAGGGCTTCTAAAACCCGTTCGGCTTCCTTCTGGTTGATGTGCGACTCATAAGTGCCGCCGACGAATCGGAGTTTTACACCCAGCAGATCGTCCTGAGTGATCGGGCTGGGGAAGACTACGAGCTTGTTTTCATAGAATTTTCTATTTGAGAAACGGATCAGCGAATCGTGCTCGCTACGATAGTGCCACTTCAGCTGTCGGCTCGCCGCAAGCCGGCTAAAGGCTAGATCCAAAATGGATTCGGAGGCAGAGGCAGCACCGATTTCTTCGTCGGCATCCGGAGTCCCGGCACCGACTTGGAACCAAGGACTGGGCGGCAGCTGCTTGGGGTCACCGACAATGACGACTTGCGCGCCGCGAGCCAAGGCGCCGACCGCCATCTCCGGGGTCATCTGCGATGCCTCGTCTATAACGACTAAATCGAACCTTGCCGTTCCGGGTGGGACGAACTGAGCGACCGAAGACGGGGACATCAACCACGCTGGCTTAAGCGCCTGTAGCGCTGCGTGAGCGCGCGTGACCAGGTTGCGGATGGTGATGCGGCGTTTCTTCTTCCCGATCTCGTGCTCGATCAAGCAGCCTTCTGTCCACCCACTCACGGGACCTGAGCCTTTTCCCCGTGGAAGCGGATCCGCTAATCGCTGGGCGACGATGTGTTCGGCTTCGAGCCTCTCCAGTATACGGTCCGCCGAAGCAAATCGTTCGCGCGCGTCTTCTAGTTGCGCTCCGCCAACGCTCGAAAAGAAATCAGCGTCCGCGGATCCATGTTCGGTATGAAGGGCATTGTCGATAAGTGATCTGACGAATGCCAGTTCGAAGGCATCGGCGAGGGCTGTCATATCGGAGCCGGCACCAATAAAGGCGTCATAGATCCAAACGACCTCCATTTTTGCCGCGACCGCGATGTACTTCAGCAGCTCAGACTGAAGCGCGAGCCCTTGCTGATCTTTCTTGGCCTCTGCGGCTTTCGCTTCCAGGTCGCTGACTTCGCAATTTGACAGCGGATCGCCGAAGAAGCTCTCGGAAGCGGCGTCGTGCGCCTCCGCGAAAGCGGACCAGGAATCCTTAACCTGCACAATGGCGGTTTGGATATGCGAAGCGCAATCCTTAACGCGTCGCATGCTGACCGGCAGATCCTCGCTCTCCGTCAGGACTTCGAGGAGGGAAATCCCCGTGAGGCGTCGGCGTATGTCGTCCGCCAATTCCACTGCCTGATTCAGGTCCTGCGAGTCTTCTGTCACACCTGTAAACCACTGGTTTTGGGCAGCGGCAGACTGCAGATGGCGCGCGAGTTGTGTGTAAGATCTCGCGGTTTCGGAGACGCCCGGAGTACTGGAGCCAAGTTGCGCTTCGCGGCCCAAGCCGCACCGGCGCACTGCACTTAGGGCTAGATTTGCGAGAGCAAGACGTTGCTCGGTCGAGGTCCTCAGGTCACCGAGAAGGGCGAAGTGGTCCAGAGCGGAGATCCGCGCTGTCGCATCCGCCGCTTGGCTGCACGCCAAAGCGGCGCTCCTGATGACCCGGATTGGGGTATTGACGAACCAATCAAGCTGAGCCCCCGCTCGGGTGTCGGCATACCCCTCTGCGACTTTGCTCAGCTCGAAACTTAGAGCCGCTGCAGCCTTGAAGTTCGAGTGAATGCCTCGCCACTGTGTGCCGAACAGTGCGCCAAAGGTGACGCTTCCCTCAAATGTCGCGGCCGCTCGATCGTAAGCTGCCAACTCCCGGAGCCGGGTCGACGCCTGGGCGCAAGTCAATTTGCGTCGTTGAGACAGCCTCAATGCGAGCCGGGTTGCGCGCCGATGTGCCGCCGAGAATACCGGGGAAAGGAAGTTGCCTCTCTCGAGCTGCTCCGCCGCTTCGCCGAGACGTGCGCAACCAACCCCGCGCGCGTCATCAACAAGAGTCGACCCGCCAAAAGCCTCCTCTCGATCCTTTAGCGCGTTAGCCTCTTTGGTCGCGCGGCTAAGCAAAAGGCATGCATCGTCCGCGAGGTACGCCGCCGATCTAAGTGAAAGCGCTTCGTCATCGAGAGTGGCGAGCGATCGCACCGCCCGACTGAACCTCTCCACTTCGTCGATCGTGGCCACTTGGACCGCCTCCTGTTGAAGACGCTCCGAAAGACCATCGAGTCCGGATATCTGCGCCAGATATTCCCGGCATTGTTCGATCAGCCGCTCCAACGAGTTGTGGGAAGCTGGGGCACAGCCCAAGTCTTCGATCCGCTTCTCGGCCTCTTGGAGGAGATCAGGCTCGACGCTATCTAGATCGATGCCCAGCGCGGAGAGCGATCTTCCGAGCTCGAGGAGCGTACCGAGGTCTCTGGTGATTTTTCGGAGGACTTCCGGATCTTTGAGTCCACCCAACACTTTCCCCCCGAGTCTTTCCGGTACTTCCGGCAGCCCGGCGACAGGCTCGGCCCACTCCTCGAGCGCGCGTAGGCCGCTAGGGATTTCGATAGTTGTCTTCTCGGCGGTCATGCGCCGAACGTTCAAAAGCTGCTGCATCGCCAAGTGAAAGCGGCCCAGGGACTCCTGCGCTCGATCTTGTCCGATCTGGGTCGCCTCCAGACGTCTGACGGCGTACCAGGGCGAAGATTGGAGAGAGCCGTATCGCCCGATGGTGGCGGCCGCTACCTTGGCTAGATTGACCAAAGCCTCGCGCCGTTGTCCCAAATCATGAGCGTCGATTTCGCCCGCGCCGACCACTTCCCGTGTCCAGGTGGTCTTGGCCGTCCTATCTTGGACGATGCGGCGAAGATTCAGCTCACGCCATACGAGCCAGCTCAGAGGACGATTTAGCGCGCCGAAGCTCGTCCGCATCAGTGCCCGGTAGCGCTTGAGGATGGAGTGTCTATGCGCGAGGTCGCGTTTGACGGCCGCTATGACGCTCGGATCGTGCTTTGCCTTAGCTTCGAGCCGGCCTCTCAAGCTCTCGAAAAATTCGGCTTTAGGGGTCCTGCCCGAATGCAAAGACAACGTCACCTGGCCAAAGCCGAGGTCCCCAAGGTGGTTTGCGACGACATCCAGCGCCGCCTTTTTCTCAGCAATAAAGAGCACCCGCTGTTTTCGGCTCAGCGCACCAGCGATGAGGTTCGTAATGGTCTGTGACTTGCCGGTTCCAGGCGGTCCCTGGAGCGCGAGCGACGCCCCGCATTGAACTTCGACCAACGCGGAGTGCTGCGAGGCATCGGCGGGCAAAACGAGCGGAGGAATTTCACTGATAGAAAGGTTCTCAAGGTCGATTTCGTCACGCGACCGCTCGCCTCGATTCGATTCGTCCTTGGCCGCTAAGAGCACCTGCAGGCGCGCATCCCCGAGCAGCTGACCTTCCGGCCATACGGCGGGGTCAAGGTCGCGCCACACAGCCATGTTTGGAAAAGGCAACACCGCGAGAGTGACGAAGCGCTCAAGACGCAAGTTCTCGTTGCCCTGGAGGACTTCAGATACGCTGGCGAAATACGACTCCGGCGTGTCGTCCGGTTTCAAAGCCGGCAAGATCAAGCCTGCAGTTCGCTTCAAGAGCTCTTGCAGGGCAATGTTGAGAACGAGGTCTTCGTCGTCAGCCGTGAGTTCATATTCGTAGCGCTGATTCCTAGCCCCGCGAGATAGTTGGACCGGGAGCAGGAGCAGGGGTGCCAAGTAGCGCTCCTTCTCGCCGCCTGGTTCTCGCCACTCGATAAACCCGAAGGCGAGCTGGAGGGTGTGGATTCCGGTCTCTGCAAGGTGAGTTCGAAAACGGTCCCAAATTCTTCCGAGGCGAGTTTCGAATCGATCTCGAGTGTAGAGGACGCGAATTCTGTTATCGTGAAGATGTAGTGCGCCGCTATCTTTCGGTCTTGGCAGCGAGAAGCTCGGATTGAACCCGTTTGCGCGTGCAAATTCGCTGACGTCGAGCGCCTTTCCGGGAGCTAGCTTGGGAAGACCCTGCCTCTCGCGAACACGGGCCACAAGATCCCGTTCGAATTTTTCCGCCTCGCTCTCGCTGTCCGGCCCTTCATTGAGAGCCGAAAGGCCCGACTTGTACTCTTCGTCCGTCAGACGGGCCGTCTCCAGAGCCATCCGGAACTCCGGTGTCTTTTGATCCTGCGGCTCTTCATCTGGATTCGGCAGCGCTTCAAAGTTCATCTCGCCACTGCGCAGACGTTCGAAGAGTTCGTCTGGCAATTCATCGACGATACGGGCGTAGGTCGACCCCGTGGCGCTGTGCTTAAATGAGACGAGGGGATTCCTTTTGCTAATGTCGATCAGCTTTTCCCGCAGCTCGTTCACGGCCTCAGCCATGAACTCGCGAGCTTCGACGTCAGCCGGTGATTCGCTCGTGACGCCTCGCCTCCTAAGATCGGACGCCAACGATTCCAGTTCACGCTTGAGCGTGGCGGCCGTGGGGCTCGTCCGATGCTGGAGTTCAGCGATCGCCAGCTCTAGCTCAATGGGGTCGTCCCGAAGCTTCCAGACCTGAGAGGCGATCTCCTCGGTCTTCCAGTACAGGTATGGGCGACTCGATGACATTGAACGCGACGGCCCCACTCGCCAGCTACAAGCCCGGCAGGATAACTTACACGAAGGTTAAGTCGTAAGGGTGACTTCTTGGTTCACGAGGACCTGACCAGATAGTTAGTTCTGCCTCAAGCAGCGTGCCGAAGCTGGATAAGGATGCGCAGGGTCCTGGACGACGTTTCTGAGGCACCCGTCCCAACATGGGCCAAGTTAACGATATCGGTGCAAACCTTGAGGATCCTCGTGCGGTCGTTCACGTCGAGAATAACGCGATCGGGTTTGATCGTCTCAAAAGATCTCAGCTCCTCAGGTCCGCGGCCGGGCTGGGCGGTTCGGCCGAACGCCTCGTCTTGGGCAGCGGCAGGATCATCGGGACCCGCCCCCGATAGGCCTCGTACTGCGCGCCGAATGCGGCGACGAGGTCGCGCTCCTCGAGCTGGATCGCGACGAGCATCCAGGTTGTCACCACCACGGCGAAGAGGAGCCGTCCGACGGACATATGGGGCGCGGCGAAGAAGGCGATGACGAAACCCAGATAGAGCGGATGGCGGACCAGCCGATAGAAGAACGGCGTCCTGAAGCTCGGCGGCTCGTGACCGCGCTGGCGGCTGAACGCCCACACCTGGGAAAGGCCGAAGAGCTCGAAGTGACTGATCAGGAACGTCGAGAGAAGGACGATCGCCCAGCCCGCAAAATAGAGAACCCACAGCACCCCTGCCCAGAACGGCGCAGTCACTGTCCACACCGGGGCGGCGAGGGGTCGCCACAGCCAGAAGAGGAGGATGAGGGCGACGCTGGCGAAGAGCACATAGGTCGAGCGTTCGATCGCCGGCGGGACGAAGCGCGTCCAAGCGCGCTTGAACCCCTGACGGGCCATCACATTGTGCTGGATCGCGAAAAGAAGAAGCAGGGCGATGTCGATGATGACCGCCGCGCCGCGAGAGCCGACGACGCCCATGTCGATCGTCTTGGGAACCAGAAGATCGCCCACGAATCCGATGGCGTAAATGATCGTCGCAAGGGCGGCGAGATAGCAGATCGCCCCATAGGCGAGCCCGAGCAGTCTGGTCATGGCCTCATCCCCAAAGGCCGCCCGCCCCCGCGGACGTCGCGGCCTGGCAAATGGGATAATACCGTCGTTATCGATCGCGGCAAGCTCCGTGGCGCGCGAGGCGGGTTGACGCCGGAGCGTCGGCCGGCTTTGGCTCTCCCGCCAGCCCACATTTTCATTGTTCCGATGGCCGATCTCTTCGTCTCCTACGCGCGCGCCGATCGCGGCCTCGTCCTTCCCCTCATCGCCGCCCTGGAAGGGGAGGGCTGGAGCGTGTGGTGGGATCCGGAAATCGTCCCCGGCCAGGAGTTCGACCGTCTGATCGCCGAGGAACTGGCCAAGGCCCGCGCGGCTGTGGTGGTGTGGACCCCGGCCTCGGTCGCCTCGCGCTGGGTGCGCGGCGAGGCGCGGGTGGCCGCCGACCGCGGCGTCCTGGCGCCGGTGCGCTTTGAGAAGGCCGAGCTGCCCATCGATCTGCGCGCCATTCACGCCACCGATCTCGACGATTGGAAGGGCGATCCGGCCGGCCCGGCTTTCCGCAGCCTGAGCAAGGCGATCCGCACGCTCCTGGGCGAGGCGGCGCCGGAGGCGCGCGTTGCTGGTCCGGGGAGCGAAACAGAGGCGCGGCCCTCGATCTGCGTGCTCCCGTTCGTCAACGTCGGCGGCGATCCAGAGCAGGAATATTTCTCCGACGGCATCAGCGAAGACATCATCACCGATCTCTCCAAGATCTCCGCCCTCGCCGTCGCCTCGCGCAACACCGCCTTCAGCTACAAGGGAAAGACGGTCGGCGTGGCTCAGATCGCCCGCCAACTGGGCGTGAGCCACGTGGTCGAAGGAAGTGTTCGAAAGGCCGGCGCGAGGGTCAGAATCACCGCCCAGCTCATCGAGGGGGCGAGCGACAAGCATCTCTGGGCCGAGCGCTACGATCGCGACCTCACCGACATTTTCGCGGTCCAGGACGAGATCACCGCGGCCATCGTCGAGGCCCTGCGCCTTCGCCTCGCACCGTCGGAGAAGAAAGCCCTCGCCCAACGTTCGACGACCGTTCCGGAGGCCTATCAGCTCTACCTTCTCGCCCGGCGCTACTTCGCCGGAAGATCGGCGAGCCGCGCCGATCTCATCACCCGTCTTTGCCGGCGCGCCATCGAGCTTGACCCCGGCTACGCTCGCGCCTGGGCGATGATCGCCGCGGCCCAGGCCTTTCAAGCCTTCGCCGCCGCCAGCGAGGGCGAGGATGGATGGGCGGCGGCGGAACGGGCGATCGAGCTCGACCCAAATCTGGGCGAAGCCTGGGCCGTGCGCGCCCGCATCCTGTTGAGCCGCGGCGATACCCAAGCGGCTATGCGCGAGGCCGAGATCGCGCTCGGAAAAGGTCAGGATTCCGCCGAGGTGGCGGGCGACGCCGGCTTTGTCTTCCTCGCCGCGGGCCGGGTCGCCGAAGCGCGGCGCCTTTTCGCCGCGGCCTGCACCGCGGAGGAGAACGACTGCGGCTACGCGGCCATGCTCCTGCAATGCTGTGAAGTCGAGGGCGACCGGATCGCGGCCGCTTCGGCGGCGCGCGATCTGGTGAGCCGGGCCGAGCGCGTCTTCGCCGCCACGCCCGACAGCGGCGCCCCTCTGGCCTACGGGGTGGGCGCCCTCCTCACGCTTGGCGAGCTCGAAAGAGCCAGGGCCTGGGCCGAGCGCGCCGTGCTGCTCGACCCGGGCGATCCGTCCACCTGCTACAATCTCGCCTGCGCCATGGTCCGCGGCGGCGATCTCGACTACGCCCTCGACCTTCTCGCACAGGCGCTCGCCTCTTCCGGGCGGTTGGCCGGCTGGGCCAAGGCCGATCCCGATCTCGAGCCCCTCCGGGGCGATCCGCGCTTTGCTGCAATCACCGCGGCCGACGCGCCTCGGAGCGAGAGTGACGCGGTCACACTAGGCGCGTGAACGCCCGAAGTTCTGATCGCCTCGAAAACCATTGACGAATTGCAATATACATTGCATATTGCGCGCAGGTTCCTATCTCGGAGACGTGTTTCATGCCCGAATTGCTAAATCCCAGGCACGAGGCTTTCGCCAGGGCCCGCTCGCGCGGGGTCCGTCTTCAGGACGCCTACGAGGAGGCGGGCTACGCCCCCGATCGCAGCCACGCCTCTCGCCTCGCCGGCCGCCCGGAAATCGCCGAGCGGATCGCCGAACTTCGCCATGATCGACTGCAGGCCGATCCCATGACCATCATCGGGACGCTGATGCGGATCGCCGGCGAACTGATGAGCCAGGGCACCGTTCCGGCCTACAAGGAGGCGCGCGCGGCCCTGGTCGAGGCCCGACGAATCCGAGCCGAGATGGCCGCCGACTTTGAGCAGGATCGTCAAGAGCCGGTGAAATCAAGCGTCTGCGAGCCAATCCTCAGGTTGCCGTTCACGCCATCGGCAGCCCAATGCGACCTGGCTGCGGCCAATTAGCGGCCCTTGAGTGGTCCGGGGCGGGCCCGGCCGCGGCGAGCTTGTGGCCCCCTCGGGGCGATCGGAGGCCCCATTGTCGCCCAAGGCCCCGAGCATCGACGAGCATCGACGAGACCAGTCTGCTATGGTCCAACTGAGCAAGGGTGGGGACCATGATCTTCGAAGCGATCGCCGCCGGCGGCTGCCGCTCCTACCTGGTCGGATGCGAGGCGACCCGCTCGGCTGTCGTGATCGACCCGGAGTTCTCCAGGATCGAACATTATCGCGGCCTCGCCTCACATCACGGCCTCAAGGTCCGTTATGTCGTCGACACCCACACCCACGCCGACCACTTCTCGGCCAGCCGCGAACTCGGCCGCGATCTCGGGGCGCCGGTCGTCATGCATCGCGAAAGTCCCGCGCCTTTTGTGGACCTGAAGCTCGACGAGGGCGACGCCCTGATTGTCGGCGAACTTCGTCTCAGGTGCCTGCACACGCCCGGGCACACGCGCGATTCCATGTGCCTGGCGATCGCCGATCGGGTGTTCACCGGAGACGCCCTGCTGATCGGCGGGACCGGCCGAACCGACCTTCCTACCGGCGATCCCCACGCGCTGTACGAAAGCCTCTTCGAGAAGGTCCTTAAACTCCCTGCCGAGACCGTGGTCTATCCGGCCCATGAGTACAAGGAGCGGAGTTGCACCACGATTGGGACCGAACGCGCGACCAACCCGAGGCTTCAGAAGACGGTGCGCGCCGACTTCGTGCAGATGATGCAGGCTCTCGATCTTTCGGCGCCGACGCACCTTACCGAGGCGCTGCGGGCGAACATGAGCGGGGCCAAGACGATCGCCCAGCTCCTGGCGGAAGCCGCCGCCAAGGTTCCCTTCATGTCGCTGGACGAACTCGCCGGACGGATAGGCGGCAACGCCCGCGACCTCGTCATCCTCGACATTCGCGAGAAGGACGCTTTTGACGCCGGCCACGTGCCGGGCGCGCTCCATCTGCCGCGCGGCCAGCTCGAACTCCGCGTCAATCAGGAGCTTCCCGATCCGACGGCGCGGATTCTCACCTGTTGCGAGTTCGGCAAGATCTCGACCCTCGCCGCGGCGACCTTGCGCGAGCTGGGCTACCTGCGGACCACCGCCCTCGATGGGGGGATGAAGTCGTGGCGCGAAGCGGGCCATCCTCTGGATCGGACGGCCCCTCCCGGCGCAACCGACGCGGCCTGAACGGCCGGGTCGCGCACCGAATTTGAGAAGATATATGCCAGTAACGGCAGAGACTTAAGCCAGGAATCTCGAGGTGAGCCTCAGCTCTCGAAGTCGCCGGCGGCGGCGGGGAGGCCAGAAATCGCTACTTCATGAGCTCGCGCATGGCCCCGTCGAGCCCGGCGATGGTGAGCGGGAACATCCGCTCGCCGAGAAGCTGGCGCACGAGGCCAATCGAGGGGGTGTGCTCCCAGTGCCGCTGCGGGGTTGGATTGAGCCAGACCACGTCGTCCCAGGTCTGGGCCGCGCGATCCATCCACACCGCTCCGGGTTCTTCGTTCCAGTGCTCAACCGAGCCGCCCGGATAGGTGACCTCGTAGGGGCTCATGGTCGCGTCGCCGACGAAGATCACCTTGTAATCGCGCCCGTAGGTGTTGATGAGGTCCCAAGTCTCCAGCTTCTCGTCGTGCCGACGGCGATTGTCCTTCCACACCGCCTCGTAAAGGCAGTTGTGGAAATAGAAGAACTCCATCGTCTTGAACTCGGTGCGAGCGGCGCTGAACAGCTCCTCGCAGACCCTGACGTGACTGTCCATCGAGCCGCCGATATCGAAGAAGATCAGCACCTTGATGGTGTTTCTTCGCTCGGGCTGCATGACCAGGTCGAGATAGCCCTTGTTCGCCGTCTCCTTGATCGTGCCCTTCATGTCGAGCTCGTCCGGCGCGCCTTCGCGGGCGAACTTCCTGAGGCGCCGAAGGGCGATCTTGATATTGCGGGTGCCGAGTTCGACCTGGTCGTCGAGGTTCTTGTACTCGCGCTTGTCCCACACCTTGATCGCGCGGCCGTGGCGACCCTTGTCCTGGCCGATGCGGATCCCCTCGGGATGGTAGCCGCCGGCGCCGATCGGGGAATTACGCCCGTTCCCCCGCTGGTTTTCGTCCTCGTCCTCGCCGTCCCCCGCGCCGCGCTGGCGGGCCTCTTCCATTTGCCTTTGGAGCATTTCCATCAGCTTGTCGAAGCCGCCCATGGCCTCGATCTGCTTCTTCTCCTCTTCGGAAAGGAAGCTTTCTGTGAGTCGCTTCAGCCATTCGGCCGGGATGTCCTTGATCTCCTCGCGCTGAAGCAGTTCCAGGCCTTTGAAGACGTGGCCAAAGACGACATCGAAGCGGTCGAGATGGCGCTCGTCCTTCACCAGGATGGCGCGCGAAAGATAATAGAAATCGTCAACCCTGCGGTCGATGACGGCGCGGTCCATGCCCTCCATGAGCATGAGATACTCCTTGAGCGTCACCGGCACCTTGGCCGCCTTGAGTTCGGTGAAGAAGCGCATGAACATCGCTTGGTTGGCCTTCTCGCCGCAGCCGGACCCCGCCCGCTTGCGCAGTGAGGATGGGGGCGCGAAGGTTCCCTGTCCAGAAAAAGCTCGAACAAGCTTGTCTGGCGCGCGCGGCGGACTCGATCCAAACTCCAAGGGCTTGGCATGGACGTGACGCTCTTCACCCACGACGAGATGATGGAGCATCGCCCGCGCGCGCGGCATCCCGAACGCCCCGAGCGCCTGGCTGCGGTGCGCGCCGCCCTGGCCGAGGCCTCGGATGCGAAACTCGAGCCGATCGCCGCGCCCCTCGCCGCAGACGTCGAGATCGCCGCCGTGCATGGCGCCGGCTATGTCGCCAGCCTGGAGCGGATCGTCCCGTCCGAGGGTGTCAGGGCGCTGGATGCAGACACCGACCTTTCCGCCGGCAGCCTCCGGGCCGCAAAGCGCGCCGCTGGAGCGGCCATCGCCGCGGTGCGAGCCGTCGCCGAAGGGCGGACCGAGCGCGCGTTTTGCGCCGTTCGCCCTCCCGGCCATCACGCTGGTCCCTTCGGCGCCATGGGCTTCTGTCTCTTTTCGAATCTCGCCATCGCCGCCAGGGCGGCCCAGGCGGCGGGTTTGCGGCGCGTGGCGGTGGCTGACTTCGACGTCCATCACGGCAACGGCACCCAGGCGGTCTTCGAGGCCGATCCGGAGCTCTTCTTCGCGTCGGTTCATCAGCGGCCGCTCTATCCCGGCACCGGCGGACGCGAGGAGCGCGGAGTGGGCAACGTGGTCAATGCGCCGGTGGGGCCCAACGCCTCGCGCGCCCAATGGCGGGCGGCCTTCGAGAGCCTGATGGCCCCGCTCGAGGCGTTTGCGCCCGACATCATCCTCGTTTCCGCCGGTTTCGACGCCCACGTCCGCGACCGGATCGCCAGCCAGTCCCTGGAGGCCGAGGATTTCGCCTGGGCGACTCGGGCCATCCTCGAGGCGGCGCGGAGCTGCTGCTCGGGCAAGGTTGTCTCCTCCCTCGAGGGCGGCTACGACCTCGAGGGGCTCAGCGCCTCGGCGCTCGCCCATGTGCGCGCCTTGGGCGAGGCGTGAGGGGCATGGCCGATCGATCGAAAGCCGAGGCGATTGCGGAGGGCGGCGGGGCCCAGGCTCCCGATGCGCCCGAGCGTTCCGGCGCGGTCATCCTCGCCCGCCATGCCGAGCCGGCGCTCTCTCGTCAGATCCGGCTCAATGCGAAGGGCTATCGCGACTGGTGGGCGAGCTATGAGGCCGGCGGCATCAGCGACAGCCAGAATGTGCCGCCCCCGCTGCAGGCCATGGCCGACCGGGCCGGATTCATCATCGCCTCGATTCGCCCCCGGTCGATCGAGAGCGCGCGGGCCCTGGCCAAGGGCCGGTCCTTCGCCGAAGATCCCCTTTTCGTCGAGGCGCCCCTCCCGCCGCCGCTTTGGCCCTCCTGGCTGAGCCTCTCGCCCCGATTCTGGGGGTTCATCTCGCGGGCGAACTGGTGGTTTCTCAACCATCACCACGGCCAGGAGAGCCGTCGCGAGGCGCAGGAACGGGCCGACGAGGCGGCGCGCCAGCTCGTCGCTCTGGCCTCCAGCGGTCAAGACGTGCTGGTGGTGGCCCACGGCTTCTTCAACGGGATGATCGCCCGCGCCCTGAAGAAGCAGGGGTGGCGCTGCACGCTCGATCAGGGGTACCGCTATTGGTCGGCGCGGCGATTCCAGCCGGACTAGCGAGGCCGGGCCAGCCCGCAGCCGTGGCCGCGGCGCCATAGCTCTTGGCCCATTGACTCCCATTCGGCGAGCGGCGTTGCGGCCTCTTCCGGCCATGGCTAGGGTGAGCCGCCTCAATCAGCCGTCCCACGGCGCACGCCACTGGATCGTCGCAAACGGATGGCCTCTCATCGGTTTGGGGTCCGATCCACTCGAATCAGGGACTCGTGGTGCGACGTGGACGGGTAGGTGGCAAAGCAAGCGTTCGAATCGCGCCGCTAGGGAAATGGCATGGCTCAAGAGCCCGAGATCGCCCAGCTCTCGTTCGAACAGGCGCTCGCCGAACTGGAGCGCATCGTCGGGGAACTGGAGAGCGGCCAGGCGGAGCTTGAGCGTTCGATCCAGGTCTATGAGCGAGGCGCGGCGCTGAAGGCGCACTGCGAAGCCAAGCTCAAGGAGGCCCAGCTCCGCGTCGAGAAGGTGATCATCGGCCCGGCTGGGCCCGTGGGGGTGGAACCTGCCGACTTCTCCTAACGTGCGTTTACGAGAGCCCGAGCTTTCGAGCCGGATCGCTCAGTCCGCCGACCTCATCACCGTGGCGCTCGACGAGCTTCTGCCTCGCGCCGAAGGCCCTGAAGCCAAGCTCACCCAGGCCATGCGCTATGCGGCCCTGGGCGGAGGAAAACGGCTCCGTCCATTCTTCGCGCTAGAGACCGGCAAGCTGCTCGAGCTTCCCGAGCGGGCCATCCTGCGGGCGGCCTGCGCTCTTGAGTGCATCCACATCTACTCGTTGGTCCACGACGACCTGCCGTGCATGGACGACGACGACCTGCGCCACGGACACCCGACCGTGCACAAAGCCTACGATGAGGCCACCGCCGTTTTGGTCGGCGATGCGCTGCAGACCTTCGCCTTCGAGATCCTCGCCCATCCGGACACCCACGGGGACGCCGAGGTGCGCGTCGAGTTGGTTCGTCTTCTCGCCGCGGCGGCGGGGGCCGGCGGTATGGCGGGCGGCCAGATGATCGATCTTCTGGGGCTGCGCGAGGATCTGGGGACGGTCGCCCGCATGCAGCGGATGAAGACCGGCGCCCTCATCGCCTGCGCCTTCGAGCTTCCGCTGGCCATGGCCAGGCCCAGGCCCTGGGAGCGATCCGCGCTTTTGGCGCTCGGCCGCGACTTCGGTCTGGCCTATCAGATCGTTGATGACCTCCTCGATGTCGAGGGCGAGGCCGAGGCGCTGGGCAAGGCCGCCGGCGGCAAGGACGCCGCGCGCGGCAAGGTCAATTTCGTCACCCTGCTTGGCGTGGAGGCGGCCAGGGAGCGGCTGACGCTTCTCACCGCTCAGGCCAAGGCCCACCTGGAGCCTTTCGGCAATCGCGGGGGTTACCTCAGTTCAGTGGTCGACTATGTTCTCGACCGTCGTTGCTGATCGCAAGCCCTCCCAGGGGCGGGGAGGGGGTATGGGGTCGGAGGCCCATTATCGAGCATGACGTGCAAAACCCCGCTTCTTGACACCATCTCCTCGCCGGAGGGGACTCGCGACCTCAGCCCGAGCCAGCTTCGTCAGCTTGCCGACGAACTCCGCGCCGAGACTATCGATGCCGTCTCCACCACCGGGGGGCATCTGGGGGCCGGCCTTGGCGTGGTCGAGCTCACTGTCGCCCTGCACCATGTCTTCGAGACCCCTCGCGACGTGCTCATCTGGGACGTCGGCCATCAGGCCTATCCTCACAAGATCCTCACCGGCCGGCGCGGGCGCATCCGCACCCTGCGACAGGGGGGCGGCCTTTCCGGCTTCACCAAGCGCGCGGAGAGCCGCTATGACGCGTTCGGCGCCGCCCACGCCGCGACCTCGATCAGCGCCGCCCTGGGCTTTTGCGTCGCGCGCGACCAGCGCGGCGAGGATCACGCCGTCGTCGCTGTCATCGGCGATGGCTCGATGAGCGCCGGAATGGCTTATGAGGCGATGAACAACGCCGGCTGCACCACCGGCCGGCTCATCGTGATCCTCAACGACAACGACATGTCGATCGCCCCACCGGTTGGCGGGATGAGCGCCTATCTCGCCGGCCTGGTCTCGGGCGGCGCCTATCGACGCATGCGGAAACTCGGCAAGGGGGTCGCCAGCCGTCTGCCCAAGGCGCTCAAGGATCTCGCTCGCAAGGCCGAAGAGTACGCCCGCGGCATGGCGACGGGCGGCACCTTCTTCGAGGAGTTGGGCTTCTATTACGTCGGCCCGATCGACGGCCACAATCTCGACCATCTGGTCCCGGTGCTGCGCAACGTCAGCAAGATCCGCGGCAAGCCCGTGCTCGTCCACGTCGTCACCCAGAAGGGCAAGGGCTATGGTCCGGCCGAGGACTCGCCGGACAAGTACCACGGCGTCCAGAAGTTCGACGTGGTCACCGGCAAGCAGGTCAAGAGCGCCTCGAACGCGCCGCAGTTCCAGAAGGTCTTCGCCGCCGAATTGGTCAAATGGGCCGAACGCGATGAGGCCATCGTCGCGATCACCGCCGCCATGCCGTCGGGCACCAGCCTGGACATTTTCGCCAAGCGGTTCCCCTCGCGGTGCTTCGATGTCGGCATCGCCGAGCAGCACGCCGTGACTTTCGCCGCCGGGCTCGCGGCGGCGGGGATGAAGCCTTTTGCGGCGATCTATTCCACCTTCCTTCAACGAGGCTACGACCAGGTCGTCCACGACGTCGCCATTCAGCGGCTGCCGGTCCGCTTCGCCATGGATCGCGCCGGCCTTGTCGGCGCCGATGGCCCCACCCACGCCGGCAGCTTCGATGTCGGCTATCTTGGCCAGCTGCCGGGCTTCGTCCTCATGGCCGCCGCCGATGAGGCCGAGCTCGCCCACATGGTCGCCACGGCCGTCGCCATCGACGATCGACCAAGCGCGTTCCGCTATCCGCGGGGCGAGGGCGTGGGGGTCGACATGCCGGAAATCGGGACTCCGCTCGAGATCGGCCGCGGGCGCATCCTCCGAGAGGGCTCGGCGCTCGCCATCCTCTCGCTCGGCGCCCGGCTCGCCGAATGCGCCAAGGCCGCCGACGTCCTCGCGGCTCGGGGATTCTCGGTCACCTTGGCCGACGCCCGCTTCGCCAAGCCGCTCGATCTCGACCTCGTCCTGCGTCTGGCTCGCGAGCACGAGGCCCTGATCACCGTCGAAGAGGGCGCGATGGGCGGTTTCGGCGCGTTCGTCCTCCATGCCCTGGCGCGGGAAGGGGCTCTGGATTCCGGTCTCAAGGTTCGGACTCTCACCTTGCCCGACATCTTCCAGGATCAGGATAAGCCCGAGGCGATGTACGCCGCCGCCGGGCTCGATGCCGAGGGCATCGTCCGGGCCGCCCTCGCCGCCATCGGTCAGGAACGCCTGGCGAGGGGCCTGCGGGCCTCGTGAACTCCCCGCCCCCCAGGGCCGCAGGATGATCGCATTTCGGGGGGCGCAGAAGGCGTGGACGGGCGGCGTCTCGGTGGGGCCTCTCGACCTTTCCATCGAGGAAGGTCAGTTCGTCGCCCTCATCGGGGGTTCGGGGAGCGGCAAGACCACCACCCTGAAGATGGTCAACCGTCTGGTTGCGCTCACAGCGGGCGAGGTGTGGGTGGAAGGGAAGAACGCGGCCTTAAGGCCCGCCCATCTTCTTCGGCGCTCCATCGGCTACGTCTTCCAGGAGATCGGCCTTTTCCCTCATCTGCTGGCCGGCGAGAACATCGCCGTGGGCCCGCGCCTGGCGGGCTGGTCCAAGGATCGCACCTCGACGCGGCTCGGCGAGCTGCTGGAAATGATGAACCTGCCGGCCGACCTCGCGGCGCGCCGCCCCTCCGAGCTTTCGGGCGGACAACGCCAGCGGGTCGGCCTCGCCCGCGCCATCGCCGCCAATCCCCGCATCGTTCTGATGGACGAGCCCTTCGGCGCGCTTGATCCGATGATCCGCGAAGCGCTGGCGGCGGACTACAAGTCCTTGCACGAAAGGCTCGGCCTCACCACCGTCATGGTCACCCACGACCTCGTCGAAGCCTTGCTTCTGGCCGACCGAATCGTGGTCATGGAGACCGGGCGCATCGTCGTCGACGCCGCGCCCGGCGAACTCCTCGATCCGGCCTACGCCGGCGCCGCCCGTCCGCTCCTCGACGCCCGCCGTCGCCAGGAAGACCGCCTCTCGGCCCTCGCGATGGGGGAGGAGCCGTGACGCCGCGCCTTTCGGCGGCCTTCCGCCTCCTGCCTCAGTACCTGGGCGAGCACGTGTTGGTCAGCCTCTGCGCGCTCGCCCTGGGCGCCGCGATCAGCCTTCCCCTGGCGGTGGCGGCGAGCCGCAGCCGTGCGGTCCGCTGGCCGAGCCTTCTGGCAGCCAGCTTCATCCAGACCATTCCGAGCCTGGCCTTGCTCGCCCTCTTCTATCCTCTGCTCCTGGCGCTCTCGAACCTTTCGCGCGGCGCTTTCGGCTTCAGTTTTCCGGCCCTCGGCTTCCTGCCGGCGCTCCTGGCCCTGACGCTCTATTCTCTACTGCCGATGCTGCGGAATGCCGTCGCCGGGATCGCCGGCGTCGACCCGGCCGTCGCCGAAGCCGCCGACGGCATGGGCATGACCTCCGCCCAGAAGCTCTTCCGGGTCGAGCTGCCTCTGGCCGCGCCGGTGATCATGGCAGGGGTTCGCACCGCGGCGGTGTGGACGATCGGAGCGGCCACCCTCGCCACAGCGGTCGGCCAGACCTCGCTGGGCAACTACATCTTCTCGGGTCTCCAGACCGAGGATTGGGTCTTTGTCCTCTTTGGCTGCGCGGCCTCGGCCATCCTGGCGCTCGCCGCCGATCAGTTCCTCGGCCTCATCGAGGCGGGCTTGGCGAGGCGTTCGCCCTGGCGCGTTTGGGCCGGCGCCTTGATGCTCGTCGCGGGGGCCGCCGCCGCCCTTTATCCCATCGCCGCCAGCAGTGGCGGCGAGAAGCCCTATGTCATCGGGGCCAAGAACTTTTCCGAGCAGTATACCCTCGCCGCCTTGATGGCTCGTCGCATCCGGGCCGAAGGAGGCCGCGTCCAGATCAAACAGGATCTCGGCTCCGCGACCGCCTATCACGCGCTCGCGGCCGGTGAGATCGACGCTTACGTGGACTATTCGGGCACTCTCTGGTTCGACGTGCTTCATCGTCGCGACAATCCCGGCCGCGCCGCCATCGATCGTCAGCTAGCGGTCCTCTTGAAGGCTCGCGACGGCGTGGTCGTCCTCGGCCCGCTCGGCTTCCAGAACGCCTACGCCCTCGCCATGCGCTCGGATCGGGCGCGCGCTCTTGGCGTCTCCTCGATCGCCGAGTTGGCCAGGCAGGCGCCGGGCCTTAGCCTGGGCACCGATCTCGAGTTCACCTCCAGGACCGAGTGGCGGGCCTTGCGCGACGCCTATTCTCTCTCTTTCAAGAAGATCGTCTCCTATCAGCCCACCTTCATGTACCGGGCGCTCGAGACCGGCGATGTCGATGTGATCTCGGCATTCTCCAGCGACGGGAGGATCGCCGCCGACCACCTGACTTTGCTCTCCGATCCGCGCCACGCCCTGCCGCCCTACGATGCGCTCATCCTCATCTCTCCGCGGAAGGCCCAGGATCGGCGGCTGCGCGCCGCCCTCGAACCCCTGGTCGGCGCGATCTCCCTTTCGATGATGCAGCAGGCCAACCTTTCGGTGGATCGCGACCAGGACAAGAGATCGCCCGAAGAGGCCGCCGCCTCGCTCGCCGCCGAGATCGCGCGCGAGAGGCCGGTTTCCCCTATAGTCGCGGCCGGCCCGAATCACCGGCCGAAGAGCGGGCGGAGCCCTCCCTGATGGAGCTTCCGAGAGCCGCCAAGGCGAGGTCCCGCGCCGATCCTCTCGGCCTGGCGGGAGCGATGTTCTTCGTTCTTGCGGTGGGGTTCGCCGCCGCGCCGGCGTTCAAGGCCGGATCGGTCGCGCTGGCCGGCCTCATTCTCCTGGTCGGCCTCGCCGGAGTGGCGTTCATTGGCCTCTTCGCCTTTCGCGGCGCATCCGGCCCGCAAGAGAAGGTCGGAGAAGTCGCCGGCGACATTCTGGGCGCACTGGCAGAACCGATCGCGATCGTCTCGCCCGGCGGTGCGATCATCGAGACCACCTCGGCTTGGCGCGCCCTGGCGGGGGAGGGCGGCCGCCTCGCCCCCGGCGCCCTCTTTTCGGCCTTGAAGGCGGCGCGGACGATCGGCGCGGCGGAGGGTGTGCTCGTCCTCGGCGACGAGGAAAGAAGGGTGAGGGTCGCCCGCCTGGGCGGTCCCAACTTCCTGGTGAGGATCCTCGAGCCGTCAAAGGAGACGCCCACCGCTCCAACCGCCGTTCCTTTCGCCCTAGACCGCTTCGCGTCGGCTTCGCCTTTCGGCGCCGCCCTGATCGAGGGGGACGATCCGTTCGAAGGCCGTTTCCTCGAAGTCAACGCCAGCCTGGCGACGATCGCCGGCCCCGCCGCCTGCCAGGGCGCACGACTTGCCGACCTCATCGATCCGGTCTCGGCGCAAGAGGCCCGCTCGAGATTCGCCGCCGGTCATCCGGGTCCCTTCGAGGCCAGCCTGGCGGCGGCCGGCGAGCGCAACGTCGACCTCTTCCTCTCGCGCGCCGAGGGCGGATTCCTCGCTTTCCTGGTCGACGTCACCGAGCAGAAGAAGATGCAGCTTCAGCTCGTCCAGAGAAACAAGATGGAGGCGATCGGCCAGCTCGCCGGCGGCGTCGCCCACGACTTCAACAATCTGCTCTCGGCGATGCGACTTCGGGTCGATGAACTGCTTCTGCGCCACTCCCTTGGCGATCCGTCGTATGAGAGCCTTGGCGAGATCAAGGCCACCATCTTCCGCGCCGCCGATCTAGTGCGTCAGCTCCTGAGCTTCTCGCGCAAGGCGACCATCCAGCGCGAAGTGCTGGAGATGGGGGAATTCATCGGCAACCTCGAGGTTCTCCTGCGCCGCCTGGTGCGCGAGGACGTGGGTCTCGAATGCGTCTATGGACCCGACCTTCCCAGGGTGAGAGCGGATCGTTCGCAGCTCGAGACAGCGGTCATGAACCTCGTGGTCAACGCCCGCGATTCGGTGAGGGCGAACGGCGGGGGCAAGATCACCGTGCGCATCGCCCGGGTCACCGAAGGCGAAGCCGCCGCGCTCGGCCATCAGGGCCCAGGGGCCGGCGATATGGCGCTGATCGAGGTGGCCGACGATGGACCTGGCATCGATCCCAAGATCATCGGAAACATCTTCGAACCCTTCTTCACCACCAAGGCGGTGGGCGAGGGGACGGGCCTGGGACTGGCCACCGTCTACGGCATCGTCAAGCAATCGGAGGGGTGGATCGGCGTCGCCTCCAACCTGGGGGAGGGCGCGGTGTTCCGAATCTTCCTTCCCGCCTGGCGGGCGCCGCTGACCCTGGAGCAGCCCCAGGCGAGCGAGCGGCCCCGCGCCCGCCCGCGTGATCTTTCCGGAGTGGGACGGATCCTCTTCGTAGAGGACGAGGCTTCGGTGCGCGGTATCGCCGCTCGACTGCTGCGCGCCCGA
>JBOHLG010000006.1:0-143198 GCA_050729515.1 Caulobacteraceae bacterium
GGCGATCTCTCCGCGCCAGGCTGGAAGAAGGCGCTCGAGAGCATCGCGGTCCTGGCCGGCGCCAGGACCAAGACCACGGCCGCCGAGGGGCGGCGGCTTTCCATCTGCGTCCTTCCGTTCGCCAACATCAGCGACGATCCCCAACAGGAGTATTTCTCCGACGGGATCAGCGAAGACATCATCACCGACCTCTCCAAAGTCTCTTCGCTCAGCGTCACGGCGCGCAACACCGCGTTCACCTACAAGGGCAAGAGCCAGAACATCCGCGAGATCGCCCGCGATCTCGGCATCAGCCATGTGCTCGAGGGAAGCGTCCGAAAGGCGGGCAATCGGGTCAGGATCACTGCTCAGCTCATCGACGGAGCAGCGGGCGATCATCTGTGGGCTGAGCGCTGGGACCGCGATCTCACCGACATCTTCGCGCTGCAGGACGAGATCAGCGCCGCCATCGTCGCCGCGCTGAAGCTGAGGCTGCTTCCGGAAGAGAAGGAAGCGATCGAGAAGCGCGGGACAGACAGCGCGGAAGCCTACGATCTGCTGCTCATGGCCAGGCAGCACCAGCGCCTCGCCGCCGGGGATGCTCGCGGGGAGGAATTGGCGATCAGGTTTCTCGAGCGGGCGATCGAGATCGACCCGAACTACGCCATCGCCTGGGGGCGCCTGGCCGCCGCGCAGCACACTCTGCGGTTCGAGCGCGGCCGATCGGGAGACGACGGTCTCGCCGCCGCCGAAAAGGCGATCGCGCTCGATCCACGCCTGGGAGATCCGCATGCGGTCAAGGCCAAGGCCCTGAGGGCACAGGGCCACATCGACCAAGCCCGGTGCGAACTCGAACTCGCCCTGCGCCTCGAACCGGATTCGTTCCACGTCAACGCCACCGCCGGCACCATCGCCTATGAAGAAGGCAGGATGGAAGAAGCCGAGCGCCTTTATTCCCAGGCGGACGCGCTCGAGGATGAAACGATTGCCGGATCGAGCTTCATGCTGATGACGATCCGCAGGGAACTCGGCGATAAAGCCGGAATGCGCGCCGCGGCGGAAAAGACCCTGGCCAAGGCCAAGGCGGAAGCCGCGCGACAACCCGGAAGCATCGGCGCACTCACCTACGGCGCCTCCGCTCTCGCGGCGCTCGGCCAGGACGAGCAGACCCGCGAGTGGATGGCGCGGGCGCTTCTCACCGAGCCGTCCAACCGCTGGATGCGGTACAATTTCGCCTGCAATCTCGCCGGCTTTCTCGACGACGGGGAAGGCGCAATCGCCATGCTCGCCCCAATGTTTCCGGATGTTCCCGGCGGCCTTCTGCTTTCCGCACGCACCGATCCCGATCTCGCCTCGATCCGCAATGACCCTCGCTTTCAGGCCATGCTCGCCGAAGCCGAGGAGCGGCAGAGCGCGGCGTCCGAGCCGTCGAGCTGATGGCCCACGACGTCTTCATCTCCTATTCGAGCGCCGACAAGCCGCTCGCCGACCGGGTCTGCCACGCGCTGGAGGAAAAGGGCCTGCGATGCTGGATCGCGCCGCGTGACATCCCCTTCGGGGCGGAGTGGCCGCAGGCGATCATGGGGGCGATCGGCGGGGCCAAGGCGATGGTCCTGGTTTTCACCCACAACACAAACGGCTCGGCCCACGTTCGCCGCGAGGTGGCCGCGGCCCTTGAGGCCGGCGCGATCGTCATCCCGTTCCGCACCGACGAGACCAAGGCGGAAGGCGCGCTCCACTACAATCTCATCAACCTGCACTGGATGGACGCCACCAGCCCGCCGCTGGAGGCCCACATCGATGGCCTTATCGCCACATTGACCCGGCTGGAGGGCGAGGCCGAGGGCGGGACCGCGCGTGCGCCGCCGCCGTCCTCACCGATGGCGGAGCCTGTCCTGGCCATGGCCGGCGCGCCCGCTTCTGCCGCCGTCGCGGCGGTCGCCTGGACGCCGACTCCGGACCGGCGGCTGGAGATCGTCTTTCCGATCTGCGCAATCATCTCGGCGCTCGGCTTTTTCACGGCCGTCATGATTTTGAGCCTCGCCATCACCATTCCGCTGGTGTGGAGGGCCAGCTACACCATGAGCTCGCCCGATCGCCGGGCGTCACGGCGGCTGCGTCTGCTGGCCAGCTTCGCCCTCGTGGTGATCGCCATCGCCGCGATCGCCATCGGAGGCCGGTACCAGACGATCTAGGCAGGCCGTGGGGTCGCCCGGTTCGGGCAAACGGGTTGGCGTCGCGGCTCAACCGGCCTGGTGAGGCAGCTCCAGCATCACCACCCGCCAGTCGACCCCCTCCTCGACCATGATGGCGCTCATCCGCCCCGCGAGGGCCTGGACCTCGGCCGACGCGGGCGGCGTCGGCGAGGAGGCCAGCGCATCGGCCTCGGCCTTGAGGCGGGCGAAGGCTTCGGCGAGGGCCGCCGAGCGCTTGGCGGTATGGGCGAACTCGCCGAGGTTGTTGATGCTGGCCAGGGCCGCGCCGAGGGCCGGAAGCCCCGCCCCCAGCAGGACGAAGACTCCGCCGACGCTGGCGGCGAAGTGGGCGAGGGGTCCGTCGGGAATGGCGCGCAAGGCGAATTCGACGGCGACCGCGATGATGGTGATGAAGACCAGGGTGGAAGTCGCGCCGTGGAGACGGTCGTGCACCTTCTTGGAGCGGCGGGCGTTGGCCTGGTGGAATCCGATCTGGCCCGCGCCGCGGTCCCCGATCACGGCGGACAAGTCGGCGAGCCGCGCGCGCAGATAGGCCGGATCACAGACCGCATCGGGCAGAGCGGCCTCGCGGGCCAGGGCGCGGACCAGCCAGTACATCCAGCTCTCGGTCGGCTCGCCATAGACGGCGAGGTGGGCCTGGGACTTGGGAAGCGGCCTGCCGCCGCCGAGCGGCACGAGGAAGCGAAGCTGGCGGATCCACTCGGCCAGCATGCGGTACTCCAGCCAGCGCTCGTGCCAGCGGCCGCGCCGGGCGGCGAAGAGGCTCGCGCCGAGGGTGATCAAAATGGCGATCTCGGCCGCGATGAATGCCAGATCGGTTCCGGCGTGAGGACCGGCGACGATCCCCAGGGCGACGGGAAAGAGGGCGGCGAAGACGGCGGCGGCGGCCAGAAGGGAGGTGGCGATGAAGCCGCTGCGGTGGGCGTCGGCGTAGTAGGCGGCGAGGCCGTCGGCGAAGGCGAAGTGCGGCCAGAGCCGCGCCACCGGGCCATCCGGGACGTCCGCCTCGTCGCGCCACTGCTCTGGCGGCGAGGCGATGAAATCGTCAACAGCGAGCGTGGGGAGGGTGAGGCGCGCCTCACCCACGAGGCTTCGGAACGCCCGCCAGAGAATAAAAGGGTCGAACCTCGGCTGGCGCTCGGCGAACCAGGCGGCGAGGCTCTGGCCGGATCGACCGTCCCCGGCCGATGCTGCGGGCGCCGCAAGTTGAGACCGGACGATGGCGGCGAGACTCTCTTCGAGGGCCGTTTCGTCGGAGGGCCCGAGGGGAACGGCCCGCCCCCCTCGCCGGTGGCGGCGGGAAAGGCCCAGGGCGGCGAGGTCGTCTTCCGACCTCATGACCCGCCAGGCGAACGGCGCGAAAGGGGAAATCCAAAGGACCGGCGTTTCGACCGCCAGTGCGGCGCCGAGGGTTTCGAGGGTTCCTCCGGGGCCGCGCCCAGGCCCGCCGTCCCACACCGCGATGAGAAGATCGGACTGGGCCACCACCACCTCGCCGGCGGCGGCGTAAGCCGCCTCGGCCCGCTCGCGCGAGCCGTCGAGCTCGAAACGGGTGAGGCCGGGGCCGGCGGCGGCGCGGACCTGGATGGCGCGGAATTCGGCAAGCGACGCCTTGGCCGCGTCCGGCCCCTCGAAATCGGCCTCGAACTGGGCGCGGGGGAAAGGCATGGGCGCGACAAGGGCGTAGTCGAGCTCGAGCGCGGCCTCGGCGAAGAGGCGGTCGACGCCTTCGGCGAGAGAGGAAACGGCGAAGAGGCGGGGCGGCTCGGGCGTGTAGAGTTCCGCGTCCGGCCCAGCGGCGAAGACCTCGACTTCCTGCTTGACGGTCGAAAGGACGAAGGCGACGCGGCCCGCGAGCCCCTCTATCACCAGCTTCTCATCGGGAAGGCGGTCGGGACGATGGCCGACGACGCCCACCCGGAAGGCGAGGCGCGCCCTGGGCGGTCCTCGCTCGTCCCTCTCGCCCAATCCCGCACCCGCTTGCACGGCGCCTGATAACGCGCCCGGCCCAATCCCACAAAAGCGCTTTCGCGCACGACGTGGATGGAAATTCCCGATGGCGCGAGCGAGCCGACGGCCTTGACGCGGGCGAGGAGCGGCGCTGAAGGTCTTCGAAGATCCAAGAAGGAAGGAGGACGCCATGGAACTGGCCCCCAAGTTCACCGGCCTTTCGACCGCGCGCCTGGAGCGCATCACCGAGCATCTGGAGCGGAGCTACGTAGGACCCGGCAAGATCGCTGGCTGTCAGGTGGCCGTCGCTCGCCACGGACACCTCGCCTATTTCCGCTCTCTTGGGCGCATGGACATCGCGCGGGGGAAGCCGATGGCTGAGGACGCCATCTTCCGCATCTATTCGATGACCAAGCCGATCACGTCGGTCGCCCTGATGAGTCTCTACGAACAGGGCTTCTTCCAGCTCAACGATCCAGTGAGCCGCTTCTTCCCGTCGTGGAAGGGCCACCGGGTGTGGGTCTCGGGCCGCGGGGCGGAGATGAAGACCGAAGAACCCAAGCGCCCTCTCTCCATGCGCGACATGCTCTCCCACACCGGCGGGCTCACCTACGGCGCTGCGCTGACTGCATTAGGCGCGCCGGACATGGGCCTTCCGGTCGATCAGGTCTACGCCGAGGTCGGGGTGCGGCGCGGGCGCGGCGAGACCCTGGCCGAGTTCATGGAAAAGCTCGCCAAGGTGCCGCTCCTCTACCAGCCCGGCGAGCGGTGGATGTATTCGCTCTCCACCGACGTCTGCGGGGCGCTGGTGGAGAAGATCAGCGGCGAGCGCTTCGACCACTATCTCGCCGAGGCGATCTTCGAGCCGCTGGGAATGAAGGACACCGCCTTCTTCGTCCCTGAAGAGAAGGTCTCGCGCTTCTGCGCCAACTTCCGGCGCAAACCGGACAGGACGCTCGAGCTGATCGATGATCCGGAAAGGAGCGAGTACCTGAAGGAGCCGAGCTTCTTTTCCGGCGGCGGAGGGCTCGTCTCGACGACCGAGGACTACCTGCGCTTCTGCGAGATGCTCCGCCGCGGCGGCGAGCTGGACGGGGCGCGGATTCTGGGGCCCCGCACCATCGACCTGATGCGTCGCAACCACCTGAAGAACGGCAAGGACCTGACGGAAATGGCGATCGGCGGATTTTCCGAGACCGCCAACGAGGGCGTCGGCTTCGGTCTGGGTTTCGCCTCGACCTTGAGCGAGGTGAGGAACGGCGCCCTGGGCGAGGGCGACTACTACTGGGGCGGCGCCGCCTCGACCATCTTCTGGATCGATCCGAAGGAGGACATGAGCGTCGTCTTCATGACCCAGTTCATGCCGTCGGGCACCTTCAACTTCCGAGGGCAACTGAAGAGCATCATCTACTCTTCGATCATGGAGTGAGACGGTTCGACCTCAGGGGACCAGATGGCCCCCGACGAGGCGCCGGGCCGAAAGGATCGGGATCGGCGGAGAGAGCATCTGGCCCTTCATCTCGCCTTGGCCCTGCATCGGCGACGTGGGGGAGAGGAGGATTTTTCGCACCACGCCCATTCCTTGAGAGACCTGCCCGAAGGCGGCGAAGCCCTCGTTGTCGCCGCTGGCAGTCGGATCGGCGTCGAGCGACGGAATCGTCCCCACGCAGATGAAGAATTCGCTCGTCGCCGTCCCCGGCGCATAGCGGGCCATCGAGATCGTCCCATCGAGGTGGTGAAGGCCGGTCTTCAGGGTGGATTCATGGGCGATGGGCGGGAACGCCTTGGTGGGATCGTTCTGGGGGCCGCCCTGGACGAGGCCAGTGAGCGGCGAGGCCGTGAGCTTCATGGCGCGGTAGAAATGCGCCCCGTCGAAACGGCGCGCATCGACATAGCGCAGGAAGTTGGCGACGGTGATCGGCGCCTTGTCGGCCGCCAGAGCGACCTCGATGGCGCCCAGCGGGGTGTAGAGGACGACGAGGGGCGCCGGGACCGACTCCGCGTTCGGCGAAGCGGCTGGCGCCGGCGGCGAGGCGGGGGATTGGGCGAGCGCCGGACCGGCCGCGGCGAGGGCCGCGCCGGCGACCATGAGCCGACGGCGGTCCATGCCCTCGCTCACTGGACCTGGCCGGCCTTGTCGTCGATCTCTCGCGCTCGTTGGGCGGCGGGCCGGTTTTCGATGCGCCGCCAGTACGCCTCGAAGGCGGGACGCTTTTCGATCGTGCCGAACTGCAAGCCCCAGCCGATCTGGGAGCCGAAATAGACGTCCGCGGCGGTGAATTTCGGGCCGGCCACATAATCGCTCTTGGCGACCGCCGCCTCCATTACCTCCATCACCTTGGCAAAGGATCCCCAGCCGGCCATGCGTTCGCGCTCCTTGGGAACATCGAAGCCGAGCGCCTTGGTGATCACCGCCGACTCGATCGGACCGGCGGCGAAGAAGAGCCAGCGGAAGTAAGGGCCACGAGCCGGATCTCCCGGCGGTGGAGCGAGGCCGGCTGCGGGGAAGGCGTCGGCGAGATAGGCGCAGATCGCCGCCGCCTCGGTCACCACCACGCCCTTGTGGGTGATCGCAGGAACCTTGCCCATCGGGTTGATGGCGAGATAGGTCGACCCCTTCATCGTCCCCTCGTAATCGACGATCTCAGTGCGGTAGGGCGCCCCGACCTCCTCCAGCATCCAGCGCGCGATCCGGCCCCTCGACATGGGGTTTGTGTAGAAGACGAGATCCTCGCTCATCCCATTGCCTCCATCCAAGGGAAACACATTTCCTATCAGCGGCGGGTGTGGCGCCGCAAGCACAAAAGGGGAACAATTCCCCGGTCGGACGCCGACCTCTGGCCAAGGCGTTTCCTTGGGTTCACAATGATAACCTCACCGCAGGATGGTTTGATGACCGATTCTCACGGTGCCCGCGCTCGCGCGCCGATCGGCCAGGATTTCGGCGCCGTCGATCTCAAGGCGATGCCCAAGGTCCTTCGGCGGATCGTGAGCGCGGCGTTGGCCATCGCCCCCAGGCGCGTGGCCGCGGCGTTCGCCGCATCGCTCGGCGCGGCGGCGGCGAGCCTCACCCTTCCCAAACTCTACGGCCATGCGGTGAACGAGGCGGTGCGGCTCCTCGGGCGGGCGGCCCACGCCGGGGCGGGGCGGGCTCTGGCCGCCCACGAGGCGCGGGACGCCCTCCTCCTCTCCGCCGCCCTGGTGATCGCCGCAAGTCTCACCCGCGGGTTCATGACCATGGTCGCCAACTACGAGTCGGAGTGGGTGAGCCAGAAGGTCGCCTACCGTTTCCGGCTCGATTTCTTCGCCAAGCTGCAGGAACTGTCGTTCGGCTTCCACGACAAGATCCACTCAGGCGATCTCATCACCCGCGGCATGCTCGATCTGGAGGGGGCCAGGGCCTTTATCCAGAACGGGATGATGACCTCGCTCACCCTGACCCTCCTGCTCATCATCGCCGTCGCCCTCATGTTCGGCACCGATCCGAAGCTGGCGGTGATCAGCCTGGCCTTCTTTCCGATTGCTGCTTTTGCGCTGGCGCGGATGGGATTCCTGCTGCGGGTCACCTGGCTCAAGGTGCAGAGGCTGATGAGCATCCTGACCCTCACCATGGAGGAGAGCCTCCAGGGAATGCGGGTGGTGCGCGCCTTCGCCGCCAAGCCCTTCGAGATGGAGAAGTTCGACGGGGCAGCCGAGGCCGCCCTGCAGTACTCCTATCGCCGCATCGTGCTGCGCTACCGCGCGGTCAGCGCCATGAACCTCAGCTTCTACACCTCGATGGGGCTGCTCCTGTGGATCGGCGGCCATCAGGTCGCGGCGGGGACCATAAGCGTGGGGCGCCTCACCGAGTTCCTCGCCTATATGACCCTCCTGCAGTCGCCGATCCGCCAGATCGCCATGATCTTCGCCTCGGCGGCGCGGGCGACCTCCTCGGGCGGCCGGCTCTTCGAGATCCTCGATTTGAGGCCCGCGATCGCCGACGCGCCGGACGCCCGGCCGCTCAATCCCGGCGACGGGACGCTGCGCTTCGAACACGTCGACTTCGCCTACGATCCGGCCGGCCGGAAGATCCTCTCCGAACTCAGCTTCGAGGTGGCTCCGGGAAAGACCCTCGGCATTGTTGGATCGCCCGGTTCGGGGAAGTCGACGATCGCCCACCTGATCCCGCGCTTCTACGACGTGACGGCGGGGCGGATCACCATCGGCGGGACTGACATCCGGGAGGTGAGCCTCGCCTCCCTCAGGGCCCATGTCGGCTTGGTCCAGCAGGAGAGCTTCCTCTTCGACTCTACGGTCACCAATAACGTCGCCTACGCCGATCCGTGGGCCGAGGACGCGCGAATCGAGGGCGCGGCCAAGACCGCCCAGATCCACGATTATGTCGCGGGCCTGCCGGCGGCTTACGAAACGAGGGTCGGCGAACGCGGCGTGGCGCTTTCCGGGGGCCAGCGCCAGAGGATGAGCATCGCCCGCGGCGTAGTGCCGGGGCCCGGCGTGATGATCTTCGATGACTCCACCGCCGCCATCGACGCGGTGACCGAGCGTAAGGTGCGGGACGGTCTCTCCCGGGCCACCCAGACCAAGGCGACGATCATCATCGCCCACCGCCTCTCTTCGCTGATGCACGCCGACGAGATCCTGGTCCTCGAGGAGGGCCGCATCACCGAGCGCGGGACCCACGCCGAGCTCCTGGCGCTGGGCGGCGAATACGCCGACCTCTACGCCCTGCAGACCAAGCCCGAGGAGACCGAGATCGGCGACGGCGTGGGCCGCAGGCTCAGGGGCAAGCTCCAGGGAGCGCGGGCGTGAGCGCGACGGTCATCGAGGAAGACCGCGCCGAGGGCGATGGCGAAGAAGAGCGTCGCCGCCCCAGGGCCAACCTCGGCACCGCCGACGCCGAGGAGATCTTCGCGGCCTTCGACACCCGGATCCTGCGCCGCTTTGCGGCCTATCTGAAGCCGCACCGCACCCTCCTCATCTTCGCCCAGGCGGCGGTGCTCGTCGCCTCGATGGCGAGCGTCGGCATCCCCTGGGTGATCGGGGAGATCACCAACGCCGCGGTCGCCCGCCACATCGGCCGTCTGGAGATGATGGTGGGAGTCTTCGCCGGGCTGATCGTGGTCTCGGTCAGCGCTTCGTTCGTCGATCAGTGGTCGACCTCGCGCCTCGCCCAGAGGGTGATCTTCGATGTCCGCCGCTCGATGTTCGCCCATTTCCAGGACATCGCCCTCACTTTCCTCGACAAGACCCACGTGGGCCGGATCATGGCCCGGCTGCAGGGCGACGTGAACGCCCTGCAGGAGTTCCTGGAAAGCTCGACCGGCGCGCTAGGCGATTTCACGACCCTCTTCGGCTACACCTTCGTCCTGCTCCTCCTGGACTGGAAGCTGGGCCTCCTCACCCTGGCCACCATTCCGGCCCTGATCGCCGTCCGCGCGGTGTGGCTGCCCCACTCGAAGAAGACCTTCCGGCGGGCGAGGGACGCCTCCTCGATCGCCAACGGGGCGCTGGCCGAGAACATCAACGGGGTGAGGACGGTGCAGGAGACGCGCCGCGAAGCGATGAACTTCGACCTCTTCGAGGTGAAGGCGCGGGAGAACTTCGAGGCGGCGGTGGGCTCATCCTGGATGGCCCAGATCATGACTCCCACGGTCGACATCCTCACCGGCATCGCCATGGCTTTCATCATCGTAGTGGGCGGCGAGGAGGTGCTGGGGAGCCACCTCAGGATCGGGGTGCTGGTGACCTTCATCCTCTCGGTGCAGCGTTTCTTCGATCCGGTCCGCATGCTCTCGATGCAATACACGGTGATGCAGAGGGCGATGGCGGCGGGCTATCGCATCTTCGAGGTCCTGGACGTTCCGGTCACCATCGCCGACCCGAAGGACGCTACCGAGCTTCCCGCCGTCGCCTCGACCATCGAGCTCGACCATGTCACCTTCGGCTACTTCCCCGGCCGGCCGATCCTCAGGGACGTCAGCCTCAAGGTCGAGCCGCGGCAGGTCGTCGCCCTGGTGGGGCCGACCGGCTCAGGCAAGACCTCGATCACCTCGCTCGTCCACCGCTTCTACGAGACCGACGAGGGCAGGGTGCTGGTAGGCGGGCGGGACGTGCGCGACGTGAGCCTCGCCTCGCTCGGCCGGGTGGTGGGGATGGTGCTCCAGGAGCCGTTCCTCTTTTCCGGCACCATCGAGGAAAACATCCGCTACCGCACCGACGCCTCGAGCGAGGAGGTGGTCGCCGCCGCAAAGGCGGTGAGCGCCCACGAGTTCGTCATGCGCCTGCCCGAGGGTTACGACACCCCTTTGGGCCAGAGGGGCCGCAACATCTCGGTGGGGCAGAGGCAGCTCATCTCCTTCGCCCGAGCCCTCGTCTCCAATCCGCAGATCCTCATCCTGGATGAGGCCACCGCCAACATCGACAGCTTCACCGAGCAGGCGATCCAGAAGGCGCTCAAGGTGCTCTTCGCCGGCCGCACCTGCCTGGTCATCGCCCATCGCCTGGCGACGGTGCGCGACGCCGACCGGATCATCGTGCTCGAGGCAGGCCGGATCGTCGAGGAGGGCCCACACCAAGCCCTTATCGCCGCCGGAGGGCTCTATGCGCGGCTCTACGCGTCGGCTCATGGCTCGTTCGACGACCTCGTCACGGAGGACGCCGCCACTGCGACCTGAGCGTCTGGCGAAATCCCGGCTGCAAGGATAAGCTTCACGGTCCGCGGAGTCTCCGTGGCCGTGAAGGGGGAGTGTGATGATCGCAGATGTTGGTCGCCGCGCGCCGGTCCTGGCCGCGCTGGCGGCGCTCTCGGTGATCCTGGCCGGGTGCGGGATCAACGCCATCCCGACCAAGCAGCAGGCGGCGCTCGCCGCCTGGAGCGACGTCCAGACCGACTATCAGCGCCGAGCCGACCTCATCCCCAATCTCGTCCAGACCGTGGCCGGCTTCGCCGCCCAGGAGCGGACCGTGCTCGTGGAGGTGACCCAGGCCCGGGCCAGCGCCACCCAGGTCAGGGTCGACGCCTCGACCCTCACCAACCCGGCCGCCTTCCGGCAGTACGAGCACGCCCAGAACAACCTTTCAGGAGTGCTGGGGCGGCTGATGGCGATCAGCGAGCGCTATCCCGACCTCAAGAGCGACCAGAACTTCCTTGCTCTCCAGGCCCAGCTCGAGGGCACCGAGAACCGCATCGCCATCGCGAGGCGCGACTACAACGAGGCCGTGAGGGACTATAACACCTCGCTGATCACCTTCCCGAGCGAGATCTGGGCCAACACCGTTTACAGCGCCGACAAGCCGATGGCCTTCTTCACCGCCAGCGCTGGCGCAGAAGTCGCGCCGACCGTCCACTTCAACATCGCCCCGGCCGCTCCGGCCGCCGCCCCGCCCGCTTCGCAGGGCGCGCCCCCGCCCCCGGCTTCGCCGCCGAGCCCGGGCGCGGCTCCGTGAACTCAATCGGGAAAGTCCTGGCCGGCCTCTTCGCCGTCTTCCTTTTCGCCTTCGCCGCCCAGGCGGCGCCGACCTTCCCACCCCTGACCGGCCGGGTGGTCGATGACGCCCACGTCCTTTCCCAGCAGACCCAGGATCAGCTCACCAGCGAGCTCGCCTCTCTGGAAGCCAAGACCAGTCGCCAGCTGGTGGTGGTCACTCTTCCGGGTCTCCAGGGCTATCCCATCGAGGACTACGGCTATCAACTCCTCCGGACCTGGGGGATCGGCCAGAAGAAGCTCGATAACGGGGCGCTTTTCATCATCGTCCCGTCGGCGAGGCAGGTCCGGATCGAGGTCGGCTATGGGCTGGAGCCCATCCTCACCGATGCTCTTTCCAGCGTCATCCTCAATAGCGTGGTGGTGCCGAAGTTCCGCGCCGGCGACGTCCAGGGCGGCATCGTCGCCGGGACCGATGAGATCGTCCAGCAGCTCTCGTCCGATCCCAGCGCCGCCGAGGCGAGGGTCGCCCAGGCCGAACAGCGCGCCCAGGCGCGGGGCTCCTCTGCGACGCCGATCCGGGCGCTCATTCCCTTCCTCTTCATCATCCTCATCCTCGTCTCCTCGATCTTCCGCGGCGGACGAGGCGGCGGCCTCGGCTGGTTCCTGCCGATGATGATCCTTGGCGGCATGGGCCGCGGTTGGGGCGGCGGAGGCGGCGGGGGATTTGGAGGCGGCGGGGGATTTGGAGGCGGCGGATTCGGCGGCGGCTTCTCAGGCGGAGGCGGGTCGGGAGGGGGCGGGGGGGCCTCGGCGGGATGGTGAGGCCATGCTGAGCCGACTCGACGAGAAGAGGATCGCGGAGGCGGTGGAAAAGGCGGAGAGGGCGACCTCCGGCGAGATCGTCTGCGCGCTTTCCAACGAGGCCTCCAGCTATCGAGAGGTGCCGCTCGCCTGGGCCGCCGCGATCGCACTGGGCGCCCCGCCGATCGCCCTCGCCTTCGGGGCCGATCCACTGAGGCTTTCGATGGGCGCGGGGGCTTGGCTGGCCGCCCAGGGCGCCTCGCTTCAGAGCCAGATCGCCATGGCGCTCGGGGCCTTCGCCGTCACCCAGATCGTTCTTTTCGCGCTCGTCGCCCTCTTCGTCGCCATTCCGCCGATCCGGCGGATCGCGACCCCGCGGGCGCTCAAGCGTCACCGGGTGGCGAGGGCCGCCCATCACCAGTTCGCCGCCATCGCCGCCCACGCCAAGCAGAGCGAAACCGGGGTGCTGATCTTCGTCGCCCTCGCCGACCGCCAAGTCCAGATCCTCGCCGACGCCGCCATCCACCAGCGCTGCGGCGAGAACCCCTGGCGAGAGGCCGCGGCCTCCATCGCCCGGGCCATGAAGGGCGGGGCCGACCCGACCTCTGGAATCGTCAGGGCGATCGAGATCTGCGGGGCGGCGCTCGCCGAACATTTCCCCTCCAGCGGCCGCCCGGGCGAGCGCTTCTCCGCAAAGCCGCTCGAGGTCTGAGCCTCCATACGACCGGCCGAGCTCCGATCGGGGCCAGATCAAGAATTCCCGTTCGTTGGGTCACCCAGAGCCAACCAAGCCGCCCGCTCGGGATGTGAGCGGCGTCGAATTAGGCTGCCTTGCGATTGACCCGCATTCTCGGTAGCTGATATGCGAATGCGTCGCAACAGCGCGGGGAGGGGACATGAGGGCGATCTTCGGGAGAGCCGTGGCGACGACGGCCGTGATTCTCGGGGCGACCCATGCCGCGAGGGCCGATCCGCGTCTCGATGAAAGAGTCTACGGGCCTTACGTCGAACAGGGGGTCGGTGAGATCGAGGCCCGTCAAGGCGACGAACTGGGGGGTCCGCTCGGTGGCGCCGAGGCGACGGTGATCGAGGCCGAGTACGGCTTCGGCCGCATCAGCTTGGCGGCCGTGGAGGCCCTCTCGCGTGCGCCGTCCGGACCTATGGCGCCGGCGAGTCTCGGTTTTGAAGCCAAAGCTTATCTCGGCCGGATTCCGGGGGTAGGTTTGGACGCCGGCCTCTATGCCGAATATGGCGCGGGCCTGAACGGAGCGGCGGATTCGCTCGAGGCCAAGCTCCTCCTGGCCAAGCGCGCCGGCCGCTTCGATGCCCGCTTCAACCTCATAGCTGAACGTCCACTCGGTGTTCCCGCGGGCCAGGGCTACGCGAGCTGGGGTTGGGCCGCTTCCGCCACCTGGCGTGTGGCCGGACGCCTGAAGGTCGGAGGCGAGGCGTTTGGCGATCTTGGGTCCGACCGGGCGTTTCTCGGCCGGAAGGGCGCCTACGCGGGCCCCGTGGTCAAATGGGAGTTCCAACCGCGGCGCTGGCCGGCGAAGATCGGACTGGAAGCTGGCTGGCTCGCCGCCGCGGGCGCAGATCGCCGCGAAGGTGCGTCACAGGTGCGTTTCGGTCTTGAGATCGAGCGGAAGTTCCGCTGATTTCTCACCGCCCTTTGAAGATTGGCGCACGCTTCTCCACGAAGGCGCGGAACGCCTCGCGGGAGTCCTCGCTGGCGCCCAAGCCCTGGTGGCGCTCGGTCTCCGTCGCGATGAAGTCGGCAAGCCCAAGCCGCTCGGCGTCGAGGAAGTTGGCTTTCATCGTCTTGAGCGCCAGCGGCGCGGCCGAGGCGAGGCGCTGCTCGATGGCGGCGATCTCGCCCTCGAAGGCGTCGGCGGCGAACATCCTGGAGACAAGGCCGATGCGCGCCGCTTCGGCAGCGTCGAACTTGCCGGGGAGGAAGTAGAGCTCGCGAGCCTTCGAGGCGCCGAGGATGCGCGGAAGAAGCCAGGGTCCTCCCATGTCTCCGGAGAGGCCGACGCCCAGGAACGCGGAGTTGAACCTCGCCGTCTCGTCGCAATAGCGCAGGTCGCAGGCCGCCGCCCATCCCAGTCCCGCGCCGGCGCAGGCGCCCCGAATGGCGGCAAGGGTGACGATCGGCGCCTCGTGAAGGAGGACGCTGATCGTGAACTCTTCCGGATCGGATCTCTCCGCGCCGCCGCCGGCGTAATGCTTCACGTCGGCCCCCGGGCAGAAGTCGCCGCCGGCGCCGGCGAGCGTCAGCACCCGCAAGGACTTGTCCGCGGCGGCGTCCTTTACGGCCTCGAAGAGCTCGGCGAGCAGCTTGGGGGTGATGCCGTTGCGGCTCTCGGGCCGGTTGAGGGTGAGGCGGCCGACCGCGCCCGCCTTGTCATAGAGGATGGTCTCGTAAGCGCCCATGGCCGCTCCTCCCTCGCTCGCGCACGGCCCGATCCTAATTGTGCAGGAGCGTCTTGGCGATGTGGTAGGCGGCGGGAAGGATGAGCACCCCCAGGAGGCAGGGGAAGATGAACAGAATGAGCGGGATCATCATCTTGGCCGGCAAAGCCATGGCCTTCTCCTCGGCCTTCAGCATGCGCTTGGCGCGCATGTCGTCGGAGAAGATCGCCAGGGTTTCCCCGAGACTCGTTCCCATCTCCTCGGCCTGGCGCAGCATGGTCGCCAGCGACTTCGCCTCCTCTATGCCGAGACGGTCGGCGAGCGCGGTCCAGGCCTCCTTGCGTGAGCGGCCGGCGCGCAGCTCCAGGGTGAGGAACTTCAGATGGGCGGCGAGATTGGGATAGCGCCTGGCGAGCTCTTCGGTCACCCGGTTTACCGCCGCGTCGAGCGAAAGGCCGGCCTCGACCGAGGCGACCAGGAGATCGAGAAGGTCGGGAAAGCCGTCGCGGTATTCGCGCTCCAGGCGAAGGCGGCGGCGCTTGACCACCTGGTCGGGACCCAGCAGGGCGGCGACGGAAAAGGCGGCGGCGACCAGCATGGCGCCGGCGCCGCCGGCCTCGAGGGCCCAGGGAATAGTGAGCACGGTGGCCCCAATGGCGATGATCATCGCCGCCGCGCGCGCGCCCAGATAGATGGCCACCGCCTCGCGGTTGAAGAAGCCGGCCTGGACAAGCTTAGCGCGCAGGGCCGAAAGTTTGGAAGGATCGGTGATCGCCATCCTGTGGCCAAGCTGCTGGATGCCGCTCATCAGGCCCGCGGCGCCGGGAAGACCCAGGCCCTCGGCGCTCCCTCCGCCGGTCTCTCCGGCCAGCCTGGCGCGCCGTCGCTGCGAGGCCGCCGCCTGGCGAATGAGGACGAAGCTTCCCCCGCTCACCACCAGGGCGATGAAGAGCGTCGCGAGGAGACCGAGATCGCCTTGAAGCGAAGCGGGATTCATCTTCGGCGCCGCTCCTTCAGATCCGCATGTCGATCATGCGGCGCATGACGAGATTGCCGAGGAACATCCAGCCGCCCATCAGAGACAGGCCGATCTGGATCGGGCGCTTGCCGATGACGTCGCCATAGAAGTGCGGGCTCAACACGGTCAGCATCACGAAGACGGCGATCGGGGCGCTGGTGAGGATGATCGCCGAGGTCTTTCCTTCCGATGCCGCGGCCTTGATTTTCAGGCGCATCTTCAGGCGTTCGCGCACGGTATGGGCGACCATCTTGAGGAGCCCCGTGAGATTGCCGCCCGAGCGCTCCTGCAAGCGGATGGTGGCCGCGAAGAGGTCGATATCCGGATGCCTGCAGCGATCGGCGATGCGGGCCACCGCCTGTTCGAGGGTGGCGCCATAGGCGATCTCGTCTGCGGCCATGCCGAACTCCGAGCCCAGCGGATCGGGAAGCTCGCGGCCGACCAGTGAAACGGCGGTGGGGACCGGATGGCCGGCCTCCAGCGAGCGGACGATGACCTCCAGGGCGCCGGGCAACTGGAGGGCGATCTTCTTGGCCCGCCTGCCGGCGAGGAACTTCAGAGCGGCGAAGGCGGCGAAGGGGGGGACGATGATGCCGGCGACCAAGGCGAAGAGGAAGCTCTTGGAGACCATCAGGACCGTGACGGCGAGCCCAACGGCGAAAGCCGCCCCGATCGCGGCCCAGCGCCTGGGTTGGAACTCCAGGCCCGAGCGCACCAGGAGATCGGCCAGCGGCGCCCAAGAAAGGAGGGATTCGCCCTGTTCGTTGAAGCCGCGCTGCTTGCGCAGCTCAATGACCAGCTCCGAGAGCGAAGAGGTCTTGTCGGCGACCTTGAGCCGCTTATTCACCGCCCTTTTGGCTTGGCCGACCGAAAGTAGGCCGGCGGCGGCCTGGGCGATGGAGAAGACGGCCGCGAAGAGGAGGACCAGGAACGCCATCTTCGGGTCGATGGCCAGGGCCAGTATCATCAAAGACTCATCCCAGGCTTCGGGCCGGATCGAAGTTCTGGGTGTCGTACCGCACCCCGCGCCGGCTCATTTCGTCCAGGCACTTGGGCCGCAGGCCGGTGGCCCGGAACTCGCCGTGCACGGTTCCGTCGGCCTCGGTGGAAATGCGGTGAAAGGCGAAGATCTCCTGCATCTGGACCACCTGACCTTCCATGCCGGTGATCTCGGTGACGCTGGTGAGACGCCGCTTGCCGTCGGAGAGACGCATGACCTGGATGATGAGGCCGACCGCCGAGGCGATTTGGCCGCGGATGGACTCGGGGGTGAGCGACATGCCGCTCATCGCCACCATCTGCTCGAGCCTGGTGATCGCATCGCGCGGGGCGTTGGCATGGATCGTGGCCATGGAGCCTTCATGGCCGGTGTTCATGGCCTGGAGCATGTCGAAGGCCTCCTCGCCGCGCACCTCGCCCAGGATCACACGGTCCGGGCGCATGCGCAGAGCGTTCTTGACGAGCTCCCGCTGCCGGATCTCGCCCTTGCCTTCGATGTTGGGAGGTCGGGTCTCCATGCGCACGACATGCGGCTGCTGGAGCTGGAGTTCGGCGGCGTCCTCGATTGTGATCAGGCGTTCCTTCACGCTGATCGCGGCTGAAAGGGCATTAAGGAGCGTCGTTTTGCCCGAGCCAGTGCCTCCGGAGATCACCGTCGAGACGCGCGAGCCCACAGCGCCTTTCAGGAACTCGGCGACGGGACCCGGCATGGCGCCAACGCCCACCAGACGATCAAGGTCAAAAGGCTTTTTGGAGAACTTGCGGATCGAGACGGCGGCTCCGTCGATGGCCACCGGAGCAATGGCGGCATTGACCCGGCTGCCGTCAGCAAGGCGCGCGTCAACCATTGGCTGGCTCTCGTCGATGCGTCGGCCGACGGTGGCGACGATGCGCCCGACAATGCGCAGGAGGTGGTCGTTGTCGCGGAAGCGGACCGGGGTCGGTTCGAGCTCGCCGCGCCGCTCGACATAGACCTGGAACGGGCCGTTGATCAGAATGTCGGCGACGGTGTCGTCCTTGAGCAGCGGCTCGATGGGCCCCAGCCCGACCATCTCGTCCAGCACCTCGGCGGTGAGGCGGTCGAGCTCACCACCGTTCAGGACCAGGCGCTCGGCGCGGGCGAAATCGCCGACCAGGGCGCGGACCTGCCGGCGCATTTCGGCTTCGTCCAGCTTGTCGAATTTGGACAGATCGATCTCGTCGATCAGCCAGCCGTGGAGCTTGAGGCGGATGTCAAGGAAGCTGTCGCTGACCGGCGGCGGCGGCGGGGGCTCGACCGCGGCGGGGCTCGGCGCCGCTTCGGGCTCCGGCTCGGTTCGGCGGAGAGCGAAGCGGCTCATCGACTTGCGGACTCGGGGACCAGACGAGCCGGTTCGTCGCGCGCTGCGGCGAGGCGCCCCACGAGGGTGTCGATGTCCCGAACGATCTTCGAGCGCGGCCGGTGCGAGCCAATGGCGCCGCCGAGATTGGCGCACGCGGCGGCCGCCTCCCAGTCGGAGGTGATCGCCCCGTCGGCCTTGCGGCCCAGCGCCTTTTCGGCCTCAGCCAGCGACGGCGCCGGACCAAAGAGCCGGCTCGCCAGGCGGTTGAGGATGATCCGGGGGCGGCGTTTGTCGGGAAGCTCGCTTTCGATCTCGCCGGCGAGGTCGCGCGCCGCCAGGAGGGCCGGAACCGTGAGCTCGGACACAACCAGGATTTCGTCGGCCCCGGCCAGGACATCGAGAGTCCAAGGTTGATGGAAGCGCGGAACGTCGAGGACGACCCAGTCGTAGGTCTGGCAAGCGGCCTCGAGCACCTTGAGCACCGCCTCCGGCGGGACCGCGGCCCACGCCTTGGGATTGCGCGGGGGCGCAAGAAGATCGGGGCCGCCTTCGCCGCGCACCGCGAAGGCATCGAGCATGGCCGCATCGATCCGCTCCGGCGCCAGTCCCTCCTCTGCGAGATTCATCGTGGGGGTCAGGCCCAGATAGGCCGCCGCCGCGCCTCCAGAGAGGTTCAGGTCGATCAGAGCGGCGCGTTGGCGCGCCCCACACTTCCGGGCGAGATTGGAGGCGACCTCGACCGCGGCGGTTGTCGCGCCGCATCCGCCCACCGAGCCGATGATGGCCCAGCAGACGCTCTGGCTGACCGCCGGCGCCTCGGCCGGGGGCGGTTCGGCGGCTAGAAGGGCGCCCGCCGCGCGGGCCAGATCGAGCGAGGTGAAGGGAGGAGCCAGGACATCGGAGCGGCTCACCGCCATCAAGCCCTTGACCAGGACCATCGGGAGACTCGCCGCGGCGAGGATCACCGCCGGTCCGCCGCGCAGCGATCCGAGCGCCTCAAGGGCCTCGGCCAGGCGAGGCGCCTCGACAGCCTCGGCGTCGATGAGGACCAGATCGAGCCTCGAGCCCTCGGTCTTCAGACGTTCGAGGCCATCCACGCCGGCGACCTGCAGCGCGGCCTCGGGCATGGCTTCGCGGGCGACCGGCCCCAGCCGCTCTCCCACCACCAGGCCATGGCGCGCGGTGTCGGAAGCTTCACTCAGCGGCACGGTCGTCTCCTTTCGGCGCGTCCACGCCTTTGCCCTCGAGGATGAGATCGATGGCGCTGGGTTCGGAGACACCGCGCAGAGGATCGGGAAGGCTCCGGACGTCGTTGACCGGCGTGATCAGCCTGGGCGTGACGATGATGACGAGCTCGGTCTCGTTGTGCTTCCAGCTGGAGGACTTGAAGAGAGCGCCCAGGACCGGGATGTCGCCCAGTCCCGGGATCTGGCCGACGCTGCGGGTCGTGTCCTTGGAGAAGAGGCCGGCGATGGCGAAGCTCTGGCCATTGCGCAACTCCACCGAGGTCTCGGCGCGGGTGGTGTCGATCCCCGGCACCTGGATTCCCTGAAGGGAGATGCCGTTGGCGGGATCGAGCTGACTCACCTCTGGCGCAACCTTCAGACGGATCTCGCCGGAATCTTCCACCGTCGGAGTGACTTTGAGCTTCACGCCGAACTCGCGGAATTCAATGGTGGTGCCGGTGAGGCCGTTGGGCACTGGGAATGGGAACTCGCCACCGGCCAGGAAGCTCGCCTCCTGACCGGACATGGCCACCAGATTGGGCCTGGCGAGGGTGTGGACTGCGCCCTTCGTTTCGAGAGCCTGGAGGGTGGCGTTGATGGTAACCCCGGCAATCGAACCGGTCAGGCCGAGGGTTCCGGCTGGAGCGGAGCCGTCGAGCAGGCCCGAGCCGCTCTGAAAGGAGAAGTGCGAGTTGTTGTGCGCTCCGATGTTGAGGCCCAGGTCCTTGAGCCCGTTCCGGGTGACCTCAAGAATCCGGACCTCGACCATCACCTGCTGGGCGGCCTTGACGGTGAGATCGCACTGGACGTTGTTCGGGGCGTAATGTCCGGCGATCGCCTTGGCCCGTTCGGCGACGGCGCTGGTGGAGACCTCGCCGGTCAGAAGGATCCCGCCGGCGAAGTCGCGGGCCTGGATCGGCTCTCCAGGGAGCGCCGCGCCGAGATCGGCTTCGAGATCGGCGATGTCATATCCGACTCGGACATCGACGACCTGGGCCAGGTGGTGGTCCGGATCGTAGATGAGGAGGTTGGTCGCCCCGATCTGCTTGCCGCGGATGTAGAAGCTGTGATCGGTGGTGGCCACGAGCGAGAGGGTGTCGGGCTGGGCGACGACGATTTCCCCGACCGGATAGTCGAGCCTGTAAGCGGCCGACTTGTCCTTGGGAACGACGATCGTGCGGGTGGGGCCGAGATCCGAGAGGGTCTGGGCGCGAACCGGCGCCGCCGCCAAGCCGGCGACGCACGCCAAGGCGATCGCGATCCCCTTCAAGAGTCGTATTTTCACGCGCCGGCCCTCTCGGAGGGCACTTGGACGAGGGTGACGGCGTCCCCGTTCACGACCACGAGGCCCCGGCGGGGGGCCTCGGGCGTGCGGGCAAGCCTTCGCGCAGGCCGGCGGGCGCCGGCAAGAATGGCCCTGGGCTGAGCCGGGCGGGGCGGCAGGGGCCCGATTTCGGCCAGGTTCACCGGGCGCACCGCGGCGATGGCCGCGCCCCCGGTGCGCCGCAAGGCGAGCGAAAGGGTGCCGACCTGGGCGGCCAGAGCGAGGCGTTCGGCGTCCTGGGCCGAGACTTCGAGGGTGGCGGTGTGGGCCACCTGGGCCTGGGTGCTGGAAGGGTCGGCGTTGAGATCGACGCCGAGCACCTTGAGGTCCTGAAGGATGGTCTCCGAAAGCAGCCGCTTGCCACCGGGCATACCGCCCGCGAGTTGCGATAGGTCGTAGGTGAGGACCACGTCTACGTGATCGCCGGGAAGAAGATGACCGCCTTCGCCAGTGACATCGTTGATCCCGATGGTGAACGCCCGCATGCCGGGCGAGATTTCGGCCGCGACGGTCGGCTTGGCCCCGCCTCCGGAGAGCTGCCCCGGAAGGATCGGCTCCTTCGCCGAGATCGGCGTGAGCACGATCGGCTCTCCGCCCGCCTGGTCCACCGCCGCGGAGATTGAAGAGAAGGCTCCGGAGGGAACCGACGTGGCCGGGAACGGTACGACTTCCAGGCGACCAGCGTCGAGCTTGGCGCCATAGGGGATCGCCGACTTGGCGACCACCACCGGCTGCGTCGCTTCGAGGTTCGAGGCAGGCCGCTTGGCGCTGGAGAGGCTCGACTGGGGCAACCATATACGCGCGACCAGCAGGGCGCCGGCGCCGAGCACGGCGGAGGCCCCCAGGCTTATCAAGGTTCCGGTCCGCATAACCCGACTCCCGTCGTCCCGGGCCTCTCCGGGCGCACCGCGAAGACTGCGCTCGACCGGATTGCGTTGCAGTTAAGCCTGATGGTGAAGATCGATTTACTATAAACACGCCTAGGGTTTACTTTGCAGAGTCGAAGTCGCCTTCAGCTTTGCGCTCTGGCTGGCCGACATGGGCCTGCGCCGATGGGGCGCATCATCTTGACGCCGACCGCGGCCGACCGGCATGGAGGAGGCATGGAGAGCTTGGCGGAAGAGTTAGCCGGGGCGGCCCAGCAGGGAATGAGCGCGGCCTTGTGGGCGAGGGAGAAGCCCACCCAGACCGCCATCTTCGACCGCTTCGGCGAGACCACCTTTTTCGAACTCAATGCCCAGGCCAACCGAGTGACCCGGCTGCTTCGCGTCCATGGCCTCAAGGCCGGCGATGCGGTGGCGCTCCTCGCCAGCAACCGCGCCGAATTCGCCGAGGTCCTGAGCGGGTGCCTGCGAGGAGGCTTCCGGATAACGCCGGTCAACTGGCACCTCAACGCCGAGGAAGTCGCCTACATCATCAACGACTGCGAGGCCAAGGCGCTCTTCGCCGAGGCGCGATATCCCGCCGGGCTTGCCGCCGGTGCGCCCCAGGCGCGCCTCAAGGTGGTGATCGACGGCTCCGCGCCAGGCTTCGTCGCCTGGGCCGAGGCCCTTGCCCCGTTCGATGGCGGCGACATCCCTGATCCCGTCCTCGGCAGCGCCATGCTTTATACCTCGGGCACCACAGGCCGGCCCAAGGGCGTGCATCGCCGGAGCAACACGCTCGTCGTCACTCCGGTCCCAGGGGAAAAGGACGAAGTGCAGATGTGCGTCGGCCCGGCCTATCACGCCGCCCCGCTCGCTTTCGACGTCCGTCTCGCCCTCAATCAGGGGAATCCCCTGGTCTTTATGGACAAGTGGGACGCCGAGGAGGTCCTGTCGACGATCGAGAAGCGGCGCGTCACCCGCGTGCACATGGTTCCGATCATGTTCCAGCGGCTTCTGGCTCTGCCCCAGGAGGTCAAGGATCGCTACGACCTCTCCAGCCTGCGCCTCATCATGCATGGGGCGGCGCCGTGCCCGCCGGAGGTCAAGAAGGCGATGATCGACTGGCTGGGGCCGATCCTCACCGAATACTACGCCGGCTCGGAGGGCGGGGCGGGTTTCATCGTGACTTCCCAGGAGTGGCTGGCCAAGCCCGGGACGGTAGGGCGCCTCCCCATGCCCGGGGCAGCCAAGATCCTCGACGACGCCGGCCAGGAGATCGCGGAACCCGGCCGCTCCGGCGCCATCTACTTTCGCGTCTCGCCGATAGCCCCGTTTGAATACTTCAAGGATCCGACCAAGACGGCCGGGGTCCATCGGGACGGCTACTTCACGCTGGGCGATGTCGGCTATCTCGACGAGGACGACTACCTCTTCCTCACAGGAAGAACGGCCGAATGCATAATCTCTGGGGGGGTCAACATCTATCCGCAAGAGATCGACAACGAGATCATCAAGCACCCTTGCGTCGAGGACAGTTGCGCCATCGGCGTTCCCAACCAGGAGTGGGGGGAAGAGGTGAAGGTGGTGGTCACCCTGAAGGACGGCCATCCGGCCAGCGAAGCGCTGGCGGCGGAGATCCTCGCCTTCGCCAGGAGAAGACTCGCCGGCTACAAGGCCCCGCGCAGCATCGAGTTCGCCGAGGATCTGCCCAGGAGCCCGGCCGGCAAGATCCAACGCGGGAGGGTGCGCGCGCCTTACTGGGCCGGCCGCGCCCGGCAGATCTGACGTCGCCTCGATCGGGCATGGGGAGACGAGCATGGATCCTTCCGCGGCCCGGGCTTTCATCGATGCGCTCTGGGAGCGCGAGGCCGTCAGCGAGCTGACGGCCTACATCCGAATCCCCAACAAGTCGCCGGCCTTCGATCCGGACTGGGCGGCCCACGGTTACATGGATGAGGCGACCGAGCGCTTCGCGGCCTGGGCGAAGGGAAAGATCGCGGCGTTCGAGGGCGCAAGCCTGGAGGTGATCCGCCTTCCTGGTCGAACGCCCGTCATTTTCATCGAGGTTCCGGCCGTCGGTCGGGGCGCAGAGGCGGGAGGCCTCCTTCTCTATGGTCATCTCGATAAGCAGCCGGAGATGACCGGCTGGTCCGAGGGACTAGGCCCCTGGACGCCGGTCCTGAAGGACGGCCGCCTCTATGGCCGCGGCGGAGCCGACGACGGCTACGCTCTCTTCGCGGCCCTGGGCGCCCTCGCCGCCCTCCGCGATCAGGGGGCCGATCACGCCCGGGCCACCATTCTCATTGAGGCCTGCGAGGAGAGCGGCAGCTTCGACCTGCCGGCCTATGTCGACCACCTGGCTGGGCGGCTGGGCGAGCCCGACCTCGTAATCTGCCTGGATTCCGGCTGCGCCAACTACGAGCAGCTCTGGCTCACCACATCCTTGCGCGGCATCGCCGCGGGCGTGCTCACTGTCGAAATCCTCACCGAGGGGGTCCATTCCGGCGACGCCTCGGGCGTCGCGCCCTCGAGCTTTCGAATCCTCCGAGCGCTTCTCTCGCGGCTCGAGGACGAGGAAAGCGGCGAGATTCGCCCCCCCTCGTTCCACGCCCAGATCCCGCCCTCGCGGATCGAGCAGGCCAAGGTCGCGGCCGCCGCGCTTGGTCAGGCGCTGTATGAGAAGTTCCCTTTCGCTGAGGGCGCTCGGCCCGTGACGACCGATCCGCTCGAGCTGATCCTCAACCGCACCTGGCGGCCGGCCCTGGAGGTGACTGGGCTCGCCGGCGCGCCGGGCCCGCTCGACGCCGGCAATGTCCTTCGACCTTTCACGACCGCCAAGGTTTCACTGCGGCTTCCGCCCAGCCTCGATGCGGCGGCCGCGACGCGCGCCCTCGCCGAGCTCTTTGCGACCGATCCGCCCTACGGCGCGAAGATCGTCTTTGAGGGGGACTCGGCGGCCGGCGGCTGGAACGCCCCTGAGCTCGCGCCGTGGCTCTCCGGCGCTATCGGGAAAGCTTCATCAATGGCGTTCGGGCGCGGCGCGGCGATGATGGGGGAGGGCGGCTCGATCCCCTTCATGGCCATGCTGGGGGAGAAGTTTCCAGAGGCCCAGTTCGTCGTCACCGGCGTCTTGGGTCCGCACTCCAACGCCCACGGACCAAACGAATTCCTCGATCTGGCGACGGCGAGGAGGGTGAGCCTGGCCGTCGCCAGTGTGATCGCTGACCACGCGGCAAGGCCAGCCTGACCTCTTCTCCCTCAAAGGAGCGCCGCGATCTCCTCGACGACCACCTGAGGCTTTTCCCAAATCGCCAGGTGCCCGGCCTCGGGAATCTCGACCAGTCTCGACTGGGGCAGGAGCTCCTGCCAGGCGTCGGCGTAGACCGGCGGGATCAGCCGGTCCGACTTTCCCCAGATGAGAAGGGTCTTGGCCTTCACTCGGTAGAGACGAGAGGCGAGGTCGCGCTCGGGGATCGGGAAGAGGATCTTGCCGGCCATGCCCATCTGGCGCGCGTTGCGGACGAGATAGGTTTTGAGGAACTCCGGATCATCGAGCTTGAGGCCAGCGGTCAGCATCGCCGCTCCCTTCTCGGGATCATGGAAAAGATGGGCCGGCATTTCGAAGGGCAGGAGAGTGAAGATGTCGACGATGGGATGGTCTTCGAGCCACAGCCCGGCCGGAGCGATGAGGGCCAGACGCGAGACATCGTTGGGCGCGATGGCGGCCATCTCGGCGGCGATCATGCCTCCAAGCGAATGGCCGGCCAGGATCGGATCGATGAGGCCCAGCGCCTCGATGACATCGAAGCTGTGGAGGGTGAAATCCAGCATGTCGCGGATCTCGCCGCATTCAGTCGTCTCGCCATAGCCTGGGAGGAAGGGAGCGAGGACATGGAAACGCCGCGAGAGGGCGTCGAGGAAGGGATCCTCAGGCGTCGCCCCGCCCGCGCCATGGAGAAAGACGAGGTCGTCCCCCTCGCCGCCTTCGAGCACGCGAACCTGGGCGCGGCGAGTCGCCACCGTCTTCGATTTCAGGGCCATGGGACGCCTCAGGCCGGCTCGGCGACGCGCGGGACGTCGATCCTGGGCAGAGAGCCCGGTTCAGCGCGCTTGGAGAGAGGATGGCACCAGAACCGCTCGTCGCCTTCACAGGCCGGAAGTACACCGCGGAGTTTCGGCATCACCTTCTCGGCGAAGAGGCGGGACGAGTGCATGCATTTTTCCGCGGGCATGTTCCCCACGTGCATCAGGCAGAAGACGTTCCCGACATTGAGACCCTTGATCATCTCCTCCATGCGCTGGCGCACGGTCTCCGCCGAGCCGGCGATGACATGGCCGCCTTCGGTGAGGTCTTTCCAGGTGAGCTCGCCGAAGCCCCTGGGCGGGGCATATTGCGAAAGGGCGCCGGACTGGATGGTCCGGATGGTGCGGTAGCCCGGCGCATCGGCGAAGCCCGGATAGACGTGCAGGCAGCGGTTGTAAAAGTAGTGGACGTGCTCGGAATAGAGCCGCTCGGCCTCGCTATCGGTGTCGGCGACGCAGATGGTCTGGGCGAAACCGGCCCGGTAAGGCGATTCATCGGGCGTGTTGCGCTCGGCCACTCGGTCCCAGTAGCCGCTCAACAGGGCCTTGGCGCGGATGTAGCCGGTGAAGCTCAGGTACGAGTAGGAATAGGTATTGTCGATGCAGAAGTCGTAGGTCTCCACTGAGCCGCCTCCAGGGATATGGACCGGCGGGTGGGGCTGCTGGATGGGCCTTGGCCAGATATTGACGTGCCGCAGCTTGTTGTAGCGGCCGTTGAAGGCGAAGGGCTCGCGTCGGGTCCAGGCCTTGATGATGAGGTCGTGAGCCTCGGCGTATTTCTCCCGCGTCAGAGCCGGAATCTGACCGTAGCAATAGTTGGTGTCCATCGAGGTCCCGACCGGGAAGCCGGCCACCAACCGACCCCCCGAGATGCAGTCCAGCATGGCGAATTCCTCGGCTACCCGCACCGGCGGGTTGTAGAGAGCGATGGAATTGCCAAGAACCACGAGGGCGGCGTTTCTGGTGCGCCGCGCGAGCCCCGCGGCGATGATGTTCGGCGAGGGCATGATGCCGTAGCCGTTCTGGTGATGCTCGTTGACCCCGATGCCGTCGAAGCCCAGGCCGTCGGCGTATTCCAGGAGGTCCATGTAGGTGTTGTAGACGGCGTTGGACTTCACCGGATCAAAGAGCTTCTGGTCGATGTCCACCCACACCGAGTGGTTCTTCTCGCGGAAGTCGTCAGGAAGGAACGGCCAAGGCATGAGGTTGAACCAAGTGAACTTCATGGCGGATCCTCCGTGAGGCGGCTCATGGCTTAACGGCGATAAGTCTTGCGCCCTGACCGTAGACGAGGAGGCTCGCCGCGCGCAATCGCCAACCTCGTCCCTGACGGATGAAGGCAAGTCGTGGGTCGGCGCCTCGGGCGGCGGGTGGGTCGGACGCAGTCTTCAAGGACGTCGGTCGCTGGCGCGGGCGAGGTCGCGCGCCTTGGCGAGCCGGCGAACGCCTTCATCGAGGGTGGCGTCGGCTTTGGCATGGCAGAGTCGGATGACGGTGGTCACCGGATCAGTCTCATAGAAGGCCGAAACCGGAATAGCGGCGACGCCCGCTTCGCGGACGGCTTGCAAACAGAAATCAAGATCGCCCTTCACCACCCCGGAGGCAGGAAGACCCACATCGAGAAACCAGGTCGCCTCGCTGGTCAGGACATCGAAACCCTCTCCTCGAAGACCCGCAGACAGCCGTTCGCAGGAGGCCGCGAGCCTTCGCGGCATGGCCGAGAACCAGGCTTCGGACGTCGCAAGGCCGAAAGCAACGGCGGCCTGGAGATTGGGCGGGGTCGTGAAGGTGAGGAATTGATGTGACCTGGAGACGAGTTCCATGAGCGGCGGCGCGGCGCAAAGGAAGCCAACCTTCCAGCCAGTGAGCGCGAACATCTTTCCGGCCGAGCCGATCTTGACGCATCGGCCGCGCATGCCCGGAAAGGACATCAGGGGCGCAAAGCGGCCGCCCTCGAGCACCACCTCCTCCCAGACTTCGTCGCAGACGGCGACCGCGTCAAAGCGGCGGCAGAACTCGGCGAGCATGGCCAGGTCCTCATCGGGCCAGATGTGACCAGTTGGATTGACCGGATTGTTGAGGACGACGAGCGAGGTTCGCTCGGTGAATGCCGATTCGAGCGCCTCGCGCGAGATCCGCCAGTGGGGTGGCTCAAGGCGGATGAGCCGGGGACGGCCGCCGGCGCGACGGACCATGGGCAGATAGGAATCGTAAAGCGGCTGGAAGAGCACCACCTCATCGCCCGGTTCGATCAGCGCGAGGAAGGCGGCGGCCAAGGCCTCGGTGGCGCCGGAGGTGATCATGACCTCCTGCGCCGGGTCGAGATCGAGTCCCTGGCGGCGGCGGTAGTGATCGGCGACGGCGGCGCGCAGAGCGGGAAGGCCGAGCATGGGAGGATATTGGTTGTCGCCCGCGATGGCCTCGTGCGCGGCTCTCTCGCGGACCGCGAGGGGACCCGGCTCGTCGGGAAATCCCTGGCCAAGGTTGATCGCCTCGTGCTCGCGGGCGAGGCCCGACATCACCGTGAAGATGGTGGTCCCAAGCTGCGCGTAGAGCTTGTTGACCATTCAGACCTCGAGCCGCTCGGCGCGCCTTCGAAGGTTGGGATCGATGATCCTTTTGCGCAGGCGAATGGCTGTCGGAGTCGCTTCGACCAGTTCTTCTTCTGCGATCCAGGCGATCGCCTCTTCGAGCGAGAGCCGACGTGGCGGAGCGAGGCGAACCTGTTCGTCCTTGCCCGCGGCCCGGATGTTGGTGAGCTGCTTGGTTCGGCAGGGATTGACGTCGAGGTCCTCGGCCCTCGCATTCTCGCCCACGATCATGCCACGGTAGACCTTCTCGCCGGGTCCGATGAAGAGGCGGCCCCGCGCTTCGAGGGCGGCCAGGGCATAGGCTGTCGTCTCGCCTTCGGTGTTGGCGACGAGAGCGCCCGAACGCCGGCCCTCTATTGAGCCGAGGCGGGGACCGTAGCGCGAGAACACCCGATGAAGCACGCCCTCTCCCCGCGTGTCGGATAGGAACTCGCCCACGTAACCGATGAGCGCCCGAGTCGGGGCTTCGAAGACGAGCCGGCTCTTCCCCTCTCCGGCCGCCGAGAGCGCCTTCAACTGCGCCCGTCGCTGCGAAAGCCGGTCAATCACGATGCCGGCGTAGGCTTCCCCGACATCGATCACCACCTCCTCCATGGGCTCCAGGGAAGCGCCGCTTTCGGGATCTTGCGTCTCGATCACTTTTGGCCGGCCGATCTGGACCTCGAAATCCTCCCGCCGGAGGGTCTCGATGAGGACGCCGAGCTGAAGCTCCCCACGTCCAGCCACCTCGAAGACGCCCTTGCGCGCGAGCGGCGAGACCCGAATCGCCACGTTGGCCTCGGCTTCGGCGAAGAGCCGCTCGCCGATCACCCGGCTCTGCACCTTGCCGCCCTCACGGCCGGCGAAGGGGCTGTCGTTGACTTCGACCGTCACCGCGATGGTCGGCGGGTCGACCGGTCGCGCGAAGAGGGCTTCCTCAGCACCGGGTCCAGCGATGGTGTCGGCGACGCTCGCCCTGGCGAGCCCGGCCACGGCCACGATGTCGCCGGCAATAGCCTCCTCGACCGGGGCGCGGCGAAGACCGCGGAAGGCGAGCAGGCGGGTTATCCTGCCGCGCTCGACCTCCGTCCCCTTGGGCGAGAGGGCGCGAACCGACATGCCTTCGGCCAATACTCCGCTCTCCACCCGTCCGGTAAGCAGACGCCCCAGATAGGGGTCCGCTTCGAGAAGGACGGCGAGGAGCCTCGGGGCCTCCGCCGCCTGCTTCGCCGCCGCCGGGGCTGGCACCTGGTCGACGATCGTTTCGAACAGTGGCCCGAGGTCGCGCCGCTCCTCGCCCGCATCGGTGATCGCCCATCCCTCTCGGCCGCTGGCCAGAAGGTGGGGAAAGTCGAGCTGGGCCTCGTTCGCCCCCAGCGCGGCGAAAAGATCGAACGCTTCTCCAAGGACCCGATCAGGATCAGCCCCCGCCCGGTCGAGCTTGTTCACCACAACGATGGGTCTCAGGCCAAGCCCGAGCGCCTTGCCCAGAACGAACCTCGTCTGCGGCATGACGCCCTCGTGCGCGTCAATGAGAAGCAGCGCGCCATCGACCATGGAAAGGATCCGCTCCACCTCGCCGCCAAAGTCGGCGTGGCCTGGCGTGTCGATGATGTTGATCCGGGTCTCTGCGCCGGCCGCGTGCGGGCTCTTCCACACCACAGAGGTCGCCTTGGCGAGGATGGTGATCCCGCGCTCACGCTCTTGCTCGCCGACGTCGAGGGCGCGTTCCGGCCTCGCCTCGCCGGCCCGGAAGGCTCCCGATTGGGCGAGGAGCGCATCCACCAGGGTTGTCTTGCCATGGTCGACGTGGGCGATGATGGCGATGTTGCGCAGGTCCATGGGAAGCGGCGCTTCTAGCCGCCGGCGAGCCGCCACGCCAAGCCAGAACGACCGGCGACAATTATGACCATATTGCGACGCAACATTTCCGAAGAGCTACATACTTTGCCTAAGCTGCTGGTTTAGCTGTGAATTCAAGAACGGCGTTGATCCTCCCGAAAAAATCGACCGATTGGGGCTTGAAGTCTTGTGCGTTGCACCCCAGATCACGCGCAGAGGCGATTCCTCCCCCCCAACGCCTCTGACCCCTGGCCGCGCCCTTCCCCAACCCGAGGGCGCGGCCTCTTTCTTTTGCGCTGATTGCGCGCGCGGCGTTCAGCTCGCCAGCGAGCGCCAGTCGGTTCCCGCCAAACCGGCGAAGAGAGCTTCGAGGCGCCTTTTCAGGGCTTCGAACCCCGCGTTCTTCTCGACCCTCGTCTCATCCAGATAGAGGGCGCGGGAGATTTCGATCTGCACGGCGTGCACGCCCCGCCTCGGAGCCCCGTAGTTCTGGGTCGTGTAGCCGCCGGCGAAGGGCGCGTTCCTGGCCGCGCGGAAGCCGAGTTCGGCGAACGCGGCCTCGATCCGGCGCGTCACGCCGGCCGAAGCGGAGGCGCCGAAGCGGTCGCCGATCACCACCTCGCAATCATCCCCCGGCTTTACTGCGGCCGAGGGCATGGAGTGCCAGTCCAGGAGGATGGCGAGACCAGCCTCCGCGGTGGTGTTGGCGATGAGTGTGGCGAGCGCGGCGTGATAGGGTCGATGCACCCTCTCGACCCGCTGGCGCGCTTCGGCAAAGCTCAGCTTGCGGGCGTAGACTTCCTCGCCATCGCGAACCACCCGGGCGATGGACCCAAGTCCCGCCGCCACCTTGGCCGTGCGCGCCCGGGCCCAATCCGGAATTTCGTCCTCGAACATCGCCGGATCGAGCTCCCAAGGCTCGCGATTAAGATCCAGAAAGACCCGGGCGAAATTCGCCGCGATCAGGCGCGCGCCATACTCGGGCGCGGAGGCGATGAGTTCGTCGACGAGAGCGTCCTCGGAGCTGCGCAGAGCGGGGCCGGCGAGGCGGGCGCGAAGTCGCGGCGGATAGAAACGACCGGAGTGAGGCGAAGCGAAGACGAGCGGTGTCACGGGCGCGCCTGACGGCGGCAAGGCGATGCGGAAGGCGGACCGTGCCGCCTCCTTCGTGCAATCCGCGCCTCCTGAGAGGGTCATCGGCCCATATTGGGGAGCGGAACGCCGTGGTCAAACGTGGGCCTTCACGGCCCATTCACGCTTCGACCCTAGGCTCATGGCCATTCGCCGCCCGATTCAATGGGCGCTTTTTTCGCCTGTGGCCGGGGCCGTGAGATGACCCGCATCCTCCTTGCCGAAGACGACGACTCGCTGCGAGGATTCCTTTCTCGGGCGCTCGAGCGGGCGGGCTACGAGGTCGTGTCCTGCGCCGATGGCGAGGAGGCCGCCGCCCAGCTCGAAAGCGCCTTCGACTTGTTGCTCACCGACATCGTCATGCCGGGCATGGACGGCATTGAGGTGGCGCGCCTGGCCGCCGCGCGAGATCCGAAGCTTCGCATCATGTTCATCACCGGCTTCGCCGCTGTAGCTCTGGCCGGAGCGGGCCGTGCGCCGCGGGGCGCCAAGGTGCTCTCCAAGCCCATCCACCTCAGGGAGATCGTCGCCGAGGTGGACCGGATGATGGCCGCCGCCTGAGCGGGACGGCTCGCTTGCCCGGCGGAATGGGCGCCGGTATATCCGCCCACCGGTCGGACGCGTAGCTCAGCGGGAGAGCACTACGTTGACATCGTAGGGGTCGCTGGTTCGATCCCAGCCGCGTCCACCATCGGCCCCCATTTTCGGGTAGTGTCTTTTCTCGCTCCATCAGCCGCCGCTGGGGCGCCTGCTGGCCCGGCGATGCGGCGCCCCTTGATCCGAGGCGGCGTGAGCCGCCGCCTCGGTCAGACGGATTTGCACGGCATGAGGCGGTGCCTGGCCTACGTCGGCCTGGCGGAATCCGGGGCGTCCAGAAATTGGCCTACCCGGTATCGGCGAGGCGCGTCATCACCCGAATGAGATCAGCCTGGCGGCTGACGCCGGTCTTTTCATAGATCCGGACAAGGTGGCCGCGGATCGTGAAAAAGCTCAGTCCCAAGGACGCTGCGATCTCCTTTGGGGTCTTTCCCGCGAAGAGAGCCGTGGCGACTCGGCGCTCGGCGGCCGTGAGGCCAAGGACATTTGCAAGCCTTTGTTCGGAGATGCCCGCATCCGCCAGAGGATCGGTGATCGTCATCATCACTGAGGTCTCGCCGCCGAATACCTTCCCCTGTTCTGCTTGCATGGGAATGATGGTCACCGACAGGGGCAGGCGCCGGTCGGACGAGGCCAAGATCATGTCTCCCCCGCGACGCCTCTCGGCCTCGGGGGCCGCCGCGTCGTCAATCAGTCGATGAAGCCGATCTGTATCGCCGAGGGAGGGGGTTGAGAGGCGCGCCCCGTTCATCCTGAGTCCGTTTTTCTCCGAAATCAGACCTTCGGCGGCGCGATTCATGCGGCGGACTTTGCCTTCGCCGTCGATCATCACGATGCCCAGGCGGGAATTCTCGAGCATCACGTCCGTCTGCTCGCAAGCCGACCGTGCGGCCGTCAGTTCCTGGCATACCGCGAAGGACCGCACGAGGTGGGGATGAAGACGCCGAACGGTTGAGCGGTCGGCCTCAGTGAACGGGCCGCAGCGAAGAGAGCGGCCGACGGTGATCGCAAAGACGCTTTCGCCGGCGGCGGCCAGTCGGATCATCATGCAGCTATGGGTGTCGTTTGGCCGCATGAAGTCGTTGTAGAATTCGCCGGCGACCAGTTCCGACTTTTCCATCAGCTCCTCGTCGAGGAGGATTCGCGGTCGCCACTCCCTGAAGTAAGCGTGCGAATCGGCGACGATGGTGAGGGGGTTCGTCGCGGCGTAGTGGGCGAAGTACTGCCCCACAATTCCCGGATCGTAGCCGGCCACCTCCATCGCGCCGCCGCCATCGCGAACATTCAATCGCGAGATGAAGCCGCCCGAGCCGCCGACGAGGTCCGTCAGGCGTTCGATGACGCCAATCCAGTCTTCCTGACGGATCGATGCCTCGTAGATCAGGTCGAGAAACTGCTCGTACTCGGCGTCATCCATGGCCGGAGGCTCTCCGAGGGCTCACCCTCCAGGCGCGAATCTACGGGACAATGGTAAAGGACGCGCACTCGGAACTCACCGAACATAATTAGTCGAGGCAGTCCATTTGTATCTAACGGCTTGGCGCGGCCAATCGTTAATTTCTCGCAACGGCGCACGTAAAACAGACCGCGCCGTGATGGAGGATCAAGTCATGGCGTCCACGGCGATCAATTCCGTCTGTCGACATCGTGGCGCCTGCTCCGCCGCAACTGCAACCGCGACCACGCGAGGGTGAAATGAACCGGGCTTCAATTTTCGGCATCTTGGCGGCGACGGCACTGACCTCGGCCGCTCAGGCGACAACCTTGTATTCCAACGACTTCGAAAGCGCATCGACGACTGACCTGAGCGGCTCCACCGCCATCCTGGATGCTCCGAGCGGGAGCACGGACTTCCTCGGACCGCTCTCTACGGAAAACGGCACAGGGAGCGTCACGCTTACCCTGGATACAGCGGGCTATTCCTCCTTGACTCTGACTTACGACGTCTACGCGATCATGACGCTCGATGGGGATGGCCCTGCAGGGGGCAATAGCCCGACCAATCAAGACGCCTTCATCACCAGCGTGACCGGCGGCCCGACCCTGGAAGACTACAGCTTTGCGAACTATTCGGGCGACACCCAGGATTACCCTGTCGCGGGCTCAAAACCTCAAACGGGCGCGACGGCGACCAACACCCTCGGCTACGGCAATTCCGGCGATGCGACCTACGCCTTCACCTACACGTTCGTCCCGACTGGGAACACGACCGCAATCGTTTTCACCGGCCAGGACAATCAGGGCACAGGCGATGAGTACTTCGGGCTGGACAACATTCAGGTGACCGGCGTTCCGAGCGTCGTGGGCGGCGTGCCCGAGCCCGCCACCTGGGCGATGCTGCTGTTCGGATTCTTTGGCCTGGGCGGCCTTCTTCGCGCCCAGCGCCGGTCGGATCGCGGGGTCCGCGGTATCCAGCGCTCAGCCGCCTGATCAAGCGCCCGGTCGATCTCGATTATCCCATTGAAGGCCCGACGACGGATGTCGGGCCTCCTTTGTCGAGCGTCGCGCTCAAATGGGAGGGGCCAGGCAGGAGCCCCGCTCGAACCCAGAAACGCCCCGGCAAAGTTGACATCGTCGGGATCGGCGCTTCAATCCCAGCGGCATCCATAACCAGAGGGCGTCAGGCCGGCGACGGTGCGCCTGAACCGGGAGGGCGCGATGACTCTGGAGATCGTCGGCGCGGGTCTGGGGCGCACCGGAACCATGTCACTCAAGCTCGCTCTCGAGCAGCTCGGCTTCGGGCCCTGTCATCACATGTTCGAGGTCTTCCGGCGCGCCGATCGCCTGATCCCGCTGTGGCAGGCGGTAGGGGATGGAAAGCCCGATTGGGAGGCGATCTTCGAGGGATTTTGTTCCACCGTCGACTGGCCGAGCGCGACCTACTGGCGCGAACTTGCCGCCTATTATCCGACCGCCAAGGTGATCCTCTCGCTGCGCGATTCCGAAGCGTGGTGGCGTTCGACCCAGTCGACGATCTTCGCGCCGCGCGATGAGGCGCCGGGGCCGTTTCAACGGATGGTCGAGTCCACGGTTGGGGTGATGTTCGATCAGAAGCTCAACGACCATGATCTGGCGATTTCGGTCTTCGAGCGCCACAACGCCGCGGTGAAGGCGGCGATTCCGGCCGAGAGGCTCCTCGTCTACGATCTCGCCGATGGCTGGGATCCGCTTTGCCGATTTCTCGACGTCCCGGTCCCCGACACGCCCATGCCCAAGGTCAACACGACCGAGGAATTCCGCTCCCGCGTCCGTCAGGCGGTGGAGAGCCGGAGCCAGGCAAGCTGATCGCGATCAAGGCTTCGCGCCCTTGGGAAGGGCGGCGACTTCGGCCGGCGTCAGGCGCGTCACGCGGGTGACCAGGCAACGTTCGGGGATCGGGCCCGAGCGATCGTAGATCTCGACGTCATTGTTGGTCCCCTGGCAGATCCAATCGCTGCCCCGCGAGCGCATCGCGATGCTCATGGTGAAATCAAGGTTCGGGCACGGGTTGAAAAGGTCAAGGCGGTAGTAGCGATCGACGCCGACCCGGACGTTCACCGCCCTGGGACCCTGGGCGGCGAAGTTGTCGGCTTCCCTGGCCAGAAAACAAGACGTGCCCTCGCCGGCCGAAGCATGACGTCCTGGTTGGGCATGGACTGTCGGCGCAAGGGGAAAGGTCAAGGTGACGGCGAGAGCGGCGAGCGCGGGCGCGCGCGAAGTCATTGGCTTGCTCCTATCTTCGGGGGCCTGTCTGCAAAACCCCGCCGACGGGCAGCCCGTTCCGAGAACCTGGACGGGGAAATGATCCTCTGGAGTGAAGCGGGCAACGGAGAGGCAAGACCCAGGGCTTCGCTCACCAGATGCTCGGCCAGCAGCGGCGCCAGGGTGAAGCCTCGGGATCCCAGGCCACAGAGGGTGTAGAGGCCCCGGTCGATGGGGCCGACCAAGGGAAGATAGTCGGAGGTCGCGGCCCGCACGCGCGCAATCGAGGTGCGGGGAGCCGCGGCCAGCCGGTCGCCCAGGCGCGGCAATCTCCTTTGGACGAGATCGAGGACGCGGGCCTCGTCCGGACCCCTCACATCATCGCCTTCATCATCACGGTCGTGAGTCGCGCCAAAGAACACGCCGCTCGCGGCGGGGAGCGCCCAGCCGCCGAAGGCGACGGCGGATCGGCAATCGATCCCACTGGCAAGGCTCGCCTGGCCGCGTACGGCCAGAAGGGCGAGATCGGGCCGAAGCCTGGCGCTCCCAAGTCCAGCCGCCAGGCAGACGATCTTGCTCTTGAAAATCTCGCCACCTTCCTCATCCAATCCTCGCCAACCCCCGGCATGGGCTTGGAGGACGGCGATCCGTCGACGCACCTTCCGCCCCTTCCACGCCGAGAGGAGCGCAGGCGGATCGAGCACAGTCGCCTGTCCGACATAAAGGCCGCAGCCGGCCGGCTCGCCGATGCGCGCGCCGGCTTCGGAAGCCGACAGAAGGGCCATGCTTCCGGGCGGAAAGAGGTCTGAATCGGCGATCTTGGCGAATCGACGCTGATCCTGCGGCGATCCCTCCAGCTGAAGCAGACCTCTCGCCACCACCGCGCCGGGAACGGCGCCATAGAGCCTCAGAGCCCGACGACTGGCCTGGGCGTAGAGCATGGCGGGGGCGGCGAGGCCGGCGTCGAGCCGCGGCCCTGCGAGGGCCGCGGGAAGCGCCGAGGCGCCATCGTCGGATTCGTACACGCAGGCCTCTTCCCCCACTTCGCCGAAGGCGCGTGCGAGGCTTGCCCCAGCGATTCCTCCACCGATGATCGCGATCGCGCCGCGGGAGGCTGCGCCGCGCCGCGTGTCCGATCCGCCGAGCCAGCGCGCCTCGAGCCTGTGGCGCTTGGCCCCAACTCCACGTAAGCGGGCGACGGCGAAACCGGCCTCCTCGAGTGCGCGACGAACGCCCCCAGCGGCGGTGTAGCTCGCCGCCCGCGCTCCACTCGCCGAGCGGGCGGCGAGAAGGCGCATCAGCTGCGGGCGCCACATGTCAGGATTGCGTTCGGGCGAGAAGCCGTCGAGGAACCAGGCGTCAGCGTGGCCGGTCCAGGCCTCCAGCGCTTCGGCCGCCTCCATGAAGGCGAGATCCAGGCTTGCAGAAAGCTCCGGAAAATCGATGCGGTGGAAGCCGCTCGCCAGGGGCGGCCACTGAGCGAGGAGCCGGGCGGCGATGTCGGTGAGCTCGGGCCAGGAGGCGAGCGCCCTAGCAGCGTCGCGCGAAGCCATCGGCCGCGCCTCGATGCTGAATACGGTGAGTTTTGCTCCGTCAGGGCGGGCGTGACGCCACAGATCTAAGAGGGCGAGGATGTTGCGGCCGCATCCGAAGCCCAGTTCCGCCACCGTGAACGTCCGACCTGCGCGCAACCGTTCGGGCAAGCCGCAGCCGGCGAGATAGACCTCTCGCGATTCAGCAAGACCGTCGAACCGGGAGAAGTAGACGTCGCCGAACTGCGGCGAGAACGGGATGCCCTCCTCGTCCCAGCCGACCTTCTGCCATTGGCGGATCATTGACTCATGAAAAAGGGCCGCCCGAGCGGGCGGCCCTTCCTCTTTGGGTCGAAGCGGTTCGCTTCGAGTAGGCGAGGCTTACTGGCTGTTGCCAGGCGCGGCGTTCGCCGGAGCCATATTGCCGGCCGCGGCAGGCGCGGCGGCGTTGGCAGCCGAGTTCGCAGCCGAATTGGCGGCGGCGGCGGCGGTGTTGGCGTCCGCGGCGGCGGTGTTGGCCGCGGCGTTGGCGCCGGCCGCAGCCGCGTTGGAGTCGGCCGCGGCCGCGTTGGCGTCAGCCGCGTTTCCGGCCGGCTTGTTGCATGCTGCGACAGAGAGCGCGGCGATGGCGGCGCCGGCGACGAGAACGGTACGAAGAACGGTTGAGGTCATGGTCCCTTGTTCCTTTGGGTAAGGTTTCGGCGCCTTATTTCGCGACCAGACGCGCTGGAAAAATCCACCCGGACCCCCGGAAAGAGCACCGAGCCGCGGACGCTGGCGCGGACTATGCCCGGTTTGCGTCTCAAATCAAGCCCGGAGTTCACGCTCCCGTGATCACTTTTTCGCCCGACGCGCGAATCGCTGGGCGGGAGCCCAACTCTTCAGGTCGCGGCCCGATATAGATTGACTGCGGCCGAATCAGCCGGCCCCCTCGCTTCTGCTCCTGCGCGTGAGCGATCCATCCGGGCGTCCGCCCCATTGCAAAAACGCAGGTGAAGACCTCGGGAGCGATCCCCAAAGCCTCCAGGAGGAGAGCGGTGTAAAATTCAACATTGGTCTGTAGGGACCGTTGCGGTTTTCGTTCCGCAAGGATCTCCAGCGCCGCCTTTTCCACGGCGTCTGCGAAAGCAAGACGGCCGGGGAGCTGGTCCGAGCTTCTCGCCAGCTTCCGGACCTCGGCCTTGAGCGCATCGGCCCTCGGGTCGCGGGCGCGGTAGATTCGATGCCCAAAGCCCATCAGCCGCTCGCCGCGATCAAGCGCCGCTTCGAGCCAGGCGCGAGCCCATTGAGGATGGCCGATGGCGTCGAGCATCTCGATGACCGGCCCGGGGGCGCCGCCGTGGAGCGGGCCGGAAAGAGCGCCGATCGCGGCCGAAACCGCCGCGGCCAGCGAGGCGTGGGTCGAGGCGACCACCCGGGCGGCGAAGGTGGATGCGTTGAGCCCATGATCGACGACGGTGACGAGATAGGCGTCCAGAGCGGCCGCCTCCCCCGCCTCCGCCGGCGCGCCGCGCATCATCCGCAGGATATCGGCTGCGTGGGTGAGATCCGGATCGGGCCGGAGCGCTGCCTCTCCCCGTTTTCTTCGAACCAGCGCGGCGGTAACGACCGCCGGCGCGGCGAGCAGTCGGAGAGCGGCGTCGAGATCCTCCCCTTGATCGAAGCGGGCGCTGACGCTCTGGAGGGCGGCCATGGGCGAAAGCCCGATCAGCTCAGCCTCTAGCGCCTCCACCTCGACGAAGACGTCGGCGCGCGCCTTGCCGAGCGCGGGCGCCAGGTCCTCGGCAAGGGGATCGAAGAACCCTTCCCAGAGCCGGCGAGTGATGGCCTCAAATCCGACCTTCCCAACGAGATCGGCAAGTTCGCTTCCCCGAATCACCAAGCGTCCGGCCTCTCCGTCGACCTCCGAAAGAATCGTCCTCGCCGCGACGACGCCCTCCAGTCCGTCCGATGCTTCCGCCACATCGCTCTCCTTGCATCCGCGATCAAATCATGGAACGTTCTCGCAAGTGGATCAAGATTGATCAATATAATCAATGTGAGGGTTCGGTGAGCGATGGCTGGATGACCGCCGGGGAAGCCGTGGCGAGGTTGGGAGTCCGCCATCAGACTCTCTACGCCTACGCCAGCCGCGGACTTTTGACCGCTAGGCCCGATCCGGATGATCCGCGCGGCAGCCGCTACTTGTCTGACGATGTTGTCCACATGGCGGAGCGCAAGGCGCAGGGTCGCCGCCGCTCGGAGATCGCCCGCACGGCCATGGCCTGGGGCGAGCCGATCCTCCCTTCGGCGATCACGACAATCTCCTCGGGCCGCCTCTATTATCGCGGCCGCGACGCTGTGCTCCTCGCCGGGAGCGAGAATTTGGAAACGGTCGCGCGCCTTCTGCGCGGCGGTCACGGCGTCGCCCTCAAGAAGAGGAACCGAGAACCGCCGCCGAGCGGACCCACGGGCCGGCTGCGCGCGTTCGTATTTTTGGCTTCGCGGGCCGGAGTCGATCCGCCAGCCAGAGGACGGTCTCCGGTCGCGCTCGCCGCCGAGTCGACCAGCCTCATGGACGAGTTCGCCGACGCCGTGGCCGGTGGGGGCGCCGAGGGCCTGATCCATGAGCGGCTCGCCGGCGCCTGGGGGCTGGCGGCGGCCGACGCAGACGTTGTGCGCCGCGCGCTGGTGCTTCTCGCCGATCATGAACTCAACGCCTCGACGTTCGCGACGAGAGTGGCGGCCTCGACCGGCGCCTCGCTCGCTGCCTGCGCCCTGGCCGGGCTTTCGACCCTGTCGGGGCCGCTCCACGGGGGCGCGGCGGCGCGAGTCGAGATTCTGATCGAAGAGGCGAAACGCATTGGCGCGCGACGGGCGGTCGAAAGCCAATTAGCGCTCGCCGGATCAATCCCCGGCTTCGGCCACCCCCTCTATCCGAACGGCGACCCGCGGGCTCGCGCTCTCGAAGAGGCGGCCTCGCTCCCAATCCTGTCGGAGTTAAAGGCCGCGGTCGAGGCGGCGACCGGCGAAAGGCCCAATGTCGATTTCGCCCTCGCCGGCCTCACCCATAGCCTGCGACTACCGTCGGAAGCGCCCTTCATCCTCTTTGCTGTGGCGCGGCTCTCCGGATGGATCGCGCACGCTCTGGAGCAACTCGCCCTCGGCCGTCTGATGAGGCCCAGGGCGCGCTACGTCGGGCCGCCGCCGGAGAATCCCTAGAACCCGGCTTCGGCCGCCGCGGGATTCGGCGCTGAGTACTGGCCTCCCTTTCGGTAACGCCAGAGGTAGGTGGGGATGATCGCCTCCGCCGCGGTGGCCGCGAGGCCAAGGTCGGAAAGCCCTAAGACGTCTTCGGCCACGATGTTGTCTCGACCAAGCAACTTCACCTGGTCGGTGGTGATCGGCGGCGTCAAGCCGAAGGCGGCGAAAAGATCGCCTAGGGACCCGAGCGCCATGGCGACCGGAACAGGGACCGGCGCCAGGATCCGGCGCCGTCCGGTCTCGGCGAGGACCAGGGCCATGAGGTCGCGAAAGCTGTAGATCCGTGGCCCGCCGAGTTCGAAGGTGCGCCCCGCGTCCCGCGGGTTGGCGAGAAGCCGCGCCGCCGCCTCGGCGACATCGCCGACGAAAACCGGCTGGAACCTGGTCGCGCCGCCGCCGATCAGAGGCAGCGCCGGGGCTATCGCCGCCAGGGCCGCGAAGCGATTGAAAAAGTCATCCTCCGGCCCGAAGACGACCGACGGGCGGAGGATCGAAGCGGCGGCGAAGGCCGCGCGCACCGCCGACTCGCCTTCGGCCTTGGTGCGCGCATAGCGCGAAGCTGAGGAAGCGTCCGCGCCGATCGCTGAAAGATGGACGAGGCTTCGCGTCCCGGCCGCCCGAGCTTCCCGGGCGATGGTCGCGGCCCCTTCGACATGGATCAGGGGGAAGCGCTGTCGACCGGATTCGAAGAGGACGCCCACGGCGTTGACTGCCGCCTGCGAGCCATCGAGAGCACGAGCCGCCGAGTCGCGGTCGCGCAGATTCGCCTGGACGATCTCGATCTGCCCAACATCGCCCATCGGACGAAGACGGTAGGCTCTTTCAGGTCGGCGGACTGCGACCCGTATTCGCCATCCATCCCGCGCGAGGGCTCGCACGATCTGGCTGCCGATGAAGCCCGAGCCGCCGAATACGGTCGCCAGTTGCGCCATTGAATCGAGAATCCGCGCCGAAGCCGCCTCACCGGCCGGTCGGGGCCGGATTAGACGAGCCGAAGATGCGGTGCAACGCGCCTTGCTTGACGTGGTGGGACCGAGGCCCTATGCGTCGCCGCCTCGCGCGCGGGGGCCCTCGGACCTACCCACGGCGTGCAGCCATGCCCAGGTGGCGGAATTGGTAGACGCGCTGGCTTCAGGTGCCAGTGGCTTCGCGGCCGTGAAGGTTCGAGTCCTTTCCTGGGCACCAGTGCGTGTCAGGCGCGGCGGACTCCGCTCTGCCTGACAGGAAGGTTCCTTCCGCCGCGCGACGCGGCGGCGGAAAACGGCCATTGAAGGGCCTTGGCGGGAGGAGCTTCCTATTTAGAGTCGTTGAGCCGGCCCGCGAGCGCCGGCCATCAGGCTTAGCGAGGAAGCACACGAGTGGCCAACCACCTGCATGAAGGCGATCTTCCGGCCGAGCTCTTCGAAGGAGCAACCTCTGTCGCCGTTGATTCGGAGACCATGGGCCTCAGGCTGGGGCGGGACCCACTCTGCGTGGTGCAACTGAGCGCCGGAGACGGTGATTCTCATCTGGTTAGGCTTTCGCGACCAAGTTACGCAGCGCCCAACCTCGCCGGTCTGCTGGCCAATCGAAACGTGCTGAAGATTTTTCATTTCGGTCGCTTCGATATCGCCGTGTTCCTCGTCCACCTCGGCATCCTCACCGCCCCGGTCTACTGCACCAAGATCGCCTCGAAGCTGGCCCGCACCTACACCGATCGACACGGCCTGAAGGATCTGGTCAAGGAGGTTCTCGGCGTCGATCTTTCCAAGACCCAACAGAGCTCGGATTGGGGTGCGGCCAAACTTTCGCCCGAGCAGTTGGCCTACGCAGCGTCCGATGTGCTGAGCCTGCACGCCCTGAGGATCAGGCTGGACGAGATGCTGAAGCGCGAGGGCCGAATGGAGCTGGCTCAAGCCTGTTTCGACTTCCTTCCCCATCGCGCCAGGCTGGACGCCGCCGGGTGGGCCGACGAGGACATTTTCGCCCATGGCTGACGCGGGAGCCGAGAGAAGATGAGCGCGGTTCCCGATCGTCCCGCCCCTGCAGGTCCCCTCGCCGGTTCTCGGCTTCCCCGAGGAAAGGCGAGAGCCCACAGCCGGTTGGTGCGGGTGCTCCGCATCGTCTTGCCGATGGTCATGGTAGGCGTGATCGGCGTTCTCATCGGTTTTGTCAGCGAGCACGCGGTGAAGCGCGACGCGGCCGCCCAGCGCAACGCCGAGACACCAATCCGGATGATCAATCCTCATTTCTTTGGCAGGGACAATGCGGGTCGAGCCTTCACACTGGGCGCGCATCAAGCCTCGCGCGATGAGCGCGATTTCCAGACGGTGATTCTCGACCACCCCAATGTGACGTTGGATGTGGATGGTCCCCGTCCTTCGCACTTGAGCGCCGATGTCGGCATCTACCATGAGGATAGCCGGCTTCTTCTGCTGCGCGGCGATGTGAAGGGCAACGACGCGAAGATCGCCAAATTCGCCACCGATGCGGCGGTCGTGAACACCCGCACCGGGATGGTGACCGGCGAGGGACCTCTGGCTGGGAAGACGCCCATGGGCGAGGTGAAATCCAGGCGCTTCGATGTCTATGACAAGGGAGACAAGGTAATCTTCAAAGGCGGCGTTCACGCCCGCCTGAACGGGCGCTAGCATGGGAGCGCGTTCGAGGCTCACTGGGCCGGGGACTCTACCAAGATGATGAACCGGCCCGTCTCTGTGCTGTTCCTGAGCGCGATCGCCGGCGCCTACTTGGCGGCCCTTCCAAGCGTTCCGCAGGCGCAGATCGACACCCGCTCGGCCGCGCCGATCGACATCACAGCGGACGAGGCGGAAGTCATCCAGTCGAAGTGTCTGGCGATATGGCGCGGCGCTGCCGAAGCTCGGCAGGGAGACGCGCGCCTTCGCGCCGACGCCATCAGCATCTACTCGATACGCAAAAATGCGCAGGCGAACGGGCAGCCGGCGTGCGGCGGCACCGACCGAATCGTCGCAGAGGGGAACGTCTATTACGTGACGCCGCAGGATGACGTGCGGGGGGACCGGGCGGTCTACACCGAGGCGAACGATCAGATCCTGATCACCGGCGATGTCATCATCGTTCAGGGCAAGAACGTTGCGCGCGGTGAACGTCTCCTGATCGACGTGGCGACCCACCAAGCGACGATGCTTTCCAGCGCCAAGGGGGCGGCTCGAGCCGGGCGGGTCCGTGGCGTCTTCTTCCCCGCCCAGAGCGAGAAGTCATCGACCAGTTCGCCGGCCACTCAACCCCAGGCGCCTCCTCGATGAGCGCGACGGCCGCTCGCGCGACGGCCGCTGCCGAGACAAGCGGCGATGCCTCAACGCTTCCCCAGCCGGCAGGCTTAGTCGTCGACAGAATTGGCAAGGCGTTCCGCGGCCGTCCCGTGGTCAAGGGCGTAAGTCTCCACCTCGCCCGTGGCGAGGTGGCGGGCCTGCTCGGGCCTAATGGCGCGGGGAAGACTACCTGTTTCTACATGATCACCGGATTGATCGCCGCCGATTACGGAGCGATCTTTCTTGACGACGAGGACATCACCAATCAACCCATGTACCAGCGGGCGCGGCTGGGTCTCGGCTATTTGCCGCAGGAAACCTCCATCTTCCGCGGCATGACCGTGGAGCAGAACATCATGGCGGTGGTCGAGATGCGCGAGCCCAACCGAGACAAGGTGCGCGCTTCCACGACTGAGCTACTCGAGGAGCTCCATATCGCTCATCTGCGAACCGCGCCGGCGATTTCGCTCTCCGGGGGCGAGCGGCGACGCGTGGAGATCGCCCGGGCGCTGGCCAGCGAACCGGCGTTCATGCTTCTGGACGAGCCGTTCGCCGGAATCGACCCACTGGCCATCGCCGATATCCGGGACGTGATCGCCTATCTCAGGAGCAAGGGGATCGGGATCCTCATCACCGATCACAATGTGCGCGAGACCCTCGACATCATCGATCGGGCCTCAATCATTCATAGCGGCGAGGTGCTGTTCGAAGGCGCTCCGGACGAAATCCTGGCCAACCCGGAAGTGCGCCGCGTCTACCTAGGCGACCGCTTCAGCTGAATTCGGTGGCGGGACGTCTCAGCCGCCCACTCGCTCCAGACCGATCTTGGGCGGCGCCGGCGGCTGAGGAGGCGTCGGCGTCTCATCCGAAGGCGGGCGGCGGAACTGGAAGAAGGCCGTCCGATGCCGCTCTTCGGCCTGGATCTTGGCGCGAACCGTCATGAGGTCCTTCCATCCGATATATCCCACCAGGCGGCCCTCTTTGCGCGAGACCACCGGAAGATGGGCCACATTCACAATCGAAAGACGATCGGCGAGCGCCTCCAGATACTCATCCGGATAGGCGACATTCAGCTTCACCCCGGCGAGGAGCTCGGCGAGGGTGGAGTTGCGGTGTTTTCCGGCACGCCGCCATCCCATGACAGTAGGGGGATCGATCACTCCCAAGACGTGCTCGTCGGGATCGACCACAGGGAAGCTCGGATGGTTGGTGGAGGGGTCGGTGAGGAAGGCGGCCGCCCCGTGTAAAGTCATCGAACCCGGCACCGAACGGACCGGCGTGGACATGACCTCCTCGACCTTGGTGAGGGCGAAGGGATCGACCCGATACTCTCGGACAAGGTGATGGCCCCGACGGGCTACCTTCTCGGTGAGGATCGAGCGCCGAAGGAGAAGCACCGTCACCAGATGGGCGGTGCCGCAGGCCGCGATCAGCGGAAGAAGGACATGGTTGTTCCCGGTCACCTCGACCGCGAAGAATGTGGCGGTGAGCGGCGAGCGCATCGTCCCGCCCATGGTCGCGGCCATGGCCAGAAGAGCCCAAAAGCCAAGGCTCCCGCCCGGAAGGAGTGGTGCCATGGCGGTTCCCATGGCTCCGCCCATGATCAGCAGGGGCGCCAACACGCCTCCAGAAGTTCCGGAACCCAGGGCCACCGCCCAGATGATCGCCTTGACCAGGAGCAGCAGAAGAGCCGCCATGGGCAAAACATGTCCCTGCAGCATGCCGGCGATGTTGTCGTAGCCCACCCCCAGGGCGTTGGGATCGAAGAGGCCGCCCACTCCGACCACCAGTCCGCCAAGAAGCGGCCACCACATCCAGTGGATCGGCAGTTTCAGGAAACCGTCCTCGCAAGCATAAACGAGGATGGTGAGGGCGCCGGAGAGCAGACCGCCGAGAAGGCCGATGAGAACCCAGCACCCCAGGCCGGTGAGGGAGATGGCGACGTCCCCGTCAAAGGGAAACAGGGGCTGTGCGAGGTGTAGAAAGTGGCGCTCGACAGCGGCGATCACGGCGGCGACGGTGACCGGGATGAAGCTCCGGGGGGTCCATTCGAAGAGAAGCAACTCGACGGCGAGCATCACCGACGCGATCGGCGTGCCGAATACCGTCGTCATCCCCGCCGCGGCGCCGGCGACCAGCAGGGTCTTGCGCTCGCTGTCGCTCACCGGAAGCAACTGCGCGATGAGCGAACCGATCGCCCCGCCGGTCATGATGATCGGGCCTTCGGCGCCGAAGGGACCGCCCGCCCCAATGGCGATCGCCGAGGAGAGCGGCTTGAGAATGGCGATTTTCACGTTCAGGCGCGAACGTCCCAGAAGGATCGCTTCGAGCGCTTCGGGGATTCCGTGGCCGCGAATCTGTTCGCTGCCGTAACGCGCCATCAGTCCGACGATCAGGGAGCCGGCGACTGGAATGAGCACCGTCCAAAGGCCGAGGGGCGAATGGGCGATCGAAAGCTTGTCGAGGGTGAATCGTCCGAAGTAGGCGACGTTGGTGAAAAGCCGGATGAGGTTCAGCAACGCGACGCCGACGATCACGCCGGCGGTCGCGACGAAGATCGAAATCGCCGATATGAACAGCACTCGGGGGCTGGTGGTGAAGTCGCCCAACCGGTGCTGGCTGCTATCCGCAGTCGTCATCCCAAAACCGTTTACTTAAAGCTGGCTGCCCACTCTGGCGGCTCGAAGCGAGCTCGGCGCAGAGTGCCCATCATAAGCCTATCGCATCGCGATATATGCATTGCAAGACGGGGAGATGCCTCCACGGCGGCGGACTCCAAGATAGGCGTTCCTGGTGTGGCCGATAGGCCGCACGCGAATCGCCATCATCCGCGTCAAAGGTTCACGATGGATAATCCCCAGGCCGGTGGGATGGAAGGCGAGGCTTTAACCGATCGGAGGCAGATCGCGAATTAGAAGGGCGCCGGAACCGAGTGCGGAGGCCCGCGTGGCGCTTGTTCAGAGACTGGAGGCGAAGCAGGGCCAGGGCCTCGTCGTCACGCCGCAATTGCAGCAGGCCATCAAACTTCTGCAACTTTCAAACCTGGAACTCGAGACCTTCGTCGAGAGCGAACTCGAACGCAACCCACTTCTGGCCAGGGACGAAAGGGAAGGGGACCGAGAGGCGATCAGCCCCGAACCAGAAGCCGCTTCGCCGGTCGAGAGCGCCGCGGATGAAACCAGCGCCTCGCTCGTTCAAGCCGATCTCGACGCTCCGGCCGAGGACCAGTTCGAGTCAGAAACCTCGATATCGTCTGAGCGTCCGGAAGAGTGGTCCTCGTGGGCCGGCCGCGGCGGCTCCTTCGAGCCGGAAGGCGGGGAACTGGGCGAGACGCCGGTTCGGCCGCCGAGCCTGCGGGAACACCTCGAGGCTCAGCTGGCGTCCACGCGCTTTTCGGAAGCCGCCAGGGCTGTGGCGGTGCAATTCATCGACGCCGTCGATGAGGGGGGGTACCTGCGAGCCGATCCGGCCGAAGTCGGCCAGAGGCTCGGGGCGCCCGCGGCCTTGGTGACTGAAGTCCTCGAAACTCTCCAGGGATTTGAGCCAACGGGTGTTTTCGCCCGCAGCGTCGCGGAGTGCCTGAAACTGCAGCTGATCGAGCGTGGGCGGTTGGATGAGCCGATGAGCGCCATGCTCCTTCACCTGGACCTGGTGGCGCGCAGCGATCTTGTCGGTCTTCGCCGCGTCTGCGACGTGGATGGGCTGAAATTGAACCAGATGATTGCAGAGCTGCGCAGCCTCACGCCGCGGCCTGGCGCAGCATTCGGAGGAGAACCCGCTCAAACCGTGATCCCGGACGTCTTCGTCAGGGAAATGACCAATGGGACGTGGCGAGTTGAGCTGAACAGCGACACGCTACCCCGACTGCTGGTGGATCGGCGCTACTACGCCAAGGTGAGCGCCGCCGCCCGAGACGAGAATGAAAGTGGTTTCCTTTCCGGCTGCCTCGCCTCGGCGAACTGGCTGGTGAAAAGCCTGGATCAGAGGGCCAGGACGATCCTCAAGGTGGCGAGCGAAATCGTCCGCCGGCAAGACGGCTTTCTGGCTTTCGGGGTCGAGCACCTTCGCCCGCTGAACCTCAAAACGGTCGCTGACGCCGTCGGCATGCACGAATCCACCGTGAGCCGAGTGACGGCCAACAAATATCTGGCCACGTCCCGCGGCGTCTTTGAGATGCGCTTCTTCTTCACCTCCGCGATCGCCGCCACCGAAGGCGGCGAAGCCCATTCGGCGGAGGCGGTTCGGCACCGGATCCGGCAACTGGTGGATGCCGAGCGATCGGCGAGCGAGGTCCACTCCGACGACGCCATCGTCGTGATTCTCAGGAGGGGCGGCATCGACATCGCCAGGCGCACGGTGGCCAAATACCGCGACGCCATGCGGATCGCCTCCTCGATTGATCGCAAGCGCCGTCTCCAGACCCCCTCGCAGGCTCCCTCCGGCGCGGCGGGCGCCTCCAATTTCGAACGACCTCCCCGCGCTTGACAACCTCGCGCCCCGCGGCGCGTTCTACCCTCATGCAAGTCCAGATTTCGGGCAAGCACATGGCCGTCGGCGAGGCCTTGCGAAGCCGAGTCGGCGAGGAGATCACCACCAGCATCGCCAAGTACTTCGAGAGGGGCGGTCTCAACGCCGAGGTGGTGGTGAGCCGCGAACGCCAGGGCTTCCGGATCGACTGTGAAGTCACTTTGGCTACCGGTCAGCAGCTCCAGAGCCACGGCCAAGGCGCGGATCCGCGCAGCGCGCTCGATCAGGCGCTTGGCAAGCTCGAGACCCGTATCCGCAGGTACAAGCGACGCCTGACAAGCCATACGCCAGCGGCCGCCGCCAAAGCGGCGGAGATGGCGGCCTCCTACATCCTGCGCGCGCCCGAGGACGAGAACGAGGAGGAGCACTGGCAATCAGCGGCAGGAGGCCAGCCGCCACCGGCGATGATCATCGCCGAGACGCAGAGTGCGCTGAAGACGATGACCGTTTTCATGGCGGTGATGGAGCTCGATCTCTCAGAAGCTCAAACAATCGTGTTCAGGAACGCCGCGCACGGGGGACTCAGCGTGGTATACCGGCGGTCGGATGGGAACATCGGCTGGATCGATCCGGAGCGGACGAAGAGCCTCGATGGCGACGATTTACATGGCCGGTGAGGCCGGACGGAGCGTTCGAGGTCCGGGCCTGAAGGCGTTCAGAGGCGAAGCGGAGAGGGGAGGGGAAACCCTTTCTCTTTCCGGAATCAGCGACCTTATTCATTCTGGAGCGATCTCCCCGCATGTTTCGGCGTCGGACAGGCGTCAAGTCCTCTCCGTGGCGGCCGAAATCGCCGCGCGGACGATGGGCGTGAGAGCCCCTTGCGTGTTCGACGCGCTCCTGGCGCGGGAGACCCTGGGATCGACGGGCCTTGGCCATGGAGTGGCGACGCCGCATGCCAAGGTCAAGGGATTGACCCGTCTCGGCGGGGTGTTCATGCGGCTCGAAAGGCCGATCGAATTCCAAGCCGTCGATGACCAGCCGGTAGACCTGATCTTCGTCCTGCTGGCGCCGCCACGGGCCGGCTCCGAACATCTAAGAGCTCTCGCCCGAGTCGCGCGGCTGCTTCGTCAGGCCGAGTGGAGGACCAGGCTTCGGCGCGCCAGGAACAAGGAGGAAATCCGCTCCATCCTCGCCCAGGAGGCCACGCCGTCGGCGGCGTGAACGGTCCCTCCGAGCAAGACCCCGCAAAGCAAGGCTCAAAGCTCTCCGCGCGATCGGGAACAGGCGGTAAGGCATGGAGATCAGTTGCGTCGTTCCGACGTATGAGCATCTCCATCTCGCCTCGCGGGCCATTCTCTCGGCAAGAGTGCAGACGGCTGTCGAGGCGGAAGTCATCGTTTGCGACGACTCGAAAACCACAGCGGTGCGCGATTTCGTTCGTTCGCTCGGACATCTCGACGATTCCTTGCGCCATTTCGCGGGCCCGAGGACCGGAAACCCGGTCGACAACTGGAACTTCGGTCTTGATCAGGCGCGCGCCCCTGTGCGGGTCGTCCTCCACCACGACGAATGGTTCGCGGACGATGCTTATTTGCGCAGGGCGCTCGATCGGCTCGCCACAAGCGGCGCACCGGCGGTGGTCTCTAGGACCAGGGTCGGGGGAAATTCCAGATTCGGCTTTGCCTCCGCGATCGCCCGAGCCTTGGGAGGTCCGAGGTGGCTCCTGCCGTCGATCAACTGGATCGGACCAACGGCGGCCTTTGTCTTTTCGGGCGACCACCGGTTTGATCGCGACTTCGTGTGGCTGGCCGACGTCGAATTCTACCTGAGGGTTTCGGCGGCCGGGCGCCTCGCCTTCATCGATGGGCCTGCCGTGGGTTCGACCGGCCGCCATCCCGGCCAAATTACTGCGAGCCTCGACATGGGTAAGGCATGGCGGCGGGACCTTGCGCTTCTGGAAAGCCGCCATGCTGGCGCCTTGAGCCGATCGGCCTGGGCGTTCAACCGCGCCGTCGCGGCCGCAAGGAAGGCCCTTCACGCGCGAAGTCCCTGAAGGCGGGCGGCCCGTTCGGCCGCGAGCGAGCTTCATAGACGGCGCGCGCCACCGCCCGGGCCAAACAGTCCGCGGCGAGGGCGCCAAGCCGCGCAACCAGCAAGGCGCGGGGCTCCGGCGCCGGGCGCGAGCCGGTTGCGAGCGAAAAGACCACATCGCCGTCGAACGGCGTGTGGCAGGGCCGGATCGCCATGGCGAGGCCATCATGAGCCATGATCGCGATCCTCTTCAGCTCGCGCCTGCCGAGCGCGGCGTCAGTAGCAACGCAGGCGATGGTCGTGTTGGCGCCGGGCGAAGAATCGCGCTTGGCCAGGCCCCACTGGTCTGGCCTGACGCGAGCCTCTCCAAGCCGGCCGCGGCCGAACTCGCCCCCGATCTCCAGCCTCGAGGCCCAGAACGTTCGTGTGCCCGGAACCAAGACGGAACCCATGCTGTTGACCGCCGCGATGGCTCCCACGGTGAACCCGTCGGCCGTCGCTACCGAGGTTGATCCGAGGCCGCCCTGTAGTCCGCCGGCTCTGGCCCCGAACCCAGCGCCCGCCGAGCCCAGTTCGAAACGGGTCGAAGCCGCCTGGAGGGCGGCGACTCCCAGCCCATGGTAGGGCGGCCGGTCGCCCCAATTCTTGGCCCCACCGTTGGCGAGATCGTAGAGGATGGCGGCGGGGACGACAGGTGCAGGCGGAGCCCCCGACGCGAGGCTGTAGCCTCGTCCTTGCGCCCCGAGCGTGGCGACCACGGCGTCGGCCGCGGCGAGGCCATAGACCGAGCCTCCGGAGAGCACGATCGCATCGACTTCCTCGACGAGGTTCTCCTGGGCCAGGGCGTCGGTTTCGCGCGTGCCCGGGGCCCCGCCGCGAGAATCCACCGCGCAGGCGGTCCGCCGATCGGGGAGAATAACCGTTACACCGGTGCGCGCCAGCTCATCGCTCGCCTGGCCGACCGCTAGTCCGGCGATGTCGGTGATAAGATTGAGGGGACCGGGGCGGGATCGGGCCATGACCTTTGAGTGACATGGCCGATCGGCGCCTGTCCACGACCTCAAGACTTCTTTCGAAATCCCAGGTGGGCTAGCTAGTCTCGATGCAAGAAGACAAGGCCGGCGGCAGTTCCCCGGGCCACGCGTCGACGGTGCGGCAGGAGAGCCTGACCTATGGCGGCTATCTGGCTCTCGATGAGTTGCTCGCCGCTCAGCGCCCGCGCTCCGGTGAGCACGACGAAATTCTCTTCATCATCATTCACCAGAGTTCGGAACTTTGGCTCAAGCTCTGCCTGCACGAACTTTCCGCCGCCTGTGCGCACATAGAGGCCGATGACCTCGGACCGGCGTTCAAGATGATCGCTCGGGTCGCCCGTATTCAGACCCAGATGATCCAGTCGTGGGATGTCCTGGCGACCATGACCCCCAGCGATTACCGCCGCCTCCGGCCGGCCTTGGGAGAAAGCTCGGGCTTTCAGTCCTGGCAATACCGCCTTCTGGAGTGCGTCATGGGGCGCAGGGATTCATCGGTCCTCGCCGGCCACGATGCCCAGGCGACCGCGGCGATCAGCGAAGCGCTCGCAAAACCCAGTCTCTATGATGAATCCATCGCGCTGCTCGCGCGGCGGGGATTCGCGATCCCCCGTTCGCTCCTTTCCCGGGACTTCCGTCAGCCCTACGTCCCCAGCGAGGTCGTCGCCGACGCCTGGTTGGCGATCTACCGCGAGCCCGAGAAACACTGGGACCTCTACGAACTCGCCGAGAAGCTCGTCGATCTGGAATATCGTTTCAGCCAGTGGCGTTTCAGCCACCTCAAGACGGTCGAGCGGATCATCGGATTCAAGCCGGGAACGGGCGGCAGCGAAGGCGTGACGTATCTCGCGCGCGCCCTGGACGTGGCGTTCTTCCCCGAACTTCTGCGCATTCGGACCGAGCTCTAAAGCGAGAACTGGCGCGGCCAGGTTATGGTCGAGACGCTCAAATGGGCCATGAGCGCGGCGGCCGCCGCGCCCATCCTCAGGTGAACCGTCGGACCGCAAGGCGGAATCGTTCAGGCCCGGGACTTTGCGTTCCCAACCGAGGGGGCGTTGCTTTCCCTCACGAGCGCGCGGGGCAACCTTAATTCGAAGGTGGTCCCCTTCGGCCCGGTCTCAACGAGACAAAGGTCTCCGCCATGTCCCTGGGCCAACTCGCGGGCGATGGCCAGACCCAGGCCCGAGCCGCCGGGCGTGGTCGACCCGGCGAACGGCTGAAAGAGATTGCTCCTTGCGCGTTCCGGCAGTCCGGGCCCGTTGTCGGAGATGCGGATCGCACTCATCTGCTCATCTTGATCGCACCGAACGGTTATTCGGCCACGGTGCGGATTCTCCGTAACGGCTTCGATCGCCTGACGGGCGTTGCGCAGGAGATTGACCAGGATGCGGTGAAGCTGCTCGGGATCGGCGTCCACTTCCGCACAGGTCGGAAGGCTCGCCATCAGTCGCACCCCGCTGGTCGCCAGCCTGGCGTCCTCGCCGGCTTCCTCGACGGCGCCGCGAAGGTTCACCGGACGCTTCTCTGGCGACGGTTCATCGCTCTTTCCGAACGCCAGCACGTTAGAGGCCAGGCGGATGGCGCGATCGAGGGCCCGTTCGAGCCTCGGCAAGGCTTGGGTCACCTTTGGGTCTCCCGAAGCCGCCATCCGCTCCGAGGCGATCTGGGCGCCGGTGAGCATGTTGCGAAGATCGTGATTGATTTTGGCTACAGCTTCGCCGAGGGCGGCGAGACGCGATCGCGAGGCGAGGGCGGCGCGCAAATCCGCCTGCATGCGTTCGAGCTCCCCTTCGGCTCTCCCGATCTCATCGCGTCGGCCCGAACGCGAAATATGGGCGCGGACATCCTCCGGATCAGCGCGAAAACGCTCCATCGAGAGCGTGATCCGCCGCATCGGGCGGACCAGAAACCAATTGAGTGAGAGATAGACAACCGCTCCGGCGGCAATGGAGGTGATGACCGCGATCTCCAGGAGACGGGCGAGCTCTCCGAGAAGGGCTTGGCGCAGTGGGCCGTCGGGGACGACGATCTCGATGAAATCGCCAGGCCGGAACTTCGGCTTGGCGACAACGCGAACCATCCGATTGCCGCCGATCGAGAGGGTTCGAAGCGGCGAGAGCCACGGCATTGGATTTGATCGCCTCAAGTCGACGAGGTAGGGCGTTCGGGCGAGCCGGGGGGCCTGAAGGATGAGCCGCATTTCGCCGTCGGTCTGTAAAGCGACCGAGACGACGCCGGCGCTGGCCAGCAGCTTCTCAGCCACCCTTTCGGTCACCACTCCGTTGGGGGCCGTTTCCTCGACCAACGTCGCCAACTCGGCGGCCCTGAGACGATCATAGAGCCACTGTTCCTCGAAGCTCGCGAGGTTCTGCGGAATAATCAACAGGTTGGCCAGAACTACAATGACGACTGTCAGGAGAAGGAGGCGCGCCGAAAGTCCGCCCGGCAAAGGGAAGCGCCGCTCGGCACGGGCCGGTGGCTGGTGCGGTGTTTCCGCCATTGAACGTTGGTTACTTTACCAGAAGGCGGCGAGCAAACCGGCGCCGAGGGCCGGATCCTATCGCGAGGAACGGAACCGTTTCATGGCGGCCCACGCGAGCGGAACCAGCGAAAGCAGGGCCAGACCTAGCAGCGGCACGATGATTTGCGGCTCCAAAACCCCGCCCTGCCCGGAGCCGCTTCGATCGAATAGTCCGTTCAATCCCGCACCGAGCCCAGCAAGTAGGAAGCACATTGGAGCGCTGCCGATGACCGTGGCGGCGACAAGCGATCGCAGCGGGCAGTTTGCGATTGCCGCCGCAACGTTGGGAATGAAGTAGGGGATCGCCGGAAAGAGCTTGAGGCTGAGAAGATAGGCGAAGGGATTGCCCGCCAAGCCCCGGATGACGGCGGAGATTCGGACTCCGGCGCGTCGCACGATCCAGTCTCCGAACGCCGAGCGGCAGGCCAGATACACCAGAACCGATCCCAGGGTGCAGGAGGCGAGGGCCGCGGCGCCCCCGAGCGCGGGCCCGAAAAGGAATCCGCCCGCCGCAGACATGACGCTGGGCCCTGGCGTACAGGCGAAGACGACGAGGACGAAGGCGACCGCGTAGAGGACGAGCCCCACGACGTAGTGGCGCGATACGAACCCGGCGAGCGCAGCGCGGTGCGCCCTCAATTCGCTCAGCGACAGCCATCGCCATGCCCCGCTCGCCAGAGCCGCCAAGATGATCGCTACAATAAGCAGGACGGGACCGAACCGGCCAAGGAACCGAACCACCGTCATCCTGTCCCTACCGCTTCAGCGACGTTGGCAAAGCCATCCGCGGCCAGTCGCTCGCTCAAGTCCTTGCCGAGCCGGATGATCAAGGACGGACCTTCGAAGACCAGGGCGGTGTAGAGCTGGATCGCCGCCGCCCCGGCCCGGATCTTGGCGTAGACGTCAGCGGCGCAGGAGACGCCCCCCACGCCAATGAGGACAAGCCGGCCCCTCCCGGCGGAATGAAACTCGGCGAGCAGCCGGGTGGAAGCCGCCATCAAAGGCGGCCCGGAAAGTCCCCCCTCTTGGCGAGCCCGCGATGAACGAAGGCCTGAGGGGCGAGCCAGAGTCGTGTTGGCGATGATCAGTCCGGCCAACCGGTGGCGCACGGCGGCCTCCACAATCTCCTCGACCTGACCCGCGTCGAGGTCCGGAGCAACCTTAAGAAACAACGGAGCTTCGGACGGCTGGACCTCGTCAAGAGTGGTGAGCAGCTCTTCGAGCGCATCCTTCGACTGCAGATTGCGCAGGCCAGGCGTGTTGGGTGAGGAGACATTTATGGTGAAGTAGTCGGCGAGGCCTCGAAGCCTGGAAAGCGCTTTGGAGTAGTCGCCGATGCGATCCGCCGAATCGCGCCCGGCCCCGATGTTGGCGCCAACCACTCCTGTCGACCGCCGCGCCTCCAAAGCCATGGCGAATTTCTCCAGGCCGGCGTTGTTGAAGCCCATGCGATTGATCACCGCTCTGTCAGCTGGCAATCGAAACAACCGCGGACGCGGATTTCCGCTTTGAGGCGACGGCGTGACCGTCCCGCACTCGACAAAACCAAAGCCCGCCGAAAGGAGGCCGCGCGGGGCCTGGGCGTCCTTATCGAAACCCGCTGCCAACCCGATCGGATTGGGTATGGCGAGGCCCGCCAGGGAAGTCGCCAGACGCGGATCGTCAATCGCCGCCCTTGGGCCGAACCCTGACCTCAGGGCCCGGAGAGTGAGGCGATGCGCGGCCTCTGGCGGGAGGAGACGAAGCGTGCGAGCGGCCACATCATGGACGAGACTCACGCCTTGATCCGCCGGCTCATCGCGCTCCGCCGACGCGCTCGTCGGCATGGAACACGCCCTGGAGTGAGGCCCTTCCGGCCTCGTCGATCCCAAGGACAGCCACCGTAGCCGGGGCGAACCGCATGGAGACCTGCTCCACATCCGATGGGGAGGCGCCTCCGGCGGCGAGCAGATCAAGGGCGAGTTCCTGGAGGCCCGGATTGTGGCCGATGAGCATCAGGATGTGCGGAGCCTGCCCAAGATCGTCGATCTGGGCGGCAAGCGTGCGCGCGTCGGCGTTGTAGAGGGCCGCACGGAACTCACAGCGTGAGGCGCGGAGGGCCGAACTGGCGCAGGCCCAGGTTTCGCGGGCCCTGAGCGCCGTCGAAACCAACGTCAAATCCGGCGCGAGGCCCCGCGTCGCAATGAGAGCGCCCATGGCCGCCGCGTCCGCCCGTCCCGCAGCGGTGAGACGGCGTTCGATGTCGCCGCCGCCGGAGGAGCGCGGCTCGGACTGAGCGTGACGAAAGAGGACCAGCTGCTCCATGCACCCGCCTATGTCGCCACCTTAGGACTTCTCCGCTTTGGCCGGAACCTCGGCGCACTCGCCGTCCAGGTTGACAGAGTCTTCGCCGCAAGGCCCTAGGCCGTCGATGAGCGCGCGACCTGCAGTTTCAGCAGCCTTCGTTTCCGATCACCCGCTCCAGCTCGATTCGGGGGCGAAGTTCGATCAGCTCGAGATCGCCTACCAGACCTTTGGAGAACTCAATTCTGAGCGATCCAACGCGATCCTGATCTGCCACCCCCTCACGCTAGACCAGTATGTCGCGCTCCAAAATCCAACGACAGGCCGCCCAGGATGGTGGTCAAGCCTGGTGGGGCCGGATTTGCCGCTCGACCCCGGTCGCCACTTCATCATCTGCTCGAACGTGATCGGAGGCTGCATGGGAAGCACCGGTCCGACTTCGATCGATTCCCGGACCGGCGCGCCATTCGGCCTCTCCTTCCCGTTCATCACCATCTCCGACATGGTCCGGGCCCAAGCCATGCTCGTCGAGGCGCTCGGCATCGAGCGGCTCTTCGCCGTGGTCGGCGGCTCCATGGGCGGCATGCAAGTCTTGCAGTGGGCCGCCGATCACCCCGAAAAGATTTTCGCCGCGGTCTGCATCGGAGCCGCTGCGCGACACTCGGCCCAGAACATCGCGCTGCACGAGGTGGGCCGACAGGCCATCATGGCGGATCCCGAATGGCGAGGCGGCGACTACGCCGCGCGGGGAGTCCAGCCAAAGAAGGGCCTGGCCGTCGCCAGGATGGCGGCCCACATCACCTACCTCTCGGAGGCGGCGCTTCAAAGACGCTTCGGGCGAGAACTTCAACGGGATGGTCTCTCGTGGGGGTTCGACGCGGACTTCCAGGTTGAAAGCTATCTCCGCCACCAGGGCGCGAGTTTCGTCGACCGCTTCGACGCCAATTCTTACCTCTACCTCACCCGAGCCATGGACTACTTCGATCTAGCCGCCGGACACGGAGGAGTCCTCGCCGAAGCCTTCGCCCGCTCGGCCGACGTGCGTTTCTGTGTCTGCTCGTTCTCTTCAGACTGGCTCTATCCAACCTCCGAAAGCCAGGCCCTCGTTCGCGCTCTGAACGCCGCCGGAGCGCGAACCAGTTTTGTGGAGATCGCCACCGACAAGGGGCACGACGCCTTCCTCCTCGATGAACCAGTCCTTCGCTCCGCGCTCGGTGGTTTCCTGGAGTCCGCCGCTCTGGCCTGGCCCGGTCCATGAGCCGCGGCCCCCTCCGGGAAGACTTTCGTGAAATCGTTCGGCTGGTGAAGCCCGGTTCGCGGGTGCTCGACGTGGGATGCGGCGAAGGCGATCTTCTCGAACTCCTCGTTCGTGAGCGGGGCGTGGATGGACGCGGGCTCGAAATCAGTCCTGAAGGCGTTTCGGCCTGCCTGGCCAAAGGGCTCTGCGTGGCCCAGGGCGACGCCGAGCGAGACCTCGACTACTTTCCCCCAAAGTCTTTTGAGTACGCAGTGCTCTCCCAGACCCTGCAGGCCATGCGCGATCCAAGACACGTGCTGGGCGAACTCCTGAGGATCGGCGAGAGAGCCATCGTCTCCTTCCCCAATTTCGGACACTGGAAGGTTCGGCTTGACTTGCTCTTCGGCGGTCGAATGCCCGTCACCGTCGCGCTCCCCGATCCCTGGTGGGGGACGCCGAACATCCACCTTTGCACTCTCACCGACTTCATCGCGCTTTGCGAGGAACTGGAGATCGAGATCGAGGCCTGCGCGGCTCTTCAGGAAGGCGCGCGGGCACGCCGCATCAATCCGAAGCTGCCGCTGTGGAACGTGCGCGCTCAGGCGGCCCTGTTCCTTCTGCGCCGCCGTTCGGCCGGAGCCGCGACCACCTTCGCCACCAACAGCACGACGCAGGGAGGAGAGTGAGAGGCCTTTGGGAGGGGCGCCGCTGATTGAGAACTTCCTGATCAAAAGCCTCTCGGTCACGCCGGTTCCGGAACCGACGACCCGGGCGCTGATGCTGGCCGGCGTGTTCCGTCTTGGCGGCCTTCTGCGCTCGCGGCGTCAGGCTCTCAGGGTCGCTTAGGAGCGGGTCGGCTCAGCCGCCGATCGCGGCGGAGTCGAGCTCGCCCGTCCGAATCCGCAGCGCCGACTCCAGTTCGAGGACGAAGATCTTGCCGTCGCCGATCTTGCCAGTGTTGGCCGATGCGGCCACGGCGTCCACGACCTTCGCCGCCAAATCGTCGGCGACAGCGATTTCCAGCCTGACTTTGGGGAGCAGCCTCACCTCGTATTCCGCTCCGCGATAGACCTCGGTCTTCCCCCTCTGGCGGCCGTAGCCGCGGACTTCCGTGACGGTCATTCCGGAAGCCCCCGCCTCCGTCACGGCCTCCAGCGCTGCGTCGAGACGGCTGGGCTTGATGACGGCGATGATCATTTTCATCGGTGCGCTCCTGGCCACGCTTTTGGCCCGTCGGACGTGCGGGCCCACAGCCCCGGTCCTGGTCGAGCTCGCCGCCCGAGGCCCAAGCCCGCGGTTCCGACCGCCCCGGCGGAGGGCGCCGGGCGCAGCGCCGTCCTGGCCGGCGCCCGGGCGCGCAGTCCCTTGGGCCGGAGGGCGAAACTCAGCTTCACCGCCTCCATGAGGATGAGTCCCGCAAACGGCGGCCAAATCCGAGCGCCGACCTGTTCGAAACCTTCGGCCCAGTTCGCCATCCAGGCGAGCGGCGGAACATAGAGCGCGCGCGTCCAGCCGACCGGCTGAAGCCCCGCCTCCAGGACGAGACTCTCTATCTGCCGGCGTCGGAAGGGCCGGCCGTGGCCAAACGGACTTCCCTGCGCGTCCGCCCACAGGCCGTGGCGGGAGGAGACCACGACGATCAGCCGTCCCGATGGGGCGAGGACGCGCGCGACCTCGCGCATCAAGGCCAGGGGATTTTCACTTTCCTCCAGCGCGTGGACCGCGACGATGCGATCGAAAAGAGCGTTGAGAGTGGGAAGCGAGGTCTCCTCGGAGAGAAAGGCGCAGTTCGGGGCTCCGACGGGCCACGCTTCGACCCCTTGCCCGGCCGGCATGGCGGCGACAATTCGCCGGGGAGAGCCTCGCAATTGGCCGAGGAACGGAGTTGCGTAGCCCACCGCCAGGAGATCCAATCCTGCGATATCGCTCCAGGCCTCGGCGAGCTTGCGCGACACCATCTTTCGAGCCGCCCTTCCCAGAGGCGAGGCGTAGAATTCCCTCAGTTCAAGAACACCCTGCCGCATCAGCGCTTTCAGTTGGCTCTCGCCAGAGGCCGAGGACGGATGCGAAAAGACGCCCTTTGCGGCATCTGGAGATAAGCCATGCCTCTCGTCATCCGGCAGTTCCCGTGCCTCTCAGACAACTACGGCTTTCTGGTCCGTGACGAGGCGAGCGGCAAGACCGCCTGCATCGACACCCCAGACTCCTCGGCCATATTGCGAGAACTGGCTCGTGCCGGTTGGCGCCTCGATTTCATCTTCAACACCCATTGGCATCCGGATCACGCCGGAGGCAACGCGGAGGTGAAGGCGGCCACTGGCGCATGGGTGGTCGGTCCCGCAGAGGTGAGGCGCATCGCCAACCTCGACCGCGAAGTCGGCGGCGGAGACGAGGTCGAACTGGGCGAAACGCGGTTCACGGTGATCGAGACGGGCGGCCACACCTTGGGCCACATCGCCTATTTCGAACCTGCCGGGCCGACCGCCTTCGTGGGCGATACCCTCTTCGCCCTGGGCTGCGGGCGCTTGTTCGAAGGCACACCCTCGCAGATGTGGGGGAGCCTGCAACGCCTGTCCGCCCTGCCCGATGAAACCAAGGTCTACTGCGCCCATGAATACACCGAGGCCAACGCACGCTTCGCCCTCAGCATTGACGATTCGGTCGACCTGAAGTCTCGCTCGGAGAAGGTGTTCGCGGCGCGCCAAAAAGGCGAACCGACGGTCCCCACCACCATTGGCGAGGAGCGACGGACCAACCCGTTCCTCAGGGCCCCAGTCCTGGCCGAAAGGGTGGGCAAGCGGGGAGCGCCCGACTTCGAAGCCTTTGGCGCAATTCGGGCCGCCAAAGACGCATTCCGTGGCTGATCAGAAACTCAGCGTGACGCTTCCTCAGCGAAAACCAAGGGCTTCGAGGATTCGGCCAGAGGAAGGCCTTCCCGCGACACCCTGGGAGGGCGCAACGGTGATTGTGACCACTCCGCCGCTGAGACTGACGCCAGCGCGCCGGCCCTCGAGGAATGCGATCTTGCCGATCTTCGCCAGCAGCGCCTTCCCGCGGGGAAGACTCGCGACCGTCGAGAGCGCCGACACGACCACAAGGGCGGCGTCGGCGATGAGGGCGTCGGAGGGAGGTCCCGCGTCGGGCGCGTCGAATCCGATCAAATGCTGGGCGATCCGACTGGAATGGACGCTGGCCTGAAACAATCTCTGATAGAGAGCGAGGGGGCCGAGGGGCGCGAGGCGCAGCGGACTGCAGGCGCCGGCGAGCCAGGCCGCCGCGCCTTCCGGTCGCCGACGGGTGAACACCGTCAGGCCGCCCAAGCGCGTCGCCCGCAGGACCGGCCGGCCGAGGTCGTTTCGATAGATGATGTCGCCGCGGGGCGCTCGGTCGGCGGTGAGCGCCCAGATCTCCGAACTGTTCTCGAACTTCATGAGCGGGTGTTTCTGGCTTCGATCGAGCACCACGACCCCACCCTCGTCGATGCGGTAACAGGCCACCGGCGGCGCCTCGAGGCCGCGGCCATCTCCACCCGACTCTCCGAAGGCGTTGCGGAGCCATCCCGGGGCCGCGGATGCCGCCGACCAAGGTCCGCCCAAGCTCGCTGCGATGAGCGCGGCGGCGATCAGCCGTTTGCCGTCGAAGGCCGAATATGCCGGCGCCATCTCCGGAGCCATGCGCACGGATCGCGGCCGTTTTTGGACAGGAGGGCCAGACCTCCCGGCATCCAGGCACGATCGCGGCCAAGGTGTGGCCGCGCGGTGACGCTTCAGCCCACGATGTACTGGCCCCCATTGACCGTCAAGGTGGCTCCGGTGATGTATCCGGCGTCTTCGGCGGCCAAAAAAGCGACGCATCGGGCGATCTCGTCGGCCATCCCCAGGCGTCCGACGGGAATCCCTGAAATGATCTGGTCCAAGACGTTCTTGGGCACCTGTGCGACCATCTCGGTATCGATGTAGCCCGGGGCGATCGCGTTCACGGTGATCCCTTTTCTGGCGTTTTCCTGGGCCAAGGCCTTGGTGAAGCCGATCATGCCCGCCTTCGCGGCCGAGTAGTTGGTTTGCCCGATCTGGCCCTTTTGCCCATTGATCGAACTAATGTTGACAATCCGGCCGTATCCGCGCGCCCGCATCCCCTCGATCACGTTTCGCGTCATATTGAAGATCGAAGCGAGGTTGACGTGAATGACCTCGTTCCACTGCTCCTCGGTCATTTTGTGCAGAACGGCGTCCCGGGTGATTCCGGCGTTATTGACCAGGACATCGATCGGACCGAGTTCGGCCTCGACCCGTTCCACGGCCGAACGGCAATCCTCGAACGCCGAGACATTGCCTTTGACGACATAGGCGCCGAGTTCCTGAGCGCAGGCCTGGGCCGCCACCTCGTTGCCGGCGTATCCGGCCGCGACCTTGTACCCTGCGGCTTTCAATCGAGCGCTGATCGCCTTGCCGATCCCGCGAGTCCCTCCGGTGATGAAAGCTACCCTGCCGGCCATTGGAGGCTTCCCATTTTTCGAACGCCTTCAGATCAATCGCTCGACCACTTGAAAAGGATATCGCTCTCTGAGGCGCCGACCACGCGCCATTGAGCGCATGATCCGCCGCCGCCGAAAGATCTTCTCAGCGCCGCCACCATGCGCGCTCGCGAAGAGCGAGTCACGGCGTCCAGAGCCGCCTCGATCGCGCGGCGAACGGCCGTCTGGCGTGTGCAGGCGCAATCGGCGATACTGCGTTGCGATAGACATCAGCTATGGGACTGAAGCTACAAACCGAAGATGTCCGAAAGCGCAGCGCCCAAAGCCGGCCGCGACGGCGAGACGGTGGTCATCCAGAAATACGCCAATCGCCGTCTATATAACAAGGCGACGAGCAGCTACATTACGTTGGATGACCTCGCCGCGATGGTGAAGCGTGGCATTGACTTTGTCGTGTACGACGCCAAATCTGGCGAGGACATAACGCGCAAGGTCTTGGCCCAGATCATATTCGAGGAAGAGAGTCGCGGACAGTATATCTTTCCTATTCAATTCCTCCGCCAGTTAATAGGAATGTACGGCGACCGGATGCAGGCTTTCCTGCCGAGCTATCTGGAAATGTCGCTCGACGCGTTTCTGCGCCAACAGGAGAACCTCCGAGGCCAGATCGCCGCGGCCGCTCCGGGGCTGCTCGATGATCAGATCCGGCAGAACATGGCTCTCTTCGACCGCGCGATGAAGATGTTCAGCCCTTTCGCCTCGCGCACCGAGCCGGCGCCAAAACCCACACCCTCGGGCGACGACATCGCCGAGCTCAAGCGCCAGATGAGCGCGATGCAGGAGCAGATCGCCGCCTTGGCCAAGGGCAAGTAGCCAGTGGATCGTAGCAAACGGATGGTTCCCGTCGGGGATGAGCAGGACCGCGCCAATCGCGATCAGGCTCCCGCCGTATTCAGCCGCGACAGCCGATCGATGGTCGCTTCCGCCTCGAGCATCAGGCGTCGGACGATCTCGGCGGCGGGAAGGGACTCGGAAATCCCGCCGGCCGACTGACCCATGGCGAAGCAGGACCTTTCCGGATCGAGTCCTTCGAGCTGGCCGCCGATGCCGCCCATCACCCCTTCGCGCACCGAGATACCAGCCTGGATGGGGAACGGCTGGATGTCGCCTGGCCGGCCCTCCCAATCGGCGACATAGGCGTTCTTTCGAACCCGCATCGGCTTGCCGGAATAGCAGCGCGTGCGGATGGTGTCCTCGTCGGCGGCTTCGATGATGGCGCGCCGGTAGAGGTCGGCGGCGTGGGCTTCGTCCGAGGCGATGAAGCGCGTTCCCATCCACACGCCGACCGCGCCCAGAGCGAGCGCGGCCGCCAGCCCGCGCCCGTCATAGAGCCCGCCAGCCGCCACGACCGGCAGCCTGACGCGGTCCACCGTCTGGGCGACCAGAGGCATGGTTCCCACGAGGCCAGTGTGGCCTCCTCCCTCGCCGCCCTGGCAGATCACCGCATCGCACCCGGCCTGTTCGGCCTTCACCGCATGCTTGACCGCGCCGCAGACCACCATGACCTTGACGCCGGCCGCCTTGAGCGTCTCGATGATCGGCATCGGCACGCCGAGCCCCGCGACGAAGGCCGAGGCGCCCTCATTGACGATCACTTCGACCGAGGCGGTCAGGGCGTCGGGGGTCGCGGCCAGGAGATCCACACCAAATGGCTTGCGGGTGAGCGCGCGCACCTTGCGCATCTCTTCGCGGATGAAGTCAGGTCCGCGCCCGGCCATTCCCAGGACGCCGAACCCCCCCGCTTCGGACACGGCGGCGGCGAGATCGGCATAGGAGACCCCGCCCATGCCGGCGAGCATGATCGGCTTTTCGACCGAAAGAAGATCGCAAAGGGGAGTTCGCATGCTCATGGCGCCTTGCTCAAAATATCGAATATCCCCCGTCGATCACGAAACAATCGCCGGTATGGTATTTCGACGCGTCGGAGGCGAGGTAGACCGCGATCCCGCCGAAATCGACCGGCTCACCCCAGCGACGGATCGGAATCCTGGGGATCACCTTTTCAGCGAACACGGAACTGGCCTGGGCGCCGGTGGTCATGTCGGTGGCGATCCAGCCTGGAAGGATGGCGTTGGCCCTCACCCCATAGCGCGCGTGTTCGACGGCGATGGCCTTCATCATCGAGATGACCCCGCCCTTTGTGGCTGCGTAGGCTTCGTTGCGGGCGGATCCCTCGATCGCCGCCAGGGACGCGGTGACGGCGATCGATCCTCCTGGATCGCCCTTTCCGGCCCGCTCCACCATGTGGCGGCAGGCTTCGCGGCAGGTGAAGAAGACGCCGTCCAGATTGACTGAAAGCACGCGCCGCCAGGTCTCGACGCTCATCTGCGAAAATGAGGGGGCTCCGAGGCCGATCCCGGCGTTGGCGAAGACCGCGTCGATGCGGCCCATGGCGACGATCGTCTCCTCCATGGCCTTCGCGACCATCGCCTCGCTCGCCACGTCCACCTTCAGAGCCAGGACCCTCACCCCAAGCCCATCGAGTTCGCCCAGCGCCGAGCGGTTGTGGGCCTCGTTGGAGCCCCAGATGACGATGTCGGCCCCGGCTTGCGCCAGGGCGGAGGCCATGCCCAGGCCGATGCCGCGGTTGCCGCCGGTGACGAGCGCGGTCTTCCCGGAGAGATTGAGCGGCTCGTAGGGCATGCCGAGCTCCGATGGCTTCGTTTCAGCGAAAGAGGGGACTTGACCACGGGGCGGTCAAGCGGAGAACGACGTCAAGGCAGCGGAGCTTCGATGTTGGTCGGCGGCCGCAACAGATCGATCTGGAAGCGCAGGGATTCGCCTCCGCCAAGAGATTGCGGCTTTTCGAAGCGTTCGACGAAACGTCCTCCGGCCGAGACGATGACCCTTTGAGAGGCGAGATTGTCGGGGTCGGTGGTGAGTTCGACGAAGGCGAGGCCCTCGGCTCGGGCCAGGGGCAGCATCAGCCGGAGCGCGGCGCTGGCGTAGCCTCGACGCCGCTTCCACGGGACAACCGCGTAGCCGATGTGGCCGAGGCACGTCGGGGGCAGCGCCTCGGCCCCCTTCGCCCAGCGAAAGTCGATGACCCCGCAGAATTCGTCATCCCAGATCCAGCGCTGGAAGGAGGGGAGGCGCGGGACGGTCGAGCCATCCGGGAGTTCGACCGGAGGGCCCTTGGCGTCGCGGTCGTCGAGCGAGGCGAGGAAGTCGGCCGGATCGGAGCGGATGCGCTGAAGCTGCCGCTCGGCGATTCCGGGCGGGCTCGCCTGGGGCGTCCAGCCCCGCTCCAGGGCCTCCACATAGGCGGGAAGGGCGGACGTGGAGGGGGAAAGGAGGCTAAATCCTCCCCCCTTTATGGGGGAGGGGAACCCCGGAGGGGTGGAGGGGGCGGCCGTCGGCTGCAGCGCTCTTTCCCTCGCCCCACCCACCGCTTCGCGGTCCCCCCTCCCCGCTTCGCAGGGAGGGATCATGCTTCTCCATCCCGGAAATAGGGCTCGACTTCTCCGCGCACGGTGACCGTGAGCGGCCTCGCTCGCCCTCTGGCAAACCGGGTCCAGATACGAGCGACGGGCACAAGGCATATCTGAACGTCGTCGAGGACTCTTTCGGCTCGGACGTTGACTATGCGCAGCTTGTGAAGATTTACGGCGAGGCACCGAAAGCCCAACGCCGCTACAGCCCGGCCGATCGCATTGGCGCGGTGCCTCACCGGATTGAAGGCGGGCCAGATCCAAAGCACATCTCCACAAGCCATGTTGAGCGTCAGAACCTGAATATCCGCATGGGTAACCTTCGCCTGACGCGCCCCACGAATGCGCTTTCGAAGAAGGCCGCAAACCACGCGCATATGATTGCGATCTACTTCATGCACTACAATTTCGTGCGTATCCATCAGACCTTGCGGATGACGCCGACGACGGCAGCAAATGTCACTTCCAAGATTTGGTAAATGTCTGATATGGTGAAGATTTTAGAGAAATGGGAGGCCACGAATGTTTAAATCATCTTCTTTGGTACCGATCATCGCATTGGTATTGAGTCTTGCTGCGTTGCCTACTTGGGCCCAGGACTCAGGCGCGCTCGACGGCAATTGGGAAGGCGCCATGAGTATGATTCACGGAACGGGGCTCAGGGAAAAAGGTTACCCACCGCAGGTGTGGCGCTTGGCAGTGCAGGGCAATTCGGTTGAAATGTTTATTCGTGGGGCGGATGGCAGTTTTACCGAGGTAAAGCCCGGGGGATTCAAGTTGGTCCGACACTTAAACAATGCTTTAATTTACTCACTCGATTCGGCATCGGATGGCTCATGGGTCGAAACTGAGGCGTGGTCAATATTGAAAAAAAATCCGGATACACTCAGCGTGATCCTCAGCGGGGCTGTGAACAATCCGAAATCAAACGATCCTAACGTCGTCGAGTTCTTTACAGTTCGTACGGGCGTTTTCCAACTCGTAAAGTAGACTTGCTCCGACGGGCCCCCAACTCAACGCCCTCAGTCAAACTGTACCATTACTGATCTCTCTGGCCATCAATCCGTGGCGAGGTCCCTGAAATAGGGCTCGACCTCTCCGCGCACGGTTACCGTGAGCGGCCGGCCGCGCCGATCGACCGCCTTGCCGGCGGCGAGCCTCACCCAACCTTCGCTGACGCAGTATTCCTCGACGTTGGTCTTCTCGGCACCCTTGAAGCGGACGCCAACCCCGCGCTCCAGAAACCCGGCGTCGTACCAGGGACTTTGCGGATCGACCGACAGACGATCGGGCGGCGAGCTCATGGGCTCGGGGGCGCCGCGGGCTTCTCGAGAGTGGGGGAATCCGGATCGAGGCTGGCGACGGGGATGACGAGGAGGCTCGGATCGGCCGTCTTCAGCGCGGGGAGGAAGGCCTTGGCTTCGCCGACCACGATGAGGCTCATCGCCGCGGGATCGAAGAGTCGCCGAGCGATTTCCTGGACCTGACGGGCGTCGACCGCCTCGACCTGCTGGGGATAGCTGTCGAGCTGAGAAAGCGGCGCATCGCCGATGGCCAGAGCGCCGAGCTCGGCGGCGAGGCCGTCGGCAGTGGCTACGGTCCGGCCATAGGCGCCGACCAGGGCTGAGGTGCGCGCGGTCAGCTCCTCCGCAGAAGCGGTGCGCGTGGCGAGGGCGGCGATCTCCTGCCGCATCAGGGAGGCGACTTGCGCGGCGGCGTCGTTGCGGGTCTGAGCCTCGGCGAGGATGAGGCCGGCCGAGCGGGTCGCGGCGAGCTGCGAGCCGGCGCCGTAGGAGAGGCCGCGCTTCACCCGGATCTCCTCGTTGAGGCGGGCGGAGTAGCCGCCGCCCAGGACATCGTTGGCGACCAGGGCCTTGAAGTAGCGCGGATCGCTGCGCGGGATCGCCGGACCGACAAGGACGACCGCCGCCTGGCCCGTACCCGGCAAATCGACCGCCAGGTCGCGCGGCGCGCCGCGGGCCTCAATCGGCGGCGTGGTCGGGAGCGAAGCGTCGGGCCTCATCCAGCTGCCGAACGCATCGCGAGCCAGACCGAACCCCTCCTGCGGCGTGACATCGCCGGTGATCACCAGGACGGCGTTGTCAGGTCGCCAATAGAGGTGGTGGAGCGCGACGACGTCGGAGCGGTCGATCGATTTCAACGAAGCGGGATCCCCGTCGGCCGAGTGGCCGAGCGGCGTTCCGGCGAAGACCACCGGATCGGCGAGCATAGAGGCGATCGATCCGGGCCTCTGATAGGCGACCGCGAGCGCATCCAGCCGCTGGCTGCGTGCGCGCTCGAGCTCCTTGGGGGCGAAGATCGGATTTTCCACCACGTCGGCCATGATCGCCAGCGCCGGGGCGGCGTTGGCGGAAAGGACGCTGGTGGAGACGCTGGAGGATTCCGAGGCGGACCCGGTCCGAAGCTCGGCGCCGAGAGCCTCGATCTGGCGGGCGATCTCAGGCGCGGTGCGGGTCGTGGTTCCTTCGGTCACGAGATCGGCGGTGAGCGCCGCGGCGCCCGCCCGGCCGCGAGGATCGTCGACCGAGCCGCTCCTCACCAGAAGATCGGCGGCGATGAGGGGAAGATCGCTGCTGCGCGCGACGATGACCTCGAGGCCGTTGGGAAGGGTGCGCTCGGCGGGAACGGGCAGATTGGCCTTGACCGGAGCCCCGACCGGCGGCGGCGGCGTGCGCTCGGAGGCGGGGCGCAGAACCGCCGGCGCGCCGATGAAGGGGGAGAGGGGCGCGGCCGTCGCGCCTGGGACGGCTGGAGGGCCTTCGGGGGCGGCAGGCCCCTCAGTGTAGCGGATGACCACCTCGCGGTCGGGGGCGAGATACTTTCGCGCGACCCGCAAGACGTCGGCCGGGGTGACCGCGGCGATCTCGGCGATGTCGGAGTTGGCGCGCTCGGCGCTGCCCTCCTCGACCACCGCGTCGCCGAGCGCCATGGCCCGGCCATCGACCGTCTCGCGGTCATGGACGGCCTGGGCCAGGAGCTGGTTCTTGGCGATGGCGAGTTCGGCCGGGCTCACCGGCGCCGCGCGAAGGCGCGCGACTTCTCCCTGGAGCGCGGCGACGCCCGCATCGACGCTCTTGCCGGAAGCCAGAATCGCCCCTGCGTAGAAGAGGCCGCCCTGATTGCGCAGCTCGGCGTCGGCGAAAATCTGGGCGGCGATCTGATCGCGATAGACGAGGTCGTTGTAGAGCCTGGAAGCCTTGCCGGCCGAGAGCACCGCCTGAAGCACATTGAGCGCCGCCGCATCGGGGCTGGCCGCATCCGGCGCGAGCCAGGTGATGACGACCGCCGGGAGCGCCGCATTGGGCGCGTGCTCGGTGAAGCTGGCGGGCGCGGTCCGGGGCGGCTCGGTCCCATGGACCTGGGGCATCGGGACGTCGGGATCGGGAATGGGCCCGAAATATTTCCCGACCCAGGCGTCGAGCCTGGCGGGATCGAAATTCCCCACGACCACGAGCGTCGCATCGCTGGGGCGATAGTAGGCTTGGTGAAAGGCGCGGACATCCGCCAGGGTCGCGGTGTTCAGGTCCGCGATCGAGCCGATGGCCGAGCGGCGGTAGGGCGAGAGGCGGAAGGAGTCCTTGTCGATGTCGATGTAGAAGAGCCGGCCGTAGGGCGCGGCGAGCACCCTCTGGCGAAGCTCCTCCTCGACGACGTCGCGCTCGGAGTGGAAGTCTGCGGCGTCCACCACCAGCGAACTCATGCGCTCGGCCTCGGCCCAGAGAAGCCGCTGGAGGTGGTTGGCGGGGATCACCTCGTAGAAGGCGGTGGTGTCATCCTCGGTGAAGGCGTTGTTCATCCCCCCGACGTCTTCGGTGAGGCGGTCCATCTCCTCCGGCGGCATGTCGCGGGTCGCCTTGAACATCAGGTGTTCGAAGAGGTGGGCGAAGCCCGAGCGGCCGGCCGGATCGTCCTTGGCGCCGACGTGGTACCAGACTTGGACCGTGACGTTGGGCGTCGAGCGATCGAGCGAGGAGATCACCTGGAGCCCGTTGGGGAGGGTGCGCTCGGTGAAATGGATCGGCGGGACCTCGATGGGGGCGGCGGAGGCGAGGGCCGGAGCGGCGAGAAGGGCGAAAAAGCTGGCGAGAAGGAGAGGGCGCATGGGCCAGGGCTCATAGCACCCACGGGGCGGGTGTGAACCCTCCCGGCGGCTCGCGCCGGCAGCCGGCATTTCAGATCGCCTCGCTGCACGAAGGCGCGGCTTTGCTCGCTTTGCAGGGTCGGCGCGCGGCCAATGGCGACCCGGAACCGGCGATTCAGCAGTCCCGCCAAAGGCTTGCATGAACCAGAAGGAATCTCGCTCGAGTCTCGTTTCGTCTCGTTTCGTCTCGTTTCGTCTCGCCCAGTCTCCCTGAGTCTCGGATCGGCTCCGAAATTTCTCCGAAAGTCTCGGATCGTCTCGGGGACGAGACGTCGGGAGCGGCGCAAGGCCTGAGCCTGGCGGAAGCGCACACGACGCGGATCATCGAGCGGAGCGAAAGCGCAGGCCTGCTCGCCGAAAGGGGCGGAATCGCCGCCGAGAACCGGGCGATTCCTTGAATACCTCCGCGTTTTCCGAGTCTTACCCAGATTCGGCGCGCTGCTCGTTTTTGCTCGTTTTTGCTCGTTTCCGCTCCTCTCGGCTCGCGGTTGCGCGGATGGGCTCGCGCCGGCTCGAATCGGCTCGATTTCGCTCGTTCTCGCCCCGGATCGGCTCGGGCGCGGCTCGGGGCTGGGGTTGATGGACTGGGACACTCGGGCGGAGCTCCTTCGACGCGTCTCATTGCAATATGAGAAGTCGAAGGAAAATGTCAATATGCAAAGGCCAAGAAGTGCGGCCGGCTCATTCGCGGAAGAGTTCGGCGTGGGTTCCGGCGCGCACAAAGACCACCGTCTCGCTGGCGCGGCCCGGCTCGTCCACCCGATAGACCAGGAGGAAGTCGCCGCCGACGTGCAGCTCGCGGTGATCGGTCCAGTCCCCGGCGAGTGAATGGTCCCTCCACTCCGGCCCCAGCGGACCCTCATTGGCGATGAGCAGGAGCATCGCCTCCTTCATGCGGGGCAGGTCGAAGCGGCCCGTCCGAGCGAGCCGCTCCCAGTCCTTCCGGAACGCCTTCCCAAACGCGAAGAGCCGCGGCGGCCGGGCGCGCCTACTCGAGGGCGGCTTTTTCAAGCGAGGCGAACATTTCTTCCGGGGTGGCGAAAGGCGACGCGCCTGTGCGCCGCATCTCCCTGGCGACCGCGCGCGCCTCCTCCATGGCCGCGACCGTCTCGGCGTTGGGAACCTTGAGCTCGAGCGGGAAGGCCTGCTCGGCGACGATCCGCTTGAACAAGATGCGCACGGCGTCGGAGGCGGTAAGGCCCATGGCGTCCAGGGCGGCGGCGGCGCGGGCCTTGAGGTCCTCGTCCATCCGGATATGCAGCATGGTGGTCATGGGCGGCTCTGTCTCTCAAATGAGAGATATAGACTCATAGCGGGCGAACTCAAGCCGTCACGGTGCGGGTCCGCGACTTGAATTAGAGCTCGCCCACGCGCCATTGTCGAGTTGAGCGGCCTCGAGGGGCGGCCGCGAGTGGGCCGAGCCGGGCGACATGGATGTCTTTGATCTCGATCGCCGCTTAGTAGGCGACTACGAGCGCTTCGCCCGCTCCTTCACCCAGATCCGTGCGCCGGACATCCGTGAGCAAGTAGCGACGCTTTACGCCTCCGGTCGATTCTGGCCCGAGCCCCTGGTCAGCATCAATCCGCGGTTCGAAGCCGGCCCCACCGTCGCCGAGCTCGCCGCCCAGAGCGTGCTCCATGAACGCACCGCGCAGATCTTTCGAGCGGACGGCGCGCCGATCCGTCTTCACCGCCATCAGGAACAGGCGCTGGCCAAGGCGCGGGCGGGTGAGAGCTTCGCGGTCACGACCGGCACGGGTTCGGGAAAATCCCTTTGTTTTTTCATTCCGATCATCGACGCCGCCGTGAGAGCCAGGCAGGTGGGCGAAGCGCCGCGAACGCGGGCGATCGTGATCTATCCGATGAACGCCCTGGCCAACAGCCAGCGTGAGGAGTTGGACAGGTTCCTGAAGCAATCAGGCCTGCCGGACCGCGAACGCCCCACCTTCGCCCGCTACACGGGCCAGGAGAACGAGGAGGAGCGACAGCGAGTCGCGAAGCTCAAGCCTGACGTACTGCTGACCAATTTCGTCATGCTCGAGTATCTCATGACCCGCGAGAAGGCGGCCGACGCCGAGGTGCTGGCGAATTGCCGGGGATTAGACTTCATCGTCCTCGACGAACTCCACACCTATCGCGGGCGGCAAGGCGCGGACGTGGCGATGCTCATGCGCCGGGTTCGCGAGCGACTGACGCCCGACAAGGCCCCAATCTGCATCGGAACCTCGGCCACCATGGCGAGCGGGGACGTCGCCGAGTCCGCGCACGAGGTGGCGGCGGTGGCCTCGCGGCTGTTCGGCGCCCAGATCGGCCCGGACGGGGTCATCACCGAGAGTCTGAAGCGTGCGACGGACGAGGCGCTGAAGCCGGCGGCGTTGACCGCCGCCCTGACCGCGTCCCTCGATAGCACAGCCGCGGATAAGCTGACCGACGAGGCCCTTCGCACCGATCCCTTGGCGGTTTGGATCGAAATGCAGATCGGGCTCGATGACCGTCAGGCGCTCAGACGCCGAAGTCCGATGACCCTCACGATGGCGGCCAATCAATTGGCCGCCCAGACAGGCCGGGACATAGGCCTTTGCCGAGAGCCCATCGCTGCGTTCCTGACTCTGATGAGCAAACCGGCCTCCGCACGAGGCGGGAGCGGCGAGGGCGCCTTTATGGCTTTCAAGCTCAACCAGTTCATCTCTGGGGCTGGCCACGTGCACGCCACGCTTCAGGCCCCAGACGCCCGTCACGTGACCCTCGACGGACAGAAATTCGATCCCCTCGATGGCGCCTCGCGGCTCTATCCGACCTTCTTTTGCCGGAACTGCGGCCAGGAACACCACCCGGTGTCGCTGGGCATCGAGGACGGACGCCAAACGGTGATCGCCCGCTCGATCGATGATGCGCCGCTCGGCGACGAAAATGAGGAGGTGTGGGCGGGCTACTTGATGCCTGAACCTGTGGGGGATCCCGACTTCACTTTCGGAGGTGAGCCGGGGGACTACCCGGACGAATGGGTCGAGACCGGCCCGTCGGGGCAGCTGCGCCTCAAGAAGGGCCGGCGGACCTCAGCGCCGAAGAAGCTCGCCGTGGCGCCCTCAGGCGAAGTGGGAGTTGGCCGCGACGCATGGTTCCTCCCCGGCAAGTTTCGGTTTTGCCCAGCCTGCGGCCACCAGCCCGCTCAGCAGGCTCGAGAGATCAACAAGCTGGCCGGACTCTCCGCCGAGGGCCGGAGTTCGGCGACCACCCTCCTTGCCTCGAGCACCCTGCGCTGGATGAACGCCCAGGGGTCGGCCGTGCCCGAAGACAAACGCAAGTTGCTCGGCTTCACCGACAATCGTCAGGATGCGGCCCTCCAGGCCGGCCACTTCAATGATTTCACCTTCGTGACGCTCCTGCGGGGCGCCGCCCTGGCCGCAATCCGCGAGGCCGGGGCCGAAGGTCTGGCGCCGGAGGATTTCGGCCGAAAGGTGCGCGGGCAGCTCGGCTTCTCGGCCGCCAACACAGCCAGACGACCGGCGTGGATGGCCGATCCCGAGCTCAAGGGCGTTGTCCAAGCCGACGCCGAAAGCGTCCTCACCAAGGTGCTCGCCCATCGGATCTGGGCCGACCAACGGCGCGGATGGCGGTTCACCAATCCCAATCTCGAAGAGCTGCGGCTGGTCCGTCCCTCCTATCTCGCCATCGAAGAGCTGGCGGCCGACGAGTCGGAGTTCTCGGCCTCGAAATTCCTTCTCGAGGCATCGGCGGCGACTCGCACGAAGGCGCTGCTGGCTGTGCTCGAGGCCATGCGCAAGGGTCTTGCCATCGCGACCGAGTCGCTCGAAAGGGAAGCCGCCGAGTCCTTGGCCGAGCGCAGCCGAGGACTCCTGCGAGATCCCTGGGCTATCTCCGCTCAGGAACGAACCCGACAAGCGTCGGCGCTGATGATGGCGGCGCCGAACAAGGCGGAAGCGGGGCTCAGAGGGGAGAGTCTCATCGTCCGCGGAGGGGCGCGCAGCGCCCTGGCGCGGGAGCTGCGTCGCAAGTCGCTGTGGAACCGCGAGAAGGCCCTCACCGAACATGAATACCATGAACTGATCGCGGCGCTGCTGGCGGCGGCCGAGCGCTATGGCCTCGTCGTCAGTGTTCAGACCCTCTTCGGCAACCCAGGCTGGCGTCTTGCGCCGAACGCCCTGCGCTTAGTGCTCGACGAGCCGGATCCCAGCGCGAAACCACCCAACGCCTACTTCCGCGATCTTTACGGATCGATCGCCAATGCGTTGCAATCCGGGAGCGATGACCTGTTCGGGCTCGAAGCGCGCGAGCACACCGCGCAGGTCGATCAACAGAAGCGCATTTGGCGCGAGGAGCGCTTCCGCTGGGGCGACGAGGACAAGGCGGCGATCGCCGATGACAAGGAGAAGATGCGCGAAACCGGCGAGCCCGGCACGTTTCTTCCAGCGCTATTCTGCTCGCCGACCATGGAGCTCGGCGTCGACATCTCGGCGCTCAATGCCGTCTACCTCAGAAACGTCCCGCCCACGCCCGCCAACTACGCCCAACGCGCCGGCCGCGCCGGTCGCTCAGGCCAAACGGCGCTGATCATCGCCTACTGCGCCGCCCAGAGCCCGCACGATCAGTACTACTTCGCCGACCCGGTACGGATGGTCGGCGGGGCGGTGCGCCCGCCCGCCCTGGACCTCGCCAACCGCGATCTCGTCACCGCACACCTGCAAGCCGTGTGGCTAGCCGAAGCGGCGATCGATCTTCCCGCAGACATTCCTTCGGTCCTCGATCGGGCGAACGAAGCCCTGCCCATCCGGCCAGACATCGCCGAACGTGTCGCAGACCCCGATCTGAGCCGCCGGGCGGCCGCCGCCATGACCCGACTGCTCGGCGCCATCCGCGCCGAGTTGCCCCCCGACCGGGCGCCGTGGGCCAAAGATCCCGCCGCCTTCGCCGACGAAGTAGCCGCCGAAGCAGCGACGAAATTCTCCCTCGCTTTCGACCGCTGGCGGGGTCTCTACCGCGGCGCCCGTGAGATGCTGCTCGACGCCAACCGCAAATCAGAGATGCACGGGTTGCCGCTCGAAGCGCGCCGGGAGGCGAAGCGCCAGCAGGCCCAGGCCAACGAGCAGATCGCGCTGCTCGAACGCGGCGAGTCTTCGGCCGGATCGGATTTCTACACTTACCGTTATCTCGCCACCGAGGGCTTCCTGCCGGGTTACAACTTCCCGCGCCTGCCGCTCTACGCCTATATTCCCAGCGTCGCCGGCGTCAGATCGCCGGCGGCCTACCTCCAGCGCGCCCGTTTCATTGCCATCGCCGAGTTCGGTCCGCTCAGCCTCATCTATCACGAGGGCCGAGCCTTTCGGGTGACTCGCGCCCGCCTGCCGGCCGCGGCGCGTGACGCCGAGGGCCGGCTGGCCACGTTCAGCGTCATCGCCTGCGGAGAGTGCGGCGCCGGCCACAGAATCGAACGCGAGCGCTGCCATGCCTGCGGCGCCCGCCTGGCTGGAGTCGCCGAAGAAATCGGGCAGGTCGTGCGCATCGACAGCGTCGAGACCCAGCCTGCCGAGCGCATCACCGCCAACGACGAGGATCGCCAGCGGCAGGGATTCGAGATCCAGACCACATTCGCCTGGCCTACCCGTCATGGCGTGGTCGACGTCACCCGCGTCTGCGCCGAAGACGAGGCCGGCGAAATCCTTCGCCTCGACTACGCCGGCGGCGCCGAAATCAGTCGCTTGAACAAGGGACTGCGCCGGCGACGCGAGAAGTCTTTGACGGGCTTTCACATCGATCCGGCGACGGGTCGATGGGGGCGCCTCGAGAGCGACGACGAGGAGGCGCCCGACCTGCCACGGACCGTCCGGGTCGTCCCCATTGTTCAAGACCACAAGAACGCTGCCCTGCTGCGCCTCGTCGACGGTCCCCTGGATGAGGCCGGCATGGCGACTTTGCAATATGCCCTCACCCGCGGGCTGGAGATCGTCTTCCAGCTCGAGGCGGGCGAGACCCTGACCGAGCCCACGCCCTCGCGCGAATGCCGCAAGGCTATCCTGGCGTACGAGGCGACGGAGGGCGGCGCGGGCGTCCTCGGCCGGCTGGCCGGCGAGCCGGACGCGTTCGCCCGCATCGCCCAAGGGGCGCTTGAGCTCATGCACTACCGCGCCCTGGACGCCGCCATCCAGGCGGCCGATCCGGGTTTGCTCGATGAGGTTCCCGACCCGGACTGCGTCGCGGGCTGTTATCGCTGCCTGCTCTCCTACTTCAACCAGCCCGACCACGAGGCCATCGACCGCCGTCATCAGGGCGCCCTCCGGGTCCTGCTGCGCCTCGCCCGATCGACGATCCGTCCCCTCGAAGCGCCGGTCGACGGCGTCGAACAGCCGGCTTGGCGTGAGGCGATCGCCGCCTGGGGCCTTCCGGCGCCGGACGCGAGCTCCCTGGAGATTGCGGGCGTCACGCTGCCGCTCGCCTGGCGCGCGCACTTGGTATGCGCCTGCTTCGACCCGGTCGGACCCGGTGTCGAGGACGACCTGGCGGCGGCTGGCTATACCTTGGTTGGGCTGACGGCTGCGCCCGCTGGGAAGGCTCCGGCCGAACTGATCGAGCTTCTGGGCCAGAGGGCGTGAGCGACTTTTCTCCCGGCGATCTCGTTCGAGCCCGCGGCCGCGAGTGGGTGGCGCTCCCCTCGCAGGATGACGGCGTGTTGCGCCTCCGACCCTTGCTGGGGGCTGAGAGCGATGTCCAGGCGCTCGTGCCATTGCTCGAGCGGCGCAAGCCCGAACCCGCGCGATTCCCTCCGCCCGAACCGACGCCGACTTCGACGCAGGACGGGGCGCGACTGCTTTCCGAAGCGCTGCGGCTTTCGCTGCGCCGGGGAGCCGGCCCGTTCCGATCCGCCGCCCGCGTCGCCTTCGAGCCGCGGGCCTATCAGCTCGTGCCTCTGCTGATGGCCCTGCGTCTTCCGCACGTGCGTCTGCTGATCGCCGATGACGTCGGGGTGGGCAAGACAGTGGAGGCCGGCCTCATTCTGCGCGAGCTGATCGACCGGGGCGAGCTCGACCGTTTCACCATCCTCTGCCCGCCCCATCTGGTCGAGCAGTGGACTGAAGAACTGCGCGTCAAGTTCGATCTCGACGCCGTCGCCGTCACCTCGGCCACCGCCGCCCGCCTGGAGCGCGGCCTTCCACTGTCGGAGAGTCTCTTCGACGCCCTTCCCTACTCCGTGGTCAGCCTCGACTACATCAAGGCTGATCGGCGTCGTGACGCCTTCGCGGCCGCCTGTCCGCGGATGGTCGTGGTCGACGAAGCGCACGCCTGCGTCGGCGCCGATCGCGGCCGCCACCAGAGATTCGAGCTGTTGCGCCGCCTGGCCGCCGACGCGGAGCGGGAACTGATCCTGCTCACCGCCACGCCACACAGCGGCGATGAGGCGGCGTTCGATCGCCTGATCGGCCTCATTGACCCGGCGTTCATCGGCGGAGCGGGGTTCGAGACCGAGGCGGCCCGCGTCCGGCTCGCGCGCCATTTCGTGCAGCGACGCCGCGTCGACATCACCGGCCAGGAATGGGGCGAGGATCGAGTCTTTCCCAGGCATGAGACGGCCGAGCATATTTGGCGTTTCGATCAGGCGACCGCCGCCTTTCACGACGCCGTCCTCGACTGGTGCCTGGGGATGGTGGAAGACAAGGACGCCCAGGGCGCGCGCCTCGCCTTCTGGGGCGTGCTCGCTCTCATGCGCTGTGTCGGCTCCTCGCCCGCGGCGGCCGTTTCGGCCCTTCGCAACCGGCTCGCCGCCGACGCCGATCGGCTCGCCGAACAGGTCTTCGACGACGAGGCCGATGACGCCGACGCCGTCGACCTCGAACCAGCCTCAGGTTTGGAGACGGCGGCCGATCCCCAGCTTGCAGAGCTCGTGGAGCGCGCCGAAACTCTGACCAAATGTCCTGATCCGAAGCTCGCCGAACTCGCCCGAGTGCTCAAAGGACCCCTCGAGGAGGGCGCCAATCCGGTTGTCTTCTGCCGATACATCGCCACGGTCGCGCACCTGGCGGCGGGGCTTCGCCGGGCGTTTCCCAACCTCGTCATCGAGGAAGTGACCGGCGCTCTTTCTTCCGAGGAGCGCAGGGCGAAAGTGGAGGCCATGGCCGTCGGCCCGGAGGGCGAGGCCGCCCCGCAGCATCTGCTCGTCGCCACCGATTGCCTCTCGGAGGGCATCAACCTCCAGAAGCTCTTCGACACGGTGGTTCACTACGACCTCTCATGGAATCCGACCCGTCACCAGCAGCGCGAGGGTCGGGTCGACCGGTTCGGCCAGCCCGCCGAGCGCGTCCGCTCGGTGCTGATGTATTCGCCAGACAGCGCGATCGATGGCGCAGTCCTCGACGTCATCTTGCGCAAAGCCGAGCACATTCGCCTGCGCACCGGCGTCTCCGTGCCCCTGCCCGAAGACCGCGCGGCGGTCACCGGCGCCCTGATGAACCGCCTGCTTCTTCACAAGGGCCGCGCTCGCCAGCTGACGCTCGATTTCGGCGATCAGTTCCAAGCCCAGTCGACGGCCATGGAGACCCTGTGGCGCGATGCCGAGGAGGGGGAGAAGCGCTCGCGCGCCCGCTTCGCCCAGAACGCCATCAAGCCGGAGGAGGCGGCGCCGGAATGGCGGCGCTGGCGCGACGTGCTGGGCGGAGGGGACGAGGTGCGCACCTTCGTCGACCGCGCCCTCGCGCGCCTGATGACCCCCTTGGAGAACAAGAAAGGCGGCGTCTTCCTCGCCCATCTCGACGCTCTGCCCACCGCCTTGCGCGAGCGGCTTGCCGGGCGCGGGCTCTCCGGGTCGGTGCGCATCGGTTTCGAAGAGTCTGCGCCCGACGCGATGGTCGTGACGCGCGCCCACCCGCTCACCGCGACCCTGGCCGAAACCCTGCTCGAAGGCGCGCTGGATCCGGCGGCCGGCCCGCCAACGTCGCTCGGGCGCGCCGGCGCCTGGCCAAGCGCGTCGGTGACGAACCTCACGACGATCGCGCTCTTGCGCCTGAGGTTCAAGCTGACCATCCAGGCGAGGCGTGAGCGCCTGCTCCTCGCCGAGGAGGCCCAGGCGGTCGCCTTTTCGGGCGGCCGGCTGATCGCCACTGGTGACGAGGCTCGGCGGCTGCTGGAGGCGGAGGCCGCGGGCGATCTCGTCCCGGCCGCCCAGACCCGTCTGCTTTTCCAGGCTCGCGAGCGTCTCGACACCGACCTCGCCGCGCCGCTCTCCGACTTCGCGCGAGATCGGGCGACCACGCTGGCCGACGACCATGAGCGCGTGCGATCGGCCGACGGCCGACGAGCCTCCGGCGCCGGAGGCTCGCGGGTGCTGGTCGAACCGGTGCTGCCGGCCGACGTCATCGGCCTCTACGTCCTGGCCCCGGCGACCTAAGGTGGCGCGCCGCCCCGCGAGAAGTTGGATGGCCTCCCGCCGGGTGGCGGCCATCGGCGCCCTCACCGTCGAGGGCTCGCTGATCGCTCCGGCCGAGCTCGCTCTGATCCTCGCTCAGGAGGCCGCGAACCAGTCCGAGACCGATTACGGCGTGCCCAGAGGCCTCACTCTACGCGAAGAGATCAACCGCTACTTCCGCATCGGGCAGGCCCATTTCTCCGATTTTGCCGCCGCCGAAGCCGATTCGCACCCCGCAGCGGTGCGGCTCGCTGAGGCCCTGTTGAAGGCCGTCTTCGGCTTCGGCGAGGTGCGGCGCATCGACAGGCGGGAACTCGGCGAGAGGACCTTCCCGGTCACCTTGGAAGCTCTGGATGGGCGCGTGCCTGTGGTCGTCGTCCCCGCCGGCGATTCCCTCGATCGCCCCAGCGCCAGCCTCGCGGGGTCGGGCAGAACGCCCTCGGCCGCGGTCGCCTTGCAGGACTGGCTGAACGCCAACGACGGCGCCCTCTGGGGTCTCGCCTGCAACGGCGAAAAGCTGCGCCTGGCGCGCGACAACCCCAGCCTCACCCGTCCGGCCTACATCGAGGCCGACCTGCGGGCCATGTTCGAGAGCGAGGCGCTCGCCGACTTCACCGCCCTGTGGCTGCTCGTCCACGCCTCGCGTTTCGGTCGCCCGGGCGCCGCGCCCTCGGAGTGCCCGCTCGAGCGATGGCGCGAAGCGGGACAGAAGACCGGCCTCGCCGCCCGCGAGCGCTTGCGGGGTGGCGTCGAGGCGGCTCTCGTTGCACTCGGGACCGGCTTCCTCGCCCATCCGGAGAACGTCGCACTACGCGGCGGCCTCGAGGACCGAACGCTCGAGTTGGCGGCCTACCATGGCCTTCTCCTGCGCTTGGTCTACCGGCTGATCTTCCTCTTCGTCGCCGAGGACCGCGGCCTGCTGCATGCCCCCGGCGTCCCGCCGAACGCGCGATCCTTGTATGCCGAAGGCTACAGCGTCTCGCGCCTTCGCGACCGCGCCGCGCGCCGATCGGCGTGGGACGCCCATGACGATCTCTGGGACGGATTGATCGTCGTCTTCGAGGCGCTGGGCGGCCGCGGCGCACCGCCGCTCGGGCTGCCAGCGCTCGGAGGCCTCTTCGCCTTGGGTGAGCTCGGGCCGCTGGAGCGCGTCCGCCTGCCCAACCGCGCGCTGATGGAGGCGATCTGGAATCTGGCCTGGCTGCGGGACGACGGCGCCCTCGTGCCGGTCAACTGGCGCGACCTAGAGACCGAGGAGTTGGGCTCGGTCTATGAAAGCCTGCTGGAGCTGACCCCTCGGCTTTCCGATGATGGCCGCATCTACCTCTTCGCCGAGGGACTGGAAGCCCAGGGCCATGAGCGCAAGACCACCGGCAGCTACTACACGCCGGACTCGCTCGTGCAGCTTCTGCTGGAAAGCGCGCTCGATCCGGTGCTCGATCGCGCCGAGGCCGAGGCCGATGATCCGGTGAAGGGTCTCCTCACCGTCACCGTCATCGATCCGGCCTGCGGTTCCGGCCACTTCCTCCTGGCCGCCGCCCGCCGCATCGCCGCGCGCATCGCCAGCGCTCGGACCGGCGGCGTCGCCAGTCGCGACGACCGCCAGCATGCGCTGCGCGAGGTGGTCCGCTCGTGCATCCACGGCGTCGACCGCAATCCCATGGCCGTGGAACTGACCAAGGTCGCTCTGTGGATCGAGACCGTCGAGCCTGGAAAGCCGCTCGGTTTTCTCGACGCCAATATCCGCTGCGGCGACTCGCTCTTGGGAGTCTTCGACCTTGCCGCACTCGACAAGGGCGTTCCTGACGCCGCGTACAAACCTCTCACCGGTGACGATAGGGAGGCGGCGAGCGTCGCCCGCAAGGACAACCGCGAGCAGAGGGATCACCGGAAGGAGGCCGATCTCTTTGCGCGGGAATCGGCCGAGGCCCTGGCCCGTCGAGCGCGCGCTATCCAGGCCATGCCGGAGGACGATCTGGCGCAGCTCGACCGCAAGTCTCGCGCCTATGCGGCCCTGCAGGCGGAGGCCGGCTGGAGCGCGCGAAAACGCGCCTGCGATCTCTATGTGGCGGCGTTCCTGCGGCCCAAGCGGCCGCTCGATGGGGCCCTGGCGCGCTCCAACGCTCCCGATCTCGTCCCGACCACACTCGATGTGCGCACGGCGCTGGCCGGCAGCCAACCGAACCCGCGGCTCACCGCTCTCGCTGTCGATCTGGCGGAGGAGGCCCGCGCCTTCCATTGGCCGCTGGAGTTCCCGACCATCTTCGCCGCCGGCGGCTTCGACGTCGTGCTCGGCAATCCGCCGTGGGAGCGCATCAAGCTCCAGGAGCAGGAGTTCTTCGCCGCCCGCGAGCCGGAGATCGCGACGGCCCCCAACGCGGCCGCACGGCGCCAGATGATCGCGGCGCTCGGCGACGCCGAGCCAGGCAGTCGCGAGCGGGCGCTCCATGAAGCATTCGAACAGGCCAAGCGCACCGCCGAGGCCGCCTCGATCTTCGCCCGAGTCCCCAACGACGACGGCGGACGTTTTCCCCTCTGCGGGAGGGGCGATATCAACACCTATGCCCTGTTCGCCGAACTGTTCTCGCAGTTGGCCGGACCAAGGGGCCGAGCCGGCGTGATCGTTCCCACCGGCGTCGCCACCGACGCCACGACCGCGCCGTTCTTTTCCGCTTTGGTGGAAGGCAGGCGCCTCGCCAGTCTGATCGACTTCGAGAACAGCGCGCCGATCTTCCAAGCAGTCCACCGTAGCTTCAAGTTCAGCCTGCTCACCATCGGCCGCGATGTCGGCGAGGCGGAGTTCGCCTTCTTCCTCACGGACCCAGCCCAGCTCGCCGAACCCGAGCGCCGCTTCGCTCTCTCACCGGCCGAGATCGCCCGGATCAATCCCAACACCAGGACCGCGCCGGTCTTCCGCGCCCGCCGAGACGCCGAGCTGACCGCGAAGATCTACGACCGCGTGCCGGTGCTGATCGACGAGGCCAAGGGCGCGGCGGGCAATCCATGGGGGGTGTCGTTCGCTCGAATGTTCGATATGGCCAACGACAGCGGCCTCTTCCGCACGGCGGCGCAGCTCGCCGCAGCGGGGCTCGTGCGGGACGGGACCGACTGGGTCGGCGCCACTTCGGAGCGCTGGGTCCCGCTCTACGAGGCGAAGATGATCCACCAGTTCGACCACCGCTGGGCAAGCGCCGACGCTGACGGCGAAGAAGCCCGTCAAATGGACAGATCCGAGGAGTTTGAGCCGTCCCCGCGGTACTGGCTGGAGATTAGTGACCTTATCTCGGAGCTTCAACGCGAAAATATTGCGAGGTCCTGGCTTCTCGTAAGCCGGATGATCGCCCCAGCGACGAATGAACGCACGCTCATCGCCGCGACTGTGCCAAAAAAAGCCATCGGAAACAGCCTTGCCGTCTGGATTACGATCGAGGAGGCGGAACTCCAAGTTGCGCTACTTGGAAATCTCAACGCGATCGTCACTGATTTTGTATCCAGACAAAAAGTTGGCGGCTCTAATCTGAATTTCTTTTACGTTAAGCAGTTCCCGATTCTACCACCGGGTAGTTACGCCCCGGCCGACCTCGACTTCATCGTCCCGCGCGTCCTGGAACTGACCTACACCAGCGAGGCCCTGCGCCCCTTCGCTCGCGACCTCGGCTACGATGGGCCGCCGTTCGCCTGGGATGAGGACCGCCGCGCCTGGCTGCGCGCCCAGCTCGATGCCTGGTACGCACGAGCCTATGGACTGACCCGCGACGAGCTGCGCTACATCCTCGATCCCGCCGACGTCATGGGCCCGGATTACCCGAGCGAGACGTTCCGGGTACTGAAGAAGAACGAGATCAAGCGCTTTGGCGAATATCGCACCCGTCGTCTGGTGCTGGAGGCGTGGGATCGTCTGTCCGCCGGGGATCGGCCCGGTTTCGCCGCCTCATGACCCCGCCGGACGAGCCGAATTCTTCAGGGTTCGTCATCCGAACCTTTCTCAACAAGGCGGCGTGGGACAAAGGATTTCGGCTGGCGCGGGAGGCTGAAGGCTCGTGGCTCGCCTTCGATTCCACCACCGCCAATGGCCGCGTCTGGCTGGCGGGCGATGGGGAGCACGGACCATGGCGGCTGGCGAGCGACCATCCAGGCGTTCTCGCCGAGTTTGGACCTGGAGCAATGGCCGGCGGCCCCGGCCTAGCGACTTGGCGCTTCGCCGATCAGGCCGACCTCTACGAGGCCCTCGACCGCGCCTACAAGCTCGGCGCGAGCCTTCCCGATGCGCCGCTGCGCGAGTTCGAGCGCCAGACCGCCGGCCTGCCGCGCGCCACCGAGGTCGAGCGGCTCGTGGTGCAGCGCGTCGGCCAGGACGTTTTCCGGGCCGCGCTGATGGACTATTGGGATGGCCGCTGCGCGGTGACCGGACTCGCCGATCCCGCTCTCCTCAGGGCCTCGCACATTGTCCGCTGGGCCGATTGCGCCACCGACGCCGAACGCCTCGACGTCCACAACGGCCTGCTCCTGTCAGCCCTATGGGACGCCGCCTTCGATGCCCACCTCGTGACTTTCGATGAGGAGGGCCGGGCTAAGTTCGGCTCCGATATTTCCACCGAAGCGCGGGCGATGCTGGGAGGCGAAGCCAAGATGTGCCGCACGCCGACGCCGCAGCAACGCGGCTACCTTGGCCGGCATCGCGCTTTCGGGGCCGTCGACGACGGTTCGGGTTTGGAGTGCGAGCGTTTCTTGGCAAGCGAGGAAGAGCGATGATCAAAATCACTTGGTCCAACGAAGAATCAAGCGGCTTTACTGACCTGCTTCCTGACTGGATTCTGAGCGGTGACGGTGTCTTGGTTCACGTCGTTCTGGGGCCGAAGCGCGGTGTCTATCAGGCGAGGTGCCGGGTGGCTCGCACCGGCTCCTTTGTCGATCTGGATTACGAACCCTTTCCCGAGTTCAACGACCCCAGAGGCATGTTTCTGGGAGTCACGCGGCTGATCCTGAATGGCGATGGCCTCTCCGGCGAGGTTCAGTGGAAGGACCCCAGTAAGACGTTCGAAGGCGGCGAAGCCAAAGCCGAATTCGAGCTTGGCGTCGATCTCGCCGAATACGATATCCGGGCGATCGAGCGCGATAGGTCGAGGACGCCGACCCAGAAGAGCCAGCTCATCCAGGCGCGGCGCGGCCAGGGGAAATTCCGCGATGGGCTGGTGCAACGCTGGGGCGGCGCATGCGCTGTGACGGGCCTGCACACTGACGCCCTCCTGAGGGCTTCGCACATGAAGCCCTGGTCGGCTTCGAGCGATGACGAACGGCTGGATCCGGCGAACGGACTCTTGCTAGCCGCGCATGTGGACGCGCTCTTCGATCGATATCTGATCACGTTCGACGAGGATGGAACGCTTCAATGGAGCGAAGAGATCGCGCGCGAAGACAGGGAGAGGTTGAATCTTCCGAGGGAACTGCGCCAGAGGCCCAATGACGGTGAGAAGCGGTTCCTGAGACATCACTCTGATGTCTTTGGGCATCGGCCCCCGGGAACCGGCGGTGAAAACTAACTGAGGCGCCTCCGCCACAGTTCATCGGCGAACGACGCCGCAAACGAACGAATGAACATTGCGCCGGGGCGGCGGAAGTGGGAGTTCGCGCGCCCTTTTTCAGGAGGCGCAAAATGAGCACCTTTTCACAGGGATCTCTGCCTTCCCGACGCATCGTCAAACCGCCGCTGACGGCCGGCATCTTGCTCGCCGAAGGTTTCAAGTTGGCGTGCCGCTGGATTCTCGACCCACGCGGGAAGCTGGCCCCCGACAGGGCGGCGCCTGCTGGACCCGGTGTATACGCATTCTCGGTCGGGGGGCGGGTCTACTACGTCGGCAAGGCGGAGTCGGGGGTCCGCGGCCAGATCAACTCGTACCGCTGGCCCGGCTCCAGCCAACCGACCCGCCAACGTATGAAGCCGCTACTGATCGAACAACTCAGTCGTGGCGTCTCCATTGATGTCATGACCCAATGTTCGGCCAATCCCTCGTGGCGCGGGCAGCTGGCCGGCGGGGTGAAGGAACTGGAGGCGATCCTGATCGCCCGCCACGACCTTCCGTGGAACGTCCAGGGCGCCTGAGCCCCTCCCTCCCAATATGCTTACGGCCGGGCGTTCGTGCCGGCCGCCCAGACTCCGCTTATCGCCGCGAAAGCACTGACCCAGAAAAGCCTGGGCCCCGGCTCTCGGCCCGAAGGGCCTCGGCCGGGGTGAGCGGAGAGGGTGGGCGGTTCTCGCTCCCCGCACCTAAGGCGTCAGCGCCCAATGTCTCTGTGCGCGCCGCTTGAAGCATCGGCGGCGGAAGATCTTTGTGCGCGCCGCTCGAAGCATCGGCGGACGTCATGTCGAGCTCGACCCGCGACACGTCATGGATGGAGAGATCGCAGGCGCAGATGAGATCGAGGATCTTCTCGAAGCGCACCGCGGCGCTGTCGGAATAATCAAGCGCGCATCGGGGCAAGTAGCCGCAGGCCACGATGGTGAAACACATGGCGCGGAGGAGCGGCCGATACATCGAATCGAACGGGCAATTGATGAAGACGGAGCGGTCGTGCGGCGGCCTACTTGCCGCCGGCGAGGGCATCAGCGTGCTTGGCCAGGGCCTTGTCGAGCGCCTGCTGCAGCTTGGAGAGCGGCGTCCTCGGCGGGGTCGCAGGCGTCTGCAGCTTCACGCCGCGGTAGTGCAAGCTCGGCGCATGACGGCGCTTCCTGGGACGCTCGGAGCTGGCGGTTTGGCCGTACATGCGAGGAAATATGCTCCGCGACGGTGAACGGTTCAATGATGAGCAGCTGAGTTTCGCTGGCGTCAGGCCAGGCATCGATGATGATGAGCGAGCGGCGAGGCTGGCTCGCGTTGTCCGCTTCTCACGCGTTCAAGGGTCGCCGGAACGGGTTCCTGCGCGCGCCGCTCTTCTGGGCGGTCGGGCCTGGCGGGGTGAACCGAGCGTTCCGCGTCGGCTATGAGGGCGAGATGGTGAGGCTCGAAGGGGCCGGGATCAAGGCCCTCGCGTATCCCGGGCCGACGGGGCCGGATAATCCTTCTATCCGCTCATTCCCGCGAGAGGGGGAGCCAGAGCCGAAACTCTGGGCCCCGGCTCTCCGCCTCCGGCTCCGGCCAGGGTGAGCGGAGGGGTGGGTCTCCATGTCCGCCCGTTCTCGCGAAAGCGGGGAGTCACGAAACCCGAAACCCTGGGCCCCGGCTCTCCGCCTCCGGCTCCGGTCGGGGGGAGCGGAGGGGTGGGCTTGGCCCCTGCCCATGCCTCGCGCGGAAGGGTCAGCGCCCCTTCCCCCGCCCCCTCCACCACTTCGTGGTTCCCCTCCCCCAGAGGAGGAGGAGAATAGAGCGCTCTCTTCCCCCGCGTGTGCGCCCCCCCTTCAGGCCAGGCGCCAGGCGGGGCCGTCTCTCACGACCTTGCCGGCGGTCGGGGCGGCGAAGTGGGTTCCGATGAAGAGGACGCCGTCGCGCTCGGCCTGCTCGAGGAGCGCCCTGCGGGTGATGCGCGAGGCTGCGGGATCGGTGTCGAACCACGGCGACCAGTCCGGATGAGCCATCTGGCAGGGGTGGTGGAGCGCATCGCCGCTGATGATCGCCTTTCGACCCTCGCTCTCGATGACGACGCTGACGTGGCCGGGCGTGTGTCCTGGCGTCGGCATGAGGCGGACTTCGGCGGAGAGCACGTGGTCGGGCTCGACGAGCTCGGCGAGGCCGGCCGCCAGGATCGGGGCGACGCTGTCGTCCAGAATGATCTGCTGCTCCTCGCCCCCTTCGGCCTTCCAGTATTCGAATTCCTTGCGGCCGATCAGATAACGGGCGTTGGGAAAGGTCGGAACCCACCGATCGGCCTCGAGCATGGTGTTCCAGCCGACATGATCGACGTGCAGATGGGTGCAAATCACCGCCTCGACGCTTTCCCTGGCCCACCCGGCCTCGGCGAGTTCGGCGAGGAAGGCAGTGGAAAGCGATCGCCCGGCGAGGAGGCTCCTTGGCCGGTCGTTGCCGACGCAGGTGTCGACGATGAGACGCAGGCCAGGCGCGTCGACGAGCAGGGCGTGAATGGAGAGCCGAAGCGCGCCGGCCTCGTCCACGAAGTCGGGGAAGAGCCAAGCATGGCCATGAAGGGCCTGGGGCGAGGCTTCCTTCAGAAATGGGCGGCGCTCGTCGTAGGGGACGGGGAGTTCGATCTCGACGAGCCGCGAAATCCTCACCGCTCCGACGCGCCATTCGAGCATCGGGGAGGCTTACACCGATCGTGGAGGGCGGCGCCACCCCATCCCCAGCTCGGGCCGGCGGCTCGGGCGTTCGTCGCTGGAATCGCCACCCTGCGCTCTTTCACCCTCCCCACCCCCGCCCCGGCGAAGCCGGTCCCTTCGGGCGCGTTGGCGAGCATGGGTCGCCGACACAAGGTCGGCGATGACGGTAGTGTGGAGGTGGGAGCCCTTAGGACAAGAGGTACGTCATCAAGGATTTCCCTTCTCCCTCTTGTGGGAGAAGGTGGCGCGAAGCGCCGGATGAGGGGTCTCACTGAACCCTCTGAGCCGCGGCTACACAGAGGGGGAGAGAGCCTTCAACCCCTCACCCCGGTCCTTCGGACCGACCCTCTCCCGCAAGGGGCGAGGGTCGCTTACCGGCTGGCTCTAGAGCTCGATCAGCACGCCTGGTTGGGTTCGGTCGAGCGTGAAAGCGGCGGGAAGGATCGGACGGTACGGCTTCTTGCGCCTCCAGGTCTTGGCGGCGCGCGCGAGAGCGAGCTTGGCGAGGGCCGTCGGCCCCAGGCGCTCCTGCACGCGGGGCCGAACGCCCAGTTTCGTGCGCAGCAGTCCGTTCGACCACAGGATGTTGGCGCGCAGCGCGGCCGCGGGCGTCATGAATTCCATCGAGAGCGACACATTGACCATGGGACCGTTGGTGACACGGTGCGGGACGTTCTGGGCCCAGGTGACCATGTCGCCCGCCTTGAGCGTCATTTCATGGGACGCGGCTTCCCATTCGTCGGCGTAGGGGAATTGGCCCTCGGCCTCCTGGCGAACGAAGCGCTCGATCTGTTCGTCGCGGACGAAGGGCTCGCGCCGGGGATAGAACCAGATGCGCTTTTCGCCACGGATCTGCCAAAGGGAAGAGAGCGGCACATCGAGGTGGTAGAAAACCATCGCGCCTGGGGACGAGATCAGAAGACCAAGATCGGGTCGAAAGACTCTCAGACCCGGGACGTGCGCTTCCTTGTCCTCGATGATCTCCTCACGGAGTTCGGCGAACTCGGGGAGAAACTCGTCGGCATTGCGGATGTTGAGCCACAACCGCCCACGCCTCACCGCCTCCAGGAGTTCTTCACCGCTGAAGTGGGCGGCCTCGCCGCGACGCCAGGAGGTCCAGTCGGCGAGATCGGCGCCCATGGTGAAAATCCCGAGTCGATGGCGAGGATAGCGGTCGAGAATTTCGGCCAGCGACGTTTCGGAAAAGACCGGACGCTCGGCGAGGTCGTGTCGGAAGCGAAGCGTGCATCGGCCAAAGCCGGCGGCCTTCTCCACCGTCCAATCGGAAATCGGATGGCTCATGGGCGGCTCTCCTCGCCGAGAACGTGCGAAATGCGTTCCTCCAGATTCGGCTTTCGGCTCGCCGATCGGCGTTCGAGCGCGGCGACTGCGCCAAGAAGACCCGCCACGCGCCCAGGAAGGGTCAGCTCGGTCTGGGCGATCTGATCGAGCCTTCGACGCAACCGCGCGGCCAGGGGATTGGTCGCCAGACCCGGCAGGAGCCAGAGGTTCTCGCGGCTGCGCGCAGAGCGCCCCGAGGCTCCGCGCGTGGAGGCCAATCCCTCGGACACCGTGACGGAGTCGTTGGCGAAGAACCCCTTCCAGTGGCCGAAGCCCGGGCCGAGGTCATAGGTTCGCAGCTTCAGGGTCCTCATCGCCTGGATGGCCATCCATTGGTGCACCGAGCCGGGCGAATAGGCTTCCAGGTCGGGGCTCGATGCTCCGATCCAGGGATGAAAATGACCAGACGACTTGACCCCGAAGTGCGCGGCGACCTGACGGCCGCCCGCGAAGAGACTGAGGACCAGGCCTTCCAGCGGCGGCTCGCCGATCAGCAGCTTGCGCAGCAGTCCTCTCGTCCACTCCGCGGCGAGGAAGTCCTGGACCCCGGTCCGCCGGATCTGTGCGGTCTTCCAGTCCAGGAGCTCTTCGAAGAAGGCGCTCTGGCGATGGGCGAGGAGTCTCAAGGGACCGATCTCGCGAGCGAGCTTGTGGCTGTATCGTCGAAAGTTCCTGTGCCGGTTGCGGCTGGCGGTCGTCAGCTTCTCGGCGTAGCCGTCCTCGCCCTCGAGGAGGATCACCCGATAGCCCTGGGCGCTCGCTTCGACGTCGCTGCCGAACACCCCGAAAGGATCGATGAGAGCGGTGAATCGGAAGGCGGAGAGCCGCGCGCCGGAAAGGATCGCTTCGCCATCGAGCCGTTCATCGGCTGCGGTGACGACGCCATGGTAGTCCGAGAGCGGCGCTCCGATGGGCCGGGCGAAGCCAGAGGGACGCCGATGATGGGGGAAGAACCCGATCGGGCCTCCGCCGCGGTGGATCACCGCGACCCTGGCGTCGTCTCTCATCGTCCCCACCGCGCGAGCGAAATGGGGTCCCATGAGCGGGCTCGAGAATACCGGCGTCGCCGACTGCATCGCCGACCACGCTTCAATCTCGTCGGAACTCAGCTCCGAGGGATGGATGACGCGGAATTCCAGCATTGCGAAGCGCTCCACTCCGGGATTCCCGGATGGGGGCCGCGCAAGTCCCAGGCCAGCAATTCACATTTCGTTAACCAGCCGCGATCGGCCTCACTTGCCGGACAGCACCTGGCCGCGGATCTCCCCTCCGGGGTTCTGAGCGGTGTGGACGTTGACGTACCAGTCGCCGGCCCGGAGCTGGCGCTCCTGGCTGGCAGTGATCTTGGCCGAACCCGAGATCGGGCTGGCGAGAGGCCCGGTGAGGGGAACCTGGACGCCGGCGGCCTTTCCGGGCTTGGCTGGCCCATGGAAGTGGGCGGCGGTGGGCGGTCCGCTCAGGCCCTGGTAGGTCACTTTCCAGGAGAGCATCCGGTCGGCGGTGTTGAGATCGACCGTCGCCGTGCCGGTCCCCGCGGAGGTCGTGGGCGGAGTCTCCTGGGCGGCGGTGAGGTTGGCGTGGAAGTGGAGCGTGGCGGCGGCCGCCGATCCCGCCAAGGCGAGAGCGAACGCGGCCGCGGCAGCGCAAAGAAGTGGGCGCATGATTGAAATTCTCCCGTTGGGATTGGAACCCACGCTGTCAACAGCCAAGTTGGCCGCAGAGTTCCCGCGCAGGTTGAATCGAACGCACAAGCCTTTGCTCGCGACCGGCGGATGAGCGAAACCGACGTCGTCATCATCGGCGGCGGGCATAACGGGCTCGTCTGCGCCTTCTACCTCGCCTCGGCCGGGCTGAAGGTCGCCGTCTTCGAGCGCAACGCCGAGGTGGGCGGGGCGGCGGTCACCGAGACCTTCCATCCGGGATTTCGAAATTCGGCGGCGAGCTACGCGGTCTCTCTGCTCCACTCCAAGGTCATTTCGGACATGGAGCTCTCCAGGCACGGGCTGACCATCGTCGAGCGGAAAATGTCGAACTTCCTGCCTCTGGATGATCGAAGAAGCCTCGCGATGGGGCCCGGACTGACAAAGGCGGCAGTGGCGAAGTTTTCGCAGGCCGATGCCGAGCGGCTGGAGGCCTATGGCGAGAGGCTGGAGGCGGTCGCCCGGTTCGTCCGCGGCCTCTTGCTTCAATCCCCGCCGAGTTTCGCGGGGCGATCGCGCCTTTCGGGCGTGCGCGATCTTGTGACGACCGGACGGATGGCGAGGAAGGCGGCCGCTCTGGACCTGATCGCCCGTCGCGATCTGGCGGCGCTCTTCTCCCAGTCGGCCGGCCATTGGCTGGACGGCTGGTTCGAGAGCGATCCGATCAAGGCGGCGTTCGGATTCGACGGGATCGTGGGGACCTACGCCAGCCCCTACGCCGCTGGAACAGCCTATGTCCTGCTCCACCACGTCCTTGGGGAGGTGAACGGCAGGAAAGGGCTGTGGGGCCACGCCATCGGCGGCATGGGCGCGATCACCCAGGCCATGTCGGCGGCTTGCCTCGAGAAGGGCGTGGCTCTCCGCACGAACGAAGACGTGCAGGAAGTCATTGTCGAAAAGGGGCGGGCGGTCGGCATCGCCACCTCACGCGGGGAGCGGGTCGCCGCGAGGCTGGTCGTCTCGAACCTAAATCCGAGGCTGCTCTTCGAGAGGCTCGTGGATCCGGGCGAGTTGAGCGCCGACTTCCGGGAGAGAATCCGTCGGTATCGCTGCGGGTCGGGCGTCTTCCGCATGAACCTCGCGCTTTCCGAGGCCCCGCGCTTCGCGTGCTTGCCTGAAGCGGGCGACCACCTGACGGCGGGGATCATCATCGCCCCATCTCTCGCCTACATGGATCGCGCCTGGAGCGAAGCCCATCAATTCGGCTGGTCGCGCGCGCCGATCATCGAAATGCTGATTCCATCGACCCTGGACGAGACTCTCGCGCCCAGAGGCGCGCACGTCGCCAGCCTCTTCTGCCAGCACGCCGCGCCGGACCTGCCCGGCGGCGAGACCTGGGACCTTCATCGCGAGGAGGTCGCCGATCTGATGATCGCCACGGTCGAGGCCCTGGCGCCGGGCTTCGCCCGTTCGGTGGTCGCTCGCTCCGTCTTGAGCCCCCTCGACCTCGAGCGTCGTTTCGGGCTCGTGGCGGGAGACATCTTTCATGGCCAAATGAGCCTGGACCAACTCTTCAGCGCCAGGCCGGTGCTCGGCCACGGAGACTATCGGGCCCCGATCCGAAACCTCTACATGTGCGGGGCCGGGGCCCATCCCGGCGGAGGGGTCAGCGGGGCGCCTGGCCACAACGCCGCCGCGGCGATCATCGCCGATGTTCGCCGAAAGGCGCGCTTTGCGGCGAGGCGATAGAGCGCGAGCGCTCTCGCGCATGACCTCTTTTGGCCGAATTCCGATTCCCCCTTTTTCCGTCATCGACCGGCTCGACCGGCCGATCCATGCACTCGGACCCTCGGAGCCGCTTGCGCAAGCCGGCCCGCCGCGGAGACCATGGACCCGCCGGTCTTGCGCCGGCGGGTGACGACTAAGGAAGGTGGTCTGAAGAGCGCCGCATCCCCTCGCCAACTCCGGCTATGCTTCCGTCCAATCGAGTCCCGCTCTAGCGCAGCAGTTCGGCGAGGTATTGCTTCCAGGCGGCCGCCCAGGTGTGAGTGCCATGGCCGTGAGTGAGGTCGGAAATGGGCAAGAGCACGAAGCGCCCATGTCTCAGTCGGGCGGCTTGGCGTTGGGCTATGCCGAGTTCCGGTGGATTGATGAAGTCGTCGGCCGAATTGATCCACATCACCCTTGCGGTGATGCGGGAAAGGCCAGCCGAGGGGTCGTAATCGCGCGAGGACTCCACCTGCCAGATGAGATCGTTGGCGTCGAGTGAGGGAACCTCCCGAGCCAGGAAGGCCTGAAGCCACGCGTCGGCCTTCGCAGGCGTAGCGAGGGACTTCTGCATCTGCCGCGCCGAACTGCCGGCGATCGCCAGAATATCGGCGGCGGTCTGCAGCCCGGCGGCAGGCTCTTTGGAATAGTTTCCTCCGTCGTAGGCTGGATCGGTCCGAATGGCCCGAACGATCATGTCTCGCCACACCCGATTTCGACCGGCGATGGGAACGGGAAGGCAGGCGAGAGGCATCAGGGCGTCCATCATGCGGGGCCACGCCTCGCCCCACATGAAGCTGTGCATGCAGCCCATCGAGGTCCCCATCACAAGGCGCAGATGATCCACGCCCAGCCCTTGAGCGACCAGAGCGTGCTCGGCCTCGACCATGTCGTGATAGTCGTAGTGGGGGAATTTCTCGCGCAGGCCGTCGCTGGGCTTGGAGGAGCGACCGTGGCCGATGTCGTCGGGAAGGATGATGTACCACTTTCGCGCATCCAGGAGTTCGCCTGGTCCGAAAAGCACGTCGGCGAACTGCGGCCGCAGGAACTGGCGCCCAGAGCCGCCGGTGCCGTGGAGGATGAGGACGGCGTTGACCACATGGCCGGCGGCGTCGCGGCGCGGGCGGCCAAAGGTCAGGTAATGGATGCGAAGACTGGCGAGCCGCTCGCCGGACTGGAAGCGGAAGTCGTGGAGAATGAAGTCGCCTTGGTGGCGATCGGGATAGAGCGGGCCGGCGGGGGTCCAAGGCGGCGCCGTCCACCCCAGCGCCGGGGCGAAGATGAGAGCCATGACGAGCGCCAGGATCGCTTTCACAAGAACCTCCTCATCGCCGCTAGAAAAGCCTCGAGCTGGTCATGGTGGACCCAGTGTCCGGCGCCCTCGAAGACCGCCACCTCGGCGCTCCTGAAGTGCTGGATTCGCCCGTCCTTGCGAGGATCGGAGGCCCAGCTTTCCTTGCCCAGGACCAGAAGAGTTGGACAGGCGATGTTCCTCCACAGCTGGTGGAGCTGGTCGCCGGAGAGGTCCACAGGCGTCCAGGAGCGGACATAGTTGTCGAATTTCCAACTGTAGGTCCCGTCCTCGTTCTGGCTGACTCCATGGACGGTGAGGTACCGCGCCTGTTCGGGGGTGAGATGGCGGTTCTCTTCCTGCATCCGGGCGAGCGCCGCCTCGATGGTGGGGTATCGCCGCGGGAGCCGCCCGGCGAGCGCCCGCTCTTCTGCGACCCACTCCCGAAATCGCTCGGCGAGATCGCGCTTGGATCTTTGGGCCAGAACCTGCGGCGAAGGCCCCAGGCCCTCGATGACGACAAGGCGCTCGACCGTGTCGGGAAAGATTCCAGCGTAGCGGAGCGCGATCGCCCCGCCCATGGAATGGGCGATGATGCGCACCGGAGAAAGCGACTGCTGGTGAATGAGTTGAGCCAGATCGTAGACGAACGCGCTCATGGAATAATCGCCGCTCGGGGAAAAGGCGCTGTCGCCGTGCCCGCGAAGGTCGGGCGCGATGATCCGCCAATCGGCGCAAAGCCCCTGGGCGACCCAGTCCCAGTTGCGGCAGTGGTCCTGCCCCCCGTGGATCAGGAGCAACGGCCGCGCCAAAGCGTTGCCCCAATCGACATAGTGCAGGCGCAGGCGCTGCGAGATGTAGCTGTGCGACAAAGGTCCCGGCGGGGGCTGATCCATGGCTTTTTCGTGCCAGAGGCCGACCGTCGCCTGCAAGAGGCCCTAGTGTGCTGGATTTGAAGTTCGCCTGCGTTCTGGGTCATGCGTCGTGCGAACATCAATCCAAGGAAGCACACTAGAATCATATATTTGCTAGCAGCCTCATCGATTCCGAAGTCCGTCCGAGCCCCCCACCAGCTCATGCGAACTTCGGAATCGGGACACTAGCGCTCACCTGGATTTGAGAAGTCCGACCAGGTGGACCAGGAGCATGACTGTCGCGGCGAAGGCGAACACCATCATCAGCCTCCAGGGCGCCAAGCGCGGCGGCGACATGGGCAGCGATGGCCGAGCGCCCAGGATGGCGAAGGTGACCGCGAGAACGAGGAAAACCGCGGCCAGGGCGGCGGTCAGCTCAAGGTCCACGCTAGCAGCCCGATTCCGACGTTCGATCCGCCCAGAGCGCATCGCACAAAGTTGCGAACCCCTCTTGCGATAAGGATGCGCTCTTGACCCTGAATCGGGCGCATTTCCTGTTCGGCGAAGCGATTCCGCTTCGCCGGGAAATGCACGGGGGCGAACACCGCCCGAACGTCGGAGTCGAGACGGCTGCTAGCCAGATTTTGATTCTCGTGTCGTTGACAAATTTGACGTTCGTCACGGAGCCCTCCCCCGCACGGAAACGAACGTCAAATTCACGACACGAATCGCTCCTGATTCGGCGCTCAGCGTCGCCACGCCGCATGCTCGTCCTTCCGGAATGTCTTAAGGATTTCTTAAGTCGAGGCGCTCAGGAAGGCCGGACGGCTGGAATCGGGCCGTGATCCACAGGTTTTCGCCACCCTCCGACTATATCTAGCGGTCAACTCTCGTTTACATACAAGCTATGGACATTTACCTTCGTCCCTCTAGGGCGCGGGGAGAGCGAATCGGATGACCGGTCAGGCGCATCGGACGGCGAAGGAAGTCGACCCTCAATCTCGAGACATGGCGGAGGCCCTGGCACGGCGAGCCGGAATGAGCCTCGAGGAATGGCTCGAAGCGGTGTCGGCAGGCGAAAGGGCGAACCTCACCGGATTCACCGCCGCGTCGGCTCACCCTTCCCGGGGCGGCCGAATGACGGCCCCAGCCCACCCGGCCGACGATCTTGGACGCATCACCGCGGCGCTCGAGCGGCTCTCCGAGAAACTGGATGCGTCGGAAACCCGGGCGGCGCTCGCGGTCAGCGGCGTCGACAAACTCGTGCGAGAGGCGCTCGAAAGGGTGGAGAGCGGCGAGCGCGAGCAGACCGCGGTGGCGGCGCGTTTCGAGGGCGCGGTCCACGACGTGAGCATCGAACAGGTTCGCCTGAACGAGCGTCTCTCCCGCATCGAAAGCGAAGCGCGCGGTCCAAAGTCGGCGGAGGCTCTGCGCGCGCTGGAGGCGGCGCTCGGCAAGGTCGCCGGCCAACTTTACCGAGGCGAGACCAACATCCGAGAGACGATCGAGGCGATCGCGGTTCGCCTCGAGGCCGTCGAAGCCGCGAAGTTCGACCCGAGCGCGATCGGCGAAGCCACCTTGGCCATCCAGCAAATCGAGCATCGTCTCGAGAGCCTGGCCGCCGAAATCTCCAAGCGAGACGAACTGGCGCGCGAGGCGGAGCAGCGCTCGACCGCGGCGGTGGAGCGCATCGGACGCGAAATGCTGGACGTGAACGCCTCGCTCGTGCGCCGCGTTCAGACCGCCGAAGCGCGGGGCGCCGAGGCGATCGAGCAGGTCGGCGGCGAAGTCGCGCGAATCGCCGACGCCATGGAAGCGAAACTGGGGCGCGTCGACACTATTCAAGCCCAGGCGCTCGACAAGCTGGGCGCCGAGATCGAGCGGATCACCGAGCGAATGGCCGAGCGGATCGCCAGTTCCGATCGACGGGCCTCCCAGGCGATCGACGATGTGGGCGATCAGGTCGCCAGGATCACCGAGCGGCTGGGCCAAAGGCAGGACCGAGCGGTCGACGATCTCGGCGATCGGATCAGGCAAAGCGAAGAGCGCACGGCGGCTCTGCTCAAGGAAGCGCGCGAAACCATCGAATTGCTCGCCACGGGCGAAGCGGAGGTTGCGCCGGTCGACGTCGCGGCGCCGGAGCGCGATCCGGAAACCGCCGCGATGGTCGGCGAGGATCCGTTCAACGTGTTTCTCGCCCCGGCGCCCCCAGCCGGCTCGACCAGCGGCGCAGCTCCCGAAACGATGGCGGAGGACGTCTTTCCCGCCTTTCAGCTCGACGCCCAGACCGATTCGGTCCTGCCCTATGAGGAGGAAGAGGAACCCTCCCCCGAACCGGTGATTCCGACCATTCACGCGGACGCGTTGAGCGAAGCCGCGGACGACGATGCGCCGGACTTCTCCGACCCTCCCGCCGCACAAGAAGCGGTCGTCGGCGGCCCGACGGCGAGCTTCGCCGCCGACTCGGAGATTTTCGGATCCAGCGCCTTTTCGCGCGCGGAAACTTCGAGCGAGGGCCGAACGTCCTCCTTGTTCGGCGGCTCCATGTTCGGGGCGGCGAGGCAGCGGGGCGGCGCAAGGACCGCAGCCCTGGGCCTTGGAATGGCCGCCGCCTTCGGGCTGGCGATCGGCGGCTTCATGGTCGTCGAAAACGAGCCTCATGGGCCTTTGACGACGCGGGTGGCCGGCATGTTCGCGGCCCCTCAAACCACGGCCGCCAAGCCAAATCCGCAGACCGAATTTTCGACCCGTCCGGCCCAAGAGGCGGCCGTCGCTCTGGCCCCACGTCCAATGATCGCCGCTCGGCCGCTTTCGGGCGAAGCGGCCGGCCTCTACGCCTCGGCGGTCGCCAAGGTCGAGGCATCCGATCCCAAGGGCGCGGTCGATATGCGACGGGCGGCCGATCTTGGCTACGCACCGGCCGAATTCTACCTCGCTCGACTCTACGAGACCGGCGGCGACGGGATCGCCAAGGACTCGGCTCAGGCCCGTCACTGGACGCAGAAGGCGGCCCTCGCCGGGGATCCGCGCGCCATGCACAACCTGGGACTCTACGAATTCCAGGGAAAAGGGGGCCCGGCCAACGCTGCGGACGCGGTCCAATGGTTCCACCGGGCCGCGGAACTGGGACTGGAGGACAGCCAATACAACCTCGCCCGCCTGTACGAAGAGGGCCTGGGCGTTCCTCAGAACACCGCCGAGGCCTACAAATGGTACCTGATCGCCGCCCGCAACGGCGATCCACAGGCCAAGGCGGGAGCTGCGCGCACCAGAGCCGGTCTGAGCGCCGCCGCCCGCACCGTGGCCGAACAGGCGGCGGCCCAGTTCCGATCCGTCGGAGGCCCCCAGGCGACGGCGACGGCTCAGTCTTCCACATCAAGCCCCGTCGCGACCGCTCAGAAGGCGCTCCTCGCCCTCGGCTACTATCAGGGACCCACGGACGGAATCGCCTCGCCGGCTCTGGGGCTGGCGATTTCCGCCTACCAGCGCGACCAGGGGCTGCCGACGACGGGCGCGACCGACCCCGCGACCATGGGCAAGCTCGCCGCTCTGGCCAGGTAGGAGCGCCTTGCGCCGGCTAAAGGCGGGCCGTCAATGCCGTCGCTTCCGCTCCTGCGACTCGCCGACCGGCTGACGGACGGCGTGGTTCTGCTGGACGCCCACACCTTGGAGGACGCGCAAGCCCATCTCGCCGGCGCCGACGAGGAGATTCGACTCCGGTTCGACGAAGGAAGAACCGCGAGTCTCGAAGAAACCCGCGGCGCGTTGGCTCGGTGGATCGCGGCCCGCGCCACCGGTGGGCCGATGTTCGCCTACGCGCTTCGAAGCCCGGAAGGAACGCTGATGGGCGGCTGCGAAATTCGGCTCGTGGAGGAGGGCCTCGCCAATATCTCCTACTGGGTATTCCCTGATTTTCGGCGGCGGGGTCTCGGCGTGCGGGCGGTGAGGCTTCTCATCGAAGCGGCGCGCGGCGTCCAAGGATTGAGGCGGATCGAGGCGCATGTCGCGCCCGATAACCTCGCCTCGCGGCGGCTTGCGCAAGCCCTGGGTCTTCGCGAAGCCGGCGCGGTCGAGGAGACGTCCTGGTCCGGCTCGGTTTCGACCATGATCCGCTATGTGGCCGAGCTCAGTCCGGCGCCAGGCTTCGGGACGGCATCAGATGGAGGCCCTTCTCCCCGATGACGGCGGCCAAGGGCCGGTCCTGGAACAGAGTCCGGAAGGCCCGATCGAGCACATTGAGACCACCGGCGTAGGCGCCGAACGCGGGAAGGACGATTCGTCTGCCGTCGGTGACGAAGCAGCGGCGTCGAAGCGCGCCGGCGGCGCTCCTGACCTTCGCACACGGGTGGAGGTGGCCGGCGACTTCTCCAAGGCCCCTGAAACCGGCAGGTTCGTGGACCAGGAGGAGGGACCCCACTCGCAGTTCGGCGAGCGCCTCGCCTGGCAAGGCGCCCAGGACCGCCCGATCGTGATTGCCTTCGATCCATATGAGTCTCGCCGCCGCGGAGATCGCGCGAACGCGCTTTGTCGCCGACGCCTCGAGCCGGGCGAGCGCGGCGACATCATGGAAGCTGTCGCCGAGGAAGACGATGGTCGATGGCGCTGCGTCGGCGACCTCGGCTTCGAGCCTTCCCAGGGCATCGACCGTGTCGAACGGCGGCAACATCTGGCCGCGCGCGGCATAGGCCGAGCCCTTTTCGAGATGAAGGTCCGCCACGACGAGCATTCGAGCCGCCTCGATCCACAAGGCTCCCGAGCGCCGGCAGACGACCTCTTCGCCGGCCAGGCGCAGGCGCAGTCCGGCTGGACCGTCGTTCACGCGCGAGCCTCGGCGATGAGATCCTCGGCGATGTCGGCGAGCGCCATCTCGGCCGCCGAACCGGGCGAGCGCTGGCGGCCGATCTCCGCCATCGCCTGCACCGAAAACGGCGAGAGATGATCCAGGGAGGCGTGACGGAGCCCACCTCTGACGCGTTTGAGCAGGCCGCCCAGTCGAGAAATCTCGATCATGCCTTCGGCGGCGTCGGTCCTGGCGCAGGCGAGAAGAAGGTGATCGGGCTGATGGCGGCGCAGCACGTCGTAGATGAGGTCGGTCGAAAAGCTGATCTGCCGGCCCTTCTTCTCGCCTTGGGGGAAGCGCCGTTCGATGAGTCCGGAAATGAGGGCGCACGACTTGAACGCGAGCTTCATCATGGAACTTTCGGCGAGCCAAGCCTCAAGGTCATCGCCCAGCATGTCCTCGGAAAAGAGTTGGGCCAAATCCAGCTCGCCCATGGGGCGCATGGCCCAGATCGCCAGGGCGTAATCGTTGCAGGTGAACCCGATCGGTCCGGCGGCGAGGCGGTCGAGCCTTCGGGTGAGCAGCATCGCCAAGGTGGTGTGGGCGAGCCGACCCTCGAAGGGATAGCAGACGAGGAAATGGCGGGAGCCCCTGGGAAAGGTCTCCACGAGCATTTCTTCTTCGGCCGGAATGACGGAATGTGTTCGCTGCAGCTCCATCCATTCGCGAACATCGAAGGGAAGGCTCGCCCAGCCATCCGGATTGGACATCATGGCGCGCACGCGGCCCGCCAGGAACGTCGAGAGGGCGAATTTCGAACCGCCCCAAGAGGGCATCTTGGCCTCGGCGCCGGGCGCGGGCCTCACCAGGACATCGGCGCCTTCGATCGCGGAGAGCCGCCAGACCCGGCCGGCGAACACGAAGGCATCGCCGATCTCCAGCGCCTCGAGATAGCCTTCCTCCACCTCGCCGATCTTCCGGCCCGGCGCGCCGGAGCGGGATCCGGCGATACGCACGCTCAACATGGCCGGCGAAACGATGGCGCCGATGTTCATCCGATGTCGCAGCGCCATCCGACCGTCCCGGACTTTCCACAACCCTTGGCGATCCTGCACGATTCGGGCGAACCGGTCGTAGTTCGAAAGCGGATAGCCGCCTGTCGCGACAAGCGCGATCACCTCTTCGAAGCTCCGAAAGTCCAGGTTCCGGTAGGGCGCCGCGCCGCGCGCCTCTTCGAAGAGCGCCTTCGCCTCGAATGGCTCGGAGCAGGCGCAGCCCATGACGTGTTGAGCCAGCACGTCCAGCGCGCCGATCCGGGCCGCCTCGGCATCCAGCGCGCCTTCGGCGATGGCTTCCCGAGCCGCCTGGCATTCGAGCGTCTCGAAACAATTGGCCGGAACGAAGAGCGCGCGGCTCGGCTCGTCGAGGCGATGGTTGGCGCGGCCGATCCTCTGGATCATCCGCGAGGCGCCCTTCGGACTGGCGAGCTGGATGACCAGGTCGACGTCGCCCCAATCCACTCCAAGATCGAGAGTGGAGGTGCAGACGACCGCGCGAAGCTCGCCCCTCGCCATCGCCGCCTCGACTTTCCGCCGCTGGCCCGCGGCGAGCGAGCCGTGATGAAGCGCGATGGGGAGATTGTCCTCATTGAGCCGCCAGAGTTCCTGAAACGCGAACTCGGCCTGGAATCGTGTGTTCACAAAGACCAAGGCGGTCCGCGCCCGGCAAATCGCCTCGTAGACATCCGCCATGGCGTGCCGGGCGGTGTGGCCGGTCCACGGCACGCGGCCATCGGAGAAGAGCACATCGACGATCGGCGAGGCGCCGGCTCCGCCCCGGACGAGGTCGACCTCGCTCTCCAATTCGGGTGAAAGCCAGTCCCGGATCAGATCGGGCTCGGCGACCGTGGCGGAGAGGCCGACTCGACGGCAGGCGGGCGAATACCTCTGCAATCGGGCGAGGCCCAGGGAGAGCAGGTCGCCGCGCTTGGAGCGCCACAGAGAGTGAACCTCGTCGATGATCACGCATCGAAGATTCGAGAAGTATTGTCGGGCGCCCTCCCAGGCGAGGAAGAGAGCCAGCTGTTCGGGGGTGGTCAGCAGGATATCCGGAGGGCGCGACTTCTGGCGCTGGCGCCGGGAAAGACCGGTATCGCCGGTGCGCGATTCGGCGCGCGCCTTCAGGCCCATCTCGGCGATCGGGCCCAGGAGATTGCGTTCGACATCGACGGCGAGCGCCTTCAGGGGCGAGATATAGAGGGTGTGGGTTTCCCGGCCGGGCGCTGCGCTTCGCTTCTCCAAGTCGATCAGGCTCGGCAGGAACCCCGCCAGGGTCTTCCCGGAGCCGGTCGGCGCAATGAGCAGAGCGCTCCTTGCTTCCCGCGCCTTTTCGATCATCCGCCGCTGATGTTCGCGGAGCTCCCAACCCCGGCGCGCAAACCAGCTCGCGAAAGGCTCCTCCAGACGAAAGCCGGCGCCGCAATCCATTCGCCTCCCTATCATGTTCCCGTTCCGTTTCACCTGCGCTATGAGACGTCAGGGGTGGTGCGGAGTGCGGCGAGGGCGTGGGAAAAGGGGCGATGAAACGCAAACCTCTGCGCGACAGGTCCAAGCGCGCCGCATTGAGAGCGTTGAAAAGGACGGCTACCCAAGCGCGCCAAGGCGACGTGGAGCTCTCGAAGTGGGAGGGTGAGTTCCTCGGGTCGGTCGAAGAACGCGTCGAACAATTCGGCCGCGCCTTCGGCGATCCCGACAAGGGCGACCGTTTCAGCGCGCTTTCGTATCTTCAGATGCGCAAGCTCAAAGAGATTTCGACCAAGGTCAAAGGCAAGAAAGAGCGCTCCCCGCAGAGCCTTCAAGGCGGAACACCGGAAGCCTGACCGCCGCGCCAGTCCGCGTGGGCATAGGCGATCAGGGATGATATCTCGCTGCGCGAGGGGATGCGCTTTGGGGCGCGCCCGCCAGGAGAGGAGCGGCGATGGCCCCGGCGCCCCGGCTGGTCTCACTGGCCACAGCGAGCCCGCCGAACCTCCTCACTCAGGCCGAGGTCGCGCGAGCCGCCCGCGAGGCGCTCGGCGCCCGCCTGGCGGAATTCGAACGGTTGTTCCCGGTTTTCGACAACGCCGGAATTCTCTGCCGGCAATCGGTCAAACCGATCGACTGGTATCTTTCGCCACGAGGCTGGCCGGAGCGCACCGCCGCCTATCTGGAAGGCGCGACCGCGCTCTTCATCCAGGCGGCCAGCGCGGCGCTGGAGGAAGCCGGCCTGCAGGCGGAGGACGTGGACACCGTGGTCACGGTGTCTTCGACCGGCATCGCCACCCCGAGCCTGGAGGCGCGGGCCATGGCCAGCCTCGGCTTTCGTCCGGATATTTCGCGGGCGCCAATTTTCGGTTTGGGCTGCGCAGGAGGAGTAAGCGGCCTTTCGCTGGCTCAGAGGCTCGCGCGCGCTCGCCCCGGCTCCATCGTGCTCTTCGTCACCGTGGAGCTTTGCACTCTGGCCGTGCGACTGGACGAGTTCACGAGCGCCAACATCGTGGCGACGGCCCTTTTCGGAGACGGCGCGGCGGCCTGCGTCGTCACCACTTCAGGCGAAATCGCCAACGGGCGGTGTCTGGCCAGTTTCGAAGGCGGCGGCGAGCACACCTGGCCGGACACCTTGCAGATCATGGGCTGGGATGTCGCCCCAGAGGGGCTCGGGGTCATCTTCGATCGTTCGATTCCGGCCTTCGCCACAGCCAATCTGAACTCCGCCGTTCGCCAGATCGTCTCCGGGATGAAACTGGAGATCGGCCAGATCAACCGTTTCGTCTGTCATCCGGGAGGGTCAAAGGTCCTCGAAGCCATCGAACGGGCCCTGGCGCTTGGCGAGGGTTCCCTGGACCATGAACGCCGGGTGCTCGCCGATCATGGCAACATGTCGGCTCCCACCGCCCTCTTCGTCTTGAAAAGGGTGCTCGCCGAACCGGCGCCTCCTCGACGATTGATGCTCACCGCGCTGGGACCGGGCTTCACCGCCAGCTGCCTCAGCCTATGCACCTAGTCCCGACGCTTGCGTTCCTCGCGTTCATCAGCCTTCAGAGGGCCTGCGAACTCCTCCTCGCCTGGCGCAATACCAAGCGGCTGCGCGCCAAGGGCGCGTACGAGGTCGGATCTTCGCACTATCCCTTCATCGTGGTTCTGCACGGGGCTTGGCTGGTGGGCTTGTGGCTGATCGGCTGGGATCGAACCCTTTCACCCGTCTGGGTCGGCGCCTATGCCGCGCTTCAGGCGGCGAGGTTCTGGACCCTCGCGACGCTCGGCGGACGGTGGACGACGAGGATCCTCATTCTGCCAGGCGCGCCCCCGGTGAAGAAAGGGCCCTACAGGTACTTCCGCCACCCCAACTATCTTATCGTGGCCGGCGAGATCGCAGTCGCCCCCATGGCTCTGGGTCTCGCTCTCTTTGCGGCAGTCTTCACGGCGCTCAACGCCGTCGCTGTCGCGGTCCGCATAAGGGTCGAAGATCGAGCTCTTCGGGAGCCGGGGACTTGATCTTCTAGTGGTGCGAGACGAACAAACGCATCCCGGCGATCACGCCGGAGTCGCGCCACAAAACCTTGAATCGACCTGGATCGGACCACAACCGGATGGGACCCATCCGTTTGCCACGATCCACTAGCTGGCCTCTCGCAGCGCCGCGTCGAGGCCCTGCTCGCGAACCTTTCGGTAGAGGGTCGACCTTCCGATCCCAAGTCGCCGGGCCACCTCGCTCATGTGGCCGGCGTAAAGGCTCAGGGCCAGCTGGATGAGATCGCGTTCGATCTCTTCGAGGGTGCGCAGATGGCCTCGCGCATCAAGGACGTTCAACGGCGCCTCGCTCCCACGATCAGGAGGGGAGTCTTGCCGCTCCACACTCGGCGGCTCGGCCCGGCTCTCGGGCGCCGGAGCGCTGATGCCCGAGATCGAGGGAAAGTCGTGTGGCTGAAGATACGGCGCGTCGGCCAGGATCACCGCCCGATAGACGGCGTTCTCGAGCTGCCTCACATTTCCCGGCCAGTCGTGTGAGGTGAGATGGGCGAGGGTCTCCGAACTCGCGCCCATGACCCTCTTGCCCTCCTCGAGATTGAATCGGCGGATGAACACATCGACGAGCGCCGGGACGTCGTCTCGGCGCTCGCGCAGAGCCGGCGCCTCGATCGGAAACACGTTGAGCCGATAGAAAAGGTCCTCTCGAAACGCGCCCTGCGCGACAGCCGCCGAGAGGTCGCGGTTGGTGGCCGACAGAATACGCAGGTCCACCTTGACCGGACGTTTGGATCCGACCGGATCGATTTCACCTTCCTGCAGGGCGCGCAGCAGCTTGACCTGCATGTCCAGAGGCAGTTCGCCGACCTCGTCGAGGAAGAGGGTCCCCCCGTTCGCTTCTTGAAACTTGCCGAGGTGTCGCTCGTGGGCGCCGGTAAAACTGCCCTTTTCGTGCCCGAAGAGGATCGACTCGACGAGGTTGATCGGAATGGCTCCGCAATTGACCGCCACGAAGGGCCGGCCCGAGCGGTCGGACGAACCGTGGACGGCGCGCGCAATCAGCTCCTTGCCGACTCCGCTCTCTCCGGTGATGAGGACCGGAATGGAGGACTTCGCGGCTCGTTCACCGAGCCGCCTCACCATCTGCATCGCCTTCGATTGGCCGGTGAGGTCGTCGAAGTTCGTACGTCCCCCCGCGTGCTTCTTGAGCCTGTCCACCTCGACGCGCATGTCGCCCATCGAAAGCGCGTTGCGGATGGATACAGCGATCCGTTCGGCCGAGGCGGGCTTGACGATGAAATCGCAGGCGCCGACCTGCATCGCCCGCACCACCGTTTCGATGCCGCCGGTTGCGGTGAGCACGATCACCGGCTGAAGGAAGCCTCTCGATCGAAACTCGGCGAGCGTCTCCTGTCCCGATAGGTCGGGCATCACCAGATCAAGGAGAATGAGATCGACGACGGCGCCCGAGGCGAGATGCTGCAAGGCCGCGTCCCCGCTCTCCGCGGCGGCGACGCAGAACCCCTCGCGCTCCAGAACCGCCTTTATGAGGCGCCGTTGAGTGGGATCGTCGTCCACTACCAGGACGGTTTTAGTCATCGTCAGGACACCCAAGTTTGGCTCGACGTCTCTCGTGGACGCGGCTCATTGTCGTCCCGCCTTGATACAGAGTTGGGGTAAAGGCGCGCCTAAGGGGAAGTGAGCGACGCGTTAAAATGCGAAGCTGATCCCACCGCGCCGATCCAGATCTCGTCACTCAGATGGGGATAAGGCCGCGTCATTGGATCGCCGCCTCTTCGTTACCAGGAATTCACTAGCTCCACTCCGCTCAGAAGCGCACGAAGGCGCAATCTGCGATGCTCTGAGAAGGCTCGCCGTCGACGGGGAGAACGCCAATGCGCTGGGACATGACCGCTATTCTGGTCCCGCTGGCCTTCTGGGTCTTCCTCGCGGCGGTGATCCTCGTTCCGATCTATTTGAGGTCTTCTGAACGTCGGAGTTTCTATCAGGCCGTGCGGTCAGCCTATGAGAGAGGCGCGCCGGTCGCGCCGGATCTCTTGAACGCCATGAAGGCCGCCGCGCCGTCGGGCTCGGATATCCCGAGCGCCGAACGCGATTTCAGATGGGGCGTGATGCTTCTCGCCGCGGGCCTGGGTCTGATGGGCCTCGGCGCGGGGCTCTGGTTCGGCCTGATGGACGTCGATGACATCTCGGCCTGGGCGAGCGGCGCGTGGGCCGCCGGCCTGGGCGGGATCTTCATTCTTGTTTCGATCGTCCACTTCGGCTTCTGGCTGGGCCGCCGCGGACGGGACAGGCGCCGTGCGACCCCCCTTTCCGAGATCAATCCGCGTCCATCTTGAGCGCCGCGATGAAGGCCTCCTGGGGGATATCCACCTTGCCGAACTGACGCATCCTCTTCTTTCCCGCCTTCTGCTTTTCCAGGAGCTTGCGTTTTCGAGTCGCATCGCCGCCATAGCATTTCGCCGTCACGTCCTTGCGCAGCGCGCGGACCGTCTCGCGGGCGATGATCTTGCCTCCGATCGCGGCCTGGATCGGAATTTGGAAGAGATGGGGAGGAATGAGGTCTTTCATCTTCTCCACCATGCTGCGGCCGCGAGCTTCGGCGCGCGTGCGATGGACCAACATGGAGAGGGCGTCGACCGGTTCTGAATTCACCAGAATGAGGAGTTTCACCAAGTCGCCATCGCGGTGATCGGCCATCTGGTAATCGAAGCTGGCGTACCCTTTCGATATGCTCTTGAGCCGGTCATAGAAATCGAACACGACCTCGTTGAGTGGAAGATCGTAGATCACCACGGCGCGAGGTCCGGCCCACGAGAGGTCGCGCTGCTCGCCTCGGCGGTCCTGGCAGAGCTTGATCACCGCGCCGAGATATTCTTCGGGGGTGAAGATCGTCGCCCGGATCCAAGGCTCCGAGATCGACGCGACCTTCACCGGATCGGGCATGTCGGCGGGATTGTGAAGCTCGAACGCATCGCCGTTGGTGAGGACCAGCCGGTAAATCACGCTGGGCGCGGTGGCGATAAGGTCAAGATTGAACTCGCGGGTCAGTCGCTCCTGGATGATTTCAAGATGCAAAAGACCCAGGAAGCCGCATCGGAAGCCAAATCCCAGTGCGGCGCTGGTCTCCATTTCGTAGGTGAACGATGCATCGTTCAATCGCAGGCGGGCGACGGCGGCCCGCAGGTCCTCGAACTCCGCCGCGTCCACCGGATAAAGACCACAGAAGACGACCGGCTGAGCCGGCATGAAGCCGGGAAGCGGGCTCGAGGCGGGCCGCCGCTCGTCGGTGATCGTATCGCCGACCGCGGCGTCGGCGACCTCCTTGATCTGAGCGGTGAGGAAACCGATCTCGCCTGGGCCAAGGGCTCCGATCTCCTCTCGGCGGGGTCGAAAGACCCCGAGGCGATCGACCCGATAGGTCGCTTCGGCCTGGATCAGTCGGATCGACTGACCGGCCCGCAGCTCGCCCTCGAAGACGCGGGTGAGGACAACCACCCCAAGATAGGAGTCATACCAGGCGTCAACGATCAGCGCCTTTAAGGGCGCCGCGTCATCCCCGGCGGGCGGGGGCAACCGGTTCACCACCGCTTCGAGGACGTCGTGGATGCCTCGACCGGTCTTGGCCGAGCAAAGGACGGCGCGCGAGGCGTCGATGCCGATCACCTCTTCGATCTGGCGGCGAACCCGGTCCGGCTCGGCGGAAACGAGATCGACCTTGTTGAGCACCGGCACGATCTCGTGGTCATGCTCGATCGCCTGGTAGGCGTTGGAGAGCGTCTGGGCCTCCACGCCCTGGCTGGCGTCCACAAGAAGGAGCGATCCCTCGCAGGCGGCGAGCGAGCGGCTCACCTCATAGGCGAAGTCCACATGGCCCGGGGTATCCATAAGGTTGAGAACGTAGTCGGATCCGTCATCGGCCCGATACTCGAGCCGCACCGTCTGCGCCTTGATGGTTATTCCGCGTTCGCGCTCGAGATCCATCGTGTCGAGAATCTGATCGCGCATCTCACGCGCGGTGAGGGCGCCGGTCTCCTGGATCAGGCGATCGGAGAGGGTCGATTTGCCATGATCGATATGAGCGACGATGGCGAAGTTGCGAATCTGAGCGCGCGCGGTCATCGGCCGGGCGTGTAGCACCTCGTCAGGGAGCGAAGGGAGAGCGCGAAGCCGCAAACCCGCCTAACTTCACCGGCAGCATCGACAGTGATTCGGAACCGGGGAAGGACGATGGACCGCCGATTGGTGATGATCGCAGGCGCCGCCGCCTTTGGTTCCACGCTGGGGCCGAAGCGCGCCTTCGGACAGGAAGACGGGGGCCGGCCGCCTGCGAACCCCGGGCCCGGCGCGCCGACCTACAGCAACGACGAACTGGTCAACAGCGTCTCGGATTTCATGGGGGTGACCGCGGAATCGGCGGGCGCCGTGCTGGAGAGACTGCTCAAGGACAACGGCCAACCCACCGCCTACATCGCCGGCGAAGAAGCTTCAGGGGCTGTGACGGTCGGCCTTCGCTACGGCAAAGGCCTCCTCTACATGAAGAACCGCGTGCCCATGCGGGTCTATTGGCAAGGCCCGACGATCGGTTTCGACCTGGGAGGCAATGTCGATCGGGTCTTCACGCTGTGCTACAATCTTCAGTATCCAGACGCCATCTTCCGGCGCTTTCCCGGGGTGCAGGGCTCCGCCTATCTGATCGCGGGGATGGGGATCACCTACCAGCGGGCGGAAGGGATCACGCTTGCTCCGATCCGCGCCGGCCTTGGCCTCCGGCTAGGCGCAGCGGTCGGATATCTCGCCTACAGCCGGCACAGGCATTGGCTGCCCTTCTGAGGATCGCGCTTCGGGCGATCGATCAGGACAAGGCGCATATAGAAGGCCCGGTCAGAGCGTTCACTCTGGCCGGGCCTGGGCTTGCCGCCTTCAGTCGGGGGGGCGAAACAGTAGGCGGGAAGACACGCCGATAACCCCCCCGGCGGCGACCGGTTCCCGAAAAAGATCAGGCGCAGCGAAAATTTTTGTTGACGCCCCGGCCGACAGTATGTTGCATAATGCAAGTCGGCGGATGAGCGGTCCTCGCTGCACCATCGTCCTCGACACCTGACCCCCCTCAATCGAACCGCGCTGTCGCGAGCCCTGAGGCGACATCGCGGTCGTGGCGCAGCCATGTAGAACCTGGCCCATAGTTCCTCCCGGTGTGTGCGCTCACCTAAGCTGAGTCCCCCACACATCGGGACGGAACACCAAAGGTGGCCGGGGCGTCGGATCCGCTGATCACCGACCTCACCACCCACGGACTGTTCGGGGCCTATCCTCGGACCAGGAATCGCTCGACGTTCGCGAGATGCAGATCATTCCGGGTAGGATCTTCGCTTGGTTGACCGGCTTTTCGGTCGTCTTCGCCCTCTATGCCCACACGATCTTTAACACGCCTTCGAAGGAGACGACGCCGGTCCTCGCCTTCGTGATCGCTGCTGGCCTCGTCGGCCTCGCCGTGTGCGGCTTCGCCTCGGGCCGCGTTCAAGTCCCGCTAACGCTCGGGCGCGAACTCTCTTGCCTTCTCATCGCGCTAGCGCTCGGTTGCTTTGTGCTCTCGACCGTGGCGAGCTTCGGTTCGCGTCCGATGGGCATCAATGACTGGGGCCTTTTCGCCGTCGAGGCTGGCGTCCCGGTGCTGATCTACTTGGCTGACGAGCGAGGACACCTGCTTCGCGCGGTCGCGCTCGCCTGCATCATCTTTGCCCTGGCGGACGCGGGAGGCAACGTTTCGACATTCCTTGGCTGGGCGGATCTCGTCGGGCATGCCGGCGTCATCGGCGTCGGCTATGGCCTTCACTATCTCGGCTACACCGGCAACAGCGATGCGGGCGGTCTCGTCGCCTTCCTTGCGATCTCCTGGCTCGCCATGGCGACGCCGCGAGGGTGGGGCGCCCGAAAGTGGCTGTCTCTCGCCGCCATGGCGCTCATCGGGTTCTCGCTCTTCCTGATCGGGGCCAGACGCTACCAGGCTTTTGCGGCGATCAGCGTTGCGATCCTCTGGGTAGCACCTCTCGGTCGACTACCTCTTGCAGCCCTTGGGATCGCCATCGCCGGGGCCTTCCTCGCCGCGACGTTCGCCGCTCCTTATGGCGACTTCGATAACAATCTTCGCGCTGAGCTTCTTCAAGTTGGCTACGCCGAAGCCCAGACCCATCCTTTCGTCGGCATTGGCCCGACCTATCGCGACGACACCGGCCTGAAGGCGACCTACGACTCGCTACAGGGCGCAGGGATGACCGAATCTGGAGCGCTCGACTTGGCCATACAGTACGGAATGCCGGCTGCGATCTTTTTCCTCCTCGCGCCGCTCCTCGCGCTCTCCGGCTATCGACAGGCGCCGACGTGGTGCGCGGTGGTGCTGATGTGCCTGACGGCGGAGTTCGCCTTCGGCGGAACGTTGACGGGCTTTCTCGGCGCGGTGGTGTTCTTCACGGTGCTCATCATGTGCCAGGTCGATGAAATCACGCCGCAGATCAGGGTCTTCGCTAGGGAACGGCTGCTCGACCCGCGTCGGCCATATCGCGGCCTCAACTTCGTCTGGTGAGATCCTCTGCCCGCGGCCTGGGCCAGTCTGCTTCACACCATCTTCCTTCCCGAAGGCCGAGGGCGAGGATGCCGGCGCGGAAGATGTTCCGCTACGTCTTCGCCGCGACCGACGCGCGCGAGATCGTCACCCGCGTGCCGGCCCCGAACAAAGGCGCAGCATTTGCCGCCCGCTACTTCCACTTCGTCGAGCGGTTCTCGCGCGAGGCGGCGTGGGCCGAGGGCGGCTCGCTTCATCCGGTCTCCTATCAGGAACTCTCGATCGACCGCTGGGCATCGACCAGTCCCGATGCGCTGGCCGAGCGCGAATGGCTCCGCACCCGGATCGAGGCGGCGAAGGCGGCGTTCGCCTCCAGCCTCCCCGACCACCCACATGACGAGGCGCACGATCGCTGCGTCGGGGCCGCAGTGATGATGATGCGCGAGACCAACGTCGCCAAGGCGGTGTGGTTCTACAACCGCTGGGCGAAGCTCGCCGGTTACGAGTCGATCGCCCTGCTCTCTGCTCACCCGCCGATTCTCGACGTGGGCGTGGGCGTCATCATCGAAATCACGAACGGCTGCATGGAGGTCTTGCAATGCCCATAGGGATCGGAACCGCGCTCGCCGTCGCAGGGGCCGTCGCAGGGGCCGGCGCGATCGGCGGCTCGCTGATCAGCTCGCATGCGGTCGGACAGGCTTCTTAGGCGGCGACCAATGCGGCCAACGCCAACGATGCGCTCGAAGGCCAGATCTATCAGTCGAACAAGGGCCTCGAGCAACCTTACATCACCGCCGGGACCAACGCCGAGGATGAGCTCAGCGGCTTCCTGGGACTCGGCGGCGATCCGGCGGCGGCCCAGAAGGCGCTCGACACCTACCTCAACTCGACCGGCTACCAGTTCAACTACAACCAGGGCTTGCAGGCGGCCGAGCAGGACAAGGCCGCGAGCGGCATGTTGAACTCCGGCTCGACGCTCAAGGCGCTCGACGCCTACGGGACCGGCGAGGCCGATCAATACGGCCAGCAGTACGTCGGCAACCTGCAGAACATGGTGACCACCGGCTCGAACAGCGCCAACGCGCTCGCCGGCATGGGCGAGAACTACGCCGGCCAAGTCGGCAGCAACAACAACAACGCCGCCACCGTGGCCGGGAACGCCGACATCGCCGGCGCGAACATCGACGCCTCGCTGATCAACAACGCGATGGGCCTCTTCGGCAAGACGCTCGGCGGCTCGAGCTTCGGGGGCGGATCGAGCAACGCCTTCGGCGGCGGAGCGGCCGGCTTCATGGGGATGAGCTGATGGCCGGCATCGACATCGACTTCTCCAAGCTGCAGACGCCCGACTACGTCGGGACCTACCAGAACGCCTTCGCGGCCGGCCGGCGGCTGGCCCAGCAGACCGCGCAGGCCAATGCTCTGGCGCGAGACCAGCCGGCGACAAGCGCGATGGGATCGATGGCGCAGGGTCGGGCTGGCGGGATCCCTTCGGACCAGGCGCTGAGCGACCCTCTCAATCGACAGAGGGCGGCGAACCGGGCGGAGATCTTCACCAACCTGGCGGCGGCGCTGAGAGCCTCGCCCTACGCTGAACGGAGCCCGATCCTCGCCCACCTCTCACCTGTCCTGACGAGGATGGGGGTGAGGCCGTCTGCGATCGCGGGCTTCGAGCCGACCGACGCCAATATCGAATCCCTGACGGCGGCGATCGGGCGCCTGGCCGGGGGCCTGAGGAGAGCACCGACCAACCTGAACGCGTTTTCCTAGGGTATTTCCCGGCGAAGCGGAATCGCTTCGCCAAAGAGGAAAGGCCTCAGATTCAAGATCTCGAGCGCGTCTTCGTCGCAAAAGTATTTCCCACTTTTGCGGGATGAGCTCTAGAGCCTCAGCCCACGGGCGATGAACCAGGAGAAGAAGGCGGCGGGAACGGCCGCGGCGAGAAATCTCCCGACCCCGGCCACCCGCGGAGGGCCGGCGCCGAGCGGGAGGGCTCCAAGGCCGGTGATCATCGGCGAAACGAGATTGCGCCCCCTGAGAGCGTAGATCGCGACCGCGCTCAGATGGAGGGCGATGAGGGCCAGGAGAAGATAGAAGTTCAGGTGATGAAGGTGGGCGATCGTGCGGCCGGTATCAAAGCTCACGAACTTGTCGAGCGGCCCGGCCTGGAATCCGTCTTCGTCGACGCTGAAGAGGCCGAGGCCCACCTGGACGAAGAGCACGACGAGCATGGCCGCCACGCTCCAGCCGGCGAGCGGATTGTGGCCGACGACCGGCCCTGAGCGACCGGTCAGATAGGCGCGGGCCGCCGCGGGGCCGCGCAGGAACCGCGAGAAGCGCGCCGTCTCAGAACCGACGATCCCCCAGATCAGGCGGAAGACGATCAGGCCCAGGATGGTGTAGCCGCTGAGGCGGTGCCACGGCAGACGCCCGCTCGTCGCCGACCACCAGGAGAACGGGACCAGCACGACGATCGCCCAGTGGAAGACGCGGACCGGCAGATCCCACACCAGACCGGCGGCGGACTTGGTCACCGGGCGGAGATCAGGTCTTCTTCTTGGCGCGATACTCCTTGTGGCAGGAATCGCACGCCTGCCCCACTTGCTTGAACGAGGCTCCAAACCTGGCCATGTCGCCCTGATCGGCGGAGGCGTCCATCGCCGCGGCGGCGAGCGCCAGCTTGTGAGCGTCGTTCCGGAACCCGCTCGGGTCGCTCCAGATCTTGGCCAGGGCCCGGGTCTTGATCCCCGGCTGCGGACCGCTGCCGACCGGGAACCAGGTCGGCAGGTCTCGAGCCGAGGCGTCGATCTTCGCGGACTGGGCCTTGATGATCGAAGGGTCAGGCTTGCCGGATCTCAGCTGGTCGACGAGCGCCTTTCCCGCCGCGCCCATCGCCTTCATGTGGGCTTGCCTTTGTTTCACCACCTGGGAAGCGTCCATTCCGGCGGCGAGCGCCAAGCCGGCCGCCAGGGAGGCCGCCAATCCCACAGCGAAGGCGATCGAGCGCGTCGAACGGCGCCCGCCGGCCTTCGATCCGGATCCGCGAAGGATCCCCAGACCAAGAGGCCCCGAATTTCGCATCATCGGCTTGCCCATTCCCTCCACCCTTTCCGCTTTCAGAAAACCGAACGGCCCGCGACCAGGACATCGTAGCGTTCTTCGCCGGCGCGAAAATCCGCATCGCCTTCCAAGGCGACATAGGAATACGGGGTCCCGCCCTTGAGGGCGATTCCCACCGTCGCCCAGCCGCCTCCCTGCGGATCAGGGGCCAGATCGAACGGCGTCCCGCCCTGGAAGCTGGCGACCGTGTCGCCGATCTGGCCGGCGGCGATTTCGCGGTATCCGCCCAGAAACTCCGTCCTCAGCCAGGACTCGCGTCCGAACTGGGCTCCGACCACCATGACCGCCCGGCCGCTCAGACGACTGCTGGACCTGGGATCGACCGTCAGGTTGAGACCCGAGTCGCCGGTTTCGGTGTAGCCGCCCTCGTGAAGGTAGAGGAAATCCAGGTTCAACTCCGGCCCGGCGTAGAAGCGGCCAAACCTCGGCTCGTAGCTGGCCTCGGCATGAGCATCGGCGAAGAGGCCATTCCAGCCGCCGAAGGCGACGTCGAGGATTCCGGGGGCGATGAACTGCCGGTTCGAGGAGAACCACGCGTAACCCCCGGCGGCGCGGGCCGCGAGGGTGAGGGGACCGGCGCTGCGCCGGTAGTAGGCGCCCGCCTCGACCATCGAGGCCACCACGTGTTCGCCGACCGCAGCGTTGGTGTCCTGCTCCTGGGCATTGAGATAGGCGAGGCTGACGCCGACCGCGCCGCCAGCGGCAGGGCGCTCATACCCTCCCACCAGGCCAAAGAGTTTCGAATTCGAAGCCAGGGTGTTGATGCCCGCTCTATTGACCCGCTCGTTGACCTCCTGCAGCCACAGGCTGGGCTGACCACTCTGGGCGCCATTCGGATTGGGATTGGCCGCGGTCAGATTGGTGATCGCCTCGGCGGCCGCATCGAGGGCTTCGAAGAGCCCCTCACCCTGATTGGGAAGAAGCTGATCGTAGGCGCTCTTCAGCCCACTTTGGGTGGTCTGGCTGAGGATCACGCTTTCGATCGCGGGATTTTGGGGAAGGGCCGCGAGGACGGCGTTCAAGGACGAGCCTTCGGCGGCGTTGAAACCGAGCTGGGAAGCGCTCTTGCGGGTGACCGTCAAGGCGATGGTGCTGGGCTGGGCGGCAGGATTGGCGGAGGGCTGATAGGCCGCCTGGACGTTGAAGAGGAAAGGCGCGTTGGTCAGCGAGCTTCCGGAAAAAGACCCCGCGGCGAGGGTCCCCTGGCCAGGAACGGTGCTCAAGATGGTGAAGGTCTGAGTCAGCCCGGAGGGGAGGCTCAGCAGCGCCAGGCCGACTTGCGCTCCGGGGGCGAAGGTCGAGGATCCGCTGGTGATGAATTCGGTGTTCGTCCCATGCACCGGATCGGCGGCCACGATCAGATCACCGTTCGCCCCGACATTGATGCTGCGCGCGGTGATCGGATTGGGATTGGTGTCGATCAAGGTCCCGTTGTCGACGTTGATCGTCAGGGTCGAGTGTCCCGGCCCCGTCGCCGGCCCTTCCTCGACGGCGCCGCTCACGGTCGCTCCCGAAACTCCCGATCCCGCGGGGCCCTGAATGTTGATGGTGTTGGCGCCAGTTCCAAGCTCGAGGACCGGGGCGTTGATCACGCCGGCGGCGACATCGAGGGTGCTGCCGCCCGAGCCGAAATAGATCGACCCGTTGATCGAGGGAGTCGCCGCGCCGATCTGACGCCAGAGGCTCGGATTGTCGACCGGATCGAAGGCGACGCCGGCGGCGGTGATCGCCTCGTAGATGCCGCCCTCGTAGCTGACGATCTGCCCGGCGGTGTAGGCGACGGTGGAATCGTAAGGAGTCGAAGCGGCGAGACTGGGTGATACCGACTGGCTGATCGTCTGAGGCGAGGTCGATTGGGAAATGTCGATGGCGGTCGCGGTAATCGGAAGAGGCTGAGTAACGAGCGTCTGGGTCGCCTGCGAGGCGATCGTGCCGGTGTTCGTAATCGAGTCGAGCGTTCCGGAGTTATCGATGATCGCCCCAGCCGTTCCTCCCACCCCGCTCGTCCCGGTGATGTTGGCGACAATGCCGCTGTTGTTGACGAGGCTGGAAAGCGAGGCGCCTTTGTCGAGGAGAATCGCATCGACGGCGACCGGCGTCAGTCCGCTGGTCGATGTGCTCATCTGGTTCGAGGAGGCGGAGATGCTGCCGTCGTTGACCAGCGTGGGCGAGCCTCCGCCCGACATGAAATGGATGGCGGTGGCGTTCGCCTGATACGAGGTGGCCGAGATCCCGCCGGTGTTGTGGATCCCTCCCGCAACGAACGCGGCGCCGCCGCCTGGTATCCCGATCTGGATCGCCGTCGCCGGTACAGGCGCAGGAAGATTGGGAGAGGTGATTTGATCGAAGACGCCGTTCGCCACGACTGACCCATCGAGTTCGATTCCGTAGGGGCCCGCCCCGATGAGCCCGATGGCGAGATTCGATCCGGACGCGCCGATTTGCAGGGCCGGCGCTTCGCCATAGGAGATGATCTCACCAGTGGTCTGGGTGGAATTGGCCGTGGTGATCGGCAGCGTCGGCGCGCTCAGGAGGAGCCCCCCTCCGATATTGGCGCCAATGCTGACCGCGGGGCCGCCCTGCTGCATCTCCTGGGCGGTGTAGTCCGTCTCTATTTGAGGAATGCTGGATCTCGTCGTCGTCCGGTATCCGGTCGCGCTCACCAGGCTCGAGATGGTCACTTCGCCGCCGACCGGGCCGTCAACCACGACGCCCTGCGCGCCGACTCCGGTCGCGCTGACGTTGGCGATGCCGAGCGCGCCGCCAATGGCGCCGCTTCCGGTCACCCGAACGCCCACGGCATCATCGCCGAGCATGGTCACCGATCCGTTGGTGACGACCGGCGCGGCCCCACTGGTGGCGACGGGCACGGTGGTCTGCATCTGAAGATCGCCGGTGATCGGGGCTTCGATCGAAATTCCATAGGAATTGTCGCCGTTGATCGTGACCGAACCGGTGCTGGTGATTCCTCCAGTGAACGGACTGGTCCCGGTCACTTGGATGCCAATGCGGTTCGAGCCCTGGGCGAAGGCGCCGGTGAGCACGCCGGTGTTGTTGTCGGTGGCGGCGGTATAGGTTTCGGTGAGAAGGATCGAGCCGGTGTTGGTCACCTGCCCGGTGAACCCTCCGAGAATCTGGATTCCGATCGCATTGTCGATGTTGGTGAAGCCGATCTGACCGGCGTTGGTGACGCTGTTGTCGCTGTTCAAGGTCACCGCGGTTCCGGGCGCTTTCACCCCGATGGAGCCGCCGGAGACGATGTCGATGTCCGCCGGCGCGCCAGCATTCGCGGTCGCTGTGGCGAGAGGCGTATTGGTGGCGGTGGTGATCTGGACCTGGGCGCTCGCTTGATTGAGGGCCAGGAAAACAATGGGCGCAGCCGAAACCGCCGCCGCGAGGAATGTGCGCTTCATCAAATGAGGGCTCTCACTCGCGACGTTCAGGGGAGCTGATGAGGTCAGGTTATTACGACCGCAATTGGGCAGTGCACAAGCCGCGATCGGTTGCGTCCAAGGGTGTCGCCTCAAGCGCACTCGCCTCGAAGCGGCCCCTTGTGGCGATCGCTTGACCGCGGAGGCTCCGGCGATCCAAACGCGAAGCCATGAACGTTCTGGTCGTGGGATCGGGCGGACGCGAACATGCTCTTGCGTGGCGAATCGCCGCTTCGCCCCAGGTCGAGCGGCTGGTCGCCGCGCCCGGCAATGCAGGAATCGCTGCGCTCTGTGAGCAGCGGGCCATCGCGGCGACCGACGCGCCGGCGCTGGTAGGGCTGGCGCGGGAGATCGGCGCCGAGTTGGTGGTGATCGGACCTGACGCCGCTATCGCGGCGGGACTGGCCGACGCGATGAAAGCGGCCGGCATCCCCTCATTCGGACCTTCGGCGGCGGCCGGCCGTCTCGAGACTTCCAAGGCCTTCGCCAAGCGCTTCGCTGAACGCCATGGGATCCCCGCGGCCAAATTCGGCGTCTTCTCAGAGGCGGCGCCCGCCAGTGCGTTCCTCGCCAGCCGGCCGCCGCCATACGTCGTGAAGGCCGATGGTCTGGCCGCTGGAAAAGGCGTCATCATCGCTCCGAGCCTCGCCGAAGCCGAAGACGCCGTCGCCAGGGCCCTCGGAGGTCGATTCGGCGCCGCCGGGGCGAAGGTGGTGATCGAAGAGTATCTCCCAGGGGAGATCGGCTCGGTATTCGCCCTGAGCGACGGCCGGAGCAGCCTGATCTTCGGAGCCGCCCAGGATCACAAGCGCGCCTTCGAGGGGGACAAAGGACCGAACACCGGCGGCATGGGGACCTATTCACCGGCCCCGGCGCTCACCGCCGAGGTGATCGAGGTCGTGCGCACGTCGCTGATCGAGCCGGCGTTCCGCGGCATCGCCGAAGAGGGCTCGCCTTACCACGGCGTTCTCTTTTGCGAGCTGATGGTCACCGATGAGGGCCCCAAGCTGATCGAATTCAATGCCCGTTTCGGGGACCCGGAATGTCAGGTGCTCATGCTCCGCCTGGCCGACGACGTTCTACCGTATCTCGCGGCAGCCGCATCCGGAGGACTGGACAGAATGTCGGCGCCGAGGTGGCGTCAGGAGACCGCCATCTGCGTCGTCCTCGCCGCCCGGGGGTACCCCGACAATCCCAGCCAGGGGAGCGTCATTCACGGCGCCGAGGCCGATTTCGGCCCCGACGTCATGGTGTTCCACGCCGGAACCACGCGTCGCGGCGATGGGGAGCTCATTGCCTTCGGCGGCCGTGTCCTCAACGTGTGCGCAGTGGGTCGAACGCTCGCAGAAGCTCGCTCGCGCGCCTATGACGCGATCGCCCAAATCGATTGGCCGGAGGGATACCACCGTCGCGACATCGGCTGGAGGGCGCTGCCAATGAGCTCGTCACCGTCACACTAGTGGCGCGACTCGAACAAACGCGTCCCGGCGATCCAGCCGGAGTCGCACCACAAAGCCTTGAATCGACGCGGATCGGACCACAAACGGATGGGAACCATCCGTTTGCTACGAACCACTAGCGCCCGGCGATTGTCGGCGCGATGGTGCGATTACCGCCAAGGGTCGAAATCATGGAAGCCGAGCCGTCACCCCAGGAAAGAACTCGCGAAGCGCTCAATACAGGAACGAAGCCTGTGGCCGAGACCCATCGCTTCGACGAGGCGGCGCTCGGCGTCTGGATGAGGGAGAACGTCGAAGGTTACACCGACCCGCTTCGTGTTCGCCAATTCAAAGGCGGCCAGTCCAATCCGACTTACCAGATCGCCACCCCCCGCCGCACCTACGTCCTGCGCCGCAAACCTCCCGGCAAGCTGCTTCCTTCGGCCCATGCGGTCGATCGGGAGTTCAGGGTGATTTCCGCGCTCCACCCGACGGGCTTTCCGGTCCCGAGGCCGTTCGCCCTCTGCCCCGACGAGTCCGTGATCGGCACCGCCTTCTACATCATGGAGATGGTCAAGGGTCGGGTGTTGTGGGACCAGTCTCTGCCGGCCTCGCCCCCCTCAGAACGCCATGCGATCCATATGGCGGCCTTGCGAACCCTCGCCGCACTCCACAATACAGACTTCGAGAAGATCGGCCTCAGCGACTTCGGTCGGCAAGGCAACTATATGTCTAGACAGATTTCGAGGTGGACAAAGCAATACAAAGCGTCAGAAACACAGAGGATCGACGCCATTGAGAGGTTGATAGATTGGCTGCCGCAGACCGTCCCCGCTGATGACCGGACCAGCATCGTCCATGCCGATTACAGGCTGGACAACATGATAATCCATCCGACTGAGCCAAAGGTCGTTGCTGTTCTCGATTGGGAGCTTTCGACTCTGGGGAATCCGCTCGCCGACTTCAGCTACGTTCTGATGCAGTGGGTGAACGGCGCGATTTCGGCGATCCCGGATCCGGCGGCCCATGGAATCCCAACGATGGAGGAGTACGTCGACGAATACTGCCGTCTAACCGGCCGCGCCGGTCTTCCCGACCTCAACTGGTACTTCGCCTACAACAGCTTTCGCCTGGCCGGCATCGTGCAGGGGATTGTCGGACGCGCGCGCGACGGGACAGCCAACAGTCCTCAAGCCGCTTCGATGGCGGCCCGTGTCCCCCTCCTCGGCGAGGCGGCCTGGCGCTTCGCGGTCAAGGCGGGCGCCTAGAGGCGATCCCCAAGGCGCGGGCCATCGCGTCCGGATCATCGAAATTCACTCTCACCGGCCAGGCAGCCACCTTGGACCGCCAGTCCACAGGCAATCTCACCCAGTCCTTCTCGCTGGTCACGAGCCCAGCGCCCAGCGCGTTCGCCCGTGCTTCGAGGAAGCGCAAGCTGGATCGGGAAATGCGTTGATGGTCGGCGAAAGGTGCGAAGTCCACCAGATCACAGCCGACGGTCTCCAACGCCTGTTCCATGCGCCAGGGCTTGGCGATGGCGGCGAAGCCGACTTGAGGACCCTGCGGGGGTGGTCGGCACGCCGCCAGACGTCCGATCTGCAACGCCTTTCCCTCGAAAAGGCGCAGGAGTTCGGGGTCGCAGAGTTCGAGACCGACTGGAAGCACGATCACGATAACATCGGCCCGCGCCAGTCCGTCTTCGAGAGGTTCACGCATCGGACCGGTGGGAAATACTGCCCCGTCCCCGAACGGCCATTCGTCCAGGCGGGTCTCGCCGTCCACGACCACGACCGAGACCGTTTTTCTCAAGGTCGGATCCTGGTGGCCATCATCCAGGATCAAGATCCCGGCGCCGGCGGCGACGGCTGCGGCGGCTCCGGCCGCCCTCTGGCGCGAGATCCAGACCGGAGTATCAGCGGCGAGCATCAAGGCTTCGTCGCCGACGTCCTCCGCGCCATGTCGGCTCGGATCCACGCGGACCGGTCCGCGGAGTCTTCCACCGTAGCCTCGAGCAAGGACATGAGGCGCGCGCCCGGATGCGCGGGCGAGCTCGGCGATCGCTTGAACAACGGGCGTCTTACTCGATCCTCCCACGGTGAGGTTGCCCACACAGATCACCGGGATTGCGGGATCAAAGCGCCAGCGTCGCGCCACTCGCCTAGCCGTCAGAGCCGCCCAGACCCAAGCAAACGGAGTAAGCAGCGCCCGCGTGATCGTCATCGAATTTCGGTCGCGGCGGTACCACCAGCGCGGAGTGCGTAGCCTCACCAGGGTGCAATCTCCAGGACCCTGCCAAGAGCGTCCTTGGTTTGCGCTTCCTTGGCCTCCACGAAGTTGCGCGCCGCCAGCGCCACCGACGAGAGAGAGGAAGGATCTCTAATCAGCTCGGCGAAAATCGCAGTCAGATCCTCGGCTTGATGGACGATACGAGCCGCGCCGAAAGCGTCGAGCTGCCGATAGACCGGCCAATTGTCGATGAATGGCCCGTGCACGATTGGGCAGTCGAGGCGGGCCGGTTCAATGGGATTGTGGCCTCCGGCGCCCGGTTTCAGGCTTCCCCCAAGCACCGCGAGGTCGGCAAGACGATACCATAGCCCAAGTTCGCCGATCTCATCGGCAAGGCAGACGTCGGCGCCTTCCAGGCTTTGCCGGCGGCTTCGTCGAACGAAAGTGAGACCAAGCCGGCGGATCTCGCGTGCAATCAAATCGGCCCTGCGGGAATGGCGAGGCGCCAGGATGAGGAGCGCCTTGCGCCGCTCGGCGAGGGGGATCCGTGTGAAGGCCCGGGCGATGAGCGCTTCCTCGCCGGAGTGGGTGCTCGAGGCGACAACGACACGACGTCCCGCGACGCCCCCCCTGAGCCGGACAAGATCTTTCGTATCGGCCGGCAAGGATACAGCGGCGAACTTGAGGTCCGCCACTCCGTCGACGACGATTCCAAAATTGGCGAGATCCTCGACGACGGCTTGATCCCTGGCCAGGATCAAGTCGAAGGCGGTCAGAAGGGAGCGCAGAAGACCGGGAGCCAGACGCCAACGCTCGAGACTTCGCCTGGAAAGGCGAGCCGAGACGAGCGCCAGGCGCGTGCCGCGAGCCTTGGCCGAATGGATGAGGTTTGGCCACAGGTCGCTCTCAACGAAAATGCCGAGGTCGGGCCGCCAGTGATCGAGGAAACCATTTACCGCTCTCGGAAGATCGACAGGAATAAACTGGTGCTTGACGCCAGGAGGAAGTCGCGAGGCAAGAATCCGAGCGGATGAAGTGGTCCCGGAGGTGACCAGCATCTCCACCTGCGGATGAAGTCCGGAAAGGAGTTCGACAAGAGGCAGCAGGGCCAGGCTCTCGCCGACGCTGGCTCCGTGCAGCCAGGCAAGGCGTCCCCCAGAGCGTTCAAGATTCGACGCGCCCATTCGTTCGCCCAGCCTGGCCCGGTCTTCCCGGCCGGCGCTCGCCCGCATCCTCAAACCAAGCTCGGCCAAGGGCCAAGCCAATGCGCCGATGCGGCGATAGGCCCTCCATCCCCAGGGAAGAGAGGCGCTCAATCGGATTTGCCGGCCAGCGCCGCCTCGGCCCGCGACTGCGCTTCCCCCATCCGCTGCTGCCAGTCCGATCTCAAGCTTTCGGCGCCCTCGGGTCCAATGACGGCGGGTACGGTCAGCGGCCCGATGATCACCAGAAATGCCCGTGCAAATGGCAGGGGCAGTCGAGTGGCGTCCCAACTCCGGATCGGGACCGATGGCCTCGCCGCCAAACCCAGAAGGAACACGCGACAGGACGCCGTTCTCGCCAATTGCAGGAGTCCAAGCGACATGACCTCACGAGGTCCGCGAGGTCCGTCGGGGGTGGCCAGCAGCATGCCCCCCGAGGCCAGAAAGCGACGGCTTTCCCGGAGCGCCTCAATCGCGCCCTTCCGGCCTAATTCGCCCGGCCTTTCCGCCGAGCCTCGGATGGCCGGCACGCCCAGGCGCCTGGCCGCTTCGGCCACGAACTCTCCATCGCGCGACAGAGAAATGAGAATTCGGCGCGCTCGGGATTTCAAGAATGGGAGAAAGGCCACGGCGTGGCCTAAGCGACCATGCCAGAAGAGCGTGATCGCTCCCGCCGGGTCGCTGAGCGCCGCCTCGGCGGCGACCGGGTCCTCAATCCGCCAGCGCACCGTGTGCGTCAGCGCCCACGCATAAATCCAGACCAGCCAACCTAGCAGCTTTTGAATCGCAGGGAATCCGACCAGCCGTTTCATTCCGCAATTGAGGGAAGAAAGTCGAGGTTCTGAGCCTTCGCCAGCCGGCTGTAGAGTCCTTCTCGCCTCAAGAGGCTTCCATGCGATCCGGTCTCGACGATGCGGCCCTTGTCAATGACGTAAAGGCGGTCGGCGTTGCGCACCGTGGAGAGTCGGTGCGCGATCAGGAGGGTGACGCGACCAGCCATCAATCGGGAGAGGGCGTCCTGGATGAGCGCCTCGCTTTCCGCATCCAGCGCGCTGGTGGGTTCGTCCAGCAAGAGGATTGGCGCGTCCTTGAGGAATGCTCGTGCGATGGCGATGCGCTGGCGCTGGCCTCCCGAAAGTCTGGCGCCGGACTCCCCGACGCCGGTTTCATACCCGAGCGCCAGAGCCTGGATGAACTCATGCGCGCCGGAGGCCCGCGCGGCGGCCTCAATCTCTTCAGCGCTGGCCCCGGATCGGGCGTAGGCGATGTTGGAGGCGATCGTATCGTCGAATAGGAAGGGCTCCTGAGTGACAAGTCCGATCTGCGAGCGAAGGGACGCGAGGGAGAAGTCGCGGATATCGCTCCCGTCGATCCTCACCTTCCCGGAAGTCACGTCATAGAATCGCGGAATGAGATTGAGGATGGTGCTCTTTCCAGCGCCGGAAGGGCCAACCAAGGCGACGATTTCACCTCTCTTTGCTTCGAGACAGACCTCGTCGATGACCGTTTCCTGACCGTAGGCGAAACTGACGTCCTCGAACCACACCCCCTCGTCGACGCGCGAAAGGGCGCGCGTGTGGGGCGCGTTCCTCACTTCCGGCTCGACATCCAGGGCCGCAAAGAGCCTCACTGCAGCGCTGGCGCCCTGCCCCATGAGGGTGACGAGATTGGACATCTGTCGCAGCGACTGAGCGGCGGTCAGCAGCGATGCGAAGAAGGCGAGAAAAGCGCCCACGTCGGTGCGGCCGTGCGCGGCTTGCCAGCCCTCATAGGCCAGGACGGCGGCCACTACCCACATCATCAGGGTCTCTGAGACCGGGGCTGCGGCCGCCCTGGCGTTATCGCCGGAAAGGATGTGTCGCTGTCGGCGACGGACCACTTTGGCGACCCGCGCCTGCTCGTAGGCCTCTTTGTTCTCCATCTTCACGACGCGCACGCCGTCGAGACCTTCCATGATCGCGGTGGAGAGTCGGGAGGTCGACTCCATGGCGCCGACCGCCGCCTTGACGGCCCGGCCGGAGTAGCGGCGCAACACCAGAGTCACGAAAGGCGCCGCCAGCAGCACCAGAAGACTGAGACGCCAGTCGGCGGCGGCCATGACCACGGCGGCGGCCAGCAGCGTCAGACTCTGCTGGATGAAGCTCACCATCCCGCCCGTGGCGGCCTCTCTGATCAGCCCAGCGTCGTAAAGGACCGAGGAGACGAAGGCGCCGCTATGGGATGAACGCAGTTGGGCCAGATCGGCTCTGACCATGCTGGCGAAGAGGGCGATCTGAATGTCGCCGACCACGCCATTGCCGATCTGATTGACAAGGGTCGCCTGGACAATCTGGACGACGCCTCGGGCCAGGGCCAGGGCGGCGATCGCCAAGGGGATTTGTCTCAGAGCCTTGAGGTTGGGGTGAACAACCAATTCGTTCACCGCCGGCTGCAGGATGCGCAGCAAAAGGCCGGAGAGGGCGGCGAAGGCGGCCGCACAAAGGAGGGCGACGACCAGCCCTTTCCAGCGTGAAAGGAGAAACTCTCGCGCGACGCGCCCGATCAGCTGCCGTCTCGAGCGCTCAGGGAGAGAGGCGAAGCCAGGACCCGCGGATCGCTGAGAATCCGCGCTCGGCCCTCGGTCGCTCACGCCTACTTCTTCATGAATCCGCCATACTTGGCGGTGAAACGGGAGACGCGTCCGCCGCGGTCCACCAGGTGCTGATGACCGCCGGTCCACGCCGGATGAGTCTTCGGGTCGATATCGAGGTTCAAGGCGGAGCCTTCCTTGCCCCAGGTCGACCGCGTTTGATAGGTCGTTCCGTCGGTCATCGTCACCGTGATGAAGTGGTAATCTGGATGGGTATCTTGTTTCATGACGCTCACGGGGAAAAACGAAAAACCCGCCGGCGTGGCGGGCGGCTCGAGAGCCTCCAGTCTAAACGTTTGCGTGGCGTGTGGGCAAGGCGATGAGCAGGCGTCCACAGCCACGCCGCACCGAACCGCCTGAACGCCCAGTCCAGCGTAACCGCAGCCTGAAGCCGCTCGTCCAACTTCGGCCCTTCGTCCGAGCCCACTGGACCGACGCCGCCCTGGCCGGGATCTTTCTGCTTCTCTCCACGACCGCGACCTTCGGCGTAACCTTCGCGGCCCGCTCGCTGGCCGACGCGGGGTTGTCGTCCCATCTCGTCGGAGCCGTTGGACGCGAATTCATCATCCTTGGCTTGGTCGTGCTTGGTCTCGCCCTGGCCACGGCGGGACGGTTCTACTTCATCAACAAGCTTGGCGAGCGGGTAGTCGCCGATCTGAGAACCGCGGTCTACGCGCGGGTGGTCATGCTCGACCAAGCCTGGCTCGCCGCAACCAAGACAGGAGAAGTGCTCTCACGCATGACGACTGACCTGACGATCGTCGAGAATATGGTCGGCTCGTCGATTGCCGTCGCCCTGCGAAATCTCCTCATCGTCGTCGTCGGCCTGAGCATGCTCATCGTGATCAATCCCGGCTTCACCGGTTTCGTCGCGCTTCTGGCGTTGCTGACCATCGCGCCGCTAATCTCCGTCGGCCGGCGCGTCCGGCGCCTTTCGGCGGTCGCTCAGTGGAAGTTCGCTGAGGCTCTTGGATATGCCGGCGAGACTCTCGAGGCGCTCGACACCATTCAAGCGTTCGGGCGCGAGGCTTCGGCCGCCGGGCGCTTCAAGGCGGCCGTGGAGACCGCTTTCGACGCTTCGCTCTCGCGCGTGCGCGCCAGGGCCGCAATGACCCTACTGGTGATGGTGCTGGTTGCCGGAGGAGTTGGCTTGGTACTCTGGCGGGCGTCGGTAGCGGCGTTTGTCGACCACACCATGAGCCCAGGTGCGCTCCTCCAGTTCGTGATCGTCGCCATCCTCACCGCCGGAGCGGTGGGCTCACTTGGCGAAACCTGGGGCGATGTCCAAAAGACGTCCGGCGCCATGGAGCGGATCGGCGAAATGCTGGCGGCGAATCCGGCGATCACCGCTCCTGCGCGTCCCCGGCCGATGCCCAAGCCTCCGATAGGAGATTTGGCGCTTGAAAGGGTGACGTTCGCCTATCCGGGCCGCTCCGACCAGCCGGCGCTGAACGGATTCGACCTCAAGGTCAGACCCGGAGAGCGGATCGCCCTGGTCGGTCCTTCGGGGGCGGGAAAGAGCACGGTCTTTCGGTTGCTTCTGCGCTTCTATGATCCCCAATCGGGGGTCGTGAAAATCGATGGGATCGACGTTTCGAAGGCGGACCCCGCGGAGGTGCGAGGGAGAATTGCTCTGGTGGCTCAGGACGCCCCTCTGTTCTCAGGTTCGGCCATGGACAATTTGCGACTGGCGGACGAAGAGGCCGACGAAGCCTCGCTCCTCTCCGCGGCGAAAGCGGCGCAGGTGGATTCGTTCATCTCGGCCCTTCCCAAGGGCTACGACACCCCACTCGGAGAAAGGGGAAGGAGCTTATCAGGCGGCGAGAGGCAGAGGTTGGCGATCGCCCGGGCGCTGGCCAAGAACGCGCCCATCCTCTTGCTCGACGAAGCGACAAGCGCGCTTGATTCTGAAAACGAGGATTTGGTTCAAAAGGCGCTCGCCAGCGCGATGGGAGGCCGTACGACGCTGGTCATCGCCCACAGACTGGCCACAGTGATGAGCGCGGACCGCATCGTTGTGATGGATCGCGGCAAGGTCGTCGAGTGCGGGATTCACACTGAACTCTCGGTTCGTGGCGGTCTTTATTCTCGCCTGGCGAGCCTCCAATTCGGCGCCCAGGCGGCCTGAAGCTCATCTCCCCCGAGCGGCGAGGTCGGACCTGCGGGACTTGAGCGCGAGTTTGGGCGCGTCGGTGGCGATCCCGTCTACGCCGGATGCGAAAATTGCGTTCAGCACCTTGGCTTCTTGCCGAAGGCTTCGGCTCTCCACGGGGGCCCACGCATGGATGGCCAGACCCACGCTCTTCATTTTTCCGATGAGATCCGGTCCGTGGGCGCCGACGAGTATTCCGGCGTCGGGCGCAACGGCTTGGGCGTAGCTGCGAATGTCAGCGAAATCTGGGTCCGTCTCCGCCGCGGCCCCGGTCGGAGCGACTTGGGACGAAGGGGCGAGACGCAGCGCCAGCCGAACTTGGCAGAGGCGATGCATCTGACGCAGGGCGTCAGGTTCACGTGCGTAAACGTACTTCGCGGCGGCGGGAGAATCATAGCCCGCCAAACGGATGACGTCGGCCAGCCGGGGCTCGACGCTGAGGCCACCATTCGCATAGCGCTGCGGATCGGCGAGCCCGGCGTAGATTCCGATGACCCGGGCGGTTCGAACGCTCCCCTTGCGCGCCTCGTCGATGACATCCTCGATCGAGAGGATTGAGGATGGAGATCCCGGACGATGCGTTCCAGGCGCCTCGAGCGCCAGACTCCTGAGCTCCGCCAATGTGAAATCCTGAACGAACCATCCTGTGACGGAGACTCCGTTGATCGTTCGCGATGACTTTCGATTGGCGAATTCGGATCGACTGGACACGTCGGTGAAACCGGAGAGTTCATCCGAAGTCAGGGCGACGAGCGCTTCGTCCTGAGTGGGAACGAGGGGCGTTTCGAGAAAGTCGGCCCCTGCCGCAATGGCGCGCTGGAGATCTTCGCGCGTGGGGGCGGGAAGCTGGCCGCGCCGCCCGTTCAGGGCGATGACCAGCGCCGGCCTCGCCTCGGGGCGCGCGATCCCGGGAGCGCCGAGCGCGGCGAGGCCAGCGATTGTGAACAGCCGGCGGGTCAGTGGCACGGCGCCGGTCTCGAAGCTTGCCGGCCCCAACCTAGCCAGAGGCTCGAATCTTTTCGAGAAGCAACGGGTGGAGTTGCGGATTGGCCGCGCAGATCGAGCCGGACGCAAGAGGATTGGATCCGCCATCGGCTTCCGTCACCATTCCTCCTGCTTCGGCCACCATCAAGATTCCGGCCGCAACATCCCAGGCGCCCAGATCCCTTTCCCAAAAGCCGTCGAAACGACCGGCCGCCACCCATGCGAGGTCCAGGGCGGCCGAGCCGAACCGGCGGACTCCCGAGACCTGTTGAGCGATTTGGTGAAGCTCCTTCAGAAAGCGTCCGTGCTGACCATGGCCAAGGAAGGGAATCCCGGTGGCGAACACAGCTTCCGAAAGGCGGGTTCGCTCGGCCACGCGGATGCGCTTGCCATTGAAAAAGGCGCCGCGGCCGCGTTCGGTCCAGAAGAGGTCCCCGTTAGCCGGGTTGTAGGTGACGCCGGCCACGATCGCGCCCTCTCGCTCAAGAGCGATATTGATGGCGAAATGCGGCATCGAGTGCAGGAAGTTGGTCGTCCCATCGAGGGGATCGACGATCCAGGTATGGGTCTTGTCTGTGCCTTCGACAGGCCCGCGTTCCTCGCCCACGAACCCATAACCGGGCCTCGCCTTGCTGAGCGACTCGAAGAGGCTCTGTTCGGCCCTCAAGTCGGCCGCGGAGACATAGTCGGCCGCTCCTTTTTTCGAGACTTGCAGTTCGCTCACCTCGCCGAAGTCGCGCGCCAGAATGCGCCCGGCTCGGCGGGTTGCAGCAATCATGACGGTGAGGAGGGCGCTGGGTGTCGTCACGCGCCCTAATCTGCCCGACGAAGATATTCGCCGGTTTCGGTGGAGACGACGATCCGTTCGCCCTCGCCCATGTACGGCGGGATCATTATCCGCATCCCATTCGACGCCTTTGCGGGCTTGTAGGACGAGGAGGCAGTCTGGCCCTTCACTGTGGGTTCGGTTTCGACGACCTGTAGAACGACACTTTCGGGCAGTTCGATGCCGATTGGGCGGTCTTCATGGAATTCGAGGGAGACGACCATTCCGTCGTGGAGGAATCGGGCCTGGTCCTCACCAACGAACGCCTTCTGGAGCTCGATCTGATCGAACGTCTTCTGATCCATGAAAACCAGAGCGTCGCCCTGTTCATAGAGGAACTGGAACTCCTTTTGCTCCAGGGTCACCCGTTCGACGTTGTCCGACGATCTGAATCGCTCGTTCAGTTTTCGACCATCGATGAGGTTCTTGAGTTCGACCTGGGCGAAGGCCCCGCCCTTCCCGGGTTTGACGTGCGCCGTCTTGACCGCGAGCCATAGGCCGCCGTCGTGTTGAATCACGTTGCCTACGCGAATGGCGTTGCCGTTGATCTTCATGCTTCGGTCAGGAATAGGCGAAAGAGCCTTTGCGGAATCTAGATGAGCGTCGGAGACGGGGCAAGATCGCTCCCAGGAGATACCGTTTGTGCACCGCCGATCGCCGCGGAGAAAGCTCGAACCGCCCAAGCTGGTCCACCCGGATGGCTCCAGATACCCGAAGAAACGGCGAGAAAGTCGGCGCCGGCGACCACCAAGACCGCACAGTTTTCGGCGGTCACGCCTCCGATCGCCACGCTCGGAATGGTCGTCGTCTCCCGCCAGATGGAAAGGACTTCAGGATCGCAGCGGACCGCCGTCGGCTTGGTGGGACTAGGAAAGAAGGCGCCGAAGGCGACGTAATCGGCGCCACCTTCGGCGGCTTCCATCGCCAGGTGTCGACTCCCGTGGCAGGAGACTCCGACCACTCTTTCAGGTCCGACAAGGCGTCGAGCCTCCTTGAGAGTCCCATCAGCCTGCCCGATGTGAACGCCGTCGCAACCCAACTCGGCGGCAAGACCCGGCCGATCATTGAGAATGAAGGCGACATCGGCTGCGGCGCAGACCCCAGCCAACCGCTTGGCGCAGCGCGCGATCGACTCGTCATTGGCCGATTTGAGGCGAAGCTGAAAAGCGGCGACCGTCCCTGTCGAGAGAGCGCCATTCAGCTCTCCGGCGAACCGGTCGACGTTCACAATCTCGGGAGGCGAGACAAGGTAGAGTCGGCGGACCAACGCCATCTTTGGTGGAATGCTCCGGAATCGAGAAGGTCGGCCGCACGGCCGTCCCCTCACGAAATCGCCTCGTCCGGCCACGAATTCAAGGCGGCGAGGCCTGGCAGCTTTCGTCCCTCCATCCACTCGAGGAAGGCGCCTCCGGCGTTCGAGACGAAGCTGAAGTCGTCCGTGACGCCGGCGTGGTTCAAAGCCGCGACCGTATCCCCGCCGCCGGCGATGGCGATCAAGGCGCCCCTTTGCACCAGCGAAGCGGCGTACTTGGCGGCGTCGGTCGTGGCGGCATCGAATGGTCGCGTTTCGAAGACCCCCAGCGGTCCGTTCCAAATCAGCGTCGCCGCCCGATCCATCGCGCCCTTGATCTTGGCGCGGCTCTTGGAGCCGACGTCCATGATCCTTTCGTCGTCCGTGATCTCTCCAAGCGCGATCTCCCGCACGCCCGCACTTCCGTCAACAACGACATCGTCAGGTAGGAGAATCTCGCATCCGTGCGCGTCGGCGGCGGCCAGAATCTCGACCGCCTCGCCGGCAAGGAGAGGTTCGCACAGGGACGCTCCGATGTTTCTTCCCCCAGCGAGGATGAAGGTGTTCGCCATCCCCCCTCCGATGACCAGGGCTTCCAGCTTCGTCACGAGCCGCCGCAGGACTCGGAGTTTGGTGGAGACCTTTGCGCCGCCGATCAGCCCCATGAGGGGGCGTCGCGGCTGACCGAGCGCCCTATCCAGCATCTCCAGCTCGCGCTTCAGGCCCTCTCCGGCGTAGGAGGGGAGAAGGTGCGTGATCGCCTCCGTCGAGGCATGGGCGCGGTGGCACACCGACAAGGCGTCTGCGACATAGAGATCGGCCAGCGACGCGAGCGCCGCGGCGAAGCCGGAATCGTTTGCCTCTTCGCCTGGGTGAAATCGCAGGTTCTCGAGCAGAAGCACCTCGCCCGCACTCAGCGCCTCCGCACTCTTCCTGGCGGCCGGGCCGGCGCAATCCTCGCCAAAAGCAACTGGGCTTCCGAGCAGCTTGGCCAGCTCAGCCGCGAGGGGACGCAGACTCTTCGACTCATCGAATCGCCCCCGTGGACGACCTAGATGACTGACGAGGATGATCTTCGCTTCCGCGTCCTTGAGTTTTCGCAGCGTCGGAAGTGCGGCTCTCAGCCGAGAATCGTCGGTCGGCCGCCCCCCAGCCATCGGCACGTTGAAGTCGACCCGCACGAGCACGCGTCGGCCGCGGACATCGGCGTCGTCCAAGGATCGGGTCGCCACCTCAGGCGATCTTGGCCATGGTCAGGGCCACGTCCGACATTCGCGTCGAAAACGCCCATTCATTGTCGTACCAGGCGAGAACCCGCGCCAACCTTCCTCCGATCACCTGCGTCTGAGGAAGCGCGACCGTGGCCGAGGCCGAGACGTGATTGAGGTCGGTGGAAACCAAGGGGTCGTTGGTCACCGCGAGAATGCCGCGCAACCTGCCTTTGGAAGCCGCTTCGGACATCGCCTGATTGATCTCCTCGCGGTCGACCTCACGGCTTGGGACCATCTTGAGGTCGACGACCGAGACGTTGGCCGTTGGGACCCTTATTGAGGAGCCGTCGAGCTTGCCTGCCAGTTCGGGCAAAACGAGGCCGATCGCCTTGGCCGCCCCGGTCGAGGTCGGAACCATCGACATGGCCGCCGCGCGCCCCCGATACAGGTCGGAGTGAAGGCCGTCGTGCGTGGGTTGATCGTTGGTATAGGAATGAACGGTCGTCATGTAACCATGTTCGATTCCGCACAAGTCGACCAGAACCTTGGCGACCGTCGCCAGGCAATTCGTCGTGCACGATCCATTTGAAACAACGAGATCGCTCGATGTGAGGGTGTCTTCGTTCACCCCTAGTACGACGGTTCGATCAGCGTCCTTGCAAGGAGCCCCGACTAGGACCTTGCGAGCGCCCGCTTCAAGATGGCCCTGGGCCGCCTTTCTCGATGTGAAAAGTCCCGTGCATTCCAGGGCGATATCGACCCCATTCTGGGCGTGAGGCAAAGCGGCGGGGTCCCGGATCGCGGTGACCTGGATGGGACCAAGCCCAACATCGATCGTCTCTCCCTGGACTGCCACATGGCCAGGAAAGCGGCCGTGGATCGAGTCGTACCGAAGGAGATGAGCGTTTGTCTCCACCGGGCCAAGATCGTTGATGGTCACCACCTCGATATCGCGGCGCGCGTGCTCGACGATGGAACGCAGGACGAGCCGACCGATGCGGCCGAAACCATTGATCGCGACGCGAACGGTCATTCCAGCAACTCCCTGGGGTGCAGACGTGGTTGTGCGGCGCGACTGCGGAAGTCAAGATCGAGCCTCAGGCGGCCGGTAAGGCGCGACGGCTTTGCTGGTCGGGGGCGAACTGGGCTATACGCCCAGTAAGGGCGGGCGAGACGCAACTCGGCATGGCAAACTCCGATACCGGCGAGGCCCTGGATTCGGCGACGCGGCGTCTCGAACGCGCGATTCATCTCCTTGAACAACGCGTCGAGGGCCGATTGGCCGAGGCCGGGGAACACGCGCGGGGGACTTCGGATCAGGATCGAAGCCGTCTTGCGGCCGAACTCGATTCGGCCCGCGCCAGGAGCCGTCGGCTGGAGCAAGCCGGACAGGCGGCCTCCGCAGCCCTCGCCGAGGCGATCGTCGATCTCGAGGGCCTTCTGGCGAAATCAGCGAGCTAGGGAATGGCACAGGTCACGATCGAAGTGAATTCCAAGTCCTACGCCGTTGGCTGTGAGGATGGTCAGGAGTCGCGCTTGAAATCGCTGGCGGTGCTCCTGGATGAGCAGGTCAAGCAAGTAGGGGGGCAAGTGGGGCCGCTGGGCGAGACGCGCCTCATTCTCATGGGTGCGCTGCTCCTGGCCGATGAGCTTGTCGACGCCCGCGCACGGCTGAGGGTTCACTCCAGCGAAGTGGAGACGGTGCGCGAGGAGGCCGCCCGCATCGAAGCGCGTGCCGCCACCGCCATCCACACCTTGGCGGCGCGACTCGAATCGATGGCCCAAGCCGATGGACCTGCCGCTCCGAGCCCTTGAAGATCCCGGTTGTGCTCCGGACCGGTCTTATTTACCTTTGACCGCGGCGGGTCATGCTGCGGTTCGCGTCGAAGGCAAGTACATCCCGGGGACCTTAATCACCTCAATCGGGAACTGCCTCTGCTTTGGGCCGTGGCCCTGAACACGCGGCGCCCACCTGGTCTTCCAGGTCCGAGGGGATTGCCACGTCTTCACGGTTCTCGCGGCGCCGCCAGTTCAACGTAGCCGCAGAGCCCTTGGATCCGGCCCCACTCGCCCTGCAGAAACAATCAATGCGCCGATCGATGCGCAGGGTGCGTCGCAGGCTCGCATCATCAGATCCGACCGCTGATGAGAGGGCGGCCCAATTGCTGCCGCTCGGACTCATCTCCAGGTTCGGGAAAGTCGGCGGCTACAATGCTCAAAACTCGGAACTCAGTCCGGACCCGCTGCTGCGACGACTTGCGGCGGCAGGAGCGAAGATCGCCTTCCCCGCCGCACTCGATCCACATGCGCCTTTGGAGTTTCGCGAGTGCGCGTTTCCTTTCGAAAGGGACTATTTTGGCTTTCCCGCTCCACCCCCTCGGGCCTGCGTGTTGCGGCCTGACCTTGTGATCGCTCCCGTTCTCGCGTTTGACCGCTTGGGCGGGCGTCTTGGGCAGGGCGCCGGCTGTTTTGATCGAACTCTCGCCGAGCTCAGACGCGGCGGTCGTTTGTTCGTGATCGGGCTGGCTTACGCCGGCCAGGAGGTCGACAGAGTGCCCCTGGAACCCTTCGACGAGCTACTCGACGCCATTTTGACCGAAACGGCCTATACGGAGACGCAAAGGGTCCGCTAGATGCGTTTTGCTTTCTTCGGCGATGTGATCGGCCGCTCGGGCCGAGAGGGTCTGTCGCAACACCTGCCCGACCTTCGCCGTCGGCTGCAAATCGAGTTTGTCGTCGTCAATGCCGAGAATGCGGCCGCCGGCTTCGGAATAACCGAGTCGACCGCGGCAGAGCTGTTCGCGTCGGGGGCGGACTGCCTCACCCTTGGCAACCATGCCTGGGATCAGAAGGAAGCCTTGACCTACATCGTCCGAGAACCGCGACTTCTGAGGCCATTGAACTACCCGCCGATGTCCGATGCCCCCGGGCGTGGCGCGCAATTGTTCGAGACCGCCGCCGGTAGACGCGTGCTCGTGATCAATCTGCTCGGTCGGCTGCACATGGATTCCCTCAACGATCCCTTCGCCGCCATCGATGGTGAGCTCGAGGCCTGCCCGTTGGGCGAGGCCGCTGACGCCATCGTCGTCGATATGCACGCCGAGGCCACGAGCGAGAAAATGGCGATGGGCCACTTCTGCGATGGACGCGCCAGCCTGGTGGTCGGCACCCACACGCATGTCCCCACGGCGGACGCTCAGATCCTACCCGGCGGAACCGCCTATCAGACGGACGCGGGCGCCTGCGCGGACTACGACAGCGTCATTGGCAACCACAAGGAAGAACCGTTGCGTCGATTCACCACCCGGATTTCCGGTGGTCGCTTCAAACCGGCCGAAGGCCCGGCGACGGTCTGCGGATTGCTGGTCGAGACGGATTCGGCCAGTGGATTGGCGAGGCGGATAGAGCCCATTCGCGTTGGCGGCAGGTTATCTCAAGCTGTTCCCGAGCTCGGCCGCAGCATTCCCGTGTAAGCGCCCGTTACAGGGAAGCCGGAGGCTGGCGAAGACCCGGCCACGAAGGTACAAGCTATCGATCGTCAAACAGCTCTTTCATCATGGCCGGCCACTCAAAGTTCAAGAACATCCAGTTCCGAAAGGACCGTCAGGATAAGGTTCGCTCGAAGGTCTTTTCTAAGCTCTCGAGAGACATCACCCTCGCGGCTCGATCCGGCCTGCCCGATCCCACATCGAATGCGAGACTGAGGTTGGCGATCGCCAACGCCCGGGCTGAATCGATGCCCAAGGAGAACATCGATCGCGCCATTCGCAAGGCTAGTGGAGGGGAGGCCGACGCCATGGAGGACATCCGATACGAGGGGTTTGGACCCGGCGGAGTCGGGGTGATCGTCGAGGCCCTTACCGACAACCGCAATCGCGTCGCAGCCAACATCCGTTCGATCTTCGGCAAATTCGGGGGCAATCTGGGGGAAAGCGGGTCGGTCGCCTTCATGTTCGAGCGTCTGGGGCGGATCGTCTATCCTTCCTTGTCGGGGTCCGAAGAGGCGGTCATCGAGGCCGCCATCGCCGTTGGCGCGCTTGATGTAGAGGTCAACAGCGAGTGTCGCCTCATCTTCACGGCTGTCGAAAGCTTGACTGAGATCGCCGAAGCCCTGGAGTCCGTTCTTGGAGCGCCAACCTCCTCCGGGGTGGTGTGGAGGCCGAAAATCGCTTCGCCTCTGGGGGCCGAGGAGCGGGCGGCGCTTTTCAGACTTATCGACGCCCTTGAGGAGGAAGAGGATGTCCAGGATGTTTGGACGGCCCTCGAAGTGGCCCCGGCCTTAGAGGAGCAAGCGACAGTCTGACTGCCGGGGTGGTAAGCATTCCTTAAGGATAAGGCGGCTTCCCCTTAGGCTGGGCGGGCGCGATGCTCCGGGCGCATGTCAGGGCCGATTCGCATCCTTGGACTGGATCCCGGTCTGCGTCGCACCGGCTGGGGCGTGATCTGTCTCGACGGATCGAGGCTTTCCCACCTTGAGCACGGTGTCATTCGGCCCGAGGAGTCGCTCCCGTTGTACGGAAGACTGCTCGCGCTCTTCCGTGAGGTTCGAAAGATAGTGAACCGATTCAACCCCGACGAGGCCGCTGTGGAGGAGAGCTTCGCCACCGCCAATGGCTCTTCGACCCTGAAACTTGGCCACGCAAGAGCCGCGGCGATGATTGCCGCTGCGGATGCCGGGCTCAGCGTTGCGGAGTACGCCGCAAGAGCCGTCAAGCAAGCGCTCGCCGGTTCGGGCGCCGCCGAGAAACACCAGGTCGCCTTCATGGTGTCCCGACTGCTGCCGACGGCTGGGACGCCGAGCGCGGACGCCGCGGACGCTTTGGCTGTCGCCATCACCCACGCCCACTCCCGGACCGAATTCAGCTCAAAGGCGATGGCGTGATCGGACGCCTGACAGGTCACGTGGTCGATCAGGGCGAGGAAGACGTACTCATTGACGTGCGGGGCGTGGGATACGTCGTCCGCTGCGGAACTCGGACATTGATGCGCTTGCCTGCGTCCAGCGAGGAGGCGGTGCTCCACATCGAGACGCAGTGGACTGAGAGTTCCGGGGCCCGGCTCTATGGCTTCCTCATCAGGGAGGATCGCAGCGCATTCGTTCTGCTGCAATCGGTCCAGGGCGTCGGCCCGAAGGCCGCCCTGGCGATGCTGGATGTGCTTTCGGTTCGCGAACTGACCGCCGCAATCGCCAGAGGCGATCGCGCGGCGCTCGCTCGCGCCAATGGTGTAGGCCCCAAACTCGCCCAGCGGATCGTTTCCGAGCTGAAGGAAAGGCTCTCGGCTGAAGCTGACGCAGCCACTTGCATCGGGGCGACGGATCAGTCCAGCCCGCGGACCGGCGATGCTGTCGCCGTCCTCCTCTCGCTGGGCTGGGCGGAATCGGACGCCCGCCGCGCCGTAGAGCGAGCGGCTGCTCGGCTTGGAGACAGTGTTCCCGAAGCAGCGCTCATCAAGACTGCCATTCAGGACCTTGGCAAATGAACCGTCTCGTTTCGGCCGAGGCGGCGCCTCCTGAAGCGCCAGATCGGGCGCTACGACCGCGCACTCTGCGCGAATTCGTCGGCCAGACACAGGTGAAGGCCAACCTGGAGGTCTTCATTACGTCCGCACGAGAACGTCAGGAGGCATTGGACCACGTCCTCCTCTTTGGACCCCCGGGTCTAGGCAAGACCACTCTCTCTCAGATCATCGCCAGCGAACTGGGGGTGAACTTTCGCGGCACCTCCGGGCCGGTTCTGGCCAAAGCGGGAGACCTTGCCGCGATCCTCACTAATCTCGAGCCGAGGGACGTTCTATTCATAGACGAGATCCATCGTTTGGCCCCGAATATTGAGGAGATTCTCTATCCGGCGATGGAGGATCATGCGCTCGACCTGGTGATCGGAGCGGGGCCCTCGGCGCGGTCGGTCCGCATCGATCTGGCGCCCTTCACGCTCGTCGCCGCCACGACCCGGGCCGGCCTCCTGGCGAACCCACTTCGTGACCGTTTCGGAATTCCCTTGCGCCTCGATTTCTATTCTTCAGTGGAGCTGAAGGAAGTCGTGCTTCGTGCGGCCCAGCGGATGGGCTTGGCTCTGGGCGGTGAGGCCGCCTCCGAAATCGCATCCCGCGCCCGGGGAACGCCGCGTGTCGCGGGTCGCCTCCTTCGCCGTGTGCGCGACTTCGCCACCGCCGAAGGCGCGCCCTTGATCGATCTTGCCTGCGCCGACCGGGCGCTGCAACGCCTGGAGGTGGACGCGTCCGGTCTCGACTCCCTGGATCGAAAATATCTCTCGGCGCTTATCGGCCATTATGGCGGAGGTCCTGCCGGCGTCGAGACCATCGCCTACGCAATCGCCGAAGCAAGAGACGCGGTCGAGGACGTGATCGAACCCTACCTGCTGCAGCAAGGGTTTATCCAACGCACCTCGCGTGGAAGGATCGCCTGCGCCAGGGCGTACGCACACCTGGGCCTGTCGGCTCCTTCACTCTCTGGTTGCGAGCCCGGCCTTTTCGAGGGCGAAGCGTGACCGCGCCAGTCCCTTCCAACCCGGTCTAGCGCCATAGTTTCACCATTGGCTGGCGCGATGCGCGCCCGCCGCGAACGAATAGAGGCCGTCGAGAGAGCATGAACCCCGCAGGCGTCGTCACGCCCGAGAGCTTCTCCATCGCGCATCTTTTCCTCGAGGCGGACTGGGTCGTGAAGGCCATCCTTATCGCGCTCGCTCTGGCCTCCCTTTGGTCGTGGGCGGTGATCATCGACAAAATCTTCCGCATTGGCGCTCTCAATCGCCAGGCGGCGCGATTCGAAGATGACGTGGCTTCCGGTCGCGCGCTCGAAGAGATCGCCGAGGCAGCGGGCGCGGCTCCCCGCGATGCGCTCTCGCGCATGCTTCAGACCGCCCTGCGCGAATGGCGCGAGGCAAGGAGCAAGGGTCTACTCGCTTCGGGCGTGGCCGACGCTCAGGCCGCTTTCCTGATTGAGCGGATCGATCGACTTCTCGATTCGGCGGTGGCGCGAGAGGGCCAGAAGGTGGAGGAAGGACTGGGTTCGCTCGCTATCGTCGCCACGGCGTCTCCCTTCATCGGCCTTTTCGGCACGGTGTGGGGGATCATGCACGCGTTCCAGGCCATAGCTATCGTCAAGAACACCAACCTCTCGGTGGTGGCGCCGTCGATCGCCCAAGCGCTGTTCGCCACCGCCATCGGACTGGTTGCGGCGATTCCCGCCTACATCTTTTACAACAAGTTCTCGACCGACGCCGGCAAGTACTCGGCTCGGCTGGAGGGTTTCGCCGACGACTTGGTCACCGCGATCCAGCGTCGGCTGGCGGAGCGAAAGTAGGACGAGGATGGCGCTCTCGATTCACGACGCATATTCGGCTGGACGGCGGAGGGGGCGCAGCCGGCGCGGCCGGCGCGCGGCGCTTTCAGAAATCAACGTCACGCCCCTGGTCGACGTCATGCTGGTCCTTCTCATCATCTTCATGATCTCTGCGCCGCTGCTTACCGTGGGCGTCCCACTGGAACTTCCCCGGACGGAAGCTTCGGCGCTCCAGGATGAGGCCAAGCCGATCACCATATCGGTGCGCGCCGACGGAACCATCTTCATCAATCGCGATCAGGTTCCGTTCGACGCGTTTACCCCCGCACTTCAACAGACGGCGGGCGAGGCCAGATCCAAACCGATTTACGTCAGAGCTGACGGGCGGGCCCGGTACGCGCTGGTGGCCCAGGTGATGGCCGCCCTTTCCGCGTCCGGATTCTCCTCGATCAATCTGATCACCGAGAGCGGCGGCCCCAGCTCCGGCGCGAACGATCGGTCGGACCAATCGCACGCCGGCTGAATTCATGACGGCGCTCAGTTCCAGGCGCAGGGAAAGTCTCTTTCCGGGGTTTTTGGCCGCCGTCGTCCTTCATGTGGTGGTATTCTTTTTCATCGTCTGGCTTTCGCCGGCACTGCCAACTCCATTGGGAGACGCCGTTCCGATCAATCTCGTCGCAAGTGGCCCTTCGCAGTCCGCCCAGAGCGCCATCGCCGCTCCGCTCGCCCATCCCGCCGCGAGCCCCAAGCCGACGAACTCGGGCATTCCTCGTCCAGCAATTTCAGCGGCGAGGGCGCAGGCGCCGACACCGACACCCAGACTCCCCGTTCGCCGGGCCGCGCCGACGGTTCCCGAACTCCCGATTCAAGCTTCGCCGAGACCCGCGCCGCGTTCTACGCAGCGCCGGCCAAGTTTCAGCCTAGCTGCGCTCGCCGCCAGCCTCGTTAAAGAGGAGGCTGCGGCCAAGGCGAGATCTGGTCGTGCGGCGCGCGGCGCGGCGAAAGCCCGAACTGCAACCCGGACCCAGACCGGGACTGGGGCCGATGCGATCTCCCTGAGCGACATCGAAGGGCTGAGCGAATTGCTCAATCGTCTTTGGTTCAAGAACTGCGGCGGTGCGGCTCCGGTGGACGTCACCGTGAAACTTGCGGTCGGCGACAACGGTGAGGTGCTTCAGGCGGACGCGGGTGGTCGACAACATTCCTCTGACCCGGCGACTGCAGCTTCGACGCTCAGAGCCGTCGCCGCGGTCTACCAGGCCGCGCCGTACGCCGCCGAATTCTGGGACAAGGACTTTTCGATCAACTTCGTCGCTTCGAAGGCGTGTTCGGGCCGCTAGAAAGGATGAGGGGATGAGTCGCACGAAATCTTCGGTCTGGCTGTGCGTGGCCGCCGTGCTCTGTCTTGCAGCGGGCTTGGCGGCCCGGCCGGCCGTCGCAGACATCGTGGTGAATGTCGACCAAGGCATCAATCAGCCGCTGCCGATCGCCATTCCGAAGATCGGCGGCTCACCGGTGGGCGCGCAGATCAGTCAGGTGGTCACGGCAGATCTGCAGCGCTCGGGGCTCTTCCGGCCCTTAGACCCGACGAGTTTCCAGCAGCAGATCACGGATGTGAACGTCCAGCCCAATTTCAATTCCTGGAAGGCGATCAGCGCCCAGGCCTTGCTCACCGGAGCTGTGGTGGGCGATGCCGATGGCCGGCTGCGGGTGGACGTGCGGCTCTGGGATGTCTACGCCGGCGAACAGCTTCTTGGGCTGCAGTTCAGCTCGGCGCCTGAGAACTGGCGACGCATCGCCCATAAGATCGCCGATGCGGTGTACGAGAAACTTACCGGCGAGAAAGGTTACTTCGACACCCGCATCGTCTTCGTCGCGGTCAGCGGCCCTTCGACCAAGCCGATCCGACGCTTGGCGATTATGGACCAAGACGGAGCCAATCCGAGCTATCTGACGAATGGCGCTGCGCTTGTCTTCTCGCCGAGGTTCTCGCCGACGAGCCAAGAGATCACGTTCATGTCGCTGCGGCCCTCCGGCTCGAGCATCTATCTTTTCAACATCGAAACCGGACGGGAGGAAGCGCTTGGACATTTTCAGGGGATGGTGTTCGCACCGCGCTTCTCGCCAGATGGAAACAAGGTCGCCTTCTCTCTTGTGAGGAATGGCAATTCCGACCTTTACGTCATGGACTTGGGTTCCCGCGCGGTGCGAAGGCTGACCTTCGACCCGTCCATCGACACCTCGCCGTCCTTCTCACCGGACGGCAGTCAGATTGTCTTCAATTCGGACCGCGACGGCACGCCCGAGCTCTACGTCATGAGCGCCGGCGGGGGTTCGGCGCACCGCATCTCGTTTGGGGAGGGGCGCTACACCGACCCGGTGTGGAGTCCCGATGGCAAATACATCGCCTTCACCAAACAGACGGGTCAAACGTTCCACATCGGCATTGTGAGGCCCGACGGATCTGGAGAGACAATCCTTACCTCGAGCTACATGGATGAGGCCCCAGATTGGGCGCCCAACAGCCGGGTCATCATTTTCACAAGGCGGAGCCGCGATGGAATTCCAAGGCTGTGGACCACCGATATTTCGGGCCGCATGACGGAGCCCGCTCCGTATCCTCTTCCGGCCGCCGATGCCGCGTGGTCGCCCTTGCTCAACTGACCACCCCGCCTCAGGCGGATTATTTTGAGTAACTTAGGGGAGATCACTCGGAGCTTCACCGGGCGAGGATCAAACGCCACCTTTTCGCCAGAATCGCGAGCATTCGGAGCTTTCCGGCCTCTTCGAGCCGGCGTGGTCGAAGCAGGAGCACAGGGACATGTCCTCGGAAGCAACAGTGAATTCCAGTCGCGTATGTCAGGCGATGATCATCGCCACGGCCGCCCTGAGCCTGGCCGCCTGCGCATCGCGGCCTAAGCCGTTGGGCCCGGCGGCGACAAACTCAACGCCGCCTGCCGTAGAAACGCCCTACGCTCCGCCTCCCACGCCAGGTGCAGTGACTGAGAATCCGGGCGCTCCGATCCCGGGGTCGGTCCGCGACTTCGTCATCAACGCCGGCGACCGGGTCTATTTCGACTATGACAGCGACGCGCTCCGGGCCGACGCCAGCCCCGTCCTGGAGGCGCAGTCCTCCTGGCTTAATCGCTATCCTGACGTTCGCGTCAGGGTCGAAGGCAACTGCGACGAGCGCGGGACCGAAGCGTTCAACTTCGCCCTCGGCGCGCGCCGGGCCGAGGCGGTCAAGGCCTATCTCGTTGAGCATGGCGTCTCTCCGGCGCGGATCCAGACCGTGTCCTATGGCAAGGAGCGGCCGATCGACCCGGGACACGATGAGGCCGCCTGGGCGAAGAATCGAAACGCGGTGACCGACATCACCGGAGGCGCCCGCGGCGAATGAAGCCAAAGACCCCCCCTTGCACTTCAGGATTTTCCGCCCCGAAGCCAAGTCGCTCCTCCGAGAAGCGGCTGACCAGAACTGGCGGTCCCAAGCGCGTCCTGTTCGCCCGAGCATTCCCCGCTCTTTCAGGATGCGCCCTCATCTTCGGCATTACCCTGGCGGCGGCGTGCGCCGCCTGGGCCCAGACTCCGATTGACGACACTCTCGATCAGCGTTCGGCGAAACGGCTCGATCAGATGGAGAAAGTGGTCAAGGAACTGAGGGCGATCGTCTTCCAGGGTCGCGACACCGGTCAACCTATCGTCATCCAGCCCGCCGACACCGACGGCCGTCTCAACACGGTCGACGAAAGGCTCGACACCCTAGATCGCACGCTCGCGACGCTTACTGGCGAAATCGAGATCGTGCGGCACGACCTCGACCAGGCCCAGAAGCAGGATGTCGATCTGGCTGCCAAGGTCTCCTCTCTCGAGGCGCGACTCACGGCGGTCGAACAGGCGCTCAAAGCCCAAGCGCCGCCGCCACCACCGCCGCCGCCGACCTCCGATTCCACGACTTCGTCTCCAGCCCAAACCCCCGACGCCGCCTACCAAGCCGCCAGGGCGGCGTTTCTCGCCGGCGACAACGCTTCGGCGGAGTCTCAATTCCAGGCTTTCGTCCAGCGCTACGGTGATACGCCGCGCGCGCCCGAGGCGAGATACTATCTTGGGCGCGCGCTCATGGCGCGAAAGGATTGGCCAGAGGCTGCAACCTCGGACATAGGCGCGATCCGCGGTTGGCCGCAGACGAGCTGGGCGCCGGCCGCGGTGCTCGACCTATCGCGCGATCTGCACGAAATGGGCAGGAACCCCGATGCGTGCGAAACCCTCGACGAGCTCTCGCGTCGTTACCCTCAAGCCGATCGGCAAATCCGGCGAGACGCCCTTGTCCTTCGCCACGAGTCCAAATGCGGCTGAACGTGCTGCGGCGTTCGCGAGCGATATCGCATTCCTGGCCCAGGGCATTCTCGATCGCCGCTTGCTGAAGCAGGACCGTGCGCCCCTTGCGGCGGCTTTTTCCGGCGGCGGCGATTCTCTGGCTCTCCTTGTCATCGCCGCCGATTGGGCCGCGGCGCACGGACGCCGGCTCGTCGCCTTTACTGTGGATCACCGCCTCCAGTCAGGTTCAGACCGATGGGCCGTCTGGTGCAAAGAGCGCGCGCGACGCCTCGGCATAGAACATCAGACCCTTGTCTGGGAGGGTTGGTCGGGACGCGGAAACCTCGCCGGACAGGCGCGCGTCGCGCGACATGCACTGCTCGCCCAGGCCGCGCGCCGAGCAGGCGCAAGCGTCATTCTCATGGGCCATACGCTCGACGACGTTCTCGAGACTCGGTGGATGCGGAGCGCCGGCGCCCGGCTCGGCGCGCCCTCTGAATGGGCGCCGTCTCCGGCGTGGCCGCAAGGGCGCTTTGTGTTTGTTCTTCGACCTCTCCTTGGGATTCGTCGGGCGAGACTTCGCGCCTTGCTGAACGCCATTGGCGAAGATTGGCTGGAGGATCCGGCGAATGAGGACGTTCGTTCGGCCCGAGCGCGCGCTCGTCGCGCCGTCTCCGCCTCAGCCGAAGGTCAAGGAGAACAGGATCGCGGGGCCTCTGCCGATCCGGACGCAGCCCTGCTTCAGCGGTGTCGGTTCGGATTGGCCGGCGAGATCCGCATCGATCTTGATGTGCTGCTCTCGGCCGAACCTCGAGTCCGCCTTCGGTTCCTCGCCGTCGCCTGCCAGTGCGCCGCCGGGGCAGATCGTGCTCGCAATCGTCAAGCGCTTGAACGCCTTGGCTTGCGAGTGCTCTCGAGAGCGCCTTTCGTCGCCTCGCTGGCTGGCGCCCGGTTTGAAAGTGATTCTCGTGAACTGAAGATCATGCGCGAGCCGGGCGAATTTGACCGCCATGGAAATCCGCCTCTGGTCGATCACGTGTGGGATGGTCGTTTCGAGGTTGAGCTCAACCAACGACGGATCGACATCGCGCCCCTCGCGGGCCGGCTGCAACGCCTCACCGGCGATGAAATCCGCGCCCTAAAAGCGGTCCCGCCGTCGGCTCGCCACGCCGCTCCCGCAGCGATTTTCACCGACGGGAAGGTGGTTTGCCCGATTCTTGCGAAGGAGGGGCCGGCGAAGGCGATCGCGCTGGTGAGGCCGCGGTTCTTGGCCGCCTTTGGGGGGATGCGCGATGAGCGGGCGCTTAGAGACGCGGAAGAGGCCGTCACAGACGTGGCGCGGGGACCAAGGGCATCCTAAATTGAGACGCTGGCCCTCCGACGGGATGAAAGCATGAACCTGCGTAACCTGGCGATCTGGGGCGCTATCGTCCTCGC
>JBOHLG010000007.1:0-116734 GCA_050729515.1 Caulobacteraceae bacterium
TGGGCCGTCTGCCTCCGCCGTCCGAAACTGGAACCACCCAGGCTCAAACATGTCGCGTCTCCTTTCCGAACGCATGCCGTGGTCTGCGCCTTGACTGATTGAGCAAGCAATTCGAAGCGTAAAGGGCAAAGGGCGGCGTCGCGGCCGGAGGCGTCAATGGCGGGGGAGGCCTCAATCTTCAGGGGCTTTCGCTTTCGGTACCGCAACTCACGTTGCCGGGCACAACTGTGGACGAGCTGGTGGTGACCGGTCACCGAATTGCGCAGAAGAAGCCTATCGTTCTCACCCAGGAAGAGATCGGCCCCATTCCTCCATTCTTGGAGGAGCCCCCAATCGCTCCCCCGGACCCCGTACCGTGGTACCCTCCATCCGAAGGTACGAGACCGCCTGGGCCGGACTGGAAGTGGGGAGGAAGAGGACCGCCACGCAGCGGGAAGGGAAGCTATTTCAAACCGGGCACAAAGGAGAGGCTCTACCCAGACCCAAACCATGGGCGGCCCGATGGTCCACACTGGGATTATACAGAATCCGAACGGCAACGAGTGGCGTTGGAACGGCCCGGGCCGGATGTCGCCAAAGTCGGTGGGTGTCATCTACCTATGAACAAAGTTCAGGTCACCCGCTATGAAGGCCCCCGGCTCCGTTCCGTCGTCGAGTACCTCAACGGAAATGGCGGTCTGATCGACTCTCTTGGAGAACTCGCACAGCGAGGGCGTGTATTTGCGGTCGTCGATCCCCCAGACGGTAGGGAGCTGGCAATCGATAATGGGTTCTCACCGCCCGGTGCCGGCGCAGTCGCCCTTTTGCGGCCTATCGCTAGAGCCCTCCTGGAGGCGCATGCCGCACCGCTCGTGCTGGTACAGGATCCGTGGCTCCCCGCAGAAGAGTATCGCGATGAAGCCCAACCCTTTGGGCGGGAGGCGAGGCAGTTCGCTTGGCGTGAGATCGAGGGGCAGGTCTATATTCAAGTCGATACAACTTCCTTCGACGCGTCGCTTAAGGCCATCATGCGTATGGCGAGCTTCCTTCTCGCCGTAATCTTCCTCCGCAACGGTCCCTGGCCAAGCTCTGCCTCAGAAATGGTCGAGAGGTGCTTCGCAGCGGCGATTACCCATTTTGATAGACAGGGCTGGCTGTTGTGGCTGGAAGACAAGGTCGCGCAGCGTCTTGGAGATGAGCTGCCGACGGGCTGAGCCACTGGTGCTAGATCACCAAGTCTCATCTGCTTCATGTTGTGGGCTTTTTATTATGCGTGGGCGCGGCCAGTGCCACTGCGCGACCGCTCACCGGAAATCCAGCCCCTAAGCTGGGCCCAACGGAGGACGACCAGCCGCTGCCAGCCTTTCAGGCGATCGAGCGCGGTGCCGGTGAGGTGCGCTTCCTCGGCGTGGGCCGCCCACCTATCAACCCGCCGAGAGATTTGGCCGGCGTGCCGGGTAGACACGACTACCGCGCGCTCCTGCGCACAAATGAAGGGCCCGGTCCCAAACTCTGTTCAATCCGGGGCTAAGACGATCCTCGGCTCGGCGATGACGCACGGGAAAAATCGCAAGAACGTCCGCGACATCATTGAGGCGACTTCAAAGGTCCTCGCGACCAAGGGAGAGGAATGGCGCGAGGAAATGGGCCTGTCAGCTTCCGTCTCGTCGGGTCCCTCGCTCGCCGATGAGCTGTCTAAGCTCGTTGCGCTCCGAGACCAGGGAGCGATCGATGCTGACGAGTTTCAGGCCGCAAAGGCAAAGCTGTTGGGCTCGCAGGGACGATCCGAGGCCGACCGCGAGGGATCTCTTAATTAAGTCGATGGATACTATCGTTTCGGCGGCCCCGAATCGACTGGTAGAAACCCACATCGGCGAGCCCCTAAGTAGCGACGGTGCCTTGAATGAATATACTTGAAACGGCGGTTTTTGGTATTAGTTCCGCATGTGACTTTTCTTGTCATTGGAACGCCTTGCCCGGAGCCGTTCAATACGAGATTGTGATGGGAGGTGGTATGCTGATTGCGGGCATCTCTATCAGCGCACCGTCCCTGTAGATCAGGAACATACGACAAGATGTCTGCTAGATTATTCCTAGGAATTGTTCTGTTTCTTTTCGGCTTTTCCGTGTGTTTTCCGTTCAGCTTCACCGTTCTGATGTTCAAGAGTGGTAGAGCCTTTACGGCAACCCAGGCCTTTAATAGGTATACGCCAGGACTTCTCCCCAATCGCAATGACAATCCAATTGAATATTGGATCTGTTTTTCTGTATATTTTCTGTTCTTCTTGTTCGGAGTCTACCTTTTTGCGGAGTGCTCTAGAATGCTCTTGTGGGGATCATCTAATCTGGATCCATTCGGTTCAATCGGTTGAATTGAGATCAGCCTTTTGAGGCTCTGATTATGCCTATAGCGGTCGCCAGAGCTGAATGCTCGCCGGCGTCTATTCCCAGAAGGATCGGCCATGCTTGCCCTTCTGCCCCGACCTACCGAAAAGCGAAATCGTAAGGCCTAGATTCGAGCGCCTAATTGGAGGAGTGATTGGACAACCCAGGCCGCGTGCTCAGTCCCGCCGCATCGCAACATTTCTTGGTGGGCGTCTGTATATTTGGAACCATCTGTATGAGCGTACCACCGTTTTTAGCGATCGTACTATATCGAGCCAGATTTCTCGTCTTGCCAGGTAAGGGCTACGTCGGAAATATGCGGGTCTACAGGGATTCTCAACCAAAGCAGTATTGGTTCTATTTCGTTGTGATGATTGTATTTTTTGTTCCAATTGCTTTATTCTTCCTGTATCAAGCGATTGCGATAGGATTCTTTAATGAACTGCATCACCGGTAAGTTTTCGATGTAGCAGCTTGCTTTGTGGATTCTCCATCGTCTACGCGTGAGGCGTCGGGTAGGGCGATGGGGCGTCGATGGAGAGGCTCCAAACGATAGCCAGAACCCAACCGATTAGGGTCCAGCCAAGGAAAAGGTTCAGAGAGAAAATCGCCAAGGCGTTTCGTTTGTGACGGCCAAGCGCGATCAAAGAGGGCAGGTTTCGGGCGAGAGGCCAATACGTGCTCGCGACCCTACTCAGACATTGACGACGCCAAGTGAAGCGCCCTGATGGAACACGGCGGCCCAGGAGTTGACGATAGCGGTGAAAACTTCGGCGAGAATGGCTGGTGTCTTGGCTGCCGCCTGCCTCCTGTGTGGACCGGCGATTGCACGAGCGTATTGTATCGGCTGGGACAAGTCGCTGCCGAACTACGACGCCCATTACTACTCGGTCTCCCATGAGTTTCGCCGATCGGAGTATGTGGTTGAAGTGCAGGTTCTTCGCGAAACGTGGCTGGGCGAAGATGGAAAACCAAAGCCACTTCAGCCGCCGTTCCAGAACGGAGCGAAGAAACCATGGGGATTCGATCCATACATGGGAGCGTACTATGACGTACGGGTCTTGAAGTCCTTCAAAGGGGAAGCGCCCCTGACCCTGCGCTTGTTTAGCGAGAACTCGACCGCACGGTTCTGGTTCAACGTTGGCAGCAAGCATGTTCTGTTCGTGTCCAAGGAGACCTTCGACCCGCCAATCGGCGAAAGGCTGACCGTCGATACGTGCGGCAACTCTCAGTCGCTTTCGAAGGCGAGCAGGCTACTAGGCGAGCTGCGCCAACTCGCTTCTGCACGCCCGCGCTAAAGGTCGCCGTTCCACCCAACTGAGCGCTTGGGAATGTCCGCTACGGGGCTACGGAGTGCCGGCGAGGAAACCGATGCCGGAACCGGACTGTCCCAACTTCCGAGAAGAGTCAGGCTCGGCCGAGCGGAGTGGCCTCTTCCAAGATCCGCTCAGGTTCGAACTCCGCCGCCGGCTTCCCGCTGAAGTCCAGACGTTGAGGCATCGGCGAGGCGGCCGACCGATCCGGGCCCCCGCCGGAGATCGCGGTGATCAGCCCACCGCAGTTACACCACGGGTTGGGACACGATCCCATTCGTGTCCTCCTTTGAGCGTAGCAACCCAAAGATTCGGACCGCGAATGTAACGCCCAACGATCGAGCCGGCGGAGTTTCACCGACCAGCATCGAACCTGAGTAGAGGACACTACTCATGACTCTCCGAATTGCGCAGGTTGTGCGACGTTACCGCCCAATAGTCAAAAATCCCGCAGCAACCAGCGACAATACGATGACTGCTAAAATTATCAGTATCACCAACTCTAAGGGTGAGAACCATCGTTCTTCGGCATGTTCACTGAGGAACTTGTTTTTGTCTTTAATGAACCTCTGGCTCAAGACTAGCGCTATGAGTGAGAAACCCGCTCCGATCGGCGCAATGTACCCGCCCTGGGCGATGAGCAAGACCGAAACGCCGAAGAGAATGAGCGCGAAGCACGCCCGTAGAAACAGGCGGGTTTTCATTGAAACGGGCCGCACAATCAATGGCAGCCGCCTTCCTTGGCGCGCTCGGCCGCCGCGCCGACTTCGCCCAGCGCGGCGGCGGTCTCCTGCTCGAAGCCGCCTAGGCCAGGGACATTGGCGGCCGCAAGTTCCGAGATTTTACTGTGCAAGTCCGCCGCGCATGAGCCCTCCAGGGTCCAGAATAGCTTAGGTCGCAGTGGTATCGCGAGTGGCTGGGCTTCCTTTGTGTACAAGCTAGCCAGCGGCGCTTAGGTGGGCGGGCTCGCCGTTAGGAGGGCGCTAGGCCGCAGCATCGTAGGCCGTCCAGATTTGCATCGTGTTCACGACCTCGGGTCATGGAAAGGGGGCAAGCGGTATGCCTCCGCCGCCGAGTTGGCTCGTCAGATACGTGCTCCACATGACCGCAGCGACAATCTTGTTCCTCGCCGAAGCCGACCTAGCGCTCGACTAAAGAGGTGTCAGTTGGGAGGGTCAAAACTGTCGCTCGATCCCACCTTATGTTTACCACGCGCGGGCGAGACGCGTGTGGTTGGTTGGCCGCGGCTGACAGGGAGCGGGGAGATGGCCGCGCGGGTTGTGTCCGTCGCCTTCGAAGGAATTGAGGCGCGGCGTGTCGAAGTGGAGGTCCAGGCGACCGGCGGAACCGCGGCGATCATTGTCGTGGGCCTCGCTGACAAGGCCGTGGCCGAGGCGCGCGAACGGGTGCGCGCCGCCTTTTCGGGCCTCGGCCTCGCCCTGCCGCATCGTCGGCTCGTGGCTAATTTGGCGCCGGCCGACCTTCCAAAAGAGGGCAGTCACTACGATCTGCCCATCGCTCTGGCGCTCATGTCGCTCATGGGCATCATCCCTCAGGACAGTCTCGATGGGTGGGCCGCCTTCGGGGAACTCAGCCTTACCGGTGAGATCGCCGGCGTCGCCGGAGCTCTTCCGGCGGCGATCGCAGCGGGGCAAATGGGTCTAGGCCTCATCTGCCCCGAAGCTTGCGGGGCGGAAGCGGCGTGGGCCGGAAAAACGCCGATCCTTGCGCCCCGGTCGCTGATCGCGGTGGTGAATCATTTCCGGGGGAGCCAAGTCCTTGGGCCGCCCAAGCCGGGCCCGATGATCGGCGGCGGACCCGTTCCGGACCTGAGCGAGGTCAGGGGTCAGGAGAACGCCAAGCGCGCCCTGGAAATCGCGGCGGCCGGCGGTCACAACCTCCTCCTCATCGGTCCGCCGGGATCGGGCAAATCCATGCTCGCCCAACGCCTGCCCGGCATTCTCCCGCCGCTCACCTCCGCGGAACTGCTAGAAACCTCGATGATCCACTCCATCGCCGGTCATATCGCCCGCGGAACCCTCACCCGAGACCGGCCCTTTCGCGCGCCCCATCACTCGGCCAGCATGGCCGCTCTGACCGGGGGCGGCCTCCGGGTGCGGCCAGGAGAGGTTTCGCTGGCGCACAACGGGATTCTCTTCCTGGATGAGCTGCCGGAGTTCAGCCCCCAGGCTCTGGACAGCCTCCGTCAACCGCTCGAAACCGGCGAGGTGATGGTGGCGAGGGCCAACGCCCACGTCCGATACCCGGCCAGATTTCAGCTCGTCGCGGCGATGAATCCCTGCCGCTGTGGGGCCGGCGGCTTAGGCGGTGGAGGATGCGGGCGCGCGCCGCGCTGTCAGCAGACCTATCAGGGTCGGATTTCAGGCCCTCTTCTGGACCGGATCGACCTCGTCGTGGACGCCCCGCCGGTGACCGCCGCCGACCTCGCCCTGCCGCCGCCGGCCGAAGGGAGCGCAGAAGTCGCGGCCCGCGTCGCCGCAGCGCGCGAGATCCAATCGCAACGCGCCGCCGAGATTGGGCAAAGCGCCGCCCATCTCAACGCCAGGGTCGAAGGCGCGCTATTGGACGCCCTCGCCACGCTCGATGGCCCCGGCCGCGCGCTCATGACCCGGGCTTCCGAAGCCGGCGGTCTTTCGGCTCGCGGCTGGTCGCGGGCTCTGCGCGTGGCGCGAACGATCGCCGACCTCGAAGGGGCGAGCCAGGTGCGGCGCATCCATCTCGCCGAGGCTCTGGCCTATCGGACCCGGTCCTGGGCCTCGCAAGCAACGACCAAAGAACCTCGCGGCGCGCTGGTTTCCTGAAGAATGTGCGTGAATCCATGGCGAGGTTGATTGTTTTCGCCGGCCTGCCTGGGGTGGGAAAGTCGACCCTCGCCCGTGAAGTCGCCCGGCGGCTTGGAGCGTTCTGGCTGCGAATCGATTCGATGGATCAGGCGATCTGGGACTCGGGGACCGCCCCGGAGGACCTTCGCGACTGGACGTACCGAGCCGCCCAGGCCGCCGCCCAAGACAATCTGCGCCTGGGTCTCGATGTGGTGGGCGACTGCGTCAACGACGTGGAGGCGGCGCGCGCCGGTTGGGAGGGCGCCGCCCGCCTTTCCGGATCGAGCATCGTTTGGCTGGAGATCGTCTGCGGTGACAAGACGGCTCACCGCCGCCGGATCGAGAGCCGAATCGAAGATGTTCCAGGCCTGCGAACGCCAAGCTGGCCAAAGGTTCGCGCCCGGGCGTTCGAGCCGATGAACCGCAATCGCTTCATCGTCGATACGTCCGGAAAGACGGTCGCGGAGTCGGTCGCGGAAGTCCTTGTTGTCCTCGAGGGGGACGGGGGCGGCCGACTGTCCTGACGCTTGGGCCTCGCCATGGTAGCCTTGATCACACTCATGCAGGGAGCCTTCATGCGCCACGCCTCTCCCCTCATCTTCGCCGCCATCGCACTGGCTGCTCTCCCTGCCGCTTCTCAGACCGCCGCCTCGAAGTTTCCGCCCCGCAAGCCGGGCTGGTGGAGAATGGCCATGACCATCAGCGGCTCGCCTCAGGGGCCCCTTCACCCCACAACCTACGTTTGCGTCGGCCCCGGTGACCGACTCGGTTCACCTGTGGGCGTGCACGAACCGCCGAATTGTCCCAGGAAGGGGGCGGAGCGGATTTCCGCGGGATGGCGATTCCAGTCCGAATGCAAAGTGGGCCCCATGACAATTTCCACCGAAGGAACCGTCACCGGAAACCTCAATTCTGGGTATAGTGTCGAGGTGACGACCCGCATGTCGCCGCCGCCGACTCCCCAAATGAGTGAGATCAACACTCACATCGACGCCAAATGGCTCGGCGCGTGCCCGGCCGGAAAGAAACCGGGCGATATCCAGATGGACATGCACGCCGGCCCTCATTGAGATTAGGTTTGACGCGTCGTTAAGCCGGCGGGCCTAGAGCGATGGCATGCCCCCTCGGTCTGCACGGCGCGTTCCCGGTCTGCCGTTGGAGCATCTCGCCGCCCTCAGCCACGAATTCCGCACGCCTCTGCACGGCGTGATCGGGATGGCGCGGCTGCTCGAGACGACCCCGCTTTCGGCCGAGCAGCGCTCGTATGTCGAAGCCCTCATCGAAAGCGGAGATCATCTTCTTGGGTTGGTGAACGACGTGCTCGACTATGCGCGGCTCGGCGGGGGCGCAGCCCGCCTTGACGAAGCGCCGATTGCGGTCGAAGCCCTTCTGGGATCGATCTGCGAGAGCGCCAGCCCGAAGGCTCACGAGAAGAATCTCGAGATCGGCTGGACGGTCGCGGCGATGGCGCCGATCATATCGACGGACGAGGGGCGGCTTCGCCAGATCCTGCTCAACTTCGTGGGCAATGCGATCAAGGCCACAGATCGAGGCGGGGTGCTTGTGTCGGCTCGTCCCGCCCTGGGCGGAAGAGTTCGGTTTGAAGTCGCGGACACCGGGCCGGGCGTACCGGCGCCTCAACGCAGCCGGATCTTCGAGGCCTTCACCCAGCTCGAAGAAAACCCGGGTCTAGAGTCGACGGGAGCCGGTCTAGGCCTCGCCATCGCAACCCGGATCGCCGAAAGCCTGGGCGGGACGGTGGGCATTGAAGAATCGGAATGGGGCGGGGCGCAATTCTGGTTCGAGGCCCCAGTCGCCATCAGGGACCCGCCCTCGAAATCACGTCCGTTGGCTTCTCGCCGCGTCGCGATTCTTTCCCCAAATCCGATCGTGAGGGTCAGCGCCGCTGGGATGGTCCAGGCGAGCGGTGGGGAGCCTTCGAGCACGGCTTGGGGAGACGAGCTCTCTCTCCGGGACGGGAGGATCGATGTCGTTCTTGTAGACCGATCGTGCGCTGGAGATTCCGGTATCCCCGAGCCGCCGACCGAGGCGCCCAGCGTCCTCCTGATCCGACCCGAGGAGCGGGGAGCGATCTCCCGGGCGCGCCGGGGCGGTTTTGACGGATATCTCATCAAGCCGCTGCGCCGCGCCTCCATGACCGAGAGGATTCTCGCCGCACTGGGCGGCGGAGACTCAGGGGCGGCTCAGGACGACGAGCGCATCTCTCCGGCTGCCGACGGCGCCGCCGCGCCCGCGGCCATCGGTGCGCAGATTCTCCTGGCCGAGGATGACCCAGTCGGCGCGAGGCTGGCTGCCGCGCTTCTGACGAAGGAAGGCTGCGTCGTCGATCGTGTCGCCAATGGCGAGGAAGCGGTCGAGGCGGCGCTGCGCGTCTCCTATGATCTGGTCTTTATGGACGTGCGAATGCCCAGGATGAACGGACTGGATGCGGTCCGAACCCTGCGCGCCCGCGGGATGACCACGCCCATCATCGCTTTGACCGCCGGCGCGTTCGACGAAGAACGTCGCGCCTGCCTCGCCGCAGGAATGGATGACGTGCTCGTCAAGCCCCTCTCGCTCAAAGCTCTGCGCGATGCGGTGTCGCGCTGGATCAAGGGCCGCTGGACGGGGGAGCGAGGAGGCCGCAAGCTCGCCTCGTGAATCTGCGTCGACTCCGGCGGGACGCCGCCTTTCGAGAGTTCCGCAATGGATGAAAGCCTGGGTCTCGAGGCCGAGGCGCCTGCACTCGCGTCTCGCGCTGCGCCCCCCAAGCGCCGAATGACGGACGTCCTGGCTTCGATCCGCCGGCCGAAGATCGCGATCATGCTCTTCCTGGGGCTCTCCTCGGGTTTGCCCTTCATGCTGTTCGGCAACACCCTTGGATTCTGGCTCGCCGAGGACAAGGTTTCGCTCGCGGCGATCGGGTTCATCTCCTGGGCCGGACTCACCTATCTCTTCAAGTTCATCTGGGGAGCCGCCGTGGATCGCTTGCGCCTGCCGGTGATGGGAGCTCTAGGGCGGCGGCGCAGCTGGATGATCTTCGCCCAGGTCATCGTCGCCGGCGGGCTGATCGGCATGGCCTGCACCGATCCTCGATCCCACCTCGTGCGCCTGGCCGCCTTCGCCGTGCTCACCGCGCTGGGCGGAGCCACTCAGGACACAGTCATCGACGCCTGGCGGATCGAATCCGCCGACGACGCCGACGAACTGGGCCTGCTCACCGCCGCCTACAACCTCGGCTTTCGCGCCGCGCTCATCGCCACCGAGGCGCTGATCCTGCTCCTGGCTCAGGCCGTCGGATGGCCGATCGCCTATGGAATCTTCGGGGCCGGCATGCTCGTCGGAGTGATCGCCGCGCTCTTCGCCGCCGAACCGGCGAAGGCGGATCAGGTGATGGAGGCCAAGGCGGCCGGCGCCCGATCCCATCCGCTGAGCGCCTTCGGCGACGCCGTCCTGGGGCCAATCGTGCAGTTCTTCCGCGCCCATGGAGCGGCCATGGCCGTCCTCATGCTGGCGATGATCAGCCTCTATCACCTGTCCGACTACATGCGCGGGCCGATGAGCAACCCGTTCTATATCACCCTGGGGATCGGAAAGCCTACCATCGCCCTTGTCCGAGGAACGGTGGGCTTGGCGGGATCTTTGGCCGGGATAAGCCTGGGCGGACTGGCGTGTCTTCGCTTGGGAACTCTGCGCACCCTGGTCGTCGGGGCCCTCATCCAGCCAGTGGCGATCGCCGCCTTCGCCATTCTCGCCTTCCACGGCGGAGATTTCACCGTGATACGGCTGGGGACGATTTCGCTCTCCGCCTATGCGGCGATCATGACCTTCGACGCCTTCGCTATCGGCTTTTCCGGCGTGGCCCTGGTGACCTACATGTCGACCCTGACCAGCCTCGGCTACACGGCCACGCAATATGCGCTTTTGACCTCAGCCCTCGTGTGGACCGGCAAGACCCTCAAGGGGTTGTCGGGGGTGGCGGTCGAGGGCCTGGCCCGCGGCCGCAGCCTGCTCGAAGCCTATGGAGCGTTTTATCTTTTGGCCGCGGTGATCGGCGTGCCGGCGATCCTGCTTTGCATCCTGCTCGCGGCCAAGTCGAGGCCGCCCAAGCTCACGCCAGCATGACGGCAAGCTAGGCGTCGGCTCTCGTCCCCAGGCTTTGTCGCCTTTCTCTGGCGCGGGGCTTCTTGCTGGCCGAGCGGAGCTGGCCGCAGGCCGCCAGAATGTCGCGCCCCCGGGGCGTTCGTACGGGAGAGGCGTAGCCGGCGCGATTGATGATGCGGGCAAACGCCTCGATGGTTGCGGCTGAGGAGGATCGGTAGGGACCGCCAGGCCACGGGTTGAAGGGAATCAGGTTGATCTTTGCGGGGATGCCGGCCAGCAGACGCACGAGCGCCCTCGCCTCGGCCGGACCGTCGTTCACACCGGCCAGCATCACATATTCGAAGGTCGCGCGTCTCGAATTCGAAAGCGCCGGGTAGCTGCGGATGGCGGCCAGGAGCTCGGCGATCGGCCAACGTCGATTGATCGGGACAAGCTCGTTACGGAGCTCGTCGGTCGGAGCATGCAGGGAGACGGCCAACATGCAGGCCGCCCGCCGCCCCAGTTCCTCGATCTTGGGAACCACGCCGGATGTCGAGACCGTGATCCTGCGGCGCGAAATCGCCAGCCCTTCCGGATCCGAAGCCATCTCCACGGCCTCGACCACGTTGTCGAGATTATAGAGAGGCTCCCCCATACCCATGAAGACGATGTTGGTGAGCCGCCGCTCGCCTTCGCGGCAGGACCACTCGCACAGGTCATCCTTGGCGAGGTGGATCTGACCGACGATCTCGCCGGCCGTGAGATTGCGGACCAGCGGCTGCGTCCCGGTATGACAGAAGGGGCAATTCAGCGTGCAGCCGACTTGACTGGAAACGCACAGGGCCCCGAATCGACCGACATCGGGAATAAAGACCGTCTCGGCCTCGACGCCCGGTGCGAAGCGAAGCAGCCATTTGATCGTCCCATCGACGCTCTCGCTGCGCTCGACGATCTCGGGACGGCCGGCGATGAAGCGATCGGCCAGAGCTGAGCGAACCTCCTTGGCGATGTTGGTCATGGCCCAGAAGTCTGTGACGCCGTGATGTTGAATCCAGCGCCAGAGCTGGGAGGCGCGCATCCGCGCCGCCGCGCCATCGGCGACTCCGGCGTCAGACAAAGCGGACTGAAGCCCGACGCGCGTCAGCCCGGCGATGTCCATTGGGCCGGACGCGGTCTGGTCGATGGGAGAAGAGGGCTTCATTTCCAGGTCAGATAGGCAGGGGCGGGCCTGCGAGCCACTTTGTCTGATCCGATGCTCCAGTTCGAGCGCTCAGAACGCCTCGGCGATGATCGATCCGTCCGGGTGCAGGGCGGCGCGCTTCATCCCCTCGGAATTGAACGACAGCGCGATCTCGCCTTCGCTCGAGAGCGCGATGAGGCCGCCCTCTCCGCCAAGATAGCGGATGTTTTCGAGCACCGCAGAGGCGGCGTCGTGCACGTGCTGCCCTGCGAACGCCATTCGCCAGGAGATCTGGGCGGCGGCCGAAGTGCGGATGAAATATTCGCCCGGTCCGCTGCAGGAGACCGCGACCCTGTCATCGGCCCACACGCCGGCCCCGGCGATCGGACTGTCGCCGACGCGCCCCCAGAGCTTGCCGAACACTCCGGCGGTCGAAGTCGCCCCGGCCAGTGCGCCTGTCTCGTCCAGAGCGACGCAACCGACAGTTCCGGTGGGAAGGACTTGCCCGCCCTGGCGAGCCCTGGCCCCCACCTTGGTGAACCAGGTGTCGGGATCGGAGATCGGGGCCATGCCGTGCGAACGGGCGAAGTCGGCGGCGCCGGCTCCTGCGAGCAGGACGTGCGGCGTCTTCTCCATCACCGCTCTGGCCACCCGGATGGGTGCCGCGAAGCCTTCCAGGCACGCGACCGCGCCGACCTTCTGGCTGGGGCCGTCCATCAGACTGGCGTCAAGTTCATAGCGGCCGGCGGTGTCGGGCGAGGCGCCTCGGCCCGCCACATAGAGGCCGCTCGCCTCCATTTCGGCCACCGCCTCGACCACCACATCGAGCGCCGATCCGCCGGCCTTGAGCCGATCGCGGGCGGCCTCGATCAGGTCCTTCATGTGGTCGATCTCGCGTGCGTAGTCGATGCGTCGAAGCGCGCCCGCGCCGCCATGCATCGCCACGGCGAACTTTCCCGCCATGATGTTTCTCCGCCGCTTTGCCCCGCCTGGGCGCTTCGGATAGCGTCGGATGGGATAAAGGCAAGCGCGGGAGACATTCGATGCGGGCGATGATGAGCACTGAGGTGGGCGGTCCGGAGAGCCTGGTTCTCAAGGAGTTTCCCGAGCCCGAAGCGAAGCCCGGCTGGGCGGTGGTCGAGGTCAGGGCCTGCGGTGTGAACTATCCCGACGTCCTCATCATCGCCGACAAATACCAGTTCAAGCCGCAGAGGCCCTTCGCGCCCGGCGGGGAGATCAGCGGCGTCGTGCGGGCCGTGGGCGAGGGCGTAACACACGTCAGGCCTGGCGACCGCGTCCTCGGCAATACCGGCTGGGGCGGCATGGCGGAGGCTCTGGCGATGGAGGCGAGCCGGTTGGTCCCGATCCCCGAGGCGATGCCGTTCGATGAGGCCGCAGCCTTCCTGATGACCTACGGCACCTCCTATTACGCGCTCAAGGATCGCGGACGGCTGAAACCCGGAGAGACGCTTCTCGTCTTAGGGGCGGCCGGAGGGGTGGGCCTCTCGGCGGTCGAATTGGGGGTCGCCATGGGAGCCCAGGTGATCGCCGCCGCCTCATCCGAAGAGAAGGTGGCCTTGGCCAAGTCCCGGGGCGCGGCCTCGGGGGCGGTCTATCCGCCCGGTCCCTTCGATCGCGACGGGCAGAAGGCGCTCGCCGAACTTTTCAAGCAGGCGGCCGGCGGATCCGGCGCGAACGTCATCTATGACGGGGTGGGAGGTGACTACGCGGAGGCGGCGCTGCGCGCGATCGCCTGGGAAGGCCGGTTCCTGGTCATCGGCTTCCCTGCCGGCATCCCGCGCATCCCGCTCAATCTCGCCCTGCTCAAGGGGGCGGACATCGTCGGGGTGTTCTGGGGCTCGGCGGTCTCGCGCGATCCGGCCGCCCACCAGCGCAACGTCAAGGAGCTCCTCGCCCTCTACGGGGAGGGCAAGATCCGACCCCACGTCTCCGAGCGCTTTCCGCTCGAGAAGGCCGGCGAGGCGATCGCCCACCTCGCCAGCCGAAAGGCGCTTGGCAAGGTGGTGGTGACGGTGGACTGACGCGGCCTGGGCGGCGGCCCTGAACGCAGCGAGCGATCGCGCGTTGCGAGCTTAAAGATGGTATGATGAGCCATGGCCGTCGCCGCCCGGGTCAGTCCCAGGGACTTCTTCACCGCCCAGGAGTGGTCCCCTTTTGCGCAGAGATCGTCCTGGCGCGGCCTCGCCTTGGTCGTTCATTGCTGGGTTGTGATCGCCTTGGCCATCGCCATGGCCGTGATCTGGCCTTTGACGATTCCGCTGGCCGTTCTCATCATCGGAGCGCGTCAGTTGGGCTTGGCGATCCTGCTTCATGACGCGGCCCACGGCGCCCTGCATCCCGACTCCAAGGTCAACGACTGGGTGGCCGAGCACCTCTGCGGCGGCGGTCTTTCCCGCTACCGCGCCTACCATCTCCAGCACCATAAGTACGCCCAGCAGGCCGAAGACCCGGACCTGGGCCTTTCAGCCCCCTTCCCGATCAGCCGGGCCTCGCTCCGGCGCAAGATCGTCCGCGACCTCACCGGCCAGACCTGGTTCAAGCAGCGCTTCGGCGCGTTCGTCGCCCGTCTCAAAGAGCGCAAGCCGGGCGAGCCGCTCCTGCCGATCATCGGCGCCGAGATCAGGCGCCAGCGGCGCTGGCTGATCTTCAATGGCCTCGCCATCGCCCTCTTCGCCGCTGTCGGGCTGTGGTGGGTCTGGTTCGCCCTCTGGCTGGTCCCCAGGGCGACTTGGTTCCAGCTTGTGACCCGCATCCGCAACATCGCCGAGCACGCCCTGGTGGCCAAGGACGAGCCCGATCCCCTCCGGCATGCGCGCACGACCCACGCCAACTGGCTTGAGCGGGCTCTCATCGCCCCCTACTGGGTGAACTACCACTGCGAGCATCACATGTTCATGCATGTGCCCTGCTGGCGCCTGGCGGACCTTCGGCGCTCGCTCGCCCGCCGCGGCGTCACCCCCAGGATGGCGGGATCGGCCGGCTACCTCTCCGTCCTTGGCGCCGTCTCGCGGCCGGGTTGAGCAAGACGTGCGCGAAGACGGCAAGATCGACTACGTGGAGTTCCCGGCGGGCGACCTGACGGCGGTGAAGCGCTTCTATGCGGAGGCCTTCGGCTGGGGCTTCACCGACTATGGGCCGAGTTACGTCGCCTTCGATGGCGCCGGATGCGACGGCGGGTTCGATGCCGACGCGGCGGAGGCGGCGAGGCAGCCCCTGGTCATCCTCTACGCCCAGGATCTGGAGGCCATGGAGGCCAAGGTGCGGGCCGCCGGGGGGGCGGTGATCCGGCCGATCTTCATCTTCCCCGGGGGGCGGCGGTTCCATTTCCGCGATCCCTCCGGCAACGAACTGGCGGTTTGGTCGCAGACTTAGGGTGAGGTTCTCTTTTATGGTGGCGCTCGTCTGAGTGATCCTTGTGGGGCTTCCATGCGTCGAAGAACCTTTCTCGCCACCTTGCCGCTGGCGGCGGCGAGTTCCCCCACCCGGGCCCTTGGAGCCTTGAGCGCCCCTTCCCGCGCACCCATCGCCTCGCAGACTGACGCTGGCCTCGGCCGGCTCGACGTCCATGCCGGCGACCGGATCACCGGCGCCAACTTCGCCTCGCGCTCGGTCGTCTGGGGGACCGGCGGCGCGGTCGCCACCGCCCATCCCCTGGCCACTCTGGTCGGCCTGGATATCCTGCGTTCCGGCGGCTCCGCGATCGATGCGGCGGTGGCGACCAACGCCGCGCTGGGCTTTCTCGAGCCGGTTTCCTGCGGGGTCGGCGGCGACTGTTTCGCCATGGTCTGGGATCCCAAGGCGGGGCGCCTCTTCGGCCTCAACGGATCGGGCCGCTCGCCGCGGTCCCTCACCCTGGCGATGCAGAGGCAGAGGGCGGTGAACGGTCTCATCGCCCCGTTCGGCGCGGTGGCGGTCTCCACACCGGGCGCTGTGGACGCTTGGTGGACCCTGCACCAGCGCTTCGGGCGCCTGAAGTGGTCCGAGCTTTTCGCCCCGGCGATCGAGCTCGCCCAGGCCGGCGCGCCCGTCCCCCAGACCATCGCCTACTACCTCGCCACGTCCTACCGGGTGTTCACCCGGCCAAATTCGGGGATCGAAGAGATCGAGAATTTCAAGAAGGTGTGGGCGCCCGAGGGCCGCACCCCCGCCGAGGGCGAGGTCTTCGCCAATCCGGATCTCGCCAGAACCTACCGGCTGATCGCCGAAGGGGGCCGCGACGCCTTCTATAACGGCGAAATCGCCGAGGTCATCGATCGCTATTTCAAGCGGATCGGCGGCTGGCTCTCGAATGCCGACCTCGCGGCCCATCACTCGGAGTGGGTCGAGCCGCGCTCGACCAATTACCGCGGCGTGGATGTCTGGGCGCTGCCGCCCAACAGCCAAGGCCTCTCCACCCTCCAGATCCTCAACATCCTGGAGAATTTCGATCTCAAGGGAATGGGCTTCCAATCGGTGGCGAGCGTCCACACCCAGGTCGAGGCCAAACGGCTCGCCTTCGAGGACCGGGCCAAGTACTTCGCCGATCCGGATTTCGCCAGGATCCCGATCGACTGGCTGATCTCCAAGCAGTACGCCGCCGAACGCGCGCGACTCATCAAGCCCGACAGCATCATCTCTCCGGTCTATCCCGGCGAGGCGCCGAGCCACGGCGACACCACCTACTTCTGCGTCGCCGACAAGGACGGGATGATGGTCTCGATTATCCAGTCGAACTACCGCGGCATGGGATCGGGGCTTTCGCCTGATGGACTGGGCTTTATGCTCCAGGATCGCGGCGAGCTCTTCAGCCTCAAGGATGGCGCGGCCAATATCTACGCGCCGGGAAAAAGACCGTTCCAGACCATCATACCGGGCTTCGCCACCCGCGCCGGGGCGCCCTGGCTGGCCTTCGGCGTGATGGGCGGCGATATGCAGCCCCAGGGCCAGGCCCAGGTCATGGTCAACATGATCGACTATGGCCTCGCCTTGCAGGAGGCGGGCGATTCTCCCCGCTGGCACCACGAGGGCTCCACCGAGCCGACTGGCGAGCCGCAGCACGGAATCGGGCTCCTGCACCTCGAGAGAGGCGTGCCGGAGTCGACCTGGCGGGGTTTGGCGGCGATCGGCTGGCGCTTCGGCCCGTCCGACGGGGGCTTCGGCGGCTATCAGGCGATCGAGAAATGGCCCGGTCGCTGGGGTGCGGCGAGCGAAATGCGCAAGGACGGCCTCGCCCTGGCCTACTGATGGTGCGCCGCCTTCGAAGGAGCTCACGTCATGACCAAAGACGAGGTGCGTTCGATCTGTCTTTCCTTTCCCGGGGTCGTGGAAGGGACTTCCTACCGGCGGCCGTCCTTCCTCGTCGGCAAGAAGTTCCTGACCAGGATCCGGGCCGAGGACGACAGCGTCGTACTCCTGGAGGTGAGCTTCGATGAGCGTGAGATGCTGATGGAGGCTGAACCCCAGACCTTCCACTTCACGGCCCACTACAAGGATTATCCCAGCGTGCTCGCCCGAATCGCCACGCTCCATCCCGGCTCCTTCCGCTCATTCCTTGAGCGCCGCTGGCGGAAGATTTCGACCCGATCGGCAGTCAAGGCCTGGGAGGCCGAGCAGAAGGTCTAGAACTCGTCGCGGATCATGGCGTCGAAGTGCTCGAGAATCTCCGCCATGGCCGCCTCGTCGGCCGCAGAGGCGTTCTCGGCCGCTTCGGGCGGCGCGGGTCGCGAGGCCGTGAGGCGCGCGACCACCAGGCCGTTCCTCACCAGAACCACCTCTTCTCCGGCCGAAAGCCGACTCAGCTTCTCGGCCAGACGCGGCGGCATGTCATCCAGATCGATCCTGGGCATGACGGCGTCATAGGGCGCAGCGGCCGCCGCCGCCAGCGTGACAGTCTCTCGGCCAAGCCCTATCGGAGGGCCGATGGCCTACCGAAGTCTTCGCGAATTTGTCGATCGCCTGGCCGAAGAGGGGGATCTGGCGCGGGTCTCCGAGCCGGTCTCTACGGTCCTGGAAATGACCGAGATCTCTTCGCGGCTGCTCGCCCGCGACGGACCGGCGGTCCTCTTCGAAAAGCCCATCCGAGCTGACGGGGAAATCTCGCCGATCCCGTGCCTGGCCAATCTCTTCGGATCGGTGCGGCGGGTGGCGATGGGGGTTCAGTTCGACGGCGAGAAAAGGCGCGAGGCGAGGGACCTGCGCGCAGTCGGCGAGGTCCTCGCGCTGCTTCGCAATCCGGAGCCGCCCCGAAACATGGGCGAGGCCCTTCGGCTTCTCCCCATCGCCCGGAAGATCCTCACCATGTCGCCAAGGACGGTGCGGCGCGCCAGCGTGCACGATGAAATCCTCACCGGCGCGCAGATCGACCTTTCGAAACTCCCCATCCAGACCTGCTGGCCCAAGGACGCCGGCCCGCTCATCACCTGGCCGCTGGTGGCGACCCGGGGGCCTTCCAGCGCCCGCGAGGATGACTTCAACCTCGGCATCTATCGCATGCAGGTGATCGACAAGGACCGGACCATCATGCGCTGGCTCGCCCACCGCGGCGGCGCCCAGCACTTCCGACGCTGGAAAGAGGCGGCGCCGCGCGGCCCTTTGCCGGCCTGCGCGATCATCGGCGCCGATCCGGCGACCATCCTCGCCGCCGTCGCGCCCCTTCCGGACACCGTCTCCGAATACGCCTTCGCGGGGCTGCTGCGGGGGGCGCGGCTCGATCTCGTAAAGGCGCGGACCCAGCCCATCCTCGTCCCCGCTCGGGCCGAGATGGTGATCGAGGGCGAGGTCCTCCTCGATGAGACGGCGGAGGAAGGTCCGTTCGGAGACCACACCGGCTACTACAACGCCGTCGAGCGCTTCCCGGTCTTCCGGGCCACCGCGATCACCATGCGGGAGAAGCCGATCTACCTCACCACCTACACGGGCCGTCCTCCTGACGAGCCGAGCGTGCTCGGAGAGGCCCTGAACGAGATCTTCATCCCGCTCCTCACCGCCCAGTTTCCCGAGATCGTCGATTTCTGGCTGCCGCCGGAGGGCTGCAGCTATCGCTTCGCCGTGGTCTCGATCCGCAAGGCCTATCTGGGCCATGCCCGGCGCGTGATGATGGGCGTGTGGTCGTACCTGCGCCAGTTCGCCTACACCAAGTGGGTGATCGTGGTCGATGACGACATCGATATCAGGGACTGGAAGGACGTGATCTGGGCCATCGCTACGCGGCTCGATCCGGCGCGCGACGCCATGATCATCGAGAACTCCGCCATCGACTACCTCGATTTCGCCTCCCCGGAGAGCGGGCTCGGATCGAAGATCGGCCTGGACGCGACCAGCAAGTGGCCGGGCGAAACCCGCCGGGAGTGGGGCGAGCCCATCGCCATGGACGCCGCAGTGGTGGAGCGCGTCGACGCCATGTGGAGCGCCCTTGGGCTTCCAGGCCCGGCTTCCACGATCCTCCGTGCGAAGGGCGCCGCGCCCGGCTAGGAACGCCGCCTCCTCGCCCGCCTGGACAACCCTGTGGGCGGGGCCTAGAAGCGCGCGCCCTTGCGGCGCCGCATTCCGAGCCTCGGCCGCAAAGCGAGCCCATGTCGAAGTTCTCCCGATCCGCGGGCTCCGCCCCTCGTTCGCCTTCCCAGCGCCAGCTTCGCGCCGGCGAGTTGGTGCGCCGTGTCCTCTCGGACATCCTGCGCAGCCAGAGTTTCCACGAGGGGCCGCTGGCGAGCGCATCCCTGACCCTCAGCGAAGTGCGGCTCACCCCCGATCTTCGCCGCGCGACCTGCTTTGTCGAGACGCTCGGCGGCGCGCGCGCCGAGGAAGTGGTCAGCGAGCTCAATCGCCTCGCGCCGCGTCTACGCGGCAAGCTGGGCGGCGAGATCGAGCTGCGCTTCACCCCGGAGCTCAAGTTCGTGCACGACGAGAGCTTCGCGGCGGCGGCGAAGATGGACGCCCTCCTGGAGAACCCTCGCGTGCGCGCCGATCTTTCCGAAGAAGATGATGGGCGCGACGGAAAGGGCGAGGATTGACCCGCCGCAGGACCGGCGAGGCGGTCGACGGCTGGGTGGTCATCGACAAGCCCGAGGGTCTGGGTTCGACCCCGGCGGTCGGCGCCGTCCGCCGGGCCTTCAGCGCCCGCAAGGCCGGCCACGCCGGCACCCTCGACCCCCTAGCCAGCGGCGTCCTTCCGATCGCGCTCGGCGAAGCGACCAAGACCGTCTCGCGCCTCATGGAGGCGGACAAGGCCTACCGCTTCACCATCGCCTGGGGAGAGGAGACGACGACCGGCGACCGCGAAGGGGCGGTGATCCGGAGCTCGGCGGCGCGGCCGACCAAAAAGGACATCGCTTGCGCGTTCGCCGCCTTCCTGGGCGAGAAAGAGCAGGTCCCCCCCGCCTTCTCGGCGGTGAAGGTGGAAGGCGCGAGAGCCTATGACCTCGCCCGACGCGGGGTCCCGGCCGAACTCGCGCCCCGGCTCGTGCGCCTGGATCGCGCCGAGCTTGTGGGCCATGTCGAGGGCCGGGAGAGCCGTATCGAGATCGTGTGCGGCAAAGGCTTCTATGTGCGCTCTTTCGCCCGCGACCTTGCCGCCGTCCTCGGCGCCTGCGGGCACGTCTCGGCGCTCCGAAGGACCCGGGTCGGCCCGTTCGAGGAGTCGATGGCGCTGGGACTGGCCTTTGTCGAGGAGCTGTGTCATAGGGGCGCCGCCCTGGAGGCCTTGCTTCCGGTCGCAACCGCGCTGGACGACATCCCGGCGCTGGCCGTGACCGCCGAAGAAGCCTTCAGATTGACGCAGGGCAGGTCCATCGTCCTGCTTCCCCGTCAGGTCGACAGCGTGCGGCAGAGGCTCGGCGCCTCGCGGACGGTATCGGCGTTTCTGGGGGAGAAGATCGTGGCCCTCTGCGAGATGCGGGCGGGGCGGCTCAGCCCCTCCCGGGTCTTCCACCTCTAGCCGAGCGGAACCTCTCGATGTCGATCACACCGGCTCGCAAGAACCAACTCATCGCCGCCCACGCCCGATCGACCGGAGACACCGGATCGGCCGAGGTCCAGGTGGCCATCCTCTCCGAACGGATCGCCAATCTCACCGAACACTTCAAAACCCATAAGAAGGACAACCATTCCCGCCGAGGCCTTCTGAAGCTCGTCTCCCGCCGCCGCTCTTTGCTCGATCATCTGAAGGGCAAGGACGAGGTCCGCTACCAGTCCCTCATCGGGACCCTGGGCCTGCGTCGCTAGTGTCCCGATTCCGAAGTTCGTTGGGGATTGTGGCAAGTTCGGCCGAACTTCGGAATCGATCGGGACACTAGCCAACTCATGACTGCTAGCGTGCTTTTGGATTTGAAGGTCGCTCCGACGCGCAACCCCTCAATCAGGCGAACTTCAAATCCAGCACGCTAGAGACATTGCCGCGCAGTCCGGCCATGGCCTGCGAATGTGCTAAGAACTCGTCTTTCAGGCCATATCCAACCGAAAGGCCCATCCGACGCCGCCTCAGAGCGGCGCCCTCAAACGTCACCCGGAGGAATTCGCCCCCGGGGTAAGGAAAGAAGAATCATCCATGTTCGACATCAAACGTAAATCGATCGATTGGGCCGGCCGCCGGCTCACCCTGGAGACCGGGCGCCTGGCCCGTCAGGCGGACGGTGCGGTCCTCGCCACCTACGGCGAGACGACCGTCCTGGCGGCCGTCGTCTTCGACAAGGCGCCCCGCGCGGGCCTCGATTTCTTCCCGCTCACCGTCAATTACCAGGAGAAGACCTTCGCCGCCGGAAAGATTCCGGGCGGCTTCTTCAAGCGCGAGGGTCGCCCCTCGGAAAAGGAGACCCTGGTCTCCCGGCTCATCGACCGGCCGATCCGGCCGCTTTTCGTCAAAGGGTTCAAGCACGAGACCCAGGTCATCGTGACGGTCCTCTCCCACGACCTCGAGAACGATCCGGACATCGTGGCCATGGTGGCGGCCTCCGCCGCCCTCACCCTCTCGGGCGTCCCCTTCACCGGACCCATCGGGGCGGCGCGGGTCGGATTTGTCGACGGGCGCTATGTCCTCAATCCCACCCTGGCCGAGATCGACGATCCCGCCAACCGGCTCGACTTGGTGGTCGCCGGCACCGCCGAAGCGGTGATGATGGTCGAATCGGAGATCAAGGAGCTCTCCGAGGACGAGGTCCTGGGCGCGGTGATGTTCGCCTTCGAGGGCTTCCAGCCTGTGATCGAGGCGATCATCGAATTGGCCGAACACTCCGCCAAGGAGCCGTTCGACTTCGCCGCCGACGACGAGGGCGACCTTCCGGCCAAGGTCTCCCAATGCGTCGGGGCGGACGTCCGCGCCGCCTACAAGATCACCGCCAAGGCTGCCCGTCACGAGGCGCTCGCGGCGGCGAAAGCCAAGGCGATTGCGGCGCTCGGCCGCAGCGAGGAGAACCCGCAAGGCGCCGATCCTTCTCACCTCGCCGGGGCCTTCAAGGGCTGCGAGGCCGAGGTCGTGCGGCGCGCCATCCTTGCCGACGGCAAGCGGATCGATGGCCGTGGCGTGACGGACATCCGACCCATCCTCTCCGAAGTCTCGGTACTACCCAGGACCCACGGCTCGGCGGTCTTCACGCGCGGCGAGACCCAAGCCCTGGTGGTCGCCACCCTGGGGACGGGCGATGACGAGCAGTTCATCGACGCCCTCCAGGGGACCTACAAGGAAAGCTTCCTGCTCCACTACAACTTCCCGCCCTATTCGGTGGGCGAGACCGGCCGCATGAACGCCCCGGGCCGGCGGGAGATCGGGCACGGCAAGCTCGCCTGGCGGGCGATCCGGCCGATGCTGCCATCCAAGGAGGACTTCCCCTACACCATCCGCGTGGTCTCGGAGATCACCGAGTCCAACGGCTCTTCCTCGATGGCCTCGGTGTGCGGGGGCTCCCTCGCCCTGATGGACGCCGGAGTTCCCCTGAAGAAGCCGGTGGGCGGCATCGCCATGGGCCTCATCCTCGAAAAGGACGGCTTTGCGGTGCTCTCCGACATCCTGGGCGATGAGGATCACCTGGGCGACATGGACTTCAAGGTCGCCGGCACCGCCGAGGGGATCACCTCGCTGCAGATGGACATCAAGATCCCCGGGATCACCCAGGCCATCATGAAGCAGGCGCTCGCCCAGGCGAGGGACGGCCGGCTCCATATCCTGGGCGAAATGGCCAAGGCGATCGATGCGGCCAGAGCCGATGTCGGCGAATACGCGCCCAAGATCGAGTCGATAAACATCCCCACCGACAAGATCCGCGACGTGATCGGCTCGGGCGGCAAGGTGATCCGCGAGATCGTCGCCACCACTGGGGCCAAGGTCGACGTCAATGACGACGGCGTGGTCAAGGTGGCGGCCAGCGACCAAGCCAAGATCAAAGCGGCGGTGGACTGGATCCGATCGATCACGTCGGAGCCAGAGGTGGGCCGGATCTACGACGGCAAGGTCGTCAAGATCGTCGACTTCGGCGCCTTCGTGAACTTCTTCGGCGCCAAGGACGGCCTGGTGCACGTCAGCCAGATCGCCAACGAGCGGGTGAACCGGGTGTCCGACGTCCTCCACGAGGGCCAGATCGTCAAGGTCAAGCTCCTGGGGTTCGACGACCGCGGCAAGACCCGACTCTCGATGAAGGTGGTCGACCAGGAGACCGGCGCCGACCTTACCCGCCGCGAGCCGGCCGAGGCGGAGGCGTAAGATGGGGCCGGCCTACCCGGCCGGCTTCCCGCGCCACTTCCAGAAGACGCCGGAGCGGGCGATGCAGCGCGCCGGGAGCTCCTTCTCGCCGGCCGGCTCGTAGCCCAGCCGCTCCATGAGTTCGGCGACGAGGCCCTGGGCGGTGGGAACGGCGGCGGAATTGAGCCGATAGGCCTCGCCGAGCCGGTCGTGGAGAAGGACATCGATCCCGGCCATGGCCGGGAGTCCGTCCAGGGTCGATTCGATCGCCGCGGAGCGCGCCTCGGGCCCGGCGAGGATCTTTCTCATCGTCGCGGCCAGGGAGTCGCCGGCGGCCAGCGGCTCGGGCTCGGCGTAAGGAAGGCCCAGGCGCTCGATGGCCCTGGCCAGCTGATTTCCCTCGGCCGAGTGGAGGGCCTTGGCGCGGCGCCACACCGCGTGTCGCTCGCCCTGGCTGCGCTCGCGGAGCTTGGCCCGGGTCCAGCCGCCGATGAAGACCTCGTCCTCCATGTTCCTTCGATTAAGGCGACGAGGCGCGTCTTCTCAAGAGCCTCGTCGTCTTGGCCTCGCCGGCCAGCGAACACGAATTGAGGGGCCGGTCGAAATGGAGTGAGGTCGTCATTTCCGTCCGCGGCGGCCTGGATAAGCCGTACGCATGTGTAGGTGATGGTCTGATAGATGACAGGACTGGGCGAGATAACCGCTGGTGAGCTAGGTCAGCTCGTAGATCGCATTATGGAGCGAAGCCGTAATCTCCGCCGTCCTCAGGCCAAGATGGACGTCATTAGTGACCGTGACGACCTTCACTTGATCCTGCCTGGCGCAGCGAGCTCGAGTAGAGGAAGTCGCGGTCGCAAGGGAGGAGAAGCGCCCCGTCCCATGGCGGAGGCCGGCTTGCGGAGGAAAAGCCTCGCCGCCTAGAGTCCGGGCCATGCAAACCTTCCGATCCGGCGGCCTGGAGATCGCCTACCAGGATATCCCCGCCGCCGGCGCCGAAGTCGGCGCGGCGGTGCTGGTGCACGGCTTCGCCACCAACAGCGAGGAGAATTGGCGCCGCCTCGGCTGGTTCGGGGCGTTCGAGCGCAACGGCTATCGCGTCCTCGCGCTGGACCTTCGCGGCCACGGAGCAAGCGAAAAGCCGCACGATCCGGAGCCTTACGATCGCGCGGCGATGGCGGGAGACATCATCGCCCTGATGGACTTCCGCGGCGTCGAGCGCGCCGATCTCTTCGGCTATTCCCTGGGCGCCCATCTGAGCGCCCAGGCCGCGGCGGCCAAGCCGGGACGCTTCACCAGCCTCATCCTGGGAGGGGTCGGCGAGCGGGCCTTGACGCCCAGGCCCGAGCGGGGAGGACAGCTCACCATGGCCGAAGCGATGACGATGGAGGATCCCGCCGCCATCGACGAGCCGATCCTGCGTGGATTTCGTCAATTCGCCGACGCCCAGGGCGAGGACCGGCTGGCGCTGGCCGCCTGCAGCCAGGGCCGCTCACAGCCGCTCGAAGGGGTCCTCGATCGGCTCGCCCTGCCGGTCCTCGTCGTGGCAGGCGCGCGCGACGAGATGGTCGGAAGCCCGGAAGCTCTCGCTGAGCGCATCCCTGGGGCGCGGGGGGTGAGCCTTCCAGGCTGCGACCACTTCTCGGCCATCCCCCACGCGCTCTTCAAGGCGGCGGTGTTCGATTTCCTCGAGGGCTGGGAGGACGAGGATCAGGCGAGGTTGTAGGACCCGCCTCTCTCCAGGGCTCTTTGGAACGCCGGCCGCTCGTGGGCCCTGGCGACCCAGCCGGCGATGTTGGGGAAGGGCTCGAGGCGGCCAAACGCCCGGGCGACCTCGCCCACGAAGATCATCTGGATATCTGCGCCGGAGAGATCCTCGCCGAGAAGCCAGGAGCGGCCGGCGAGGGAGCCTTCCACATACGCGAGGTGATTGGCGATCTCGCTGTCGATGCGGGGCTTGAGCGGCGTTGCGGCTTCACCCAGGCGCAGGGTGTAGAGGTTGAGCATCAGCGGAAGCATGGCCGAGCCTTCCGCATAGTGCAGCCACTCCAGATAATCCTCGTGCGCCGGGCTTCCGGGCGGCGGGGCGAGAGCGCCGCCGCCATGGCGGCGGATGATGTAGTCCACGATGGCCCCGGATTCGGCGATGGTGCGCCCACCGTCGACGACGACCGGCGACTTGCCGAGCGGATGGACGCGGGCGAGTTCGGGCGGGGCGAGGTTGGTCGCCGCGTCGCGCTGGTAGGGTCTGATCTCGTAGGGAACCCCGAGCTCCTCGAGCAGCCAGAGGATCTTCTGGGAGCGGGAGTTGTTGAGGTGGTGGACGACGATCATCCCTGGATCATCTCCCGATCACTTCGGCTTGGCGGCCGTTCGGGCACTGGCCAGCACCACCTCGACCTGGCGCGACATCTGGACGAGGATCCGCTCCAGCGGCCAGGCGTCGTAGACGGCGTGGGCGTAGTTCCCGACGTAGCTCTGCCAGAGCATCCGGCTGAGGAGCGGAAGATCGGCGTCCTTGTCGATCTCGCCACGCGAAACGGAGTGGGCGAGGGCCCTTTCGATGAGGGTGGTCACGGGCCACTGGGCCATCAGCTCGCGCACGTCGGCGCCCATTTCCGGCGACCAGGAGGCGCTGATCGTCGCCATCATCAGGGGAAGGTCGCCGAGGCGAAAGCGGTAGCCCTCCTCGAACATCGAGACGAGAACCTTGTCCACGGAAGTTCCGCTGTGGTCGAGCTTGTGATCGAGGACGCCCTCCATAACCTCGTAGGAGGCGTTGCGGTCGGCGAGGATGATCGCCCCGAAAACGTCGGACTTGCCGGTGAAGCTCGCGAAGACGGCGCCGGTGGACATCCTGGCCTCGGCGGCGATCCCGCGGATGGTGGTGGATTCATAGCCTTTTTCGGCAAAGAGGCGCTTGGCCGAATCGAGCACCTTCTGCCGGGTTCGGCTCTTGGCCGCCACCCTCTTGTTCGGGCGCGGGGCCCTCTTTTCCTGGGTCGATGCTCGCTTCGCCGTCACACTCTCCCGTCCTTCACTATAAACAACTGAAACTGAATGCGTTTTTCGCCTTTCACGCGGGCCGCCCATATGCCAATCTGGGGGCCGATTTAAGGCGATCCGAACGCTCGCCCGGCAGGGCTGCCTCCCATGACTTCATTCTTCGCCGTCCTGATACCCCTGGCCCTGGCCGCCGTCGCTCTCACCCTGGGCGTGGGCGTCTATTCGCTCTTTCGAGGCGGTGAGTTCGCGCTGAAATGGTCGAACAAGCTGATGCGCCTGCGCGTGCTGCTGCAGTTCTGCGCGATACTGGTCCTGGTCGCCGCGGCGGTGATCCTGCGCCCGCGGGCCCACTGACGTCTCCATGGTGCTGCTCAACCGCATCTACACCCGAAGTGGAGATGGCGGACAAACCCGTTTAGCGACCGGCGAGAGCATCAGCAAGGCGGACCCCCGGATCGCGGGCCTGGGCGACGTCGACGAGTTGAACGCCCATCTCGGCCAAGCGCGCCTGGCGGTCTCCGATGAGCTTGGCGAGATGCTGGGCCGGATCCAAAACGAGCTCTTCGACCTCGGGGCCGACCTGGCGACGCCAGAACGCGAGGGGGGGCGCAACAAGCGCGCCGGCGCGCAGGCCCTGCGCATCACGGCCGGACAGGTCGGGCGCCTTGAAAAGGAGATCGACGCCCTCAACGCCGGCCTCGCGCCGCTCACCTCCTTCGTCCTGCCGGCGGGGGGGAAGGCCAGCGTCGCCCTGCACCTCGCTCGCACGGTGTGCCGGCGGGCCGAGCGGGCCGTGGTCGCCTTCGCCCAAGGCGGCGAGGGAGGCGAGGAGGGAGCCGTCCATGGGGAGGCTCTGCGCTATCTGAACCGGCTCTCCGACTTCCTGTTCGTCGCCGCGCGGGTCGCGGCCGCCAAAGAGGGCGGCGATGTCCTCTGGGTCCCCGGCGCGACCCGCTGAGCCGGGGCGGCCGGACCGGTCTCCAGCCCCCTGCCGGTGATCCGCCATATGGGAAGGGGCGTCAGGCACTGACGATCCTTAGGGTCCCACCATGCCCCGCCGCGTTCGCACCGGCTCGCCGGGACGACGTAGTAGATGTCGTAGAGCGTGAGCGCGAGGCTGGAGAGAACAAAGATGGTGAGGGCGACGAGTTTGGCCCCGATGATCCAGCGATTCATGGCGTCGCACAGCGTCCCATCCGAGCCTTCGGACCCATCAGGTGTGTCGCTTGCATTGCGCGCGCAAGACGCTATTGCCCACTGCCGCGCCCGTTCGAGCACGCGCGCCCACCACGTTTTCGGCGGTGAAGCCTCATGAAGATCATGGTTCCGGTCAAACGGGCGATCGATTCCAACGTCAAGGCGCGGGTCAAGTCCGATCAGAGCGGCGTTGACCTCGCCAACGTCAAGATGTCGATCAATCCGTTCTGCGAGATCGCCGTCGAGGAAGCGGTGCGGATCAAGGAGAAAGGCGCGGCCGAGGAGATCGTGGCGGTCTCCATTGGCCCGACCCAGGCCCAGGAGACGCTTCGCACGGCGCTCGCCATGGGGGCCGACCGCGGCGTCCTCATCGAGACCACCGCCGATCCCGAGCCGCTCGAGGTCGCCAAGCTCCTCGCAGCCGCCGCCAAGAGCGAGGCGCCCCAACTGATCCTCATGGGCAAGCAGGCCATCGATGGCGACAATAACGCGGTGGGCCAGATGCTCTCGGCCCTGCTCGGCTGGCCGCAGGCGACCTTCGCCTCCAAGGTCGAGCTTTCGGCTTCGAGCGTGCGAGTGACCCGCGAGGTCGACGGGGGTCTGCAGACGCTGGAGCTGGATCTGCCGGCGGTAGTCACCGCCGACCTGAGGCTCAATGAGCCCAGGTACGCGTCCCTGCCCAACATCATGAAGGCCAAAAAGAAGCCGATCGACGTCAAGACCGTCGATGACTACGGCGGCCTCGCCGAGGGGCGGCTCAAGGTGGTGCGCGTGACCGACCCTCCCAGGCGAACCGCCGGGGTGAAGGTGGAAAACGCCGCCGACCTCGTCTCCCGGCTGAAGAACGAGGCGGGGGTGCTCTGAGGATGGCCGTTCTCGTCTTCGCCGATCACGACAACAAGACCCTCAAGGACAATACCCACAAGACGGTGACCGCCGCCCAGGCGCTCTCCAAGGAGATCGACCTCCTCGTTGCGGGCGAGGGTGTGGGATCCGTCGCCGCCGAGGCGGCCAAGATCGCCGGCGTCCGCAAGGTCCTCACCGCCGAGAGCAAGGCGCTCGGCAAAGGGATCGCCGAGGCGATCAGCGCCTGCATCGTTCCGCTCATGGCGAACTACGACGCCCTGCTCGTCCCAGCCACCTCGGTGGGAAAGAACTTCGCGCCCCGCGTCGCCGCGCTTCTGGACCTCGCGCCCATCGCCGAGATCATCGCGATCGGCGAGGACGGCGCCTTCACCCGCCCGATCTACGCCGGAAACGCGCTGGAGACGGTGACCTCGTCCGACGCCAAGAAGGTGATCACCGTCCGCGCCTCCTCGTTCAAGGCCGCGGGCGAGGGCGGTCCGGCGCCGATCGAAGCGGTCGAGCCTGGGCCCGGCGCGCCAGGCACCCGGTTCATCTCCGAGGAGTTGGTGAAGTCGGATCGGCCGGAGCTGGCGGGGGCCCGGATCGTGGTCTCCGGCGGACGGGCGCTCGGATCGGCCGAGGAGTTCCACCGCGTCATCGAGCCGCTCGCCGACAAGCTGGGAGCGGCGGTCGGCGCCTCGCGCGCGGCGGTCGACGCAGGCTACGCGCCCAACGACTACCAAGTCGGCCAGACCGGCAAGGTGGTGGCGCCTCAGCTCTACGTGGCGATCGGGATATCCGGCGCCATCCAGCATCTGGCCGGGATGAAGGACTCCAAGGTCATCGTGGCGATCAACAAGGATGCCGATGCGCCGATCTTCCAGGTCGCCGACTATGGCCTGGTCTCCGACTATAAGACGGCGATTCCAGAACTGATGGAGGCGCTGACCAAGGCCGGACTTTAGCGGGCCGCGAGCGTCCGCTGCATTGCAGCAGAGACGTGGCCGCGGCGCGGAAGAGCGTGCTAGAGGGAGCGGACGGCCGGTGCGAGACCTCGTCCAATCCGGCGTCGAAAGCGGGAGCGATGGTGGAGATCAGGCGGGTCGCGGTGATCGGCGCGGGGCAGATGGGCGGGGGAATCGCCCATGTCTGCGCCCTCGCCGGCTATGAGGTGACGCTCCACGACATCGCCCCCGATCGCCTTTCGGAGAGCATCAAGCAGATCGATCACAACCTTGCGCGGCAGGTCGCGCGCGGGGTTGTCAGCGAGGCCGACGCGGACGCGGCGCTGAAGCGCATCCGCTCCGCCGAGGGCCTGTCGGCGGTGGGGTCGGCGGACATCGCCATCGAGGCCGCCACCGAGGACGAGGACGTCAAGAAGGAGGTCTTCAAGAGCCTCGCCCCGCATCTTTCGGCCCATACCCTGCTGGCCTCCAACACCTCCTCGATCTCGATCACCCGCCTGGCCTCGGTCACCGACCGGCCCGAGCGCTTCATCGGCCTGCACTTCATGAATCCCGTCCCGCTGATGAATCTGGTCGAGATCATCCGCGGCATCGCCACCGATGCGGCCACCTACGAAGCGGCGGTCGCCTTCGCCCGGTCGCTGGGCAAGACCACGGCCAATGCCGAGGACTTTCCGGCCTTCATCGTCAACCGCGTGCTGGTGCCGATGATCAACGAGGCGATCTTCACCCTCTACGAGGGGGTCGGCACGGTGGAAGCGATCGACACGGCCATGAAGCTCGGGGCCAACCACCCCATGGGGCCGCTGGAGCTCGGCGACTTCATCGGGCTCGATACGGTGCTCTCGATCATGAACGTGCTCTATGACGGCCTCTCCGATTCGAAATACCGGCCCTGTCCGCTCCTGGTGAAATATGTGGAGGCCGGCTGGCTCGGCCGGAAATCCGGCCGGGGCTTTTACGACTACCGAGGCGAGCGCCCGGCCCCGACGCGGTGAGCCGAAGCGCTAGTGGTCCTTCGTGATTCCAACATTTGCATCCGCCCCATACCGTCCGCTTGGCAAATGTTGGAATCACGAAGGACCACTAGCGACTCTCTGATTTCTCGTGGACCTTGGAATTTGACCTTCGCTCGGCGGCCGATGTGGAGCGGGAAGCGAATGCCAAATTCGTTCCACTAGGGACACCATGCTCTGCATCGACGGGCTTTCGGCTCTCACCGGCCGCTTCGAGGCGCTCTTCTGCGATGTCTGGGGCGTCATCCACGATGGCGAGCGGCCGTTTGTTGGTCCATGCGCCGCCCTGGCGCGCTGGCGCGCCGAGAAAGGGCCGGTGATCCTGATCTCCAATTCGCCCAGGCCCGCTGACGCGGTGACCGATCAGCTTGCGTCCCTTGGCGTCCCGCGAGCGGCCTGGAGCGCCATCGTGACCTCCGGAGATGCGACCCGCGGGCTTCTCGCCGAGCGCGCCCCGGGCCCGTGCTGGCGGATCGGACCGGAGCGGGACGAGACGCTCTATTGCGGCATCTCGCTCGAATTCACCGACCCGGAGCGGGCGCGATTCTTCTCCTGCACGGGCCTTGTCGACGACGAGGCCGAGACGCCGGAGGACTATCGCGAGGCGCTGGCCAGGGCGGCCTCGCGGGGCCTGGAGATGATCTGCGCCAATCCGGATCTGGCCGTGCAGAGGGGGCCGCGTCTCGTCTATTGCGCCGGCGCCCTGGCCCAGCTCTACGAGGCCATGGGCGGCAAGGTGGTGATGGCCGGAAAGCCCTTCGCGCCGATCTACGAGCTGGCCTTCGAGCAAGCAGGACGTCTGCTCGGCCGTGCGATCGAGCGGCAAAGGGTGCTGGCGGTGGGCGACGGCCTTGCCACCGACATGGCCGGAGCGCGGGCGCAGGGATTGGCGAGCCTCTTCATCGCCCGCGGCGTCCACGGCGAGGCGGCGTTGACGAAGAGCGGGGCGGTGGACCCCGTCAAGGCGGAGGCCCTTCTGGAGGCCGGTGGGGTGGACGCCGACTTCGTCCTGGCCGATCTAGCGTGGTGAGCAAGGAGGAGCGAGAGGGCGGATGAGAGTCCTCCACGGATGGAAGGGACTGGCGAGCGCCGACCGCGGCGCGGCCGTGGCCTTCGGCAATTTCGATGGCGTCCATCTGGGCCACCAGGAGGTGATCGCCGAGGCCGCCGAGGCCGCCGCGGCTCTGGCCGCGCCTCTGGGCGTGATCAGCTTCGAGCCCCACGCGCGCATGCATTTCGAGCCCGACGCCCCGCCCTTCCGCCTGATGATCCCCCAGCAGCTGGCGAGGACCGTCGAGGACCTGGGGGCGGAGAGGCTCTACCTGCTCCCGTTCGGGGTCGAGATGGCCAACTTCTCGGACCTGGAGTTCGTGAGGGACGTGCTGGTGGCGGGCCTCGGCGTGCGCCACGTGGCGGTGGGCTTCGACGTCACCTTCGGCAAGGGACGCACGGGAGATCCTGAGGCCATGCAGCGCTACGGCGAGCGCTTCGGCTTTGGGACCTCGATCGCCCAGGCGGTGGAGGAGGATGGGCGCAAGATCTCCTCCTCGGCCATCCGCGAGGCGATCCGCGCCGGCGATCCGCACGGGGCGGCGGAGCTGCTCGGCCGGCCGTTTGCGATCGAGGGCGTGGTCCAGAAGGGACGGCAGCTGGGGCGAAAGCTCGGCTTTCCGACCGCCAACGTCCTGCTGGGGGATTATGTGCGGCCGAGGTTCGGGGTCTACGCCACCCAAACCCGGCTCAAGGATGGGCGGCATCTGGGCGGGGTGGCCAATATCGGGGTCAATCCCACCACCGGGATCGTCGATCCCAGGCTCGAGGTGTGGATCTTCGATTTCGACGAGGACATCTACGGCGAGGTCATCGAGACCAGCCTCATCGCCTTTCTGAGGCCCGAGGAGCTGTTCTCTTCGGTGGAGGCGATGATCGCCCAGATCCGCCGCGACGAGGGCGAGGCCCGCCGACTGCTGGCCAAGGGGTAGGCGGCATGCTCGTCTCCTGCCCCGCCTAAGAACTTCAGCGCGGGGAGGCGGGGACAGTCACACCGTCCGCGCTCAGACAGATGTGAGACCGATAGCCTCGGCTGATCGAGCACGAATTTTTCCGCGTTTCCTCCTCGCTCGCGCTTCAAGCGCAGGTGAGGCGAGAGACGCCCTAGCGGCGCAGGGGCGCCTCTGCTATCTCGGCGCGGCGATGGCCCAGGCTCTAGAGGATCGGCGCATTAGACGCCCGGCGTGACGCCGCCGGACTCTCCAGCGCGCGCCGGGATCTTTGCCCGCCTTCAAAATTCCAGCAGGAGCCGTCATGAGCGACGACGCCGGACCTTCGCACCGCGACTATCGGCCGACCGTTTTTCTGCCCGCCACCTCCTTTCCCATGCGCGCGGGCCTCGCCGAGCTCGAACCGAAGCTCCTCGCTAGTTGGGGAGACCTCTATGCGCGGCTCCGGCGCGAGAGGCAGGCCGAGGGCGCGCCGCTCTTCGTCCTTCACGATGGGCCGCCCTACGCCAACGGCCCGATCCACATCGGCCATGCCTTGAACAAGCTCCTCAAGGATTTCGTCCTCCGCTCACGCTTCGCCCTGGGGTTCGACGTCGACTACCTCCCTGGCTGGGACTGCCACGGCCTTCCCATCGAGTGGAGGATCGAGGAGGCCTACCGGGCCGAGGGGCGAAGAAAGGACGAGGTCCCGACCGGCGAGTTCCGCGCCCGCTGCCGCGCCTACGCCGCCGAGTGGATCGACGCCCAGGGCGCGGAGTTCCGCCGCCTGGGGGTGATCGGCGATTGGGCCCACCGCTACGCGACCATGGATTTTTCCGCCGAAGCGGCGATCGTGGCGGAGTTCCACAAGTTCGTCCTCTCCGGACAGGTCTACCGCGGCTCCAAGCCGGTGATGTGGAGCCCGGTCGAGCGCACGGCGCTGGCCGAGGCGGAAATCGAGTACCACGACCATGTCTCGCCCACGATCTGGGTGCGGTTCCCGGTCGAAAGCGGCCCGCAGGCGGTCAAGGATGCCTCGGTGGTGATCTGGACGACGACGCCGTGGACGATCCCGGCCAATCGGGCCATCGCCTACAATCCGAAGATCGCCTACGGCCTCTACGAGGTGGAGGCGGTTCAAGAGGGCCTCGCGTTCCAGCCGTGGGCGCGGACGGGCGAGCGCCTGATCCTCGCCGACGCTCTGGCCGAGGAGGTTTTCGCCGCCGCAAAGATCAGCCGCTGGCGGCGATTGGAGGGGGTGAACCCGCGGGGCCTTGTCGCGAGACATCCATTGGAGCCTCTGGCTCCGGAGGCCGATCCCAGGGCCGGCTACGGCTTCAACGCGCCGTTGCTCGCCGGCGATCATGTCACAGAGGACGCCGGGACGGGCTTCGTCCATACCGCGCCGGGGCACGGGGCGGACGACTACGCCCTGTGGCTGGCGAGCGGAAAGAGCGAGATCCCCGACACGGTCGATGAGGACGGGGCGTACTTCCCCAATGTGCCCCTCTTCGGCGGCCTCAAGGTCCTGGAGACCGAGGGGCCTCAGGCGGGCGCCTTCGGACCGGCTAATCCGGCGGTGATCGAGAAGCTGACCCTCGCTGGCGCACTTCTGGCGCGAGGCCGGCTCGCGCACAGCTATCCCCATTCCTGGCGCTCCAAGGCGCCGGTCATCTTCCGCAACACGCCCCAGTGGTTCATCCGGCTCGACGCCCCGCTGGCGGACGAGATCCACGGCGGCCGCACCCTCCGCCAGACCGCGCTCGAAGCGCTGGATTCGACGAGGTTCTATCCGGCCTCGGGCCATCAGCGCATCCGGTCCATGGTCGAGAGCCGGCCCGATTGGCTGATCAGCCGCCAGAGGTTCTGGGGATCGCCGCTCGCCATCTTCGTGGAGAAGAAGACCGGCGCTCCCCTCCTCGATCCGGACGTGAACGTCCGCATCGAGGCCATCATCGCCAAGGAGGGGGCCGACGCCTGGTTCGCCCGGTCTGCCCGCGATTTCCTCGGCAACCACGATCCGGAGGCGTTCGAGAAGGTCGAGGACATCCTCGACGTCTGGTTCGACTCCGGCTCGACCCACGCCTTCGTCCTCGAAGGGCGGGCGAACTCCCGCTGGCCGGCCGATCTCTATCTCGAAGGGTCGGACCAGCATCGCGGCTGGTTCCAGTCCTCGCTCCTGGAAGCCTCGGCGACGCGCGGCCGCGCCCCGTTCGAGGAGGTGCTCACCCACGGCTTCACCCTCGACGAGAAGGGGGAGAAGATGTCCAAGTCGCTCGGAAACAGCGTCGAGCCCGAGGACGTCATCGCGCGCCACGGGGCCGATGTCCTGCGCTTGTGGTCGGCGCTCGTCGACTACGCCGAGGACCAGAGGATCGGTCCGACCATTCTTGCCACCACTGTCGACGCCTACCGCAAGCTGCGCAACACCCTGCGCTATCTCCTGGGCGCGCTCGGCGGCTTCGGCGAAGCCGAGAGGCTCGATCCCCTCGAGGGGCCGCCGCTCGAGCGGTTCATCCTCCACCGCCTCTTCGAACTCGATGGAGAGGTTCGAAAGGCCTATCAGACCTACGATTTCGCCGGCGTGGCCCGCTCGCTGATCGAGTTCTGCTCCAACGATCTCTCGGCGCTCTATTTCGACATCCGGCGCGACTGCCTTTATTGCGACCGGCCGGACGCCTTGAGGCGGCGGGCCTGCCGCACCGTCCTGGACCTCGCTTTCGAGCGGCTCACGGCGTGGCTCGCGCCGATCCTTCCCTTCACCATGGAGGAGGCCTTCTCGAGCCGGTTCCCCGCCGCCGCCCCCAATGCCTTGCGGCGGTTCCCCAGGACCCCGCACGCCTGGTTCGATGCCGCCGAGGCCAAGCGATGGCGATCGATCGAGCGGGTGATCCGCGTCGTCACCGGGGCCTTGGAGATCGAGCGGCGCGACAAGCGGATCGGCTCGGCGCTCGAGGCGGCGCCCAAGGTCTTCATCGGCGAGGAGGACCTCCTCGCCGCGTTCGCGGGCGTGGACCCCGCCGAGGTCTTCCGAACGAGCCATGCCGAACTCCTCGCCGGCGAAGGCCCCAAGGAGGCCTTCCGCCTGGAAGGGGAGCCGAAGGTCGCGGTGCTTCCTCAAAAGGCGCGAGGCCGCAAATGCGCGAGGAGCTGGCGAATCCTCGAAGAGGTCGGATCCGATCCGCGCTACCCTGACCTCTCGCTGCGCGACGCCGACGCGGTGGCGTTCTGGGACGCTGCCCATTGACAAGCCCGGTCAGCCGGCAGGGCGCTTTCGCCTATGGCCTCGCCGCCGCGGTGATCGCCGCCGACCAGATCGTCAAGCACTGGCTGGCGTCCAGTTTCCATCTCGCCTGGCGCGGGGTGGTCGAGGTGTGGGGTCCATTCCAGCTTCACCTGGTGTGGAACCGGGGGGTGAGCTTCGGGCTCTTCGGCAGCGACGCGGGCTGGACCCGCTGGGCGCTCGTCGCTTTCTCCCTGGCGGTGGCGATCGGCCTGGGGGCGTGGGCGCGGCGCACGCACCGGCTCTTAACCGCAATCGCCGTGGGCCTTCTCATGGGCGGGGCGATCGGCAACCTCATCGACCGGCTCCGGAACGGAGCGGTGATGGACTTCATCGACGCCACACGGATCTATTTTCCCTGGGTCTTCAACATCGCCGATAGCGCGATCACGGTGGGAATCATCGTGCTTCTCATCGACAGCGCCTTTCCGCCGCGCGGCGATTCACGATCTTGAGCACGGGCTCTCGCCACGGCATTCGCCGCTTTTGCGCGATGCGCTCGACCCGGTTGGCCCGGCCGCGTCGATGGAGTATTTGGCTTGCCTCTTCGGGGCGCGGGGCCGCGACCAGAGTAGTTGGAAGGCGGGACTCATGAATTTCGGAAGAGTTGCGGCCGGCGCCCTCATTTCCGGCCTTCTGGGCCCGGTGGGCCTTTGGGGCTGCCAGTCGGCGAGCCATGCGCTCGGGATGAGCCGTCCGACGCCGGACGCCTTCATGGTCGTCTCCAAGGCGCCGCTCGTCCTTCCTCCGGAGTACAGCCTTCGGCCCCCAGCGCCCGGGGAGCCTTCCCCCAGGGACTTGGAGCCTGAGAGCGAGGCGAGGGCGGCGATGCTCGGGGCCCAGACCGCGCAGATCAACGATCCGGGCGAGAAACTCCTGGTGGAGAAATCCGGCGGCGATCACGCCGACCCGCTCATCCGCTATGTGGTGGACGACGAGTTCGGCAGCCTCGCCCACAAGGACAAGAGCTTCGCCGACTGGGTCATGTTCTGGCGCAAGGGCGAGCCGCCGGTTCCGGTGAAGCCTTTGGAGAGCGCCGCCCAGGCTCCGTCCCCCGTCGACGCCTCGGTGGAGGCGCAGCGGATCGCCAAGCTCACCGGCGACCGGCCGGTGATCATCTCGCGGCGGAACGAGCGGCGCCTGAAGCTGCCGGGGCTCTGAGACACAAGGCCGTCAAAGCCGTGAGGCGGCGGCGGCCATGGGCCTAGCGGCCTTGTCGTAGCCTTTCCACGGCCGGGTCTTCTTCAGGTGTTCCGGCGCGGTGCGGAGGGTGAAGCGGGTCGGGTCCAGGTCCTTGGCGACAGCGCTCCAGGAAAGCGGCATGGAGACCGGGGCCGCCGGCCTCGCCCTGGGCGAAAGGGGCGCGACGGCCGTCGCCATGCGGTCGTTGCGCAGATAGTCCAGGAAGATCCGGCCGGTGCGCAGCTTCTTGGACATGTTGAGGACGTACGCCGACGGGCTGTCGGCCGCCATCTGGGCGCAGACCTCCCTGGCGAAGGCCTTGGCCGAGGGCCAGTCCGGACCATCGCTCAGGGGCGTCACCACGTGCAGGCCCTTGCCCCCGGTGGTCTTGCAAAAGACGGAAAGGCCGAGGGCCTCCAGGCGCTCCTTCATCTCCAGAGCGGCGGCGACGACCTTGGCGAAGGGGACATCGGGGGCTGGATCGAGATCGAAGACGAGGCGGCCGGCGGTCTCCGGCGCGCCGGGGACGGAATTCCACGGGTGGAGTTCGACGCCGGCGATCTGGGCGATGGCCGCCAGGCCCTCGGGCCGATCGATCTCCAGGTAGGGCTGGCGATCCCCAAAGACTGTGACGAGGCGAAGAAGACTCGAGGCGCCCTTCATGGCATGGCGCTGGAAGAAGCGTTCGGCCTCGATCCCGTCGGGGGCGCGGATGATCGAGACCGGCCGCCTCTCGACGTGGGGCATGAGGATGGGGGCGACGTCGGCGAAATAGCGCGCCAGGTCGAGCTTGGTCACCGGCGATCCGGTCCCGTCGTCCGGCCACAGCGGCTTGTAGGGATGGCTGATCGCGATCCCCATGACGCGATCGCCGCCGGCCGGTCTTAGGCGGCGCTCCTCGACGACTTCCGAGGCCGGCTTGTCCTCGCGAATCCCCTTGAAGGCGGCCTGACGCAGGAGGCCCTCGGCCGTGAGGCCGGCGGACTCGATCTCGGCGACAAGGACCGGCTCGAGCCAGTGGATCTCGGCATCCCTGGGAAGGCTCGCCTTGGGAGCGTCCTTGGCGAAGGGCGCCGAAGCGGCGGCGTGAGCCTTCAGAACCGGGACGAGGCGTTTGACAACCTGAGCCGAAAAGCCGGTCCCGATCCTCCCGCCTGGAATGAGCCGGCCCTCGACGCGCCGTGCGGCGAGAAGAGATCGGAAGGCGCCGGAGGTCGCCGTCCAGCCGGCCAGGATGACCTCCTCGCGACCGCGGCACTTGGCCTTGGTCCAGTCTTCGCTGCGGCCCGAGCGGTAGGGCGAGGCGAGGCGCTTGGAGACCACCCCTTCGAGGTGCATGCGGCAGGCCGAGCGGAGCACCGCCTCGCCGCCGCTTTCGAAGTGTTCGACAAAGCGGATCGGACCCGAGGCGGGGCCTTTCAGGATCTCGGCGAGCCTGGCCTTGCGCTGGGCAAGCGGCCGCTCGCGCAGGTCCTCTCCCTCGGCGAAGATGGCGTCGAAGGCGAAAAAGACGATGTCCCGCGAGCGGCCGGCGGAAAGCGCGGCCTGGAGCTTGGCGAAGTCGGGGACGCCGTCCTTGTCCTGGACGACCGCTTCGCCGTCGATCAGGCAGTCGGGAAGATCGCTCGCGGCCGCCGCGACGGCCTTGAACCTCGCCGTCCAGTCGAGCCCCTTGCGAGTGCGCAGCCTCGCCTTTGATCCCTCGACGCGAAGTTGCAGGCGATAGCCGTCGAACTTGATCTCATGGACCCACCCCGGCCCGGCTGGGGGCCGATCGAGGCTCCTGCAAAGCTCCGGCTCGACGAAATCTGGCATTGGAAGATGGGCCTTCGGGACCGGGGCCTTGGGGACGGCCGGCCTTGGGGCCTTGTCCCCGGCTGGAGCGGGCTTCCGCCCGGTCTTTTCGCCCCGGTTGGAGCGCCAGACCGCGTCGCGCGCGCCCGAGCGGGTTCCGACGAAAGGCGTGGGACGAGGGCCCTTGCCGGCGGCGATCTCGGCCATGGACCGGCCGGAGGCGACGGAGCGATCCTCCTTGAAGACCTCGCCGCCCTTGCCCGGCCGCGCCGCCTCGTCGCGGTGCTTGATGAGGAGCCAGTCGGATTTGTCGCCGCGCGTGCGGCTGCGATCAAGGCGCACCAGCACCCAGCCGCCATGGAGTCGTTCGCCTTCCATGACGAACTTCAGCTCGCCTTTGGCGAGGGCGCGGTCGGGATCGGCCCCCTCCTGAGGCGCCCAGTAGCCGCGATCCCACATCTGGACGGTTCCTCCGCCATACTCGCCCTTGGGGATGGTCCCTTCGAAATCGCCATATTCGAGGGGGTGGTCCTCGACCTCGACGGCCAAGCGCTTGTCGGCCGGATCCAGGGAGGGGCCCCGGGTCACCGCCCAGGACTTGAAGACCGCTCCGGATTCCAGGCGGAGATCGTAATGCAGGCGGCTCGCGTCATGCTTCTGGATGACGAACCGCAGGGGTGCGGCGCCGCCTCGGCCGCGACGTCCCACGGACTTGCCGGAGGGCTCCCGAAGCGGCCCCCCTGGGGGCTCCTGCGTCCGCCGGAAGTCCCGCTTGGACCTGTACTCCGCCAGTTTCGCCCGGCTCATGGCTTTCGTGCGCCTCGCGGATGATCGAGCGCGTCGGCGAATCGAAGAGCGGAAGGCGCGGCTCATGGGAAGCGCGCAGCGCCTCCACGAAAGCATCGCGCCAAGCCGTCACGTCGTTTCGTTTGACGCCGCTCAGGAGACTCTTCCAGCGCGCCACACGCTCGGTGCGTTCCATGGCGAGCGCCTTCTTGATCGCCTCGGCGGTCTCCTCGCGGCTGAAGGGATTGACGATCACCGCCTCGCTCATCTGACGCGCGGCCCCGGCGAAACGGGAGAGGACGAGGACCCCGGGATCGTACGGGTCCTGGGCGGCGATAAACTCCTTGGCGACCAGGTTCATGCCGTCGCGAAGCGGCGTCACCAGGCAAACCCGGGCGGCGCGATAGACGCCGGCCAGCTCGTCGCGGTTGTAGCTCTGATGGACATAGCGGATGGGCTCCCAGTCCATCTCCGAGAACGAGCCGTTGATCCGCCCGGCCAGGGCGTCGATCCGGGCGCGCAGGTCCTGGTAAGCCTCGACTTCGCCGCGGGAGGTGGGCGCGACCTGGAGATAGAGCACCTGGCGGCGGTGCTGGGGATTGTCCTCCAGGAACCGCTCGAAGCCTAGAAGGCGCTCCTCGAGCCCCTTGGAGTAGTCGAGCCGGTCCACTCCGACGATGAGGTTGCGGAAGGCGGTGTTGGCGACCATGCGATCGTAGGCCAGCGTGGCGGCAGGCGAGCGGGAAAGCTCCATGAACGCCTCGACGTCCAGACCGATCGGGAAGACCTGGGCGCGAAGCACGGTCCCGAACGCATCGAGCCGTCCGTCGACCGCCCATCTGCCGCGGGCCTCGCCCAGGACATAGGCCTCGAAGGCCCACAGCCAATCCTCGCTCTGGAATCCGACGAGGTTGTAGGAGAAGAGCGATTCCACCAGCTGCCGGTGGCTCGGAAGGGTGGTGAGCAGCTGGGGCGCCGGCCAGGGGATGTGGAGGAAGAAGCCGATCGGATTGGTGATTCCGAGGCGCCGAAGCTCGCGGCCGAGCGGGATCAGGTGATAGTCGTGGACCCAGATGAGGTCGCCCGGTTCGATGAGGGGGGCAAGCGCCTCGGCGAACCGGCGGTTCACCCGGTCGTAGCCTTTGCTGAACGAACGGTCGTAGTGGGTGAGGTCGATCCGGTAGTGGAAGAGCGGCCAGAGCGCCCCGTTGGCGTAGCCGTTGTAGTACTCTTGGAAATCGGCCTCTTCGAGATCGAGGGTGACCACGCCCACATCATCGACCACGGCGCGATGCAGCTCGCCGGTGAATTCCTCCACCGTCTCCCCGCTCCATCCGAACCAAAACCCGGAATAGCGCTTGAGCGCCCCAGCCAGGGCGACGGCGAGGCCGCCGGCCTGGGCCTCGCCGGGACTTTCCGGCGCTGTCACCCGATTAGAGACGACGATCAGGCGGCTCATCGCACCGACCTCCACGGACGGCTCAGTAATACAGCACAGTTTATCAGTCCTACCAGCGAATAGGTCTGCGGATAGTTCCCCCACAAGGCGCCGTCGGAAAGACTTACGTCCTCGGAAAGCAGGCCAGCGTGGTTGCGCCTCTCCAGCATCTCCTCGAAGAGCCGCCGCGCCTCCTCGGTCTCGCCGATGAGATAAAGCCCTTCGATGAACCAGAAGGTGCAGAAGTTGAAGGCGGTCTCAGGCAGGCCGAAGTCGTCGGGCCGGTCGTAGCGCAGGAGATTGGACCCGCGCCGCAAGCGCCGCTCGATCGCCTTCAAGGTCTCACGATTGCGCGGATCCTCGCTGGAGAGGAAGCGCAGGTCGACGAGCTGGGTCAGGCTGGCGTCGAGCTCGTCGCCGCCGAAGGTGGCGGCGAAATGGTCGGCCTTTTCGTTCCAGGCCTGCTTTTCGATAGCGGCGCGGATCTTGTCGGCGCGCTCGTTCCACAGCGCGGCGCGGGAGGCCAGGCCAAGCCGCAGCGCAGCGTTTCCCAGCCGGTCGCACGCCGCCCAGCACATCACCGCCGAATAGGTGTGGACAGCGGCTCGCGTCCGCAGCTCCCAGGGGCCGGCGTCGGGCTGGTCGTAGAGCTTGAACGCCCGCTCCCCGACGCTCTCCAGGGCCTCGAAGTCCTCATGGGTGGGCGGGCGCAGCAGCCGCTCATCGAAGAACGCCTGGACGTTGGAAAGGACGATCTGGCCATAGACGTCGTGCTGGATGTGCTCGCAGGCTTGGTTTCCCACCCTCACCGGCCCCATGCCGCGATAGCCGGGAAGACTGGTGACGATGCGCTCGGTGAGATCGGGCTCGTAGCCGACGCCGTAAACCGGTTGGATGCGGCCGCCCGCCGAGGCGTCGACGATGTTGCGCAGATAGCCCAGATAGTTCTCCAGGATGTCCACCGCGCCCAGGCGATTGAGGGCCTGGACGACGTAGTAGGCGTCCCGGATCCAGCAGTAGCGATAATCCCAGTTGCGGCCGCTCCCCGGGGCCTCGGGAATCGAGGTGGTCATCGCCGCCACGATCGCGCCGGTCTCCTCATAGACGCAGAGCTTGAGGGTGATGGCGGCGCGAATCACCGCCTCCTGCCAGTCGAGCGGCACCGCCAAGGTGCGGACCCATTCGCGCCAATAGGCCTCAGTGTCGGCGAGCATGCTCTCGGCGGTGGAGAGGACCTCGCCCTGGAAGGGTTCGTCAGGCCCCAGGAAGAAGGCGATGGGCTTTTCGAGGCGGAAGGTCCGCTCCTCGACGACGTGGGAGACCGGCGCGTTGCTGGTCAGCCGCAGGATGGCGCCGCCGCCGAGGTATCGGACATGGTTCGAGCCCGAGGTGACCTGGGCCTTGCCGGCGCCCCAGTCGACAGTCGGGCGAAGGCGGACAGTGATCCTGGGCGAGCCGGTAATCGGCCGGACCAGGCGGATGAAGGAGGTCGGCCGATAACCGCGCCCGTAGAGCCGGAAACGTGGGGCGAAATCGAGGATTTCCAGCGCAGAACCGGAGGCGTCGACGATCTCGGTGCGCAGGATGGGGGTGTTGCGCAGATAGTTCTGCCGGCTCTGGACGGCGCCAGCGACGTCGATGGTCCAAAGGCCCTGGGCGTCGGGATCGGAAGGCTCGCCCGGACCAAGGAGGTTGGAGAAGAAGGGATCGCCATCGATGCGCGGCACGCAGCACCAGACGAAGCGGGCCTGAAGATCGACGAGCGCGCTGATCGCGCAGTTGCCGATCGGCGCCAGATCGAGGTTGCGGGTCATCGGCGCGCCGCGATGGCTGCGAGCCAGGCGGCGGCGGCGGTGATGTCGGCGAGGGCGTGGGCGGCGGCGGTCGGCCGTCTCGCTCCGACCACAACGCCAAAGCCTCCCAGGCGCGAGGCGGCCCTGAACCCGGCCTCGTCGGTAAGATCGTCGCCAAGGAAGACCGGCTGGTGGCCGGCGAACGGGGCCTCGGCCATGAAAGCGGCGAGGGCCTCGCCCTTGTCGGGACCTGCGCGCCGCACCTCGACGACCTGATCCCCCTCCTGGAGGATAAGACCGGTGCGCTCGGCCACCTCCCTGGCCTCGGCTAGGCACGGGGCAGCGGCGTCGGGGGCGCGGCGGAAGTGGAGGGCGACGGCGAGGCCCTTGTCCTCGACGAGGAGCCGAGGATCGTCCCGGGCGTAGGCGGCGAAGTCCCTGGCCGCCCGCCGGACCGACTCGCCCCCCGCCCCGCCCATGACCTTTCCGTCCGCCTGGCGCCGAACGAGGCCATGGACCGCGGCGAGGGCCGTGACGCGCCCTTCCAGCACGCGGTCGAGGTCGGCGAGGGAGCGGCCGGAGAGGATGGCGAGCCGCCCCTCGAGCGCCGCGGCCAGGTCGTCGAGGAGTCGCCGGCGACGCCGGTCGGGCCCGACCTGGTCGGGCGTCTCTTCGATCGGGGCCAGGGTCCCGTCGAGATCGGCGAAGAGCGCGATCGCCGCCGCGTCCGGGATGGGAGGCGCATCGAGCGGCGCCTCGGCGTGGGATTGGGGGACGATGGCCATGGTCGGAATTCTGGAAGGACTCATCCTTCCAGGACCACCGAGATCGCGCGGTCGGATCCGGGTCCTGGGGTCACCGCCACGCGCTCGCCGAGCCTCTGGAAGCGGATGTCGACTCTGGCCCCGCCAAGCGCCAGGCCCTCGATGTCCAGGCAATCGACGCCATTGGGCAGATGCGGCCTGGTGAGCCGCACCTCGCGCCGGGCGGCGTTGACCGAAAGCCCCAGGCAGGCCTGGAGCATGAGGAAGGTCGAGCCGGCGGCCCAGGCCTGGGGCCGGCAGGCGACCGGATAGGCGATCGGCGGTTCGGTGGGCTCACGAGGGAATCCGCACAGGAGTTCGGGCATGCGCATCTCGAAGTGCTTGGCGGCGTCGAAGAGGTCGGAGAGGATCTTGGCGACACCCGCCCTCTCGCCATAACGGGCCATCCCAAAGAGGCTCAGGGCGGTGTCGTGCGGCCAGATCGAGCCGTTGTGGTAGCTCATCGGATTGTAACGGACCGCGCTCGACGCCAGGGTCCTGATCCCCCAGCCGGAATCGAACCTCGGCGAGAGGAGCCTCTTGGCGACCTTGGCCGCCCGCTCCGGTCCGGGGAGGCCCACGAAGAGCAGATGGCCGGGATTGGAGGCGAGCGGCGCGCACAGACAACCCTCCCCATCGACGGCGAGGCCGTAGAACCCCTTGTCCTCGATCCAGAACCGCTCCTCGACCCGCGCCCGCATGGCTTCGGCGCGCTCAAGCCAGGCCCCCGGCTCCGGCTCGCCCAGGGCCTCGGCGAGACGGGCCATCGCCCGCCACGCGGCGAAGGCGTAGCCCTGGACCTCGACAAGCGCGATGGGGCCGGCGGCGAAGCGGCCGTCCTCGTGGAAGATCGAATCGACGCTGTCCTTCCACCCCTGGTTGGAAAGGCCGCCGCCGTGGAGCTCACGGGGGTAGTCGATGAGCCCGTCGCCGTTGGAATCACCCCAGGAGGAAAGCCACTCTGCCGCCGCCGAGAGGGCCGGCCAGAGCTCGCGCACCAAGCCAAGGTCGCCAGTGCGCTCGAAATGAGCCCCCGCGAGGGCGATGAAGAGCGGGGTGGTGTCGACGCCGCCGTAGTAGAGGCCGAAGGGGACTTCGCCCAGCTGCGCCATCTCGCCGCGCCGGGTCTCGTGCATGATCTTTCCGGGCGCGGCCGCCTCGACGGCGGAGACGGCGGTGGCCTGCCGCGCCGCCAGATAGCGCAGCACTCCCTCGGCGAGGGAAGGATCGAGCCACAGGAGCTGCCAGGCGGTGATGATTCCATCGCGGCCGAAGGGGGTCGAGAACCAGGGGATGCCGGCGTAGGGATAAAGTCCGGTGGGAAGCCGCGTGGTGAGCACCGCCACGTCGGCTCTGGACTGTTCCAGCCAGGCGGTGAAGGCCCCATCGGAGGAGATCAGGCGCGCGCCCCGGTCCTTGACCTCGCGCACGGTTCGCCGGGCCGCAGTGATGGCGCGGTTGTAACGGTCCCTGGAGGGTGGTTCGGCCCCCTCCTCGCCGCCCGCCTCGATGAAGAGATCGATCCGTCGGCCCGAGGGCAGGGCGAACATGAACTCGGCCCGCCGCTCGTCCATGCGCCAGGGCGGCTCGGAAAAGGCGATGACGCCCTTGCGGGCGATGGCGTCCAGGCCCGTGTAGCCGAAGGTCACACTGCGGCCGTCGAGGCGGGGCTCCTCGAACCTCCCGCGCGCGCGCCTGGGAAGCCCCCTCACTTCGAACATGTCGCGGAAATCGGCGGCGTATTGGAAGGCGATCGGGGCCATCACCTCCTCGAGTCCGTAGTTGGTCATCCGGAGCCGCTCGAAGAGACGGGCCTGGTGAAGGCAGCGCTTGCGCTCCACATGGATCACGCCCCTGGGCGTCGCTTCGCCGCCGAGCGGCGGCAAGGCGAGGTTGGCGCCGTGGAAGGTGAAGACGGCGCCGTCGGCGGAAAGGGCGTAGCTCAGCCGCGAGGGACGCCGCTCGCCGATCAGCAGCTCGAACCTCGAGAGGATGCGGGTGTCGTCGTTGAAGAGGCCGTCGGCCCCGCCTTTGATGTCGCCCCACGGGTCGGCGACCAGAAAGGCGTCCAGGCTCTTGATCGAAACCAGGGCCGCCATCTCGCCGGAGAGGGCGGCCTCGTCAGGGTCCAGCGTGACGGGTCCGGCGAGGTCGTCCATGGGCGGCCGCTGTTGGAGTGGTTTGGGTCAAATAATCTGGGCGAGAGGGGGAGCCTTTTCTTCCTTGACGGGCGTCGACGCAAGCTCGCCGCCGGGGCTCGGCGCAAGCTCCGGCGCGTAGGGGAGTCTGGCCAGGCGATCGGCGTAGAGATCGAGATAGGCGCGGGCCATGTGAGTAGCGGTGAAGCGGCGATCGAAGCGCCGACGGACTTCCCGCCGGTCGAGACGCCGGGCCTTCTCCACGGCCGCAACGGCCTCGTCTTCAGTCTCGACCAGAAAGCCGCTGAGCCCTTCGTCCACAACTTCCGGCGCCGAGCCGTAGCGATAGGCGACGACCGGTGTCCCGCAGGCCATGGCCTCGATCATCACCAGGCCGAAAGGCTCGGGCCACTCGATCGGGAAGAGCAGGGCCTCCGCGCCGCCCAGGAAATCGGATTTCTCCGCTTCGCCGATCTCGCCGACGTACTCGATCAGGGGATCGGAAAGGAGGGGCCGAATCTCGTGGTCGAAATAGACCTTGTCGGCCAGATCGACCTTGGCGGCGATGCGAAGCGGCATCTGGAGGCGCCTGGCGATGGCGATGGCCCGGTCGGGGCCCTTCTCCGGCGAGATGCGTCCCAGAAAGGCGAGGTAGCCGCGCGGCTGGGGGCTGAACCGGCAGAGCGTCTCGGGAAGCCCATGGTGCACAGTGCCGGCCCAGTTGGCGAAGGGCAGGTGCACGCGCTGGGCATCGGAGATGGAGACGAGCGGGTACTTCGACCACTGGCGATAGACATTGGGCAAATCCGCCAAGTCGAGCCTGCCGTGCATGGTGGTGACGGTCCGCGCGGCCATGGCCTCGAAGAGGGGGAAATGAATCATGTCGAGGTGGAAGTGGATGATGTCGAAGCGGCCCTTCTGGCGGCGGAGCTGGGCCAGCATGGCGAGATGCGCGGCCATGTCGGACTTCAAAGAGGCGGGATCCAGGCGGATCGCCTGTTCGCGCCCGACCACCAGCTCGGCCCGGGTCTTCGATTCGCCGCTGGCGAAAAGCGTGACGTCATGGCCGAGGTCGACCAGGGCTTCGGTGAGATAGGCGACGACTCGCTCGGTGCCTCCGTAGAGGCGTGGCGGAACGGCTTCATAGAGGGGGGCGACCTGGGCGATCTTCATGGCTACGCGTACTCCCTGGCGACTGGCGCTCAAAGGCAAGGGCCTACTGTCGGGCTGACCCCCGAAACCCTTACGCGGTCACGGCTGCCTTTGTTCCGGCGATCACGGGTGATTTACAAAAAGAATCCGTTTGCGTCGATGATGCGCACTAGATATATCTGCCAATAGATATATCTACAACCTATCTGAAAGAAACGCATCCATGTTCTCCCGTCACCGACATCATCATCATCGCCACGGCCTTGGAGCCGGTTTTCCCTCCGAGCGCCTTTCCCGCCGCACCGGCCGCGTCTTCGACCATGGAGAACTGCGCCTGGTCATGCTCTCCCTGATCGGCGAGCGGCCGAGGCACGGATACGAGCTCATCAAGGACATCGAGGCCAAGGTCGGAGGCGCCTACAGCCCCAGCCCCGGCGTCGTCTATCCGACCCTGACCCTGATGGAGGAGCTGGGCCTGGTCCGCATTGAGCCGGCCTCCGGTGGCAAGAAGCTCTACCGGATCACCGAGGAGGGCCTTTCCGCCCTGGAGGCCGAGAAGGAGGCCCTCTCCGCCATCCTGAGGCGGATGGAAGCGGTCCAGGAACGCTACGAGCGGCCTTCCCCGCGCATCGCACGGGCGATGGGCAATCTGGCGCGGGCCATCGGCGTGCGCATGGCGGCCGGGCCGGTGAGCGAGACCCAGCTCGACGTCATCATCGAGGCGATCGACGCCGCCGCCCGGGCGGTGGAAAAGGCGTGAGCCGCGCCAAGCGAGCCGTCCCGCAGCCGATGCTGCCGCGCGGGGCGGCGGGGCGGGTCCTCGCCCACCTGATGGCGTGGATCAACGCGCGCGCCTGCCGGGCGGCGGCCGACCTGATCGATCCGGCGGCGGGGAGCTCGATCCTCGAGATCGGCTTCGGCCCCGGAGTGTTGCTCATTCTCCTCGCCGAACGCATGGGCGAGGGAAGGCTCTGCGGGCTCGACCCTTCGTCCCTGATGGTCGCCATGTCGCACCATCGCCTGGCGGGAAGCGCCGTCGAGCTCGATCTGCGCCAAGGCGCCGGGCCGGGCCTTCCCTGGCCCGACGAAGCATTCGACGCCGTCGCCGCGCTCCATTGCTTCCAATTCTGGAGCGAACCCGACGCCGAGCTCGCCGAGATCGTCCGCGTGCTGAAGCCGGGAGGGCGCCTCGTCCTCGTCCTTCGCCGCCATGGCGAGGGCGCCGATCGCTCCTGGCTTCCCAACCCGCTCAGCCGTGATGGGGACGAGATCGAGGAGACCCTGGCCGCCCTGGCGCGGGCCGGCCTCTCGGCCTCACGGCGTGGCCTCGCCCGCGCTTCGCCGATCTTGGTCGGCGCGAAGGAGGCGCTGGATCGCCCGGCGGCCCTTCCGCGCCTTCCGATCGCGCGTTAAGCAGGTCCTCCTGCGTCAGGAAGAAGGACCCCATGCGCGTTCTCCTGATCTCGCTCGTTCTGGCGATCTGCGCGGCCCAGGCGCTCGCCCAGCCGTTCGAGAGCCCCGCGGTCCGCCTCGCTCAGCTCCATGACGCCCTTCACCTTTCCGCCGCCCAGCAGGCGGCGTGGCGGGCCTATGAAGAGGCCCTGCGCCCCGATCCGAGGGGCGAGGCGCAGGAGGAGTCAGCCCGGCGGATGATGGCCACCCTCACCACCCCGCGCCGGATCGCCCTCATGGAGGCGATGATGGGCGCCAGGGCGGCCGAGCTGCGCCGGCGGGGCGCGGCGACGGTCTCATTCTATGATCAATTGACCCCCGACCAGCAGGGGGCCTTCGACCGCCAGACCGTTCCTAGCCGTTGACCGACCCGGCCGGGCAGTCGACCCACTGATAGGCTCCAAGCGTTGCACTCCACATCCAGGCGCCGCAGCTCCCAGCGGGGCCGGAGCCGGGAAGCGGCTCGTCCTCGCCATAAGCCGAGAAGGGGCCCCAAGGCTCGGCGAGGCCGAACCAGGCTCCCCCCCAGTCGTCGGGCCCGTCCCACGCCCACGGATCGGGAAAGAAGAAGAACGCGGGGACGATGAGGGAATAGGCGAATCCGTGGCGATGGTCGCGATCGCCCTCGAGGTCGGGGTCGCGCCGCCAGGCCGATTGGCTCCGCTGAGCGGCGCTGAAGCGCCAGTCCTGCGCCCCAGCCTGATCGGATCCCCATCCCTGCCGGTCGAGCGCAGATCCGCCCATGTCGCGCTCGCCCGAGCCCTCGCCGCCGCGCCAGTGCCGCGCCTGGCCCAGGGCGCCGGGCGCCAGGGCGAGGAAGAACAGGCAAACGCCAAGGACCGGGCCGATCCGCATCGCGCCTCGATCCTATGACCAATCGAGCTTGGGCAAAAGCTCCGGGGCCGTGGCGCCCGAGCGCCCTCTCGTTCGTTGTTGGGCGGGAATGGAGGCGCACGTGGCGGGCTCGAAATCCACAGCCGAGGTCGGTGGCGTGCGGACGCCAGCCAAGACTCCCGCTCGGACCGCTCCCTTCACCAGATGGCGTCGCGCCGCCTTTTCTGGCCTGCGCCGCTTCCTCGCCGACCGCATCCCCGCCGCCGCGGCGGGGGTGACCTACTATGTCCTGCTGGCGATCTTCCCGGCTCTGAGCGTGGTGGTGTCGCTCTTCGGGCTGATCGCCGATCCGGACCGCGCCGCCGAAAAGGTGGGGGTTCTCTCCGGCTTTCTCCCGGGCGGGGCGGTCAGCGTGCTGCAGTCCCAGTTGTGGCGCCTGGCGGCAGAGGGCCGGGGCAGCCTCAGCCTCGCCCTGGCTGTCGGCCTCCTCATCTCGATCTGGAGCTCCAACTCCGGAGTGAAGGCCCTCATCGGCGGCCTCAACGCCGCCTTCGAGGCTAGGGAGAAGCGCAACTTCTTTCGCCTCAACCTCACCTCACTCGCCTTCACCGCCGCAGCCGTCGCTCTGGCCGTCGTCTCCATGGCGATCGTCATCGCCGCCCCCCCAATCCTGGCCTCCGCCGGGCTTTCCGGCGCCGCACGCCTCGCCTGGATGAGATGGCCGGCCCTACTCATCCTGACGAGCCTCCTGATCTCACTCCTCTACCGCTTCGGCCCATGTCGGCCGAAAGGTCGGTGGCGATGGCTCAATCCCGGCGGCATCCTCGCCGCGCTCGCCTGGATGGCGATGAGCGTCCTTTATTCCTGGTACGTGGCGCATTTCGGCCACTTCGACCGCACCTACGGCTCTTTTGGCGCCATCTTCGGCTTCATGATCTGGATCTGGCTTTCGGTGATGCTCATCCTGCTGGGCGCCGAGCTCAACGCCGAACTGGCGAGGGAGGCTTCGGCGGCCCACGGTGGGGATGAAAACCGGCCCCTCGCTCGTTCATCTGGTGAATGAAGGATGAACGGAAACTTCCCTCTCGCTTCAGGTCCGATCGCCAGGATGGACCACGCTCCGCCGCGGCTGGCGTAGGCGGGCGATCGATCAAGGGGCGTGGGGCCATGGAATTGACGACGGCGCAGGACGAGGCGGCGGCCTCGGCGGTCACGGCGAGGCAGCAGGGCGCGTGGCCCAGCGGCGCCCCGGTTCGCGATTTCGACCGCGCGGTCGATCTCCACGTCGGCCGGCGCATGCGCGCCCGGCGCAAGATGCTGGGCCTCTCCCAGCAGCAGATCGCGCTTGCCTGCGGGGTGCGCTTCCAGCAGATCCAGAAGTACGAGTGCGGGGCCAACCGGCTCTCGGCCGGACGCCTGTGGCGGCTGAGCGCGGTGCTGGGCGTGCCGGTGGGCTATTTCTTCGACGGCCTGGCGATGTCCGACTTCCTGCCGATCGAGCGGCGCGCGCGGGCCTGAGCACGGCCTGAGACCGGCTCGAACCTCGTCCTTCTCCTCGGCCATTGGGGAGGGCGAAGGCGTCCGTGCGGCTCTTCGAAGCGATAAATCCAGAAATTGCGCGCGGCGCGTGCTATTGAGACGCCATGCGCATGGTGACGGACAGGGCGGTGTTCACCGTCGAGTGGCGTGAAGGCCTCTGGGTGGTCGAGCACGGCGGCGATTATTTCGGCCACTCGCCGGACAAGGAAGTCGCCAAGGCGGCGGCCGCCAAGAGGATGCGACAGGTGTACGACAGCGGTCGCGCCTGCCAGATCCGCGTCACCGGCGAACATGGCTTCTACGGGGCCAAGTAGGCGCCCCACTCGCCTCGCCCGATCGCAACTGGACTTTAATCCCTTGGACGTCCATATGGGCCTCGCGCCTGAATGAGCAGGCGTCATCCGGCGACCCGGCCGCGTGTGGACCCTTTCGTGGAGTCCGTTCGCCGATCGCCTTGATCTTCCCCATAGACGCCTGATCACGCGGGGCGTTTTGCAGCCCCGGCGCTTTCGAGCGAGCGCAATCGCGCTTCGCGGCGCGTCTTCCCCACACTTGGAAAGCTTATCCCTTGACCCGATTTTCCGACCTCGGCCTTGCGCCGAGCCTGCTCTTGGCCCTGCGCGCCGAGGGCTATGAACGACCAACCCCGATCCAGGCCCAGGCCATTCCGCCGATCCTCTCCGGCCGCGATCTTTTGGGCGTCGCCCAGACCGGCACCGGCAAGACCGCGGCCTTCGCCTTGCCGATTCTGCACCGCCTGGCGGCCGCCCGCCGAGCCGCCGGACGCCGCGCCTGCCGGGTGCTGGTTCTGGCCCCCACCCGAGAGCTCGCCCAGCAGATCGCCCAGAGCTTTCGCGCCTACGGGGCCGGCTCGGGCGTGAGCGTGGCGGTCTTCGTCGGCGGGGTGAAGTATGGCGGCCAGACGCGCAGCGTCGCCGAGGGCGTCGATGTGCTGGTCGCCACGCCGGGGCGCCTCATCGACCATCTCGGCCAGGGCGTCATCCGCCTCGACCAAACCGAGGTTCTGGTCCTCGACGAGGCCGACCAGATGCTCGACCTGGGCTTCTTGGAGCCCATCCGTAGGATCGTGCGCAGTCTGCCGCGCGAACGCCAGAACCTCTTCTTCTCCGCCACCATGCCCAAGGCGATCGCCAGCCTGGCCGGGGAGATCCTTCGAAATCCCGCCGAGGTGCGCGTCGCGCCGCCGGCGACCACCGTCGAACGGGTCGACCAGCGCGTGATCCACATCGAGGCGGAGCGCAAACGCGAGCTGCTGGTCGATCTTGTCAGCCCCAGCGCCGTGGGCCGCGCCCTCATCTTCACCCGCACCAAGCGCGGCGCCGACAAACTGGCGAAGTTTGTGGCGGCCGCCGGCGTGGAGACCGCGGCGATCCACGGCGACAAGACCCAGGGACAGCGCGAGCGCGCTCTGGCCGACTTCAAATCCGGCCGGGTGAAGGCCCTCATCGCCACCGACATCGCCGCGCGCGGCATCGACGTGGAGGCGATCACCCACGTCTTCAACTACGAGCTGCCCAATGTCCCGGAGGCCTATGTCCACCGGATCGGCCGCACCGCGCGCGCCGGCGCCGGAGGGCTGGCGATCACCCTCTGCGATGCCGCCGAGCTCAAGCTCCTGCGGGAGATCGAGAAGCTGACCCGACTCTCGATCCCTTCGGAGGACCACCGCCGCGCCAAAGGGGCGAGGCCAGCGCGGACGCCCGCTCCCTCGACGGCGGCCAAACCGCGACGTCGAGGCCGTCGGCCAGCCCCGAAGAACGCCGGCAGGCCGTCGGACCGGAGCGACCTTCGGCGCTGGTCGGCTCCGCGGGCGGAGAGGCCGGCATGGCGGTGAGAGAGGGATTCGAACCCTCGATGGGGTTTCCCCCATACACGCTTTCCAAGCGTGCGCCTTCGACCGCTCGGCCACCTCACCCGCCGGCTCGCCGCCTGATCAGTGGCTTGCGCGAGGGCGGCGAATATAGCCGCGGCGCTCGGGGCGGCAAGGCGGCCGCGCCTCAGCCCTCCTTCTCGGCGAGCTCGCGCAGGCGCTCCAGGGCGGCGGCCCAGTAGGGCTCGTACTTCGCCAGCCACGGCGCCAGCTCTTGGGCGAGGGCGTCGGCTTCCAAGCGATAGACCCGGCGGCGGCCGTCACGGGCGGCGATGACCAGCCCGGAGGCCCGAAGCCCCATCAGGCGCCTGGAGATTCCGACGCCGTCGCCCGCGATCGGCCTCGCCGTCGCCTCCCACCCTCGCTACAACGCTTTCCTGGGAGGCGCCGGATGGTGAAGGTCAGGGTGGCGCGCCTAGGCCCGGTGCGCGAGGTGACGCTGGCCAGGGCCGAGAAGCGCAACGCGCTCGATGCCGAGATGCTCGAGGCGCTCAGGGCCGCGTACTCCGCTCCGCCCGAGAAGGATGAGAGGGTGAGCGTGATCCGCGCCGAAGGCCCGGCGTTCTGCGCCGGCCTCGATCTTCGCCAGCGCGCAGACGGCGGCGGGCCGGGCTCCGGGGCCATAGAGGCCATGCTGGAGGCGATCCAGGCCCATCCCCTGCCGGTGGTGGCGCTGGTGCAGGGGGACGCCATCGCCGGGGGGGCCGAACTCGCCTTCCACTGCGACTTCGTGGTGGCGAACGAAGAGGCCAGGATCGGCATGTCCCTGGCGAGGATCGGCCTTGCGCCAAGCTGGTTCCTGGCCCGAAAGATCCTGGAGGTCGCCGGGCCGGTGGCGGCGCGGGAGATCCTGCTCCTGGGCGAGCCGATCGCCGCGGCCAGGCTGGCCGCGCTCAACCTCATCCATCGGGCCGTTCCGGCCGGCGAACTCGAGGCCGCCGCCGGCTCGATCATCGAGAGACTGTGCGCCAACGCCCCTCTTTCGCTCAGGGCGATGAAGGCGGTGCTCGTGCGCGCCATGGCCTTCCGCGAGACGATCCCTCACCAGGATATCGACGCGCTCATCGCCGCCGCCGGCGCGAGCGGGGATGCGCGGGAGGGGATCTCGGCCCTCCTGGAACGCCGCACGCCCCGCTTCGAGGGCCGCTGATGGGGATCCGGCTCGATAAGCCCTGGCGTGATCTGACCGCCTCGGAAGTCGCCAGCCTCTGGGCAGAGCTCGGGGTCTTTCAGCTCGCCGACGCCGAGGGCTGCGTCCTGCGCATCGGCTACGCCGGCGGGCGCTCCCTCTTCGGCCTGCGCGGCGAACTCGCCAAGGCTCTGGAAGCCGGCGGGGCGGCGAAGTTCCGCCTCGAGGTCACCAGCCAATACCTCAGCCGCTTCGAGGAGCTCCTGATGATTCACAAGGCCGACTTCGGCGAACTCCCCGCGGGAAACGCCGCCGAGGGAGCCGGGCGGCTCGGCCGGCTCAGCCCGGGGTAGGGGCCGCGAGGATGGACTTCGAACCTTCAGGCGAACAGGCGCTCATCGTCGAGCAGGTTCGCCGCTTCGTGCGCGAGGAGATCTGGCCACTGGAGGAGCGTCTGGACCCGGACGCCTCGCGCCTGGAGGCGGAGGACCAGGCGAGGCTCACGGCCATCACCCGCGCCATGGGTCTTTATGGGCTCGGAATCCCACCGGAGTTCGGCGGCCCCGACCTCGACATCGTCACCCATACCCTGGTGGCGATCGAGACGAGCCAGCACCGCGCCGGCCTCTATTCTCCCTGCTTCGGTGCGTTCGGCGGCGCCGGCCTCGCCCAGCTCTACGAGGCGAACGAGGACCAGAAGCGGCGGTACCTCGAGCCCATGCTGCGCGGCGAGAAGCACGGATTCTTCGCCCTCACCGAGCCTTCCGGCGGCTCCGATCCGGCGCGGGCGATCCGCACCAGGGCCGTGCGCGAGGGCGACGAATGGGTGATCAACGGCTCGAAGATCTTCATCTCCGGGGCCGACGGCGCGGATTTCGGAATCGTCTTCGCCCGCACCGATCCGGCCAAGGGCCGCGCCGGCATCACCTGCTTCATCGTCGATGCCTCGACGTCCGGCTTCCATGTCCGACGGGTGGTGCATACCCTGAGGAGCGGCCACTACGGCACCGAGCTCTCCTTCGAGGACGCCCGGGTGCCTCACGCCAATGTGCTGGGAGAGGTGGGCCGCGGCTTCGCGATCGCCAACGACCGCCTCACCCGCCAGAGGATCCCCTACGCCGCCGGCTGCCTGGGCGTCGCCACCCGCGCCCAGGAGATGGCGATCGACTACGCCAAGCAGCGCGAGACCTTCGGCGCGCCGCTCGCCACCCGCCAGGCCATCCAGTGGATGGTGGTGGACAACGAGATCGACATCCGCACCGCCCGCTGGGCGGTCCTGGCGGCGGCGTGCAAGGTAGATCGGGGCGAGCCCTTCCGGACCGAAGCCGCCATGGCCAAGCTCCTGGCCAGCGAAGGGGCGGGCCGGGTTGTCGATCGCGCCATCCAGATCCACGGCGGCTACGGGGTGACCAAGGACCTGCCGCTCGAGCGCTGGTACCGGGAACTGCGCATCCGCCGCATCGGCGAGGGGCCGAGCGAAGTGCAGCGCATCGTCATGGCCCGCGCCCTCTTCGACCAGGCCCTCTACTGATGGAGGCTCCCCTGCGTCCCGCGCCCCTGACCGGGATCGTCGTGCTCGACCTCGGCCAGATTTACCAGGGGCCCTATGCCGGCCTGCTCCTCGCCAAGGCCGGGGCGCGGGTGATCAAAGTCGAGCCGCCCGGTGGAGAGCCGCTTCGCGCCCGCGAGGCGGTCGGCGGCGGGGCTTCCCTGCCGCTGGCCATGCTCAACTCCAACAAAGAGGCGATCAGTCTCAACCTGAAGAGCCCCAAGGGAGCCGAACTCTTCCGCGCCCTCGCCCGCAAGAGCGATGTCGTGCTGGAGAATTTCGCGCTCGGCGTGATGGATCGCCTGGGCGTCGGCGCGGCGGTTCTGATGGCGGAAAATCCGCGCCTCATCTACGCCTCGGCCACCGGCTTTGGCCTCTCCGGTCCGGAGCGCGACACCTTGGCCATGGACATCACCATCCAGGCCGCCTCCGGGGCGATCAGCGTCACCGGCTTTCCCGACGGCCCGCCGGTGAAGGCCGGGCCGGCCATCGCCGACTTCCTTTCCGGGACGCATCTCTACGCGGCCATCGCAACCGCGCTTTTCGAGCGCGAGCGCACCGGTCGTGGCGGGCTGGTCGAAGTGGCGATGATCGAGACCATGTTCCCCACGCTCGCCTCCAACCTGGGGATGATCCACAACCATCCGGAAAGGCCTCTCGCGCGAACCGGAAACCGACATGGCGGGCTCGCGGTGGCGCCTTACAATGTCTATCCCTGCCAGGATGGCTGGTTTGCGCTCATCTGCCTCAACGAGTTGCATTGGGCGAGCCTCCTCAAGGCCATGGGGCGCGAGGACCTCAAGGGAGATCCGCGCTTCGCCACCAACGCCGCACGGGTGGAGCGGATGGCTGAGACCGATGCGCTGGTGGAGGTATGGGCGGCTGGGCGGACCAGAGCCGAGGTCTTCGCCGCCGCCTCACTGCTTCGGATTCCGTGCTCCCCGGTGCGCGACCTCCACGAGGTTCTGGCTAACGACCACCTGAGGGTCCGCGGCATGCTCGAGGAGATCGACCATCCAAGCCTTGGACGGATGACGGCGCCCGCCAGTCCCTTGCGCTTTCACGGAGCCCGCCGCGCCCCGGCCCAGCCCAGTCGCTCGATCGGGGCGGACAACGCCGCCATCCTCGAAGAATTCCTGGGCATCCCGGAAACGGAGACGGACGCGCTCGCCGCCCAGGGCGCCGTCTTCGCGCCGCCGGCTCGGTGACGAAACGGGCCCAAGCGCCTATCTTCGAGACCAGCCGCCCGACCACAGGAGCCCACCATGCCCCTCTTCCAAAGAGCCGATGTCGCGGGTCTCATGCGCGGGGTGTTGCCCGGACGCACCGAGCCCATCCCCACCGCTCTCGATCATTTCGTCAACCATCGCCTCCTTAAGGGTCCCTACCCGGAAGGCGCCGAAAAGGCTTTCTTCGCCATGGGCTGCTTCTGGGGCGTGGAGCGCAAGTTCTGGCAGGCGCCGGGCGTCTGGGTGACGGCGGCCGGCTACATGGGCGGAACGACCCCCAATCCCACCTATCGCGAGGTGTGTAGCGGCATGACCGGCCAGGCCGAGGCGGTGCTGGTCGCATTCGATCCAAAGGCGGTCTCGTATGAAGCGCTCCTCAAGATCTTCTGGGAGGGTCACGATCCGACCCAGGGAATGCGGCAGGGCAACGACATGGGAACACAGTACCGATCGGCGGTCTTCACCGAGGGCGAAGACCAGAAGGCGGCGGCCGAAGCCTCCATGGCGGCCTACCAGAAGGAGCTCTCCGCGGCCGGCCTCGGCCGGATCACCACCGAGATCCTGCCCGCCGGGGAGTTCTACTTCGCCGAGGATTATCATCAGCAGTACCTGGCCAAGAACCCGGGCGGCTATTGCGGGGTGGACGGCACCGGAGTTTCCTGTCCGATCGGCCTAGGGCGCACCCCGCAACGATCGGAATGATCCATTCAATGTGGATGCGCCCGAGATTCGGAATCCGACGCGCTTTCCCGTCGGCGAAGCGGTCTTCGCTCCGCCGGGAAAGGCGCTGGGGGGTTGAGGCGTGAAGCCCGAGGCTTTCCACGCCGCGTGCCTGGCCCTTCCGGCGGCGACACTCTCGATCCAGTGGGGAGAGGACCGCGTCTACAAGGTGGGCGGAAAGATGTTCGCCGCCGTCGGCCCCTCCGGGGGCTGCTCACTCAAGGTCAGCGATATCGCCTTCGAAGCCCTCACCGAGAGCGGTCGGGCGAGGCCTGCGCCTTACCTCGCGAGGGCCAAGTGGGTTCACTTCGATGACCTCAACGCCGTCGACGAAGCGGAGATGACGGATTGGCTGGCCAGCGCCCACGCGATCATCGCCGCCAAGCTCACCCGGGCCGCGCGCCGGGACCTTGGGCTCTGAACCTTGGCCCTCTCAGTGATAACGATCGGCGGTGTGCAGATGGGCGTCGGAGCGTTTGACGCCCAGCGCATAGAGCGCGCCGATCACGGCCCCCTTGATCCTCGGCAGCAGCACCAGCGTCAGGGCGGCCAGCGGAATCAGCGTCGCCGGAACGATGATCCAGGCCGAAGCCTTGACGATGAAGGGGAAGAGTAGCAGCGGCGCGACGATGAACTGACCCACCAAGAGCACCGTGAAATAGGCCGGACCGTCATCGGAAGGGTAGGCGTCCAAGTCATGGCCACAGATCCCGCAATTCGGCCTCACCTTGAGGTAGCGGTGGAAGATCGCGCCCCGGCCGCAGTTGGGGCAGCGGCCGAGGAACCCTCGCCAGACGGCCCTGCCGAAGGGCGTGCGGTGTGGGAGCGGCCTTCCGCCTGAGCCGGGGATGGGATCGGGAATGGCCTTGAAGTGAAGATGCCGCTGCTTCGGGTCGGGCGGTTTGCGAACGAGGCGCGGCGCGCCTGCGAGAGCCGGCTGGAAACCGAGGAAATCTCCGTGGAACGCCGGCGGGATCGGTCTCCAGCTCATGCCGTTTCTCCACAGCCCCCGTTATCCTACGCCCAAGGCGGGCAGGCGCCATATGGATACTGAACGCCCGTCCGACGATCCCGCTCCCAGGCCATCGGTGTCGAATTCGCCGCCAGGAGCCCGGCTCGCTCGATCGCTGATCCGGCGGGGCCGCCGCGAAGTCATTCCGATCCTCGTGCTTGCGGTGGTCGCCCTGGGGGCGCTCTTCTTCATCGGCCTCATCGATCCGGTGGTCGACGGCCACACCGTTCATTTCGACGAGGGTCTGCTGCTCCTCTTCCGGGAGCCTGGCCGCCCGGACTCGCCGATCGGCCCCTGGTGGCTGCAGCGCGCCGCGATCAACTTCACTGCCCTTGGCTCAACGACCATCTTGACCGCCGTGGTCATCGCCGCGGCCGGCCTTTTTGTTCTGGTCAGAGAGTGGCGGGCGGCGATTTTCCTCGTCGTGGCGAGCGTCACCGGCACGGTCCTGGTGGAAGGCTTCAAGGTAGCGGTGGGTCGGACGAGGCCGCCGGCGGCGATGCATCTGGTTCCGGTCTCCAACGCGAGCTTTCCCAGCGGCCATGCGGCGATGTCGGCGGTCATCTACCTGACGCTCGCCGCTCTGGTGGCCCGCTTCAGCACTCGAAGACGGGTGGAGACCTACGCCCTCGCCCTTGGCGTCATCGTCACCTTCCTGATTGGCCTGACGCGGATCTATGCCGGCGTCCACTGGCCCACCGACGTCATCGCCGGGTGGGCGCTCGGGGCCGGCTGGGCGAGCCTGTGGTGGTTGATCGCCTGGGCGTCGGCCCCGGGCCGTTTCCGGGAAACTCTGGACAGCGACGCCGCCCGATGCTCTCTCAAGGGTGAAACCAAGCCCGGAGAGCGCGATGAGCGAGACACTCGATAGGCCCTCGAGGGGAGACGATCTCTCTTTGGCCGGGGCGGGCGAGACGGCCCGCCTGATCGCGCAGAGGAAGGTTTCCGCTCTCGAGGCGTGCGAGGCCGCCATCGCCCGGATCGAGGCCCGCGACGGGCCGATCAACGCCGTGGTGGTCCGCGACTTCGAACGCGCCCGTGAAGCGGCCAGGGCGGCGGATGGCGCGATCACGCGGGGCGAGAACCGACCGCTGCTCGGCGTTCCGATGACCGTGAAGGAGGCGATGAACGTCGCCGGCCTTGCCACCACCTGGGGCATCGCCGAGGCCAAAGGCTGGATCGCGAGCGAGGACTCGGTCGGCGTCGCCCGGCTCAAGGCGGCCGGAGCCGTGATCCTCGGCAAGACCAATGTGCCGCCTCACCTTGGCGATTGGCAGAGCGTCAATCCGATCTACGGGCGGACCCACCATCCGCTGGATCCGGAGCGGACGCCGGGCGGCTCCTCGGGAGGATCGGCGGCGGCGTTGGCGGCCGGCATGGTCCCCCTGGAATTCGGCTCCGACATCGGAGGTTCCATCCGCGTGCCCTCGGCGTTCTGCGGCGTCTTCGGCCACAAGCCGTCGTGGGAGCTGATCCCCAATCGCGGTCACGCCCCGCCCGGCGCGGTCGGCGTCTCCCCGCCCCTGAACGTCGTTGGCCCGATGGCCCGCTCGGCCGAGGACCTCGATCTGGCGCTGGGCATCCTCGCCGGACCCGAGGAGATGGAGGCGGCGGGCTACAAGCTCGCCCTCCCGCCGGCGACGCAAAAGCCGATCTCCAATTGGCGAATCCTCGTCATCGACAAGCACCCGATCGCCAAGGTCCAAAAAGAGGTCGCCGAAGCGGTGCGGCGGCTCGCCGACGCCCTTTCCCGAGCCGGCGCCCAAGTCGAGGAAACAAGCAATCGCCTGCCCGATCTGGAGGCCGCGCATCAGACCTACACCCAGATTCTGTCGCCAATCATGTCGCGCGGCTCGCCATCCGGCGTCTTTCCCCCGCCCATCGACGTCCACGCCTGGATGGCGGCGCTCGACTCCCAGCTCTTCATCCGCCGCCAGTGGGCAAAGCTCTTCGAAGACTTCGACGCGGTCATCGCTCCCGCCTTCGGCGTCGTCGCCTTTCCTCACGACGACCGGCCGTGGGACGAGCGGACCCATGTCATCGACGGCGAAACTACGCCCTACGCTGCCCAGGTCGCCTGGCCGGGGATCGCCACCGTCGCCAATCTTCCGGCCACCGCCTTTCCCATCGGGCGCACGCTCGAGGGACTCCCGATCGGAGGCCAGATCATCGGGCGCTATCTTGGCGACCGTGCGACCATCGCCATGGCCCGGGCGATCAGCCGTGATCTCTTCTGAGGTCCTGGCGGCGCCATCAGCGAGGAGACGAGCGTGTTCGCCCATCTGACCCATGGCGCCTGGAGGCTCGATCTCTGGCTCGAAAACCGATTGGGCCGGCCCTACAACGCCCTTCTTTCGGTCGGCCTCACCATCGAGATCGTCCGCCGGCTCGTCGAGCTTCCCCATCGGCTCGCCTCCACCGACCGCATCGTCGGAGCCGCGCTGATCATCCTGATGGAGGCGGCCCTGCTCATCCATCAGCTCGGGGCGCTGCACCATATTCGCGCCAGACGTGCGGCGCAGCGCGCCCCCGAGGCGCAGACGGAGGGCTGAGGCGCACATGCTCCTTGAAGGCGTCAAGGCGGTGGAGATGGCGACGTGGGTCGCCGGGCCCGGCGCGGCCATGATCATGGCCGAGTGGGGCGCCGACGTCATCAAAGTGGAAAGCCCTACCGGCGATCCCACTCGAAGCTTCTTTCCTGACGCACCGGAGAGCCCGGGAAACCCGATCTTCTCAATGGAGAATCGCGGCAAGCGGGCGATCGTGCTCGACATCGCCGCCCTCGAAGGAAAGGAGGCGCTGCTCGCTCTCCTCGCTACCGCCGACGTCTTCATCACCAATCTGAGGCCCGGCGCGCTCAGGCGCGCCGGATTCGACCACGCCTCGCTCGAAGGGCGGTTCCCGCGCCTCGTTTACGCCAGCGTGACTGGCTATGGCCTCGTGGGCGAAGAGGTCGACAGACCCGCCTTCGATCTCACCGGCTTTTGGACCCGCAGCGGCGTCGCCCACTCGACCATCCCGCCCGACCAGGAGCCCTTTCCGTGCAGGCCCGGCTTCGGGGACCATTGCACCGCCCTGGCCACGCTTTCGGGCGTGCTGGCCGCACTCCTTGAGCGGCAGCGGACGGGCAAGGGACGCCTGGTGGAGACCTCGCTCATCCGAGCCGGGGTCTATGCGCTCGGCTGGGACGCCTCGATCCATCTCCGCTATGGCGAGGCGGCGACGGCGAGGGCGCGCCAGGATCGGCCCGGTGCGCTCTCCGGTTTCTTCCGCACCGCCGATCAGCGCTGGCTCTGCCTGGTTCCACGCTCGCTCGCCTGCTTCGGCCGCCTCTGCGCGGCGCTCGAGCGACCCGACATCGCCGCCGAGGCGCGGTTCGCCCCGCCCATCGCCGAACTCGACACGGTGCGCGAACTGCGGGGCCTCCTCGACGAGGCGTTCGGCCGCCTTTCCCTGGCCGAGGCCGGCGAGAGGTTGACGCGCGCCGATCTCATCTGGGCGCCGATGGCGACGCTCGCCGAGGTCGCCGCCGACCCGCAGGCGCGGGCGGCCGGCTGTTTCGTCTCCAGTCCCGATCGTTTCGGCGGCGTCTTTTGCGCGCCCGCCCAGCCGGTGCGGTTCGGGGGCCTCCCGACCGAGCCCCGGGGTCCGGCCCCGGGACTTGGCGAACACACCGCCCAAGTGCTCTCCGAACTTGGCCTCGGGGCGGTTGGCGCGGCGAGCCGCGAGGAACTCCTTCCCCCCGCGTGACGTTGCGGCGGGGAACTTGAGCGAGGGCTGGAGGGCGCATGACCAGTTTTGGAGCGGGGACGGCGGCGGCGCTCGGCTTGGGCCTCGCCGTCATCGCCATCGGAGCGCCTCCCGCCGCGGCGGCCGACTGGATCATCACCCTGGGAGAGCGGACAAGCGTCGTTCCCCCCTACGAAGGCGCCAACCACGACGTCCTTTCGCCTTCGCTCCTCTTCTACGCGCGAAGAGCCGGCAGCCTCTATCGCTTCACCCCCCCCGACACCGGCAGCAATCTCACCCTTTCCTCCCATCGCTTCTTCGATTTCGGCCTCGCGCTGCGCTTCCGCTACGCGCGCGGAGACTCGGGCAAGCTCGCCGGCATGACCAAGGTGGGCGCGGCGGGCGAGCCTGGGGTCTTCGTCGACTTCTGGCCAACCAACTGGCTCCGCGCCCGGGTCGAGGGCCGGCGCGGGGTCTTCGGCCATGAGGGCTACGTCGGCTGGACCGGGCTCGATCTCATCCACACCGGCAAGACCTGGGACTTCTCGATTGGCCCGCGCCTGGGCTTGGGCAGCGCGAAGTACATGGAGACCTACTTCGGGGTCACTCCGGAAGAGGCCGCCGCCAGCCCCCTCATCAAGTCCCCCTACACGCCGCGGGCGGGCGAACGCTACCGCGGCGTGGAGACCGCGGCGTCCTACCATCTGACCAAGCGGTGGCGGACCTGGGTCGACTTTAGCTACCACCGCCTCTCCAATCGCGCCGGCGACAGCCCGGTGGTGGAACTCGCCGGCTCACGCAACCAGTACGCCGGCAGCCTCGGCTTCAGCTACACCTTCGGAGTCCATCTGGGCCATCGGCATTAGTGCATTACGGGACCGCTCGAGCGAGGGCGGCCGCTTGGCGCGCGCGCCGCTCGACCGTTGCGAGATCATCGCCGCCCTTGGCGATCCAGCTGCCTCCCACGCAGAGCACGCTTGGCAGCGCGAGCCACGCCGGCGCCGAGGCGGCGGTGACGCCGCCGGTGGGGCAGAACCGGGCCTCGGCGAAGGGAGCGGCCAGGGCGGAGAGGGTCTGGATCCCGCCGGCGGCTTCGGCGGGAAAGAACTTGAAGGCGGTTAGGCCCAGCTCCAGGCCCCGCAGGATCTCCGAAGCCGTGGCGACCCCTGGAAGGAATGCCATGTCGGCGGCTTTGGCCGCCTCTGCGATGCTGCGGGTGAGGCCGGGGGAAACGGCGAAGCGCGCGCCGGCCTCCTTCGCCTTTTGCAGGGAGTCGGCGTCCCTGACCGTGCCGGCCCCGACGATCGCGCCTTCGACCTTTGTCATTTCCGAGATGGCCTCAAGCGCGGCGGGTGTTCGCAGCGTGACTTCGAGGACGGTGAGGCCGGCGGCGACCATCACCTTGGCCAGCGGCCCCGCCAAGGAAGGATCCTCGAGGGTGAGAACAGGGATCACCGGGGCGAGGCCCATCAGGGCCCGGATGGATTTCGCCGCGCTCATAATCCGGCCGCCGCCAGCATGGCCGAAGCGCCGACCTCCGCGGCGTCGGCCCCGCGGCGCATCAGGGTGAAGAGCTCGCGTCCGGCGCCGGGCGGACTGGGCGGATCTGCGGCCGGGGCGCGGCGCTCCCATTCCTTTTGATCGACCAGGGCCGAAAGCACGCCTTGCGAGGCGCAGAGCCGCACTCGATCCCCCTCCCTCAACCGCGAGAGCGGGCCGCCTCCGTAGGCCTCGGGCGTGACGTGGATGGCGGCCGGGACCTTGCCCGAGGCGCCCGACATGCGTCCATCGGTGACCAGAGCGATCCGAAAGCCGCGATCCTGGAGGACGGCGAGCGGGGCGGTGAGCTTGTGGAGTTCGGGCATGCCGTTGGCCCGGGGTCCTTGGAAGCGGACCGCGATGACAAGGTCGCGCTCGAGCTCACCGGAAGCGAAGGCGGCGAGGACGTCGTCCTGGCTCGCGAAGATCCTGGCCGGAGCATCGAGGGTCCAGCATGAGGGATCGACGGCGCTGGTCTTGAAGATCGCCCGACCAAGATTGCCGCTCACCAGCCTCATGCCGCCCTCGGCCTGGAAGGGTTCGGATGGGCCTCTCAGCACCTCTCTTTCGAGGGACTGCGCCGACGCAGCCCGCCAGACGAGGTCCTCGCCCCTCAGTTCCGGGGCGGCGGCGTAGGCGGAGAGGTCCTTTCCGGAAACAGTGAGGAGATCTCGATGCAGAAGACCGGCTTTGAGGAGAGAAGAGATGACGAACGCCATGCCGCCGGCGGCGTGGAAGGCGTTCACGTCGAGCGGGCCGCTGGGATAGATGCGGGCGATGAGGGGCGTGGCGCGAGACAGCCGATCGAGGTCCTCCCAGTCGATAACGATCCCGGCCGCCCGCGCGATGGCGGGCAGGTGGATGGCGTGGTTGGTCGACCCGCCGGTGGCGAGCAGGCCCACGGCGGCGTTGACGATCGCCTTTTCGTCGACGAGCCGGCCGATCGGCCGATAATCCGGCCCGCTCCAGCCGATCTTGGTGAGCGTGCGCACCGCCTCGCGGGTCATCGCCTGACGCAGCTTGGTGCCAGGCGCGACGAAGGCGGCCCCAGGCACGTGCAGGCCCATCACCTCCATCATCATCTGATTGGAGTTGGCGGTTCCGAAGAACGTGCAGGTGCCCGGCGAATGGTAGCTCTCCGATTCGGCGGCGAGCAACTCCTCGCGACTCGCGCGGCCGGCGGCGTGGCGCTCACGCACCTTCTGCTTTTCGCGATTGGGAAGACCCGAAGGCATGGGTCCGCCCGGAACGAAGATCGCCGGCAGATGTCCAAAACGCAGCACCCCGATGAGGAGGCCCGGCACGATCTTGTCGCAAATCCCCAGCAGGGCGGCCGCCTCGAACATGCCGTGCGACAGGGCGACGGCGGTGGAAAGGGCGATGGCGTCGCGCGAGAAGAGCGACAGCTCCATGCCGATCTGCCCCTGGGTCACGCCATCGCACATGGCCGGCACGCCGCCGGCGACCTGGGCTGTGGCTCCCGCCTCGCGGGCGAAGAGCTTCATCTGCTCGGGGTAGCGGCCGTAGGGCTGATGGGCCGAGAGCATGTCGTTGTAGGCCGTGACGATGGCGATGTTCATCGCGCCGCCGGAGCGGATCGTCGCCTTGTCGGCCCCGGAGGCGGCGAAGGCGTGGGCGAGATTGCCGCACGAAAGCCGCTCGCGGGCCGCGCCTTCGTCGCGGGCTCGCCCGATGAAGTCGAGATAGGCCTTCCGGGTTGGGCGCGACCGCTCGATCACCCGATCGGTGACGGCGCAGAGGGTGGGGTCAAGGGCCATGAGAGGGAAGCTCGCCGAAGCGCGATCCTATAGCGCGGGGCCGACTCAGGCCAGGGCGGCAGCGAGCGGCCCCGCGTCCTCCGAAAGAAGGACCTGGACCTTTCCGACGCCCGTCCGCGCAAGGCCCCGGGCGCCCAGGCGCGCGAGCGCCGTCTCGTCGAGCCCGGCCTCGTTGTCGAGGAGTAGCAAATGACGATTGGCCGGCCTGCCTGAAGCTCTTCGACAATCCCCGAGCCGTGGCGACTCCGAGTTCCGAGCAGCTGCGGCGGCCGATCTCCACAGAGGGGCTGCACCAGTGGCGCAGGTTCGAACCCTGGCTTTCGCCGCTCGAGGCAACCCTCGGTCCGGCGCTGGGGCGCTGGCTTCCGGATCAGTCCTAAGGTCCGGCCGGCCGCGCCCTCGGGCGCGGCCGTGCCGAAACGTCAGGTCAGCTCAAGTGCTTGGCGATGTGCTTGTTCATCTCGAACATGCTGACCTTGTCCTTGCCGCCGAACACCGGGCGGAGCTTGGCGTCGGCGAGGATTTCGCGCTTGTTGGAGGGGTTCTGCAGCTTGTTGGCCTTGATGTGGGCCCAGACCTTGCTGACCACCTGACCGCGCGAGAGCGGCGAGGAGCCGACCACGGCGGCGAGTTCCTTCGAGGGCTGCATGGGCTTTTGCAGCGCGCTCGTCTTCGAAGTGCTTCCAGCCATCCCAGTTCTCCCGATGCTCCTTGACCCCGAGGCGATCCCGTGGGGATCGAAGGCCCTATCGAACAGGATTCTGAGCCTACAGCAAGCCAAGACCGCACCTTCCCCACTCTGAGTGGCGCTTTCACGCCCCCAAGAGGCCCCTGGAGAGCGCTCCGCAGGGTTTGGCGGCCTCACCAAGGCGCAGGAAGAAGACAAAGCGTTGATGATGCTTTTTACGTGACCTTGACGAGGGCAACTCGCGTCTATCACCTCGCCGCACCCACAGACCGGTCGCCGCCCCATGCCAATCCAGGAAACACCAGGCTACAGCTCAGGCTTCGGGAATAGTTTTGCCTCCCAAGCCGTCGCCGGAGCTCTGCCGATTGGGCGGAATTCACCCCAGCGGGCGGCGTTCGGCCTCTACGCCGAGCAGCTTTCCGGCACCTCCTTCACCGCGCCGCGGGGCGAGAACCGCCGCTCATGGCTCTACCGGCTTCGGCCCAGCGCCGATCACGGCCACTACCGCCCATTTGGGGGAGCGCCGCGGCTTCGCGGGCCGGGGCCGGAGGATCCGCCGGCCGAGCCCAACCGGCTGCGATGGGATCCGCCGCGACCACTCAAGGCGGGCGCCGACTTCCTGGAGGGCCTGATGACCTACGCCGGCAATGGCGAGGCGGCGCGCGGATCGGGCATGGCGGCGCTCCTCTATGCGGCGGACCGTTCCATGGAAGGCCGCGTGTTCTGCGACGCCGACGGCGAACTGCTCATCCTCCCCCAGCAGGGCGAGCTCGTCGTGGCGACGGAGCTTGGCCTCATTGAACTTGCGCCGGGAGAGGCGGGCCTCGTCCCTAGGGGCGTCCGCTTCCGGGTCGAGCTGAAGGAACCGACAGCCATCGGCTATGTCTGCGAAAATCTCGGCGCGCCGTTCCGCCTGCCCGAACTCGGCCCGATCGGCTCCAACGGCCTCGCCAATCCCAGGGATTTCCTGACACCGCACGCTTGGTTCGAGGATCTCCAGGAGGAGACCGAGTTGGTGCAGAAGTTCCAGGGCGCCCTGTGGTCGACTCGGCTCGATCACTCGCCGCTCGATGTGGTCGCCTGGCATGGCGACCACGCCCCCTGGAAGTACGATCTTTCCCGATTCAACACCCTGGGCTCGGTCAGCTTCGATCACCCCGATCCCTCGATCTACACTGTCCTCACCTCGCCCTCCGAGACCCCCGGCTGGGCCAACGTCGACTTCGTGATCTTCCCGCCGAGATGGCTGGTGGCCGAGGAGACCTTTCGTCCACCCTGGTTCCATCGCAACGTGATGAGCGAATTCATGGGGCTGCTCGAGGGGGTCTACGACGCCAAGGCGGCTGGCTTCGCGCCCGGCGGCGCCTCGCTGCACAACTGCCTGAGCGCCCATGGCCCGGACGTTGCGACCTATGAGCGGGCGATCTCGGCCAAGCTCGCGCCGGAGAAGCTCGACGCCGGCCTCGCCTTCATGTTCGAGAGCCGGTTCGTCATCCGGCCGACGCGGCTGGCCATGGAGGCGCCGTGGCGGCAAAGCGACTACGATGCCTGCTGGCGCGGATTTCCGAAGGCGCTGATCCGCTAGATGGCGTGAGGGCTCCGCCTCAGGCTGGAAGCGCCCGCAAGGCCGTTGCCGCCTCGTCGAGAGAGGCGGCCAGGATCGCGGTCATCTGATCGATCTCCTCGTGGGAGATGGTGAGCGGCGGGCAGACCACGATGATGTCGCGGACGGCGCGGACCATGAGTCCGTTCTTGATGCAAAGGTCGCGGAGCATCGGCCCCGCGGTCCCCTCGCGGCCTCCGAACCGGGATCGGCTGGCGCGATCGGCGACGATCTCCACCGCGCCCAGAAGGCCGATGGTGCGCGCCTCTCCGACGAGTGGATGGTCGCCCAGGGAGGCGAAGGCGCGAGCCAGGTGCGGCGCGGTGCGGTTTTCGGTGCGGGCGACGAGTTCCTCGCGCTCCATGATCTCGAGGTTGGCGAGCGCCACCGCTGCGCAGGTGGGATGGCCCGAATAGGTGTAGCCGTGGAGGAAGTCGCCCCCTTTCTCCCGCAGAACCTCGACGACGTGGCGAGCGACCCCGACCCCTGAGATGGGCAGGTAGCCCGACGAGAGCCCCTTCGCCATCGAGACGAGATCGGGCGCAACGCCGAACTTCTGGAACCCGAACCATTTGCCGAGGCGTCCAAACCCGCAGATCACCTCGTCGCAGATCAGCAGGATGCCATACTTGCGGCAGATCGCCTCCACGCGTGGCCAGTATCCCGGCGGCGGGACGATGACGCCGCCCGCGCCCTGCACCGGCTCACCAATGAAGGCCGCCACGCGCTTTGGACCCACGGCGAGGATCCGGTCCTCGAGCGCCTGGGCCGCCCGTTCCGCGAACGTCTCCTCGCTCTCGCCCGGAGCCCCTTCCAAGTAGCGGTAAGGCTGGAGGATGTGTTCGATATCGCTGAGCCAGGGGCCGCCCTGGCCGCGCATGGCCCCCATCCCGCCCAGGCTCACCCCGGCGATGGTCGAGCCGTGGTAGGCATTGTCGCGGGCGATGAGGATTGTCCGTTCCGGCTCCCCTCTCACCTGCCAGTAGCGACGCACCAGGCGCACGATGGTGTCGATCGCCTCCGAGCCGGAGTTGTTGAAGAAGACATGGCTGAGCTCGCCGCCAAGGAGCTCGGCGACCTTGGCCGAGAGGAGCACGGTCGAGGGCGCGGCGGTCCGAAAGAAGGTGTTGTAGTAGGCGAGCTCCCGCATCTGCTCGCTCGCCGCCTGGACCAACTCCTCGCGGCCGTAGCCCACCTGAACGCACCACAGGCCGGCCATCCCGTCGAGAATTCGATGGCCCTCGGCGTCGAAGATGTAGGCGCCCTCGCCCCGGGTGATGATGCGGCTGCCGCCGGCGGCGGCGAGCGCGCCCCAGTTGGCGAAGGCGGGGAGGTGGTGGGCGGCGTCGAGCGCGCGAAGCTCGGCATTGTCGTAGTTGCGAAGAGCCATTGGTTCTCCTCGGAAGAGATGCTCAGCTCGTTGGACTGCGCCCGGCGCGAACGCGGGAGAAAGGGCCGAACCGTGCTAGCCGATTCAGCGGCGCTAGTCACGCTCACTGTGATCACGTATCAAAGGAGGGTCTCCGTCCTCAAAGTTGAGAGGCGCTCGAATCGATGACCGTTGAAGAAGTCCGAGCCAAGGTCGTCGCGCTCCCGGCCGCGTTGCCGGCGTTCGATCCGCTCGACCGCGCCACCCTGCAGAGCCAGGCCTACGACCAGCTTCGCCGCGCGATGATGGAAGGTGTGTTCCGCCCGGGAGCGGCGATCACCATTCGAGCCGCCGCCGAAGCGCTCAGCGTGAGCCCGATGCCCGTACGCGCCGCGCTCTTGCGGTTGGAAGCCGAGGGGGCGTTGGTCGCGCAGGGCGGCAAGCGCACCCTGGCGGTGCCGACCTTGACCGCAGAGGAGTATCGCGAACTTCGAGATATCCGGATCATCAACGAAGGTCTGGCCGCCGAGCGCGCCGCCGGGGCGATTACCGATGAGGAACTGAGCGAGGTCGAACGGTGCTGCGAGGCCATGCAGGCGGCGGCCGATGCGGGCGATCCGGGGGCCTACTCTCGCGCCAACTGGGCCCTGCACCTCTCGGTCTACCGGGCCAGCCGCATGCGCACGCTGATTTCGCTGATCGAAGGGCTTTGGCTGCGGGTCGGCCCCTATGTCCCCACGATGATGCCCGACAAGACAAGCTTGGAGCGCTCGATGCCCGACCATTGGCGGATTCTCGAGGCGTGTCGGCGCCGAGACGGCGTCGCGGCCCGCGCGGCGATCGCCGACGACATCACCCGCTCTGCGGTCCGGCTGATCGTGAGCTTGCAGGGTTCGTAGTGCGAACGCTGGCTCTGTCCCTGGCTCTGAGCGTGATTGGCGGCTCGGTCGGCGCCCGAACGCCGCAACCCTGGAGCCCCGCGCGCCTTGCATCCTATGAAGGCATCCCCGCCGGCGCGCCGAGCCATGTGATCGCGCGAGGGCCGCGCACGCGCGGCCTGCCCGTGGCCGCCCGACAGATCGGGGAGGTCAACTGGACCTGGCGCGGCCGCGCCTTCACCCTGCAAAGCTACATGGCCGCCTATCACGTCTCCGGCGTGATCGCGCTGAAGGACGGCCAGGTGGTGCTCGAGACTTTCGGCCTTGGCCGTGGGCCGGCCGATCGATGGGTTTCGCAGTCGGTCGCCAAGTCGATCACCTCGCTTCTGGCCGGGGCGGCGATCCTGCAGGGAAAGCTCGACCCGGACGCAAATCTCACCACCTATGTGCCCGAGCTGAAGGGGACATCCTGGGATGGCGTCACCTTTCGACAGCTCGCGATGATGAGCGCCGGGGTCGCCTGGGACGAGAACTATTTAGATCCCAAAGCGGATCTGCAGCGCTACTACGATGTGGTCCTCTCGGGCGGCGACGAAGTCGCCGGCTTTCTCGGCAAGCTGCCCCGAGCTCACCCGCCTGGGTCCACTTTCCACTACGACACCGCAGAGGCGCATCTGGCCGGATTGGTCGTCTCGCGCGCGGTCGGCATGCCGCTCGCCGACTATCTCTCAAAGACGATCTGGGAACCCTACGGCATGGAGCGCGATGCGCTCTGGATGACCGACTTTAAGGGTCGCGAGTTCGCCGGCTGCTGCCTTTACGCCACTTTGGCCGATTACGCCCGCATCGGCCAATTCGTCCTGGATGGCGGGCGCATCGAGGGCGCGCAGGTCGTCGACCCCGCCTGGCTCGCCGCCTCGACGCGGGTGGAGATCAGCAATGGTCGCCCCCCGCCGTTCGGCTACGGGTATCTGTGGTGGATCGGTCCGCAGGCCTATGAAGCGAGCGGCATCTACGGCCAGTCGATCATCGTCTATCCCAAGGATCACTTGGTGATCGCGATCAATTCGGCCTGGGACAAGCCTGATGATCCGGATGACTTCGCCGCCCTCGCCGCTTTCCAGGAGGCGGTGCGCGCGGCGGCGAACCAGCTGAAGGAGAGCGCGCCAAGATGATCGAAATCGTCCCCATGGAAGGCGCTCCCTATGCGCGCGGGCGCAGCGCGGGCGAACGGCTTGGGGAAAAGGTGCGAGGCCATCTCGCCGGCTGGCTCGACGCTCTTTCGCAAGCGCACGGAAACGGCGAGGGCGCGGCGCGTCTGCTGCTCGAGGAAACGGACTTCCTTCCCGATATCGAGCGATATGCGCCGGACCTGCTCGAGGAGGTGCGGGGCCTGGCGGATGGCGCGGGCGTCGAGCGCGACCTCATTGTGGCGCTGCAACTTCTGGACGAGGAGTGGGCGTGGCGGGCGCGGCGCGGCGGGGCGCCGATCAAGCGGGAGAAGTGCAGCAGTCTCGCCATTGTCGATGTCGAAGGGCCAACCTGGATCGGCCAGAACATGGATCTGGGTCCCTACACCGATGGCTGGCAGGCGCTGCTTTCGATCGAGGCCTTCGGGGAGGCGCCGGCGGCGCTCGTCTTCACCGGCGCCGGAATGATCGGTCTGATGGGCGTGAACGCGGCCGGTCTGGGCGTCTGCGTCAATTCGCTGCCGCAGCTGCCCTCGGCCTCGCACGGGCTCCCTGTCGCCTTTGTGATTCGTCTCCTCCTGGCGGCGAAGAACCTCACCGAGGCTTCCCGTCTGGTTCTGGCCCTGCCGCACGCGACCAACCAGAACTACATGCTCGCCGAGCCCGGCGCGGTGCGCGCCTTTGAGGCCTCGGCGGCGGGGGTGAACGAGTTCCGCCCGGTCCATCCTGGCCGGATCCTTCACACCAACCATCCTCTGGCTGCGGACAAGGGTGCGCCTGAAACCGCCGATCAGCGCGCTAACAGCGTCGCGCGCCTCCACGCTCTGACCAACCGTCTGGGTTCGGGCGCAGCGAACCTGGCGAATATCAAGGACGCGCTGTCCTCCTACGATGATCCGAAGAACCCGGTGAGCCGCATGTGGAATCCTCAAGCCGGCCTGACCGGCTTCACCACCGGATCGATGATCTCCGCGCTGAGGGAAGGAGTGCGGCCGCGAACCTGGGTATCGGCCGGCCCCCCCCACCTGCGCGGATATGAAGAGATTGTCGTGGGCGAGCCTGCGCCGGCATGACCGCCTTTAGGGCGCGGCAAGCGTTTCCCCGTCGCGGGTGGCGGTGAGGGCGCGCGGCGCCAGCAAGAGCACTGGAAGCTGCAACGCGTAGACGGCGGTCGTCACCCAAAGGACAGCGGTGAAGCCACCGCGGTTCTGGTAGATGTTGGCTCCCCAGACGTCGCCGGCGCGCAGGGCGATAAAATAGGCGGACGAGGTGACCAGCATCATCATCGTCCCCTGCAGACCGGCAGGGCAGGAGCGGATGGCGAGATCGAGATAGGCGGCGGAAACAAATCCGCCCATCAGGCCAACCGGCACGGCGGCCATCAGCGCGCCTTGGGCGGAATGGGCGAAGAGCAGCGGGATCATCTGGGGGATCGCAACCACCGTTCCCCAGAACAGTAGCCGCGAGAGACGCACCCGCTGGCACACCCATCCGTAGAGCAGAGCGGTGAGCAGCTCGCAGCCCCAGAAAATCGCATAGAAGGCGCCCACTTGGGCGTCGGTGGCGTGGAGTTGGTCGGCCAAATGGTACTGCAGAGCCGTGGCCAGGCCGGGGGCGAAATTCCATAGGAGCAGAAGAAGGAAGGGCGCCCAGATCGCCTTGTGGCGAGGCAGTCTGACGAGGTCTTCGAAGATCCTGGAGGTCGGGCGGGAGGCGTGGGCCGTATAGAGCGATCTTGGTCCGAGCACGGCGAGAAGGGCGAGCGCAGCCATCAAGCCGGAGCCGACCAGGAACAACTCCTTGGCCGCCATTTCCACGCCCCGGCCTTCCAGAGCATTGGAGAAGACTCCGCCCAAGAGACTGGCCGCCACCACCGTGGCGAATCCGACGACGTTGAGGACAGTGCTCGCCTGGCCGGGCATCAGGTGGCGCTGCCCCATGCTCGAGAAGATGCCGTTGGCGGCGCCAAACACGACCTGGGAGAAGCAGGTGACGACGATCAGGCCGATCAGAAGCAGAGCGTAGGTGGGCGGAATCTGGGCGATGATCGCGTAGGCGGCCATGGCGCTGAGGCCAAAGAGGATGAAGTGGCCCCGGTCGCCCAATCCGAAGGGGCTCCAGCGATCGCGCAGGAGGCCGAAAACGAACCCGAAATAGAGCGGCAGGCTGACCAAGGCGTTGAAGATCGCCAGCGACGGCGCATTAAGGTGAAGCTTGTTCTTGAGAAAAAAGATGACCGGAATGCCGATCAGGTTCCCGCTGGGCGCGGCGAAGGCGGCGAGCAGCATCAAGCCGCCGGCGTAGCCCAGCAGGCGCGTTCTCTGCGCCGAGTCGAGTCGGATCGGCAGACCGTCCGCGGCGGCCGCCGACGGTTGCCTCTCCAGGCTCAGATCGCCCGATGGGCCGGCGGTTTCCATGCGAGCGAGCTTTCGGGAAAAAGGCGCCGGGAGCGCAGAGGATAGGGGATCACAAAACCGAGCCATGGCAAGTCCATTGGCTCTCCATCGCCCGCCGTCGCGTCTGCGCGGCCGCAAATCCGGTCGGCGAGGCTTGGCTCGTGGACGGCGACAAGATCATGGAACGGCAGCCGACGCAGTCCAGCCGCGGTCGTGTACGTGCGAATTCGCCGTCCTGGACCACCTGAAGACAATCTCGGCGGCGCTCCGGGGCTCAGAAGAACTTGTGGTCGACAGTCACCAAGAAGGTGGTGCCGAGATTGGGATAGATCCCGGCCGCGGCGTAGGCCGAGCCGTACGAGATGCCCTCGTTGATGTCGTTGGTGCGGTCGGGCGGAGCGACGTTGAAGATGTTGTTGACGTTCAAACGGAGGTTGGTGTCGGGCCTGAACTGATAGGCGATGGAGAGGTCGTTGTAGATCTTCGAGCCGGTCGTCTGCAGATCGTAGATATTGAGCGGGGTAGGAGCGGCGACCAGCTGCGAGCCCAAAATGGAGGTGCTTTCGAGGTAGGTGAGCCTCCAAGTGACCGCCACCTTGTCGAGGGCATAGGTCGCGCTGCCGACAAACTTCCATTTCGGCAGGCCCAGGTATCCTTCGTACTGATGCTGAGTGGAGGGATCGGAGGCGCTGTCGTAGCTGCGCAGCCTCTGGAGATAACTGGCCAGGACATTGAACTCCAGCCGGCCAGGGAACCCACTCCAGAACTGCTGAAAAGGAACGTCATAGGTGACGTTGAAGTCCCATCCTGTGGTGAAGAGGCGGCCGAAGTTCTGGGCGTTGCTGTAGACGCCGGAGATCTGGTGCGTGCTGGGATCGCGGGTGATCGCCGCGCAATCAGGGTTGGCGCCGGGCGCGACCGCCTCGTCGGCGCACGTGTAGAGGACGGTCTGCGGATCGAGGGCGCCGATCGCATTGGTGAGATTGATCTGATACCAGTCGGCGGTGAGGGTCAGTCCCGGAACATAGTGCGGGGCGACCGTGACGCCGGCGGTCCAGGTGTCCGCCGTCTCCACGTTGAGGTTGGGGTTGCCGCCGAAGTAGACCGCCTTGGAGCTGGTGGTTTGGGCGAATCCGGCCGGAATGCCGAGGGCGGCGCAGTTCTTGGCCCGGTTGGGATTGAGCGGAATATTGAGGACGCTGCAAGGGTCGTTGAGGTTCTCGAACCCTTGGGTTTCGGCGGAATAGAGTTCGCTGATGTTGGGCGCACGGACCGAACGCGAACGCATGATCCGGAAGTTGATCGACTGGACGGGACTCCACACGCCACCGAGGTTCCAGGAGAGATGCCCGCCATTATTGGTGTAGTCGGAATACCGGACCGCGCCTTGGAAGTAGAGATCGTGAACCAGCGGAAAATCCTTGAGGAGCGGGACCCGCGCCTCGCTGAACACCTCCGCCACCTTGGTCTGGCCGCTCACCGGCGTGTTGCAGAGCATCTGGATGTCGCAGTTGGAGCCGGACTCGCCGAAATAGTTTTCGCGCGCCTCGGCCCCGAGCGAGGCGCTGACCGCGCCGGCCGGCAGATTGAAGAGATCGCCGGTGATGTTCGCTCCCGTCATGCCAAGTTCGTTCGAAGCGGTGAAGCGGCCGGAGGCCGCCGAATAGGCGGCGCCCAATGGTGTCGAGGCGGGATTGAAGGGATTGAACGGCTGGCAGCCCTCGGCGCGGGCGACCGGATCGGCGCAGGCGGGCGCTGCATTGAGTTCGATCACGTCAACTGACTGCAAGAACCTGGTCTGGTCGCGTGCTCCAACGAGCAAGGAGTCGAGATTCATCTGGCCGTAGCCGACGAAAGCCTGCCATTTGAACCGGCCCAGATCGCCCTTCAGGCCGACGGTGTACTGCTGGGTGAACCGGTCGTCGTCGGCGCCGCGCCGGCCCTCGTCCACATACTCCCGGCCGAAATAGAAGCCGTTCTGGCCGGCCGCAGCCAGGACCGGCAGGAAGCTCGCCGGCACGTAGGGATTGGACGCCGAAACGAAGAACTCGCCGTACTCGAAATCCGCCGTCGGCTGCCAGCGGTCCTTCACCCAGCTTTCGGCCCAGCGGTTCTCGGTGAAAAACTGGACCTTCGGGGTGAGCTGATAGGTGAAGTTCAGCGAGGCCGAGAAGCGCTGGAGCGGAAGAGAGAGATTGTCGAATGGGCGAAAATAGCCGGCGTCGCCGCCGACCTGCACGCCATTGTTCAGCACGTCGTTGACCGTGTAGTTCGACAGCGTTCCGTAGTTGTAAGGCAGGAAAGCCGTGCCGTTGGCGTTGGGGGTGTAGAAATCGTTGGCGCCGTACGGCGCAACGGCGACGAAGCCCTTCTGGTCGATGCCGAAGAAGAGCGCGTTGTGGACGGTGATGTAGGCCGGGCTGTTGGGCCCGGTCGGATTGTCGTTGGGAACGACGCTGACCGAGTCTCGGCCCCAGGGTCGGGCGAGCGCCGGAACGCCTTCGCTGCGGTCGAAGTCGAATCCTACCGTCACATTGGCGCGGTCGTTGGCGAAGTTGTGCCCGCCGATCAGGGAGAACCCCCAGTCCTCGCCGTCGCCATAGGCGGTGATCCCGCCATGCACGCGCACGTCCAGGCCCTGGTAGTGGTCCTTGAGGATGATATTGACGACGCCGGAGACCGCGTCGGCGCCATAAATCGCCGAGAGTCCGCCGGTCACGACTTCAACCCGATCCACCATCTCGACCGGGATGGTGTTGAGGTCGACTGCATTGGTCCCGACGTCGCCGGCGACCTGCCGCATCCCGTCCACCAGAACCAGCGTCCTGTTGTAGCCGAGGTGGCGAAGGTCGACGAGGTTGAGGCCAGCGAGGTAGTAGAAGTTCTCGGTATTGGTGTCGGTGAGGCCCGGCGCGACCCCGGGGAGCTGGGTTATCGCCCGCTCCAGATTGTCAGTCCCCATCCGTTGGAGTTGAACGCTGGTGGCGATGATGACCGGATTGGGCGAGTTGAGGACTGTGGTCTGCAGGCGCGAGCCGGTCACTACAAGCTCGCTGACGCTGCTCGCACAGCCGGGCACGTTTGACTGTGTGCAGTTCGGCGCGGCCTCCGACGTCTGGGTCTGAACCGCCTGGGCGTGCACAGGCCCGGCGGCGAGCATGACGAGACCCAGCCCTGAACTGGCAAACCAAAGTCTGCGCATCTTCCGGTTCCCCCATCTCGGCTAAGGCCGAGTTCGATGTTTTTTTGTGATCACGTATGTCATCTTTCTTGTCACGGCTTGTCAAGGACAGCCGGCTCGCCTCCAGAGTTTACGAACGGATGGGAGACTTGACTTAGTTCGATATTTCTGGAATCTATGAAATATGGAAATCATATCGGCCGTGGCGAGCCTCTCGGCGCTCGCCCAGGAGAGCCGACTCACGGTCTTTCGGCTGCTGGTCAAAGCGGGTCCGGAGGGCCTTGCGGCCGGCGAGATCGCCCGCGCCCTGGCGACGCCTGCCAACACGCTTTCCGCCCAGCTCAACATCCTCACCGCCTGCGGCCTCCTCGCCGGTCGCCGAGAAGGTCGGCGGATTCTCTATGCGGCCCAGTACAAGCGGATGGGCGATCTGCTTGTCTTCCTCACCGAGGACTGCTGCCAGGGGCGCTGCGGCGTCTGCTCGCCGCTTGGGGTCGAAACAGCGTGCGCCGATCGAAAGACCACCACGGGAAAGGAGAGACCATGAAACGCCTTCACGTTCATGTCGCGGTCGAGGATCTGGAGACCGCGATCGGCTTCTATTCGGCGTTCTTTTCGACCCCTCCGAGCGTCGTGGCGGCCGATTATGCGAAGTGGAGCCTCGAGGATCCCAGAGCCAACTTCGCGATCTCCACTTGCGGCGCGGCCGCCGGCGTCGATCACCTCGGGATCGAGGTCGAAACCGACGACGACCTGGCCGATATCGAGAGTCGCCTGAGACGCGCGGGAATCGGGTCCTGGGGAGAGCGCGAGGCCAACTGCTGCTATGCGGTGAGCGACAAGGCGTGGGCGGTCGACCCGGCGGGCGTCCGCTGGGAGGCGTTCCACACCTTGGGTCCGGCGGGCGCCGTTGAGGTCAAGACGGTCTGCTGCCCCACCTGCGCCTGAGCGGCGCGATCACGCCGGGACGAGACTCCTCTCCCGCCAGGCCTCGCGCAGCTTCTTCTTGTCGATCTTGCCGGTGGCGGTGAGCGGGATCGGCGCAAGGACGATCTCGTCGGGCATCCACCAATTGGCGATGCGCGGGGCGAGATAGGCGATGACCTTCTCGGGGCTGACCGCATCGGCCTCGCTGGCCTCGATGATCATCACCGGCCGCTCCTCCCACTTGGGATGGGGGACCCCAATCACCGCCGCCATCCTCACGCCTTCGCAGCCGCAGGCGATGTTCTCCAGATCGATGGAGCTGATCCATTCGCCGCCGGACTTGATGACGTCCTTGGCCCGATCGGTGATGCGGAGGAAACCGTCGCGATCGATGGTGGCGATGTCGCCGGTGTCGAACCAGCCCTGGGCGTCCACGACATCCTTGTTCTGGCGGAAATAGCGGCGCACGGTCCACGGGCCGCGGCACACCAGAGCGCCCGAGGTCTCCCCGTCCCACGGCGCGTCCTTTCCATCCTCGCCGACGATCTTGATTTCTATGCCGAACTGCAGGCGTCCGGAGCGCGTCCACAGGGCCTGCCGCATCTCGGCTTCGCCGTGGGCCGCGAGGGCCGGGGTTGGCGAGGCGACGACGCCGAGGGGGCAGGTCTCGGTCATGCCCCAGATCTGCAGGACGTCGACCCCGTGGCGGGCCCTGAACGCTTCGGCCATGGCGAGCGGAACGGCCGAGCCGCCGATCATCACCGTCTTCAACGACGTCGGTGAAAGGCCGCGAGCCTCGAGCCAGGCGAGATAGCCGGTCCAGATCGTCGGCACGCCGCAGGTGAAGGTCACTCCTTCCGCCGCGATCAGCTCATTGAGGCTCGCCGGATCCATCTTGTCGCCGGGAAGGACGAACTTCGCCCCGCAGAGGGGGGCGACGAACGGCAGGCCCCAGGCCGTGGCGTGATAGAGCGAGGCGCAGGGCATCACCACGTCGAAGGGCGTGAAGCCGAAGGCGCTCGCCAGTCCCGCGCCCATGGCGTGCAGGACGACGGCGCGATGGCTGTAGAGCACGCCCTTGGGATCGCCGGTGGTGCCGGAAGTGTAGCAGAGGAAAGCGCCGGCGTTCTCCTCGAGCTCCGGCCAGGAGAATCCCGCCGGCTCGTCCGAAAGGAGGGTCTCGTAGGAGAGGGCCGGAACCGGGCAGGATGACGTCGCCTCCCGATCGGCGAGAACGACGAAGGTCGTGACGCGCTCAAGTTTTTCGGCGATCGCCGCGACGATGGGCGCGAGATTGGTCTCGAAGAGGAGAATGCCGCTCCCGGCGTGATTGATAGTGTAGACGAGCTGATCAGCGAAGAGGCGGGGATTGGCTGTGTGCAGGACCGCGCCCATTCCTGTCGCGGCGTAGAAGAGCTCCAGATGCCGGTGGGTGTTCCAGGCGAGCGAACTCACGCGCTCCCCCCTCTTCACACCGAGCCGCTCCAGGGCGTGGGCGGCGCGGGCGGCGCGAGCCTCCAGCGCGGCATAGTCATATCTCCAGATGGGGCCTTCGATCTGACGAGAGATGACTTCGCGGCGAGGATGGGCGGCGGCCGCGTAGCGGAGAATGGAGGAGACGAGGAGGGGGGTCTGCTGCATCAGGCCCTGGGTCGCGGTCATGTCGCGCTCCTGAAAGACGAGAAAATTTCACCGAGGTTTCGCTTCAGGAACAAATCCCTAATCCTGGCGGTCTAGCAAGCAAGCGCCAGCCCCTGGAATCGGAGACAATCATGGCGAGAGTCCATCAGGCGAGCGGGCCGCAGCGCTCCGGCCGCCTCCTCGACCGACTCTTCGAAGGCGGTTCGATCGTCGTCTTCCTGGCGCTCCTGGCCGGAGCGATCCAGCTCGCCTGGCTGCGCCTGCAATGAGGAAAGGCTAAGGCGCCTCCTTTGCCGCCTTGACGAGGTCCGGCGCGTGGTGGGAGGGGATCGCCGCCTGCTGGCCGGCCATGGTTTCGGCGAGCGCCTTGGCGGCGCGCTCGTTGGCCATGATCTTGGAAAGGACCGCCGCGCCGGCCCGCTCGAAGACCTCCCGGTGTTCGATCACATACTGCCGTGAGGTCCGATAGGGCTCCAGAAGCCCGTTCAACTCGGGGACGACATAGCGGGCGACGAGATCCCAGCTGCGGAGGTTGGCGTCGCGGCTGGTCCAGGAATGGGCGAAGCCGATCACCGTACCGAACCCACCGCTCACGTCCTGGATGCGCCGGATCGAGGCGACGAGATCATCCGGCGTGCCGATGACCATCGCCGCCCCTTCGCCCCCGGCCATTTGCTCGACGGCCTTGTCGGGGCTCTCGTAGGCGACGGCGCCGGGCCGCATCAGGGTGCCGACGGTGTATTCGTTGTGCCAACGCAGGAGTCCGTCCTTGGCCTCGGCGACGGCCTTTTCGCGGCTCTCGGCCAGATGCCAGATGAGGACCACCCTCCAGTTCGCCCGGTCAACGGTCCGCCCGGCCCTGGCGGCCGCCTCCTCGGCAAAGCTCCACTGTGTGGGAAGGGCCATGAGGCCGGCGGTCGAGGTCGAGCCAATGGAGAGCACGCCCGCGCCATGCTTGCCGGCCAGTGTCATCCCCGAGGGACTGATCATCGAGGCCACGGCAAGGGGCATCTCCTCCTGCAGCGGGAGGAGCTGCAGGCGCGCCTGGTTGAGGCTGAACCAATCGCTTTGGTGCGTCACCCGCTCGCCGGCGAAGAGGCGCTTGATCACCCCGATCGCCTCGTCCTGGCGGTCGCGCTGGACCATGGGATCGATGCCGAGCACATGGGCGTCGGAAGGAAGGGCCCCGGGGCCTGAACCGAAGATCGCCCGGCCCCCGCTCATGTGATCGAGCTGGACCATCCTTTGGGCGACGTTGAAAGGATGATGGTAGGGAAGGGAGATCACCCCGGTTCCCAGCCGGATGCGGTGCGTGCGCTGGGCCGCGGCGGCCAGGAACATCTCCGGCGAGGCGATCGTCTCCCAGCCGGTGGAGTGGTGCTCGCCGCACCAGAATTCGTCGAACCCAAGCCGGTCCATGTGCTGGGCGAATTCCAGATCGCCCTGGAACTGGAGCGTCGGGTGCTCGCCGATCGGGTGATGGGGCGCAAGGAAGGCGCCGAATTTGATGCGGGCCATGCAGGGCTCCTTTCGACGGCGAGAAACAACCGTTTAGCGAGCTTCCCGGGCGGCAGGCAAATGCGCCAGATGGCCCCAGCCGCCGAACCGCTCTACGTTCGCAACAATGGGGGTGTCGACCGTGGAAGGTCAGGCGAGCGGGGCTGAGCGGGCGGATCTGGTCCGCGCCCTGTCGCGCGCGGCCGCCGGCGAGCGGCAAGGCTTGGCGGATGTCTATCGCCTTACCTCGGCGAAGCTGTTCGGCGTCTGCCTTCGTATCCTCAAGGACCGCGCGGAAAGTGAAGACGTGCTCCAGGAAGTCTATCTGACGCTCTGGCGTCGGGCCGGCGCATTCGATCCGGCCCACGGCGCGAGCCCCATGACCTGGTTGGCCGCGGTCGCTCGCAACCGGGCCATAGACCGACTCCGGGTCCGGCCGAGATCGGCTGACGTCACCCTGGAAGAAGCGCCCGAGCCTGCCGATCCCAATCCGTCTGCGCATCAGACGCTGGAAGAGTCCGACGATTTGCGCAGGCTCGAGGCTTGTCTTGAAACCCTCGAGGACCGCACGCGTCGGGCGATTCGGTCGGCTTTCTTCGACGGATTAACCTATCAGGCGTTGGCGGCGCGCGCCGCGACGCCGCTCGGAACCATGAAGAGCTGGATCCGGCGCGGCCTCATCCAGCTGCGAAGCTGCCTCGAGACATGAGCGGCCAAGACCCCACCCCTGACGAAAAACGCGAGGGCTCGCTGCTTGCGGCCGAGTTGGCGCTGGGCGTGCTGGACGAGCCCGAACGCGGCTCGGCCGAGGCGCGGGCGACAGCCGATCCCGCCTTCGCCGCCGAAGTCGATGACTGGCGGGGACGTCTTGCCCCGCTGCTCGAGAAAGTCGCGCCGACGCCGCCGCCAGCAACCGTCTGGGCGCGGATCGATGCGGCTCTCAGCGAGCCCCCCGCGTCGCTCGCGCGGGCCCGTCCCTTGCGGGGCCCCGCTGCTGATCGGTTTACTCGGGGTCGGCTCTGGCCCTCCCCGGTCCGCTGGCGATTCGCCGGTCTGGGCGCCATGGCCGCGAGCATCGTGTGGATTGCGGTTCTCGTCGGCTTGCATCCCTCCAGAGGTGGCCCGGCGATGACGGCGGCCCTGGCGCCGGCGCCCGGAGCCAGGCCCTATTGGATCGCCACCTTGGACACGGCTTCGGGCGAACTTCGGCTCACGCCTGCGTCGGCCGAGCCTCCGGACGCGAGAGCGCGCGAACTTTGGCTGATTCCGGCCGGCGGGCGACCGCTTCGGGTGGGGCTGTTCGCGCCCGACCGGAGCGGTAAGGTGCGGCTGGACACGGCTTTGCGCGCCAAGACGAACTCCCGTGCAACGCTGGCCGTGTCTCTGGAGCCGCCCGGCGGCTCTCCCACAGGAGCGCCCACCGGGCCGGTGATCGCCACCGGCAAGCTGACCCCGATCTGAAAAGCACGGGTCGCTGGCGCATCCAAGGCGCTCGCATGCTCGTAGCTCCATCGACCGTCCCGCCGGGGCGGAAAGATCGAGAAGAAGGAATCCCCTCCATGAACTCCAAATCGTTGCTCGCGGCCTGCGCCGTGGCGAGCTTGGCGCTGGGCGGCGCTATCGCCGCTCCCGCCGCGGCCCAGATGAGCGCCATGGGCCAAGTCAAGATGGTCGGCGGCGCGGCCATGTACCCCTCCCACAACATCATCCAGAACGCGGTCCACTCGCGCGATCACACGACCCTGGTGGCCGCAGTAAAGGCCGCAGGCCTCGTCGGAACTCTGGAGGAGCCCGGGCCGTTCACGGTCTTCGCCCCGACCAACGAGGCCTTCGCCATGTTGCCCAAAGGGACGGTGGCGAAGCTCCTGGAGCCCCAGAACAAGGCGATACTCGTCAAGGTGCTCACCTACCATGTCGTCCCGGGCCGTCTGACGATGAGCGAATTGCGGGCCAGAATTCGGGACGGGGGTGGAAGGGCTAGGTTGAAGACGGTCGAAGGCGAAGATCTCACCGTCACCGAGCGCGGTGGCTCCCTGTGGGTCCACGACGCCAAGGGCGGGGCGGCTCGCGTCACCATCTCCGACGTTATGCAATCCAATGGCGTGATCGACGTCATCAACAGGGTGCTCATGCCGTGATCCAAACTGCCGGCGCGTTCGGGGGCGCCGGCTCTCCACACCGCACCTAACGGCGCAAAGGCGCAGGCGCGGCGGTCGATTCCTCGGAATCCGGCTCCGCGCGTTGACTCGCCGTCGCCGCCCGCCTACCACCCCGCCGGAACATCCATCGGAAGAACCATGAGCCAATTCCTCGTTTACATCTGTGGAGCAAGGACGCCCGCCCCGTGCGGCGGCGCGTGCGCTGCTCGAGAGGAGTCCGCTCCCTGACCGGAATGTAAGAAACCGGAAAGGCCCCCAACCCCTCCCGAGCCGACGCTTCGGAGGGGTTTTCGATTCTCCCTCTCCAATGCGCTCGGCTCGGGCCTGAGAGAGCCACGTGACCGAAATCGTCGGAAACCGGATCGGCGTCGGACCCAAGGAAGGCGAAGCACGGCTCTCGGCCTGGTCGGGGGAGGCGCGCGCGCTCCTGGCGCTGGCCGCCCCACTGATCGCCACCCAGCTTGGCCAGATGGCGGTGATGACCACCGACGTCGTCATGCTGGGTCGGTTCTCCAAGACGGCGCTCGCCTCGGCGGCGATCGGCAATACGATCTACTACGCGGCCTGGCTGCTCGGCGGCGGACCATCGTCGGCGGTGGCCCCGATGATCGCCCAGGCGCTCGGCCTGCGCTCATCCGATCGCGCCGGAGTGCGAGCGGCGGTGCGCATGGGTCTTTGGGCAAGCCTCCTCTTCGCCCCTCCGCTGATGCTCATGATGTGGTTCGCCAGGCCGATCCTGCTGGCCCTTCACCAGGAGCCGGATCTCGCCGCGGGGGCCGGCAGGTTCGTGGCCATGCTGAGCTTCGGCCTGCCGTTCTCCCTGGCCTTCTATGTCCTTCGCAATTTCGTCACCGCGGTCGAACGGCCTAGGGCGACGCTCTATGTGACCGCAGGCTGGATCGCCTGGAATGCGCTCGCCGACTGGGGCCTCATCTTCGGCCATTTCGGATTTCCAAGGCTGGGGATCACCGGCGCGGGCCTGGCGACGAGCTCCTCGGCCGTCTTCAGCCTCCTCGCCATGCTGGCGGTGATCGCCTTCGACAAGCGCCTCGCCGCCTTCCGCATCTTCCGGCGTTTTTGGCGGCTTCGCGCCGCGAGCCTCGCCGAGGTCCTGCGCCTGGGCATGCCCATCGGCCTGCAGATGATCTTCGAGGCGATGTTCTTCAACGCAATGACCCTGGTCATGGGGACGTTCGGGGCCGCGCCGGTGGCGGCCAACCAGATCGCCATGAGCGTCGCCTCGATCACTTTCATGGTGCCGCTCGGCATCGGCCTGGCGGCGACCGTGCGGGTCGGCCTGGCGGCGGGTCGGGAAGACATCGCCGGCTCGCGCCGGGCGGGCGTGGCCGCCTTGGCGCTGGGGATCGGTTTCATGGCGGTGAGCGGGGCGACGTTGCTCCTTCTTCCGCGCCAGATCTCGAGCCTCTATTTCGGAGGCGCAGCGGCGAGAGGGGCCGGCGAGGTGATCCGACTTTCCGCCCTCTTCCTTCAGATCGCCGCCGCCTTCCAGATCTTCGACGCCGTCCAGGTGATCGCCGGGCTTTCGCTGCGCGGACTCAAGGACGCGCGCATGCCCATGATCCTCGCCGGCGCCTCCTACTGGCTGGTGGGCGCGCCCACCGGCTTCGGCCTGGCCTACGGCGCGCATCTCCAAGGCGTAGGGGTGTGGCTCGGCTTCGTCGCCGGCCTCTTCGTGGCCGCCGCGCTTCTCTCCGGCCGGTTTCTGGCCATGTCCCGGGCCGAATGAGAGGCTGGAGGCGCCGGCCCAGCGTCGTTAGAAAGTCGCGGTGAAAGCGAGGGCCAAGGCGTGATCGTGGCGATTCTCCTGGGTGCGCTCGGGGCCATCGCGCTCGCCCACCTGGCGGTGCTGCTGACCGCGGCGATCCGCGCCAAGACGGGGCTCCCACGGCCCGAGACCATCGCTTTGGGGGCCGTCACCGACTTCTTCGACACCTTGGGGATCGGCTCCTTCGCCCCCACCACGGCGTGGATCAAGCTGCGCAAGCTCGCGCCAGACGGATTCCTCCCGGCTATCCTCAACGTCGGTCACTGCCTTCCAACCATCGCCGAGGCCCTGATCTTCATCAAGCTCGTCAAGGTCGACCCGGCCCTCCTGGTCGCCTGCATCGCCGCCGCGGTGGCCGGAGCGGCGGTGGGTGCGCCGCTCATCGTGCGCGCGCCAGTTCGCCTGGTGCAGGCGATCGTGGGGATCGCCCTTCTCATCGCCGCGGCGCTCTACGCACTTTCCAACCTTCACATGATGCCGGTGGGAGGATCGGCGTTGGCCCTTCCGGCGAGCCTCTTTGCGATCGCCGTGGTCGCCCACTTCCTGATGGGAATCCTGATGACCTTCGGGATCGGCCTCTACGCCCCTTCGCTGGTGGTGCTCTCCCTGCTGGGCCTCGATCCCAAGGCCGCTTTTCCGATCATGATGGGGGCGTGCGCCTTCCTGATGCCGGCCTCGAGCTTCGGGTTCATCAGGAGCCCGCGGATCGATCTGAAGATCGTGCTGGGCCTAGCGATCGGCGGGGTCCCGGCGGTGATCATCGCGGCGCTGATCGTGAAATCCATGCCGCTCGTCGTCCTTCGATGGGGCGTGGTGGTGGTCGTCGTCTATGCCGCCGCCATGCTGTTGCGCTCGGCGATCAAGGGCGAGGACGCACCGGCGCCCGCTCCCGCTGCGGCCGAGGCCTGAGGGTGGCCGGAAGCCAGGACTTCGAGCCCGATCCGCGCAATCAGAGCGTGCTCGTCTTCGTCAATGGCGAGCTCGTCCTTCGCGAGGAGGCGAAGGTCTCGATCTTCGACGCAGGCTTCTCCATGGGCGATGGAGTCTGGGAGGGGATCCGCCTGCACAAAGGCGCGCTCCTCTTCCTGGACGCCCACCTCGATCGCCTGATGGCGGGGTTGGAGGCGATCGGCATGGCCGGCCAACTCGATCGCATGAGCCTTGAGGCGGCGCTCTGGAGGACCCTCGACGCCAACGACATGGAGGACGGGGTCCACATCCGCCTCATGGTCACCCGCGGCTTCAAGACCACTGCCAGCCAGGATCCCCGCAACGCGGTGGGCCGACCGACCCTCGTCATCACCGCCGAGCACAAGCGGCCGGCGCGCAGGCCCGGCGGTCTCGCGCTCGCTCTCGTCGAGGCGCGCTGCACGCCTCCGGAGATGTTCGACATGCGGCTCAATTCCCACAGCCGCCTACCCCTCATCCTCGCCCTGAACCAGGCCATCGCAGTCGGCGCCGACGAGGCCCTGATGCTGGACCCGGCGGGATGCGTGGCGACCTGCAACGCCACCAACTTCTTTTTCGTCGCAGGCGGAAAGGTGCAGACCTCCTCAGGGCGTTTCGGATTTGCCGGGATCACCCGCGGCAACGTCATCGCGCTCTGCGCGCAAAACGCCATCGACTGCGAGCAGGGCGATTTTCCGCCCGAGGCGCTGGAGTCGGCCGACGAAGCTTTCGTGACCGGCACCATGGGCGGGATCGCGCCCGTGGCGAGGATCGACGGCCATTTCTTCCCCGAACCTCCGGGACCGCTCACCCGCCGCATGGGTGCCCTTTACGCCGATCTCGTCGACGCCGAGGCCGCCCTCCACAAACGCCATCGATGAGCGCGAAGGCGGTTCGGATCGCCGCTTGGTCAGGGCCGCGGAGCCTTTCAACGGCCCTCATGAGATCGTTCGGAAACCGCCTCGATGTGGCGGTGATCGACGAGCCGTTCTACGGCGTCTACCTCAAGCGCACCAAGATCGACCATCCTTTGCGCCGCGAGACCCTGGCGAGGATGAGCGCCGATCCGGCCACGGTCATTGAGACCCTCCTCGGCTCTGTCCCTGATGGGCGTGCGATCTTCTACCAGAAGCATATGGCCCACCACATGCTCGAGGGGATCGATCTGGAGTGGATGGCGCGTTGCAAGAGCTTCTTCCTCATTCGCAGCCCCGAGCGCGTTCTTTCCTCTTACTCGCGAACCCGCTGGCCGATCGCCGCCGCCGACATCGGCTTCGCCCGCCAGGCGGAGCTCTTCGAGCGGGAAGCCGAACGGCTCGGCCGCGCCCCGCCGGTGATCGAGGCCGAGGACCTCCTCGCCGATCCGGAAGGAGTCCTTCGCGCCCTCTGCGCGGGGCTCGAGATCCGATTCGATGAGGCGATGCTCTCCTGGCCGCCGGGCGCTCGCCTCACCGACGGACCGTGGGCTCCGGCGTGGTACGACCAGGTCGAGCGCTCCACCGGCTTTTCTCCGCCTTCGCCGCCGCCGCCGGCGCTTCGAGCGGACCTCGCCCGTCTCGCAGAGGAGACTCGTCCGGCCTTCGAGCGGCTGAGACGGCTCAAGATCTTGGCAACTAGATGAGCGTTCGGCGGGTTCACAGGCGGCCATGCTTCCACGACGCCTTGTCGATCTTCCCGTTCCTCTCAGCCTGCCGCCGATGGAGGCGATCGCCGAGGACGCCCTGCCGAGTGGGGCAGACTGGTGGTTCGAGCCCAAGTGGGATGGCTTTCGGTGTCTGGCCTTCCGGGCCGGAAGCGAGGTGGAGTTGATCGGCCGGTCCGGCAAGTCGCTGGCGAGGTTCTTCCCGGACATGGCCGAGGCGCTCCTCGCCCTCGCTCCTCCGTTTGTCCTCGATGGCGAACTCGCGATCGAGCGCGAGGGCGCGCTCTCCTTCGAGGCCCTGCAGACGCGCCTCCATCCAGCCGCACGCCGCGTCGCGCGCCTCGCTCGTGAAGAGCCGGCGATGCTGATCGCCTTCGACTGCCTGGTCGATGCAGCCGGATCGGATCTTCTGGCTGAGCCTCTCAAAGTGCGGCGGGAGGCCCTGGAGCAGATGGCCGGCGGATTTCCCGCCTCGAGGGTGCGCCTGACGCCCGGGACCAAGAGACGATCCGAAGCACTCGCTTGGCTCGACGCCGCCGGCGGCGATCTCGATGGGGTCGTCGCCAAGCGCCTGGACGCACCCTATTGGGCGGGCGAGCGGGCCATGGTGAAGGTCAAGCGCTGGCGGACGATCGATTGCGTCGTTGGCGGTTGGCGCCCGCTTGGACGCGGCGGAGGCGTCGGCGCGCTCCTTCTGGGACTCTACGACGAAGACGGCGGCCTTCATCACGTGGGCTTCACCTCGGCGATTTCAGACAAGGAACGGCCGGCGCTGACCCGACGTCTCAAGGCCCTCGCCGGCCCCTCCCCTTTCACGGGCGCGGGTCCTGGCGGCCCCAGCCGCTGGAGTGGCGGTCGCGAGCGACCGTGGCGGCCGGTCGAGCCGACGATCGTCGCCGAGGTCGCGTACGATCACGCCGCCGGCGATCGCCTGCGCCACGGCGCGCGCCTCACCCGCCTTCGGCCTGACAAGCCTCCCAAGGCGTGCTTTCTCTCGCAGCTTCGCGGTGAGGCGGCGCCTGCGCGCCTGATCTCGGAGTTGGCGCTCGACGAGCCGGGAGGCCGGCTCAAAGCCCCCCGCCGAGGGCCTGATAAAGGGCGACGAGATTGGTCGAGGCGAGTTCGCGGGTCGCCGCCAGGCTGAGCTCGGCGGAAAAGAGAGTCCTCTGGGCGGTGAGGACGTTGAGGTAGGAGGCGGAGCCGGCCCGGTACTGGGCGGTGGTGAGCCTCACGGCATCGGCGGAGTCGGCGACGAGCGCCTGCTGGGCGGCGAGTTCGTCGTCGATCTCGTCCTTTTGGGCGAGGGCGTCGGCGGTCTCACGAAAAGCGGTCTGGATCGTCTTCTCGTAGGTGGCCTTGGCGAGGTCTCGTTCGCCCTTAGCCTGGAGAAGCCCCGCCCGATTCCGCCCGCCGGTGAAGAGCGGCAGCGACGCCTGGGGGATGAAGCTCCAGGTCGCCGATGCGCCTCGGAAGAGGGTCGAAAGGGCGGTCGAGATGAAGCCGCCGGAACCGGTAAGGGTGATCTGGGGGAAGAAGGCGGCGCGCGCCGCCCCGATGTCGGCGTTGGCCGCCTTCAACTGGTCTTCGGCCGAAACGACGTCGGGGCGCGTCAGCAGGACAGATGAGGGAACGCCGGTGGGAAGGGCGCCTATGACTCCGGCCTCATCGTCAATTCCGTCAGGCAAGAGCGTTTCCGGCACCGGGGCGCCGACGAGAAGCCCGAGCGCATCCTCGTCCTGACGCACCAGGACGGAGTCGTGGCCAACGGCGTAGTTCGCTTGGTCGATCAGGGTTTTGGCCTGATCGACGTCGGTCAGGGCGGCCTCCCCGTTCCCGTACATCGCGCTGGTGAGGCGTAGCGAGGCCTGGGCCGCGGCCAGCGTGCGCCTGTCGACAGCGAGCGAGGAGCGGTCGGCCGCCAGGGTGAGCCAAGCCTGGGCGACCTGGCCGACCAGAGTGATCTGCGCCTCCCGCTGGGTTTCCTGGGCGGCGAAATACTGTTCCCGGGCGGCCTTGGAGAGATTGCGCAGGCGCCCGAAGAAGTCGAGCTCCCAGCCGGAAAAGCCGACGTCAGCACTGTAGATGTGCTCGTTCACATAACCCGTTCCCCCTCGGCTGGTCGCCGCCGGCGCGCCGGAAAAGTTTGCTCCGGCGTTGGCCGAGATGGTCGGAAAAAGCTGCGATCGTTGGGAAAGGTAGTTGGCCCGGGCAATCGTGACGTTCGCCATGGCGATGCGCAGGTCGCGGTTGTTCGCCAGCGCCTCGGCGATGACGTCCTCCAGCTTGGGATCGCCGAAGAAGGTCCGCCAGGCGCCCGGGGCGAGATCAGCGGGCTGGGAAGTCGCGCCGTAGCTGTTGGCCACGACGGCGGGGATCGGCGCGACGGGCCGCCGGTAGGTCGGGGCGAGATTGATGCAGCCGGCGAGCAGCGCGGCGCAGGAGATCAGCGCGAACTGGCTCCTCATCCGGGCGCGTCCGCCTCTTGGGCCCCGCCGGCGCGTCGGCGGGCGCGCGCTTTGGCTCCGAAGATCCGCCGCACTTCCAGATAAAAGAGCGGGACATAGAAGATCGCCAGGATGGTCGCCGAGATCATGCCGCCGATGACGCCGGTCCCGAGGTCATTCTGACTCGCCGCTCCAGCCCCGGAGGAGATGGCGAGCGGAAAGACGCCGGCCACGAAGGCGAGCGAGGTCATCACGATCGGGCGGAAGCGCAGCCGCGCAGCCTCCCTGGCCGCGTCGCGCTCGCTTTCGCCTCGCTTTTCAGCCTCATCGGCGAACTGGACGATAAGAATTGCGTTCTTGGCCGAAAGACCGATGGTGGTGAGCAGGGCGACCTGGAAGTAGACGTCGTTGTAGAAGCCTCGGAGGGTGGCGGCCAGAAGCGCCCCGACGATGCCGAGCGGGATGACCAGCAGGACGGAGAAGGGAATCGACCAGCTCTCGTAGAGGGCAGCCAGGCACAGGAAGACGACCAGGATCGAAATGCCGTAGAGCGCCGGCGCCTGGGAGCCGGAGAGCCGCTCCTGATAGGAGATGGCGGTCCACTCGTAGCCGAAGCTGCGGCCAAGCTTGCCGACCAGCTTCTCCATCTCGGTCATTGCCGCGCCGCTGCTCTTGCCCGTAGCGGGCTGGCCCTGGATCTCGATCGCCGGCGAGCCGTTGTAGCGCTGCAGCTGCGCCGGCCCCATCGCCCACTGACTGGTCGCGAATGCCGAAAACGGCGTCATCGCCCCGGTGGACCCGCGTACGAACCAATCGGAGAGATCCTGAGGGCTCGAGGCGTAGGCGGGATCCCCCTGCATGAAGACCCGCTTGACCCGGCCGCGGTCGACGAAGTTGTTGACGAAGAGCCCGCCCCAGGCGGCGGTCAGGGTTTCGTAGATATTACTGATCGAGAGCCCAAGGGCGCCGGCCTGCACCCTGTTCACGTCGACCTTGAGCTGGGGCGTATCCTCTAGCGCGTTGATCCGCACGTTGGAGAGGATCGGGTCTCGGCCAGCCATCCCCACCAGTTTCTGGGCCGCCGCCATGAGCGCCTCGTGACCCACGCCGGCCCGGTCCTCGAGCTCGAGATCGAATCCCGCCGAACGGCCGAGCTCACGGACCGCCGGCGGAACAAGGGCGAAGATCCGCGCATCGCGAATGTTCGAAAAGGCGTGATTGGCGCGCTCGGCGATCGCTTGAGCGCTGTTGGCCGAGCCCTTGCGCTTGGACCAGGAAGAGAGGTGCAGAAAGGCCATGCCCTGGTTCTGGCCCTGGCCGGCGAAACTAAAGCCGGTCACGGTGAAGAGGGCGTCGACGTTGTTCTTCTCCTTGGTGAGATAGTAGTGCTCGACCTGTCGGGCGACAGCCACGGTCCTCGACTGCTCCGCGCCGGTTGGAAGCGTGATCTGGGTCAGGAGTTCGCCCTGGTCCTCGACAGGCAGGAATGAGCTCGGAAGTGAGACGAAGAGGATGGCGAGGACGCCGAGAATCACGCCGTAGACGATGAAGGAAGGCAGCGGCCGGCCGACGACACCGGCTAAACCCCTCTGATAGGCGCTGCGGGTGCGATCGAACCTGCGGTTGAACCAGCCGACGAGGCCCTTTGTGTGGTGCTCTCCCTTCTCGATCGGTCGAAGGATCGCCGCGCATAGGGCTGGAGTGAGGATCAGGGCCACCAGGACCGAGAGGATCATCGCCGTGACGATGGTCACCGAGAACTGGCGATAGATCACCCCGGTCGAACCGCCGAAGAAGGCCATGGGCAGGAAGACCGCCGAGAGCACCAGGGCGATGCCCACCAGGGCGCCGGTGATCTCGCCCATGGAGCGGATCGTCGCCTGCTTGGGCGATAGCCCCTCGCTCGACATGATGCGCTCGACGTTTTCGACCACCACGATGGCGTCATCGACCAGGAGGCCGATGGCCAGCACCATGGCGAACATGGTGAGGGTGTTGATCGAATAGCCGAACGCGGAGAGCACCCCGAATGTGCCCAGGAGCACCACTGGGACGGCGATGGCCGGAATGAGGGTGACGCGCCAGTCCTGGAGGAAGATGAACATCACCAGGATGACGAGGCCCAGGGCCTCGAAAAGCGTGATCACCACGTCCTTGATCGAAAGCTTGATGAAGGTCGTGGAATCGACCGGGAAGGCGAGTTTGATCCCGGGCGGCAGGTTCTTGGCCAGTTGCAGCGCCTTGGCTTTCACCAGATCGGCGGTCTTGAGCGCATTGGCTCCTGGGGCGAGCTGGACCGCCAGGCCCGAGGCTTCGTGGCCGTTCAGGCGGTTGGTGACCTGATAGTTGTCCGCGCCCATCTCGACATTGGCGACGTCGGAGAGCCGCACGACCGAGCCGTCGGGCTGGGTCTTGACCACGATCTGCTTGAACTGATCGGGCGTGGTGAGGAGAGACTGGGCCGAGACGGTGGCGTTGAGCTCCTGACCTTTCGGGGCAGGCTGAGCCCCCAACTGGCCGGCGGCGACCTGGACGTTCTGGCTCTGAATGGCAGTTTCGATGTCCGTCGGGGTGAGGGCGTATTGCTGGAGCTTGAAGGGCTCCAGCCAAATCCGCATGGCGTACTGGCCGCCGAAGACATGCGCGGCGCCGACCCCGTCCACCCGCTCGATAGGCTCGGCGAGGTAGCTGTTGAGATAGTCGCCGAGGTCGATGTTGTTGTAGCGGCCCGAGGTGTCATAGATCGCCACGATCAGGAGAAAGCTGGCGTTCGACTTGCTGACGGTCAGCCCTTGTTGCTGGACGACCGCGGGCAGCAGAGGCGTCGCCTCCTGCAACTTGTTCTGCACCTGGACCTGGGCGATGTCGGCGTTGGTGCCGGGCGCGAAGGTGGCGGTGATCTGGACCTGCCCGTCCGAGCTGCTGATCGAGGAGAAATAGATGAGGTGGTCCAGGCCGGTGAGTTGCTGCTCGATGACCTGAGTCACCGAGCTTTCGACCGTCTGCGCCGAGGCGCCGGGATAGACCCCGCTGATGGAGACCGCCGGGGGCGCGATGTCGGGATATTGCGCGATCGGCAGCCTCAGGATGGCGAGGAGGCCGATGAGCGCGACGATGATGGCGATCACCGCCGCGAAGATCGGACGCTCGATGAAGTAGCGGGACACGGCTCGAGCCCGGCCTCTATGGATTGGGGATGTCGGCCGTCACGGTGCGCACCGCCTGGCCGGGATGGACGTTCAGGAGCCCCTCGACGATCACCTCGTCGCCGGGGTTGAGCCCCGACGTCACCAGCCAGCGATTGCCCACCGTCTGGCCGAGGGTGAGGGAGCGCATTTCCACCCTGCCAGCGGAATCGACGATGTCGGCGGTCGCCCGCCCCCTCGGGTCGCGGCTCACCGCCTGCTGGGGAACGAGGATCCCGTTGGGATCGACGCCCTCGATCAGCTTGGCATTGACGAACATGCCGGGAAGGAGGAGCTGGTCGGGGTTGGGGAAGATGGCCCTTAGCGTGACCGAGCCGGTCGACGGGTCGACGGTGATGTCGGTGAACTGCAGCTTGCCGGGAACCGGATAGGTTGTTCCATCGTCGAGGGTGAGGCGGACCTCGGCGTTCCCGCCCGAGAGGCGCCCGGTGGCCATCTGTTGGCGCAAGGCGAGGATCTGGGCGGCCGACTGGACGATATCGACATAGATCGGATTGAGCCGCTGGACGGTGGTGAGCGCCGTCGTCTGATCGGCGGTGACCAGCGCTCCCTTGGTCACGGCCGAGATTCCGCTGCGGCCGGGAATTGGCGAAACAACCCGGGTGAAGTTGAGATTGATCTTCGCCGCCTCCACCGCGGCGGCGTCTTGCTGGACGGTGGCGGCGCCCTGCTTGTAGGCGGCCTCAGCGTCGTCATAGTCCTGGGTGGAGACGGCGTGGACCTTGACGAGCTCGGCGTAGCGCCCGGCCTTCAGACGCGTGGTGACGAGGTTCGCCTTGGCGTTGGCGAGCGTCCCGAGAGCCTGGTCGTAGGCCGCCCGATAGGGAGCGGGCTCGATCTGGTACATGATCTGGCCCGCCCGGACGATCGCGCCCTCGGTGAAGAGGCGCGCTTGGATCACGCCGCTCACCTGGGGCCGCACGTCCGCGATCTCGAAAGGACTGGTGCGGCCCGGAAGATCGGTGGTCAGGGGGACGGCCTGGGGTTCGACCCTCACCACCCCAACGGTAGGCGGTGGTGGCGGCGGCGGCTTCTTGGCGCTGCACGCGGCCAGCATCCCGGCCAGGGCGATGGCCGAGACGGTGGCGAGGGCGCTTGCGAGGCCGCGAGGGCACCGGCGCCCTTCGAGCGGCGGTGTCGAAGGTGGTTTCAACTTTGGTCCAGACTTGGGCGGGCGGGACGTGAACACCAATCCGCGCCCGGCCGCAAGATTTCGCGCCGCCACTGGACAGGCGAATGTTTCAGCGGCGTGTCGCGATGAGGGCTAACGCTTGACGACGATCGAAAGACCGTCACCGATGGTGGCGAGGGTCATCTCCACCCGCTCGTCCGCGTGGATCTTGGCGGCCAAGCCGCGCAGGGCCGAGGTCGATTCGGAGACATCGGTCGAATCGGCGACTTGGCCGCTCCACAGCATATTGTCGATCAGCATGAGCCCGCCCGCGCGCAGAAGGACGAGCCCGGCTTCGTAGTAGGCGTCGTAACTGGGCTTGTCGGCGTCGATGAACATGAAGTCGAAACTCCCCGAGCGGCCCTCGTCGATGAGGGAACGGAGGGATGTCTCGCCAGATCCCAGACGGACCTCGATGACGTCCTCAACGCCGGCAGAGCGCCAGTAGGCCCGAGCGCGGGAGACGAATTCCTCGGAAAGGTCGCAGGCGACGAGCTGGGCCTGGTTGCCGTGCATCTCCTTGAGCGCAAGGGCGACGGCGGTCGAAGAATAGCCGGTGAAGACGCCGACTTCGAGGGCCCGCCTCGCCCCGATGGCGCGCGCGAGGACCTGCATCAGCGCGCCCTGGTCGGCTTCGATCTGCATGCCGGCGCGGGGATCCGAAGCGGTCTCGGCGCGGCAGCGGGCGAGGATCTCATTTGGCCGCACGCCCCAGCGCTCGACGTATCGGCGTATTTTTTCCGGAATTCCGATCGCGGCCGAGGTGCTCATCGATCCTCCTTTTCCGCGACCCTCTTTAGGGTGGACCGGTTCGGCGGAGCAACCGTCGCCGGAGCGCCGACGTTCCTCGCCCGGAGAGGGAGGACGGTCACGGCGGCGGACGAAGTGGCCGAGGCCCGGGAGGAGGTGGACGCTGCCTCGGTCTATGCGAATCTCGCCCGCCCCGAGCGCGGGGATCGGACGGCTGATCGGCGCGAACCTCTCCTGAAAGCCTACCGCGAAATTTCCGCTTGCCGAATGTTCCTCTTTTGTTCCATAGAGACCCAGCGCATTCCGCGCAGGCTGTTCTCTAAAAAAATGGGGGTTCCCATGATCATTCGTTCGATTCTCACCGCCGCCCTGAGCGCCGGCCTCATCGCTTCGACGAGCGCCGCCTGGTCGGCGCCGACCGTCAAGAAGGCTTGCGAAGCCGACTTCGCCAAGCTCTGTCCGAACGCGCCAAACAAGCGCGGGGCGACCATGCGCTGCGTCAAGACGAAGCTCGATCAGGTCTCGCCGAACTGCTCGGACGCGGTCAAGGACGCCCAGGCCCGCAATGCGGCCAGGCGCGCGGCTAAGCTCGCGGCGCGCGAACCAAGGGGCCAGACGCCGACGGCGAACTAAAGGGGCGGGGAGACGCCGACAAGGGTTACTCGCGCACTGCGAAGCGCAGAGCGGGAGGTGTGCTGCCCTCGCTTTTTATCGCTTCTCGACCATCCAGGCGTGGGCCGGATCGTTGCGGAAGAGCCATCGGCGCTCCGGCCCCGCCATGACATTCAGGTAGTAGAGGTCGTAGCCATGCGGGGCGCCGACCGGGTGGTAGCCACGCGGCACCAGGACCACGTCGCCGTCGTGAACGGTCAGGGCCTCGTCGATGGCTCCATCGTCGGTATAGACCCGCTGGAAGGCGAATCCCTGGGCAGGGCGGAGGCGGTGATAGTAGGTCTCCTCGAGCGCCGTCTCGCGCCCGGCCTCGGCGGAGTCATGTTTGTGCGGAGGCCAGCTCGACCAGTGGCCGGCGGGAGTGACGACCTCGACAACGAGGAGGCTTTCGGCGGACTCGCTCTCGGGAAGGATGTTGCGCACCAGGCGTCGGTTGGATCCGACTCCGCGGATGTCGAGGCTCATGCCTGCCGGGTCAAGAAAGCGTGGCGAGCCCGCGACCCCGCCTGGGGCGGTGCAAAGGGCGATCTCGGCCGTGGTCCGGGCGGTGATCGTCAGGCGGGCGCCGGCGGGTGCATAGAGGGCGGCCGGCGCGAGATCGTCGAACACGCTGGCGCGCTCGCCGATCGTGCGAGGAGAGAGGTCTCCGGCAATCGCCTCCACCTTGCCAGCGAGGACCACCGCCAGCGCCTCGCGACCCGCTTCGGCCCAGGTGAGCTTCTGACCTGGGGCGAGGCGCCAGGCGGAAAACCCGACCCGCGACCAGCCCGCGCTCGCCGGCGTCACCGCGACCATGCGACCCTGCGCGTCGGGCGGCGCGCCTTTCACGAGGAGACGGCTCACGCCGGTCTCTCCGCAATCTCGAGGCCGGCCTCACGCGCCCATTGGCGAAGGCTGGAAAGGCCGATGGCGGCGTAGGTCCGAGGATCCGCCTTCCTCGGATCCTGCTCGGCCTCGGCGACGATCCATCCGGCATAGCCGATCTCGGCAAGGGCGCTCACCAGGCCGGCGATGTCGAGATCGCCGTCGCCCGGGGCGGTGAAGGCCCCGGCGAGGACGCCATCGAGGAAGCTGCCGCCCCCCTCGAAGCATGATCGCGCGACGCGCCGTCGGACATCCTTGCAATGGACGTGGCGGACGCGGTCGGGGTGGGCGCGGACGAGCCTGGCCGGATCGATGCCGGCCAGAGCGAGATGGGCCGTATCGACGGTGAGGCCGACGTCCGGGCCAGTTTCGGCGACGAGGATTTCCAGGCTCTTTGGCCCCTCCACCACGGTGCCCAGGTGCTGGTGCCAGGCGAAGCCGAGCCCCTCACCGGCGACGCGGCGCGCGAACTCGTCAATCCCGCCGGCGAACGCCTTCATTTCCGCCGCCTCCAGGCGCGGCCTCGAAGAGAGTGGAGCGCCGCGATCCATGTGGATCGTGTTGCTGGTCTCCGCGCAGATGAAGACGGCGCTTCCGAGCGCCCTGAGGAGTTCGACGTGGTTTCGGGCGCGCGCGAACTCCTCGGCCGGAGTGGACGAAAGCAGTCGCGCGCCCCACCAGCCTCCGGCGAGGTCGAGGCCCCGGGCGGCGAGCAGGGGCGAGAGATCCTCTGGCCGGCGCGGAAAGACGCCGCCCAGTTCGATGCCGGAATAGCCGATCTGGGCCGCGTCATCGAGGATGGACTCCAGCCGCGTCCCCGCCCCGACTTCGGGAAGATCGTCATTGATCCAGCCGATCGGACTTACCGCGAAACGCACGCTCACGGCCCGCTCCGATAGGCGCGCTTGGCGCGTTGGGCTTCGTAGGATTCCCGCGCGGCGCGGACCTCCTTCCGCTCGGAGACCTCGGGCGGCGCGACCTCCCACCAGGCCCCACCCTCGGTAGTGGAGACGGCGGGGTCGGTTTCGATCACGACAACACCGAGGGTCTTCTCGGCGAAAGCCCAGGCGAGGGCGTCCTCCAGGTCAGCTATCCCGGCCGCCTGGCGCGCCAGAGCGCCGAGGCTTTGGGCATGGGCCGCGAAATCGATTTTGGGGGCGGCGAGGAGATTGTTGAACGAGGCGCCGCCAGCGGAGGCCTGCAGCCGCTCGATGCAGCCGAAGCCCCGGTTGTCGAGGACCACGATGACGAGCTTCAGCCCCATGGCCATGGCGGTCGCGATCTCGGAATTCATCATCAGATAGGCCCCGTCGCCGACAAGGACGATGACCTCGCGATCGGCCATCGCGAGCTTGACGCCGAGGCCGCCGGCGATTTCCCACCCCATGCACGAAAAGCCGTATTCGAGCTGGTAGCCGCCCTCCCGCCGAACCCGCCACAGACGGTGGAGCTCACCCGGAAGTCCCCCCGAGGCGGCGACGATCACCGCGTCCTTAGGCGCGGCGCGCCAGATCGCCCCGATGACCTCCGCATCGGAGGGAAGGGAGCTCTTGCGGGGCGCCAGGAGCGTTTCGATGCGGTTCGCCCAGACCTCACGCCAGTGGCCGACCTCCTCGCGCCAGGAGGCCGGGCATCGCCAGTCGCCGAGCGCGGAGATGAGCGCCTCCAAAGCGGCGCCGGCATCGGCGACTATCGCCAAAGCGCCCATCTTCACCGCATCGAAGGAGGCGATGTTGATCTGAACCAGGTCGGCGGCGGGCGAAAAGAGCGCGCGCGATCCGGTGGTGAAGTCGGCGAGGCGCGTTCCCACCCCGAGGACGAGATCGGCGCGCCTGGCGGCCTCATTGGCCGCGGCTGTTCCGGTGACGCCGATCCCGCCGAGGTTGCCCGGATGGCCGAAGGCGACCGCGCCTTTGCCAGCCTGGGTCTCGGCGAAGGGAATGCCGGTCCGCCGGCAGAATTCAGCGAGGAAGGGACCTGCGGCGGAGTAGGCGACGCCGCCTCCGGCGATGAGGAGCGGGGCTTTGGCCGCCCTGAGGCGCGAGGCGAGCTCATCGGCGGCCTCCGGCTCGGGCGGCGGGCGGCGGATCGGCCACAGGCGCGGCGCAAAGAACTCCTCTGGCCAATCGAACGCCTCGGCCTGAACGTCCTGGCAGAAGGCCAGAGTGACCGGACCGCAGGCGGCCGGATCGGTCAACACCGACATCGCCCGAGGCACGGCGGAAAGAAGCTGCTCGGGCCGGCCGATGCGGTCGAACCAGCGCGAGACCGGGCGTAGGCAGTCGTTGACGCTCGCCGTGGCGTCGTCGAAGGCTTCGATCTGCTGGAGCACCGGATCGGCGGCGCGGCTCGCGAAGACGTCGCCGGGGATGAGCAGGACCGGCAGGCGCGAGACAAAGGCGGTGGCGGCGGCGGTGACGAGGTTCGCCGCCCCCGGGCCGATCGAGGTCGTGCAGATCATCGCGCGGCGCCGGCGCGCCGCCTTGGCGTAGGCGACCGCGGCATGGCCCATGGCCTGCTCGTTGTGGGCGCGGAAGACCGGCAGGCGCTCTCGCGCATCGTGGAGCGCCTCACCGAGGGCGGCGACATTGCCGTGGCCGAAGATCGCCCACACTCCAGCGAAGAAGGGGACCTCGCCGCCTTCTCCGATCCTCTGACATGCCAAGGCGCGGACGAGGGCCTGAGCGGCTGGCAGCTTCACGCCGCTTGCCCCAGGGCTGCCTTGCGGGCGGCGCGCCAGGACCGGACCGTCGTCTGGAGCCCCTCGGCGATTGAGCGCCGCGCCTCTTCATCGTCGATGCGGCCCTGCAACCAGAGGCCGAGGGGTTCCTTGAAGATGGTGCGCCCGACCGCGAAGCCCTTGACGAGATCGACCGAGGCCGCCGCCTCGAAGGCCTCGGCGAGGCGTTCGGGAGAAGCGCCCAGGCCCAGGACCACGATCCCAGCGCAGGAGGGATCGCCATTTGCGACGGCCTCGGCGATCGCGGCCCAGGTCGAGCGCTCATGGGCGGGCTCGAGCTTCCACCAGTCGGGAGCCACCCCAGCCGAATAGAGCGTGCGGATCGCCCATGGAGCGCTTCTCGCCTCCCTCGGGCGGCCCTCGGGCGTGACGATCTCGATCATGAGCTCGCGGCCGGCCTCTTGACAGGCGTGGAAGAGGCGGCGGAGCTCGGCGATCTCCCCGGCGACGAGAGTTCCGGAATCCTCCGGATGGAGCCGCACCAGGCACTTGACCGCGAAACGCGCGGGCCAGCGTCGAAGCTCGACGCCGACATCGGCGCCGCCGTCGAACTCCAGAGGGCGCACGAGGGCCCGCTCGATCGGCCGGCCGGTCCAGTAGGGAAGGTCGGCGGCGGCCTGGAGAGCGCTTGCCCCATGCTCGCCATCGAGGAGGATGCCGTAGCGAGCGTCACCGGCCGCCGCCTCGTGAAGGGCTCGAAGGGCGAGGGACTTGAACGTGGCGAGGCGAGACGGGTCGGCGGATAGGGATCGGGCGAGGTCCTCGATCTGGAAGCGATGGTCGATGGCGAAGATGAAGAGCTCGCCGCCAGCCAAGCCCGGTTTGCCTCGATCGCGCTCGGCGGCGCGATGGAGGCGGGCGATCTCGGGATCGGAGTCGGGCCGTCGCGGCCTTCGTTCGAGGAAGGCGTCGAGCTCGGCGCGGCTCGGCATGGCCGGAGCGCAGCCCAAGCGGGCGGCCACCAGAGCGCCGGCTGCGTTGCCGCGGGCGAGGGCGGCGAGAAGGTCGGAACCCCTGAGCCAGCCGCTCAGGAAGCCGGCGAGGAACGCGTCGCCGGCGCCAACGAGGTTGCAGACTTCGACCGCGAATCCCGGCGAGACGATCGCCGGCGGCGCATCGACGGGCTGGGGTGGCTTGGGGATCGCGCCTTCGAAGGCGATCGCGCCTCGCTCCCCGCGCTTGACGACAACGATCGCGTCGGTCGCCTCGCGGAGACGTCGGAGCGCTGCGGCGAGGTCGGCAATGCCCGCGGCCGAGCGCACTTCGTCCTCGTCGCCCACGACGAGATCGCAGAGGGATGCCGCCTCGAGGAGAATCCGGCTCGCTTCGCCATCGAGGACGAGTCGCGCTTCGCCGCTCTGGCGCGGGGCGAGCCCCCACAGGGCCGGGCGGAAGTCGATGTCGAGGATCACCTTTGCGCCCGCGGCCCTCGCCAGGTGGGCGGCCTTGAGGCTCGCGGACCGCACTGTTGGGGTGGAAAGATGCGTGCCTGAGAGCGCCACCGCGCCGGCGCGGGCGACGTAGGCCGGATCGATGTCGGCCTCGGAAAGCGTCAGGTCCGGCGCGTTCTCGCGATGGAAGAGGAGTTCGAACCGGCCCTCGCCGCGGACGCCGAGAAGCACCAGGGCGGTCAAGCGATCCGGATCGACATTGACGAAGCGATGGTCCACCGCTTCGCGCTCGAGAGTCTCCAAGATGAAACGGCCCATGGCGTCATCGCCCACGGCGGTGACGAGGCCCGTCCTGAGGCCAAGCCGGCTCGCGCCGATGGCAAGATTGGTCGGGCTTCCCCCGATATATTTGGCGAACGAGGCCATGTCCTCGAGCCGGCCGCCGAACTGTTCGCCATAGAGGTCGACGCTGGAGCGCCCGATGGCGAGAAGATCCAGGCGCGCCTCGCCTTTGGCTTCCGCCATCGCGCTCACATGGCCGAGATGCCGCCGTCGATCTTGATCTCGGCCCCGGTCATGAACCGGCTCTCGTCGCTGGCGAGGTAGAGGACGGCGTTGGCGATATCGAAGGGCTCGCCGATGCGCCCCATGGGCACCTGGCGAGCGAGCTTGGCCTCGGCCTCTTGTTTGCCGAACCTTTGGCGCAGAGGGTCGAGGATGGGCGTGTCGATGAAGGTGGGGTGGATTGAGTTGGAGCGGACGTCGAGCTTCTGCTTGGCGCAGTGCAACGCGATTCCCTTGGAGAGCAGCCAGACCGCCGCCTTGGACGCGTTGTAGGCGGGGCTGTTGTGGGCGGCGATAAGACCCGCGATCGAGGAGATGTTGATGATCGAGCCGGGCTGATTGGCGCGCATGTACTTGAGGGCGTGTTTAGAGCCTAGGAACACCCCGTCGACGTTGACGCTCATCACCCGCTTCCAGACCTCGAAGCTTAGGGTCTCGATGTCGCCGCCGATCGAAATCCCGGCATTGTTGAGGAGCACATTGATCCCGCCCATGGCCGCGTCGGCCTCCTCGAGGGCGAAGATCCACTGGGCTTCGTCGCAGACATCGAGATGGAACGCGTAAGCCGTCCCAGGCCCCCAGAGCCCATCGATTTCGCCCGCGAGCGCCTTGGCCCCCTCGAGATTGAGGTCGGCGAGCGTGACCTTGGCCCCTTCCTCGGCGAGTCGCTTGGCGGCGGCGGCACCCAGGCCCTGGGCCGCGCCGGTGATGAAGGCCTTCTTGCCCGCGGCGCGAACCCCTCGACTCATCCGGCGGCCTCGAAGGCGGCGTCCATGATTCGGGCGAGCGCCACGTCCTTCTCGGTCACGCCCCCCGCATCGTGGGTGGCGAGGGTCGCCTCGACCTTGTTGTAGACATTGAACCATTCCGGATGGTGGTCGAGCTTCTCTGCCGCCAGGGCGACGCGGGCCATCCACCCGAAGGCGGCGTTGAAATCGGAGAAGCGGTAAGTCTTTTCAATCGCATCGCGGCCTTCGGCAGGCTTCCAGCCGGCAAGCTGGGCCACCGCGGCGGCGGCGCCGATCTTCGGCGGCGGACTCAAACTGCCTCCAGGGGAACTTCGGAAAAGGTGAGGCCGGTCGCTTCGGCGAGTTCGGTGAGCGTCTGGTCTTCGCTCACCACCTTGATCGCCTTCATGCCGAGCGTGGCGGCCGGCTTGCAGTTGATCCCGAGGTCATCGAGGTACACGCAGGCCGAAGGCTCGACGCCGAGCGCTTCGCACATCATCCGATAGATGGCGGGATCGGGTTTTCGCACGCCGGCCTTGGAGCTTTCGATGATCACGTCGAAGAGGGCCATGATGCCTGCGGCCCTTTCACCGCCGCCGGACCCGTCCACCATGCCCTCGCCTGATCTGTGGTTCGGGCGGCCTTCATCGGGGGCCATGTTGTTGGTGATGCAGCCGGCCTTGAAACGGGTCTTGCAGAGCTTCAGGGCCGCGACCATGCGGGGCCGAACGGCGCCGGCCAGAAGCGGCAGGATCTCGGCCCCGGCGATCGGGCAACCGAGCGCGCTCGATTCGGCCAGGAAGCGTCGATCGAACCCGGCGCGGTCGATCTCGCCGCGCTCGAAGAGCGCCCAGGCGTTGGCGTCGGGATTGGTCGCGTTGAGGCGCCGAATGAGGTCCTTGGGAAAGCCGCGCTCGGCCTCAAAGGCGTTGAAGGCCTCGAACGGCGAGGTGGTGAAGACCCCGCCGAAATCCCAGATCACCGCCTCGATATCGCCCGCGGACGCCATGTCGAAAGGCTAGCCGGGCGGCGGCGGTGCGCGCAAGCGCCGAACCAGCGGGGGATCGCATCTCCAGACCCGCTCACGCCGATGAAGTCGGCCCCCCGGACCGCGGGCGCTCCGGCCGCGAATGGGCGGATCGTGCCATCGGGGAGAGTTTCGCGCACGAGGCGAAAGGACGGGCGCGGTGGCGCCGATCGTGCATAGATGGGCCGAACCTTAACTTTGTGTTCACTTTCGAGGACTCCATGAAGGTCTCTCTGATCCTCGCTCCTGTGGGCTTCGGCGTACTCCTGGCCGGGGCCGCGATCGCCTCCGGCTGGCCCCCGCCGCTCGCACCTGCAGCGCCGGCGACTCATCATCCAGCCAAGTTCCGCTCCAAGCCGAGGGCGGGGCCGATCCATCCCGTCCTCCGCCGCCGTGCGGCCTGTCCGCCCGCTCGCCACGCGATGATCCGCCACCGGCTCGCGCCTCGGCGCCACAGCGAGCGGGCGTTCCAGCATCGCTGGCTTGGCCACCGGGGCACGAGGTGCGACTGCGATCACGGCGTGAGCTCGAGCGCGGCCTTCATCTATCACCAGGAGCTCGCTCTCCATGGCTTCACGCCCTGGCAGACGCGCGGGCGGGATTACTGGGGCGCCCCGCCCTGGCTCGATCATCGCGACATCGGCCCTGGCGCGCCCCTTCCGGCGTTCGCGACTTTGCGTCCGCCGCGCCGCATAGCGCCTCCGCCGCCCCTGATGAGCCTTCCGCCGAACGCTCAAGGCGGCGAGCGCTTCGCCTGGCGCGGGTCCGCCGAGGGCGCCATGGCTGAACAGGGCCGACGCGAGGTGCGCATCTGGCGCTCGCAGGGCGAACAGGGCGGACCGGAGATGGTCTGGCGCGGACCGGGCGCGCCGCCTTGGGCTCGGCGCGAAGACGACCGCCGCGCCGGCCGCTGGCGTCTCAACCGTGGCGGCGGCTACGAGGTCTGGCATACGACCGGCCGCGATGATCAGGGCTATCTGATCTGGCCCGGAAAGCCCAGGACCGATCGCTCGCCAGGGTGGTGAGTCCCTCCCTTAGCTTCGCAGGGCGCCCGCCAAGAGGGGAAAAAGTGCGGATCTCCCTCCCGCCGCGTGAGCCTGGAGCCGGCCCGGACCTTGGCCTAAAGCATCCTCGCTGAAGAGTGAGGAGGCGCATTTGGCGCTCGACGGCGACCTCGAGATGGGGCTGGATCGCCTCGCCCGCGAAAGGCTGGCCGGGACGGCGATCGCCAATCTCGCCCGAGTGACCGCCGGCGCAACCCAGGAGATCTGGCGCTTCGATCTTCGCACGGCAGGCGGCGAAGAGCCGCTGGTCCTGCGTCGCGCCCCGGGTGGGACGCGCGTCTCGGAGACTGCGATCGGCCCGGAGACCGAGGCCGAGCTCATCCGGACCGCCGCAGCGGCCGGCGCGCCGGTCCCGCCGGTGAAGCACGTGCTCGGCCCCGAAGATGGACTTGGCCGGGGCTTCGTCATGGGGTTCGTGGAGGGTGAGACCCTCGGCGGACGGATCGCCAAAAGCGAGGCCTTCGCCGCCGTGCGGCCTGGTCTCGCCCGCCAGTGCGGGGAGATCCTGGCGGCGATCCACGGCATCGACGCGTCGGCGTTCCCCAACCTCAAGCGCGCCAGCCCGGCCGATCTCCTCGCCCAATATCGCGCCGCCTACCAGGCGAGCGGCTGGCCGCGGCCGGTGGTCTCACTGGCGCTCCGCTGGCTCGAGGAACGCTGCCCCCCGCCGCCGGCGGCGCCGAAGCTGGTCCACGGGGATTTCCGCAACGGCAATCTCATCATCGGGCAGGAGGGGGTGAAGGCGGTCCTCGACTGGGAGATCGCCCACGTCGCCGATCCCATGGAGGACCTGGGGTGGATCTGCACCGGGGCCTGGCGTTTCGGGGTCATCGACAAGCCGGTGGGCGGCTTTGGCGAACGCGAGGATCTGTGGGCGGGCTACGAGGCGGCAGGCGGCGCCAGGGTCGACCGCGCCCACGCCAAGTGGTGGGAGGTTTTCGGATCGCTCCGCTGGGGGGTCATGTGCGCCTCCATGGCGGCGGCGTTCCGCACCGTCGATCCTTCGGTCGAACGGGCGGTGATCGCCAGGCGCGCCAGCGAGAACGAGATCGATCTGATGCGACTCATTGCGGCGTGAGCGCTGCTTCCAAGGGCCCAAGCCAAGCCGCCTGGAAGGCGAGGCGCTCGTCTTCGCTCCACGGAGGGCCGAGGCGCGCGCCAAGATCCTTGAGCCGCGAGGCGAGCTCGGCGGCGGTGATCGAAAGGCATTGGGCCAGGCGGAGCGGAATCTCCTTTTCGGCGACGCGCACAACTTTGAGGCCGGCCGCCGTGCAGCCGGCGGCGACGATGTCGCGGTAGAAGTCTCCCTCGGCGGCGTGGATGCGCGAATGGGAGGCGAGGATCGCTTCGAGCGAGTCGGGGAGCTTGGCCGTGGGTCCTGGGACGACGGCGAGACGAGAGACGCAGCTGCGGCTCTTCAGATCGGCGAGGAGGGGTTCGAGGCCGCCAAGGACGCGCTCGGTGGTCGAGGCCCGCATGTTCTCGATGAGCGTAGGAGCCGACTTGAGGCCAATTTCGGCAGCCTGATGGAAGGCCTCGCGCTCCCGTCCCCGGGCGAAGATGAGGCGCTTTCGGAGCACGACCTCTGGAGCATTGGCGGGCCCGCCGAGCGCCACGACCGCCGTCCAGTAGGTGTGCGGGCGGAACCCAAGGACCAGCTCGGCCATGGTTCACGAGGCTATGCCGCGTCCGACCACACCGCTAGGGTGGATCGATGCAGGACCAGCCTTCTCCGCCCGAGGTCACCTCCCAGGTCGCGCGGTTCCTGCGCGAGGAGGCGGCCCCGGCAGCGAGCGGAGCGCTCAATTTCAAGATCCGGGTGGCGGCCAACGCCCTCGAGATGATGACCCGCCAGCTCGAACTCGCGCCAAAGGCCGAGGCCGTCGAGGCCGCTTCGCTGGAAACGATCCTCGGAACGAAGGCGGATCTCCTGGCGATGAACGCCGAGCTCTGTCGGCGGATCGAGGCGGGCGAGATCGCCGAGGACGATCCGGGCCTCCTGTCCCATCTCTGGGCAACGACCATGGCCAAGCTCGCGGTCGACCAGCCGACCTACGCCGCCTATCGGGCGAGCCTTCAAGAGCGGGGACCAGCCAGGGAGTCGACCTAGATGGATTTTTCAATTCCGGAGAAGCTCCAGGCCTACCTCGGCGAGCTCGACGCCTTCATCGCCGCCGAGATCAAGCCGCTCGAAGAGCGGGACGACAACATCCGTTTCTTCGATCACCGCCGCGAGCACGCCCGGACCGACTGGGACAACAATGGCCTTCCCCGCCCAGAGTGGGAGGCGCTGCTCGCCCAAGCCCGCCGGCGCGCCGAGGCGGCCGGGCACCTGCGCTACGCCTGGCCGGTGGAGTGGGGCGGCAAGGGCGGCACCAACCTTGACATGGCGGTGATCAGAGAGCACCTCGCCGCCAAGGGGCTGGGCCTCCACAACGATCTGCAGACCGAGCACTCGATCGTCGGCAACAACCCTTTCATCATCATGTTCAAGGCCTTCGCCACTAACGAGCAGTACGCCCGCTACGGCGAGGCCCTGCAGAAGGGCGAGATCCGCACCGGCTTTGGCCTCACCGAGCCCAACCATGGCTCGGACGCCACCTTCATGGAGACGAGAGCGGTCCGCGAAGAGAAGGACGGGACGGCCGGCTGGCGGATCAACGGCCAGAAGATGTGGACCACCGGCATGCACGTCGCCAACTATTGCATGGTCTTCGCCCGCACTTCGGGGAAGGACGGCGACGCGGCCGGAATCACCGTCTTCCTCGTTCCGGCCAAGGCGGAAGGCGTGAAGATCGAGGAGTACCTCTGGACCTTCAACATGCCGACCGACCACCCCAGGGTCAGCTTCACCGATGTCTGGGTGCCCGACGAGGCGATCTGGGGCCAGGTTGGGGGCGGCCTCGCGCTTGGCCAAAGCTTCGTCCACCAGAACCGTATCCGCCAGGCCGCCTCCTCGCTGGGCGCGGCGGTCTATTGCATCGAAGAGAGCGTGAAGTACGCGCGCTTGCGCAAGCCTTTCGGCAAGGCGCTTTCCGAGAACCAAGCCATCCAGTGGCCCCTGGTCGAGCTTTCCACCCAGGCCGAGATGCTGCGCCTGCTCATCCGCAAGACGGCCTGGGAGATCGACCGGATGGACCACCGCGAGGTGGAGCGTCAGATCAGCGACAAGGTCTCGATGTGCAACTACTGGTCCAACCGCCTGGTCTGCGAGGCGGCCGACCGGGCCATGCAGGTGCACGGCGGCATCGGCTATTCGCGCCACAAGCCCTTCGAGCACATCTTCCGCCACCACCGCCGCTATCGGATCACCGAGGGGAGCGAGGAGATCCAGATGCGCAAGGTCGCCGCCTTCCTCTTCGGCTACCTCGGGCCGAGGCGCGAGGCGTTCAAGAAGCTCGAGGCGGAGTACCAGGCGCAGCGCGCCGCCGGCCTCAACGACCGCGAGATCGCAATCTAGAGCAGAAAATCAGGCGGCCGCGACTTCCCGCCCGGCGCGACGCCGGCGCAAGGCGAGGCCTAGTCCGGCGAAGGCCGCCAACATCAGAGCCCAGACCGCGGGCTCAGGAACCGAGGCGATCGGGGTGAGGCTGACGGTCCCCGAATAGGAGTCGATGAGGGATGCGCCGGCCGCGAGGCTCGCCTCGACTGCACTCGGAGTCTCGCCGTTGACGAAGACCGTTCCGAGGAGATCGAAATCATCGAGCTCAGAGTGGCTCGAGGTATCGTAGAGATAACCCGTGACATCGAAGCTCATGACCGTGCTCGGGCCGTTGGCGGTGAGCGTATAGGCGCCGTCGGTTCCAGGGGTGATCTCGGTCGCCACCAGCTCCAGGTTCGCGCCGCCGCTGCCGAACGTAACGAACGGGTTCACGTCGACCGCCCCCGTGCCGGAGAGGTTCTCGATGGTCCCGGTTTCCGCGGCGATCACCCCGTCGGTGGAGAACGGGGCGCCGATGGGGCTCGCAGCGGTGAAGGCAGTGCCGGCGAAGTCGATCGAGTTCGCCATGAATGTGGCGGTACCGTTCAGCCCGAGGGCTGTCGTCGCCTGGGCTGATCCGCCGGCGGCGAGAAGCGCGACCGCCGTCGCGAAGGCGAGTGTTTTCATCATCCCCACTCCAGACCCGAACCCATTTTGGGGCTTCAGCGTGCGCTCCGCGAAGGGCCCTGTCCAGAGTCGGAGCGCCGATCCAACCGGAGAGCGAGCGGCGGTCGGGCCGGACGCGATCTCTCCCGCCTTGACCTTGGTAGGAGGCGCGGGTTCGAAAGGGCGATGATCAACGACGCTCCAAGGATGCATGACGACGAGGTCGCGATCGACGAGAACCTCGTGCGGCGCCTGCTCTCCGAGCAGTTTCCGCGCCTGGCCGGCCTCGAGGTTCAGCGCGTCGCCTCCTCGGGAACCGACAACGCCCTCTTCCGCCTGGGCGCTGACATGGCCCTTCGCCTGCCCCGTCACGAGCCGACGGCCGGCCAGCCGACCCGGGAGGCGCGATGGCTGCCGCATCTCTTCCCCAGCTTCACCCTCGAGGTTCCCGAACCGCTTGGGCTCGGGGTCCCCGGCTGCGGCTATCCCTTCGACTGGTCGGTCTGCCGCTGGATCGAGGGCGAGGAGGCGAGAGCTGACGCCTTCGCCGATCCATGCGCGACGGCGCGGGAGCTGGCGCGCTTCATCCTGGCCCTCGAGGCGGCCGGCGCCAGCGGCGGCCCGAGGCCAGGCCGGCGCAACTTTGGTCGCGGCGGGCCGCTTTCCTGGCGCGAGGAAGGTTTCCGTCGCAGTCTGGCGGCGCTCGCCGATGAGGTCGACGCCAAGACGTGCGAGGAGGCCTGGCGGGAGGCTCTGGCGGCGCCGCAGTGGCCTCGCGAAGGTGTGTGGATCCACGGCGACCTGCAGGCTTCCAACCTCATCGTCCGGGAGGGGCGGCTCGTCGGGGTGATCGACTTCGGCTGCCTCGCCCTTGGCGACCCGGCCTGCGAGTTGATGGCCGCCTGGGCGCTGTTCGAGGCCGCCTCCCGCCGGGCCTTCGTCCAGGCCCTGCCTTTCGATGAGGCGACCTGGGCGAGGGCGCGAGGCTGGGTCGTCTCCGGCGCGGTGATCGGCCTCGCCTATTACCGGCGGACCAATCCGGCGATCGTGGAGCGCGCCCGCACCGCCCTGGCCGCTGTGCTCAGCACTCGATGATCTCCGGGCCGCTAGCGATGGAATAGGCGATCAGGCGCGCATCGCGCGTCAAGAGGGGAACGGCGAGGAGGCGGGCGGTGGCGAAGAGGAGCCGGTCGGCGACATCGCCGGGGAACGGCTCAGGAAGGGACGAGGCGGCGAGGGAGATCCGCCAATCAAGCGGGGCGGGCGCGATCCCCGGCGCAGTCATCAGGCGAGCGAACCAGGCTTCCGGATCGGGGAGAAAGCGGGCCTCGCCACGTTCGGCGAGGAGCCCGACTTCCCAGGCGCTCACCGGCGAAGCGAGGACGCCTCCCTGCCGCGCCGCCGCGGCGACGGCCTCCCTCGCCGCCTCGCTGATTGGATCGCCGTTGGAGAGCCAGACGAGCGCGCAGGTGTCGAGAAGGATGCTTCCCTCCCGGGCCGGGGCTGGACCTCTCATCGCTGCCGTCCGCCTTGACCGGTCCCCAGCGGGCGGGTGAGGTCGAGACCCGGCGGTATCTGGGCCTCGCCGGCCATCCAGCCGTGCAGGCGATCGGCCGCGTCGGCGGCGACTGGAGGAGGCGCGACGATGGCGACCGGCCTGCCGCGCTTGGTGATCACCGCGGCGGCGATCTCGCGGGCGGCGAGCCGATCGAGGATCTCCAGGCACTTGGCCTTGAATTCCGTCGCGGTGAATCTCTCTGGGCGCGTGGCGGTCATGTCAATCTGACTGGTCACATATATCGGAATTCAAGGCCAGGCAAGCTACGCGCGCCAGGTTCACGACCAGAACGCGGCGAGGCGCTCCGCCAGAGCGCGGCCTTGGGCCTCGCCGGCGCGGCAGGCGGCGGGTCGGCGGCGGAAATCCATGAGGTTGGCTCCGAACGCTCCGCTGGAGTCGGGATCGGGAAGCATCAGTTCGACGTGGGCTCCGCCCGCGCGAAGGACGGCGATCTCCTTGTCGAGACGCCGCGCCATGCGTTGGGCGCGGCCATCCTCGCCCCCAATGCGAAGGGCGATCAGCGCGACCTTGTCGCACCCCTTGGCGAGATCGCCGTTGGTTCCCGAGCGCATGCCGCCATCGATGTAGCGCCGGCCATGGATGGTGATCGGCGGATAGACCCCGGGCACGCTGCAGCTCGAGGCCACGGCGCGGGAGATCCCAACCTTCGCCGCCCGGTCCCAGACGATGAACTCCCCCGTTTCGGCGTCGACGGCGGTGCAGCGGAAGTCGCGATCTGGCCAGGCGTCGCCTCCCTTCTCCGAGAGACTGCGCCCGAAGCTGGCGAGGAAGTCGTCCTCGCTCATGGTCTTGGTCGAAAGCGCAAGGGCGCCGATCTCGCGGCGCACGGCTGTCGGATCCTCCTCGCCCGACCAAGCCCGTTCGAAGAGCGTCATGAGAGGGGAAAGATCGGCCGGCGGTCCGGCGCCGGGGCCGCGCGGCGCCGGCGGACGTTGCGCCTCGGCGAGGATCGCCTCGGAAAGCGAGACGGCGGAGCGCCCCAGCGCGATCTGGGCGCCCACGAAAGAGCCGGCCGAGGTGCCAAGGATGAGGTCGGCGCTCGAAAGGTCCGCCCCGCCCGCCGCCAGGCCGGCCAGCAACCCGGCCTCCCAGGCAATCCCCACCGGTCCGCCGCCGCCCAGAACCAGAGCCCGTTTCGCCATCTTCGTCTCCTTTCTTCTTGTCTTTAGCGCCCCGTGAACCGCGCCGGGCGCTTTTCGATGAAGGCCGCCATGCCCTCCTTCTGGTCCTCAAAGGCGAAGAGGGAGTGGAAGAGCCTCCGCTCGAGCTTCACGCCTTGGCTGAGCGGCGTCTCGTAGGCGGCGTTGACCATCTCCTTGGTGAGCATCACGGCGTTCCTCGAGAGCCCGGCGACCTTCTTCGCCGCCTCGATGGCGGTGGGGAGAAGCTCGGCGAGCGGGACGATGCGGCTGGCCAGTCCGCTCCGCTCGGCCTCGGCGGCGTCCATCATCCGACCGGTCAGGATCATGTCCATGGCCTTGGACTTGCCCACGAACCTGGTGAGACGCTGAGTCCCTCCGGCCCCTGGAGAAACCCCCAGGGTGATCTCCGGCTGACCGAACTTCGCATTGTCGGCGGCGATGATGAAGTCGGCCATCATGGCGAGCTCGCAGCCGCCGCCGAGCGCATAGCCGGCGACCGCCGCGATCACCGGCTTTCGGCAGCGCGCCGTGCGTTCCCAGTTGGCGGTGATGAAGTCCTCCGAAAAGACCTCGGCGTAGCTCTTGGAGGCCATCTCCTTGATATCGGCGCCGGCGGCGAAGGCGCGCTCGGAGCCGGTGATCACGATCGCGCCCACGGCCGGATCGGCCTCGGCGGCGTCGAGCGCGGCGGTGAGTTCGTCCATGAGCTCGCCATTCAGCGCGTTGAGCCCCTCTGGACGGTTCAGTCGGATGAGGCGGACCGCGCCATCGTCGGAAACAATGAGGGTGTTGAAATCCATTGGGGCTCCTTGGTCGGATCAGAGCGGCAGGGGGGTCCATTCCAGGTCGGCCGGTAGAGGCGCGAAGATGGCCGCGAGCGCATCCTCGCCGACGTCCTCCAGCCGCTCCGGCGACCAGCGCGGGGTGACATCCTTCTCTACCACCACCGCCCTTACGCCCTCGGAAAAATCATGGGCGAAGACCAGGCGCGAGGCGATCCGCATCTCCATGGCCATGGCCTCGGCGAAGTCGCCCAAGCCGACGCCGAGCCGGATCTGGCGCAGGGCCACCTTGAGGCTGGTGGGGGACCTGGCGACCATCTGGGCGCGCTGGGCCAGAGCCCACTCCCCGCTTTCCGCTTCAAGAGCGGCGAGGATCTCTTCCACCGTCTCGCCGCTAAAGAGGCGGTCGATCTCATCGTGATGCTCGATCATCGCCGAGCGGCCGGGATCGGCCTCGAACTCGGCGAGGAAGGTCTCGACCCGGCCAGGGTCGGCGAGGAGGAGGGCCTTGAACTTCCCCAGGCGATCGGACGGGACGACGTCGGTGGCGATTCCCAGGATCTCCAGGCCCGGCGCCCTGAGGCGGGCGCCGGTCATGGCGAGCCAGGCTCCGACCGAGCCGTGGAGGCGGGGAAGGAACCAGCTCCCCCCGACGTCGGGAAAGAGGCCAATGCCAGTCTCCGGCATGGCGAAGCTCGTTCTCTCCGTGGCGATGCGGAAGCGCGCGGTCCAGGAGATCCCGACCCCGCCGCCCATGGTCACTCCGTCCATCACGGTGACCACCGGTTTTTCGTAGGTCTTGATGAGGTGATCCAGGCGGTACTCGGTGAAGAAGAACCGCCGGGCGAGCACGCCATCGCTGGCGACGCTTTGGGAGAGCGCCCGGATGTCTCCGCCGGCGCAGAAGCCGCGCTCGCCGGCGTGATCGATGAGGACCGCCTCGACGCGAGGATCGACCCGCCAGGCGAGAAGGGCGGCGATCATCTCCTGGCACATGGAAAGGGTGAGGGCGCCCAGAGCCGCGGGGCGGTTGAGGGTGAGGCGGCCCACGCGCCCTTCGGTCCCGATGATGACCTCCGGAGAGGCGACTTCGGGCGAGTTTGGCGACCCGCTCACGAGGCCAGAAGCTCCCGGGCGATGATCACCCGCATGATCTCATTGGTCCCCTCGAGGATCTGGTGGACGCGCAGGTCTCGCACGATCCGCTCGAGCGGATAGTCCTTGAGATAGCCATAGCCGCCGTGAAGCTGCAGGGCCTCGTTGGCGACCGCGAAGCCGGCGTCGGTGGCGAGGCGTTTGGCCATGGCGCAGAGGAGGGTGCGATCGCCCGAGCCTTCATCGAGCGCCTGGGCGGCCCGCGCGACCATCAGTCGGGCGGCTTCGAGGGAGGTCGCCATGTCGGCGAGGCGGAAGCGCAGGGCCTGGAATTCGGCGAGCGTCCGGCCGAACTGCCTGCGCGTCTGAAGGTGGGCCTTGGCGGTCTCCAGAGCCAGGCTCGCGCCGCCCAGGGAGCAGGCGGCGATGTTGATCCGGCCGCCGTCGAGCCCGGCCATGGCGATCTTGAAACCATCGCCCTCTGCCGCGAGGCGATGGTCCTCGGGAACCTCGACTTCATCGAAGTGGACCATGGCGGTGGGTTGGCTCGCCCAACCCATCTTGCGCTCCTGGGTCCCGAAGGAGAGGCCGGGAGAGTCCTTTTCGACCACGAAGGCCGAAACCCCCGCGGCGCCAGACTGTCCGGTCCTGGCCATCACGACATAGACGTCCGAGGTCCCAGCCCCGCTGATGAAGGCCTTGGCGCCGGAAAGGCGATAGGATCCGTCCCCCCGGCGCGCAGTGGTGGAGAGCGAGGCCGCGTCCGATCCCGATCCCGGCTCGGTGAGGCAATAGGAGGCGATGAGGTCCATTCTCGCCAAGCGCGGCAGAAAGCTCCGCCGCAAGGCCTCGCCGCCGAAGCGGTCGATCATCCAACTCGCCATGTTGTGGATGGAAAGGAACGCGGCGGTCGAGACATCGCCGTGGGCGAGGGCCTCGAAGACGAGGGCGGCGTCCTGGCGGGAAAGAGCCGAGCCGCCGACATCTTCGCCCACGTAGAGGGCGGCGAACCCCAGCCCGGCGGCCTTCTTCAGCACATCGACCGGAAAGTGCCTTTCCTCGTCCCACCTCGCGGAATGTGGAGCGAGTTCGGCCTCGGCGAAGTCCCTGGCGGAGGCCTGAATGGCCCTCTGGTCCTCGGAGAGTGCGAAGTCCACGCCTCAGGCCCCTTGATCGCGCCCGCCACGCTTCCCATCATGGATTTTCCACGTCATGGAAATTCCAAGATGTCGCACGTTCTGGTGAGCGAAATTAAGCCCAATTCGGTGACCTTCAGGGCGACGGTTCACGCCTCGGGAGGTCGAATGAGCCTTCCGCAGATTGTCTGCGAATTTCTCAAGAAGACGCCCGGCTCGCCGGTGCGGATCGCCATCCAAAGGCGCGATGGATGGCTGAAGAGGACGGTCACCCTGGAGTCCGGAACCGAAATCCTCGCCGGCCTCGATCCCGATCTGAAGCGGGTGATGACCCCCGGAAGCCAGCTGACCGTCCGCGCGCATCGCAAATGAGCCCGCTAATTCGTGGTCGGCATGACGAAGGCCGACTCCTCGCCGCGCGAGGAGGGCCATCTGGACGTCACGGTCTTGATCTTGGTGTAGAACTTTACTCCCTCCATACCGTGCTGGTTCGTGTCGCCGAAGGCGCTGCGCTTCCAGCCTCCGAAGGTGTGGTAGGAGACCGGCACCGGGATCGGCACGTTGACCCCGACCATGCCGACATTGACCTTTGAGACGAACTCGCGAGCGGCGTGGCCGTTGCGGGTGAAAACGGCGACGCCATTTCCATAGGGATTCTCGGACGGCAGTCTCACCGCCTCCTCGAAGCTCTCGGCGCGGACGATCTGCAGGACCGGACCGAAGATCTCGTCCTGATAGGTCTTCATCTCTGGCTTGACCCGATCAAAGAGGGTCGGGCCGACGAAAAAGCCCTTCTCGAACCCCTGGAGCGTGAAGCCGCGGCCGTCGACGACGAGCTCGGCGCCCTCCTCGACCCCGATCTGGATGTAGTCGCAGATGCGCTTCTTGTGCGCGGCGGTGACTACCGGGCCATATTGGGCCGCCGGATCGGTGGAGATGCCGACCTTGAGGCCCTCGATCTGAGCCAGCACCTTCTCGCGCAGCGCCTGGGCGGTCTTCTCTCCCACTGGCACCACCACCGGCAGGGCCATGCATCTCTCGCCGGCCGAGCCGTAGGCGGCGCCGACGATGTCGCTCACCGCCTGGTCGAGATCGGCGTCGGGCAGGACCACGCCGTGGTTCTTGGCGCCGCCCATGGCCTGGACCCGCTTTCCGTGCGCCGTTCCCGTCGAATAGACGTAGGACGCGATGTCGGAGGACCCGACGAAGCTCACCGCCGAAATCCCGGGGTGCTTGAGGATCGCGTCGACCGCGGCCTTGTCCCCCTGGACGACGTTGAGAAGCCCGGCGAGATCGATCCCGAGCTCGGAGCCGGCCTCGATGAAAAGCTCGGCCAGGCGCACCGGCACGCTGGGGTCCTTCTCGGACGGCTTGAGGATGAAGGCGTTGCCGACCGCGATGGCGATCGCGAACATCCACATCGGGATCATGGCTGGGAAGTTGAACGGGGTGATGCCCGCGACGACGCCGAGCGGTTGGCGGATCGAATAGACGTCGATCCCCGGTCCGGCCCCTTCGGTGAATTCGCCCTTGGCGGCGTGGGGAATGCCGCAGGCGAACTCCACCACGTCCAGGCCCCGCATCACATCGCCCCGAGAGTCGGCGATCACCTTTCCATGCTCGGAAGAGAGCAGCTGGGCGAGCTCGTCGGTGCGCGCCTCGACCAGGCGCTTGAACTCGAACATCACCCGCGAGCGGCGCTGCGGATTGAGGGCGGCCCACTTCGGCTGGGCGCGGGCCGCGGCCGCGACGGCCTCGTCGACCACTTCTTGCGAGGCGAAGGCGACCTTGGCCTGGACCTCGCCGGTGTTGGGATCGAAGACTTCGCCTTCCCGGCCCGATCCGCCCAGATGGGGCCGCCCGTCGATGAAATGTCCGATCTGGCGCATGAAAACCTCGCTGGCGAAGGGGAGCGGAGGTCTCCTATCATAGGGCGGCCAGGGCGCATCCCGCAAAAGCGGGCAATGTCTTTGAAGCGAGGGGTGCGACCATGACTTTGACTCTCTCGCGTCTCCCCTTTGGCGGCCCGATTTCGCTTCGCCTGGGAAAAGCGTGCGCAGAGGGGAAGAGCGCGAAGATGCGGACCATCTCTGCGGCGGCGCTCGCCGCGGCGATTATTCTCAGCGTTCTTGGCGGGCCAGCCCTGGCCGCCGAAGCGCCTAGCGCTGGCCTGAGGGTGCGCACGACCTCGGGCGTCGTCGAGGGAAGCCTCCTTGGGCCCTCGCGCGCCTTCTTCGCCATCCCCTACGCCGCGCCGCCGATCGGCCCCCGGCGCTGGAAGCCGCCCGAGCCGGCCGCTCCCTGGAGCGGGGTTCGAGAGGCGAAGACTCCGGGCCCCGCCTGCCCACAGAAGGTCCTTACCGACGGCAGGACCAACGAGGGCGGATACACCGGGCCCACCAGCGAGGACTGCCTGACCCTCGATGTGATCGCCCCGCTTCGGTCCCGGCGCGACCCAGTGATGGTGTGGATCTTCGGCGGTGGCGATGTCTCGGGCGGGACCAACCTCCCGAGCTACGATGCGCGCAACTTCGCCCGCGACGGGGTGGTCTTCGTGGCCATGAACTATCGCCTCGGCGCGCTCGGTTTTTTCGCCCAACCCGCCCTGACGGCGGAAGCCCCAAAGGGCCAGCCGCTGGCCGACTACGGACTGATGGACCAGATCGCCGCTCTCAAATGGGTGCGCGCCAACATCGCCAGATTCGGCGGCGATCCGGACAATGTGACGATCTTCGGCGAGTCGGCCGGCGGCGAGGATGTTCTGGCTCTGATGGCGATCGGCGCCGCGCGGGGCCTCTTTGAGAAGGCGATCGTGGAGTCCGGCGGCGGCTGGGGCCCGTCGATGGATCTCGCCCACGCCGAAGCGCGCGGCGCCGCCCTCGCCGCCAAGCTCGGCCTCGCCGGGGCCAAGGCGACCCCAGACGAGCTCCGCGCCCTTCCCGCCGCCGCGCTCGTCGCCGCCGAGGGCCCGAGCGGGCCGATCCTCGACGGACGACTGCTGAAGAAGGGCGCCGAGGCCGCCTTCGCCGCCGGCGAGGAGGCGAGCGTCCCCCTGATGATCGGCTCCAACAGCAATGAGGCGAGCCTGATGGCCGCCCTCCACATTCCTTCCCAGGCGGTGGTCGCGGCCGCTCCCACCTCGGTCAAGGCCGCCTACGCCGCC
>JBOHLG010000008.1:0-114563 GCA_050729515.1 Caulobacteraceae bacterium
GCTCTGGCGATCGCGGCGCTTCTGGGCGGGCGCGGCGTCCGGTCGGCGCCGGCCCGGGCCGCCGGCCCGATCTTCCGCCTGGTCCCGGCGCCCGCCGTGCCGTGACCGGCTTTGGCGGCCCTGAGGCGATGGATCGGAGAAGGGCGGTCCATTGCTGATCACCGCCCTCGCCGCCCTGATCGGGGTCCTCCTCGCCGCGTTCCTGAGCTTCAGCCCCTACGCCCGCAGCGACAATTGGCGCGCCACGGTCACCCCGCTGGCCTCGATCATTGGCAGCGGCTTTCTGATCTGCGGCCCGATCCTGGCCCGGGAGTTCGGAAGCGCGGCGCTGCCGGCCATGGCGGCGCTGCTGCTCCTCGCCTATGCGGCCGGGTCGGTCATCCGGTTCAACATCGTCCACATCGAGGAGCACGCGGCGATCGCCGCCTTCCATGATCCGATCGCCTGGGTGGGTCGCGCCACCCAGGGCGTTCTCTCGGTCGCCTATGCGATTTCGGTCGCCTACTATCTGAAGCTGCTGGCCGAGTTCTCGCTGAAGGTCGTCTCTGTGCCGGCGCGCTGGCACGCCCTCGCCGCCAACGGCATGGTCACCGCCATCATCCTCGCCCTGATCGCCCTGGCCTTTTCCGGCGGATTGCGAAGGGTCGAGCATCTCGCCCACGCCAGCGTGTCGCTGAAAATCGGCGCGATCGCGGGGATCCTCGTCGGGCTGGCCGGTTGGTGGCTGATCCACGCCGGGGCGAGCCCGCCCCTGCCGGCGTTTCGGGTCTCTGGGGCGAGCATCGCGATCCTGCTTGGCCTCCTCATCATGGTGCAGGGCTTCGAGACCTCGCGGTATCTCGGCCATGCCTATCCGCCCAAGCTTCGGATCCGCACGATGAAACAGGCCCAGTGGATCGCCTCGGTGATCTACCTCGTCTTCATCGCCTTGCTGACGCCCTTCCTTCGCCGCGCCGCGGCCACCCCGGGCGTGACCGGAATCCTGGATCTGATGGTCCTGGTCGCCGCGCCCATGGCGGCCTTCGTCCTGATCGCCGCCTTCGCCAGCCAGCTCAGCGCCGCGGTCGCTGACTCGATCGGCTCGGGCGGCCTCATGAACGAACTCTCGCGGCGCCGGCTCAGCGTTCCGGTCGCCTTCGCGGTCGCCGGGGCCCTGGCGCTGGCCGTGGTGTGGCTCACCGACCCTTTCCAGGTGGTCGCGCTCTCCTCGCGCGCTTTCGCCCTCTTCTACGCCTGCCAGTGCCTGCTCGCCTTTCTCATCGCGCGGCGCACCGGCGTCGGATCGCTCTTCCAGCGCAGCGGATTTGTCGTGCTCGGTCTCATTTGCCTTCTCGCCACGGCCGTCGGCGCGCCGGCGGGATAGGCCCGCGCCTCTAGACCCGGTGGTGGATGGCGGTCATCTCGCCCATCGGCGCGCCGAGTAGGCTCACCCGGGTATGCTTGATGGCGGTGTCGGCGGCCAGCAGGGTGAATCTGGTGTGGTAGCGGGGCGCGGCCAGGCCCTTGGCCGGGCCGAGCGGGCGGCGGAAGGCCAGCACATAGTCCTCGCCGGCCCGCCGGCCGGTGATGCCCGAGCCCGCGATCGCCTCGGCGGCCATGTAGCGGCCGTCGGGTCCGACGGTCAGCGCCCAGCGCCAGATTTCGGTTGCGCCATCATCGAAGGTGAAGGTCTCGTCGAAGTGGACCGCCTCATAGGTCCCCCTCTGGGCGCCCTCGGTGACGATCTGGCAGCGCCTCTGGACCCTGCCAAAGAGGTCGCGCACCACCCCGGCGCCTTCGGTCCGGCCAAGGAAGAAGGTCTCCGGTCGGAAGGCCAGTTCGCCGGCGCTGTAGGCCCTGGCGTCCACGCACGCGCCCTTTGCCGCCACGTCTTCACCGTCAGGAGGATACGGCTTTGCGGATTGTTTTCCATCGCGCCGAATGTCGCGGCGGGGCCGAGTGTCGCGGCGGGGGACGAGGAACCTGTCCCGCAAGGAGACGTTTTTCTTAGCCGAGGGCGGGGCGCGCGGGGCCGGCCCCAAGGGCCGAGGTCCCGGGCAACTCGAGCAAGGAAAGCCTCTCATGACCATCTCTGCGAAGACCCGGACCGGCGTTCGCCGGTCGATCGCCGTCCTGGCGCTCGCCGGCGCCGCGGCGGCTCTCTGCGGCGGGGCGGCCATCGCCCAGCCCTATGACGGGCAGGGCCCATCCTATTACGATCAGGGCCCGCTCTCTTACGATCAAGGTCCAAACGACGCCTACACCACCGGCGAGCTCACCGTCATCGCGCCGAGGGTGTACGGACGCTCGGCGATCGGCGCACCGATCCAGCAGGTGAGCACTTCCCGCGTCGTCTACTGGCGTGACCTCGATCTGGCTTCCCCCTGGGGACGCGACGCGCTGCGCTCGCGGATCCGCTCGGCCGCCAGGTCGGCCTGCGATCAGCTCGACTTCCTCTATCCGGATGCGGTGGATAACGCCGGCGACTGCTACACGACCGCGGTGCGCAACGGCATGTACAACGCCAACTACGTCACTGGCTACGCCATCGCCGAGCGCTGATCGCGCCCCTCACCGCCCCCAGCGCCACGCGGGCAGTTTCGCCGCGTCGACGCTGAGGGTGACCGAGGAATTGGCCCCGATGGGCTGGCAGACGATCCCGCCCGCCTCGCGGTAGCCGCGGGTCCCGGCCCCCACGAAGACCTCACCGTGCGGCTTGGAGTCCGGCTTGTCGGGGTTCTTGGCGTCGCGCCCGGTGGGGCCGCAGGGCCCCATGAGCGGCCCGATGTCATCGACGCTCATCTGGTCAGGCGTCAGGGGTCCAGGCGCCGGGGCGGCGGCCGGCGCGCCGCGGCCCGCGCCGCCGGCGGTGGGGACCGCGTCCTGGGCCAGCGCCGGCGAGGCGGCCAGCGCCAGGAGGGCGGCGAGGAGAAGGGGTCTACCCATCACGACTTGAAGACTCGCCCAATTCCTCGCCCGCGGCAAGACAGCCCTTCCCCGCTCATCCCGTGCAGCCCCCGGACCCGATCCGGGGGCGGACACGGGACCCAGGCAAAAGCCTGAAAAGAACGGCGATCCTGAGATTCTTGCCTGGGCCCTTAGCTTTCGCCGGGGCGAGCGGAGAACGGAGCGACGGTCCGCCCGTCCGTGACGTCGTTTTGGAAGAAGCGTCCGTCAGGCGGCCCGGGTCGCGGCCCCGGCGAGCTGCGCCGGCGGAGCGGTGAGGGCGGCGTCCAGCGCTTCGAGCAGGCGATCCGGCTTGATCGGCTTTTCGACCACCCCCTGCATGCCGGCGGCCAGATAGCCGCGCGTCTCCTCGGCATCGGCGTTGGCGGTGAGCGCGATGATCGGGGTTCGCGCCTCGGGCCCGGGCAGGCGGCGGATCTCGCGGGTGGCGGCGAGGCCGTCCATGTTGGGCATCTTGATGTCCATGAGGATGACGTCGAAGCGGCCGACCCTGGCCGCCTCCACCGCCTCGATCCCGTCGGTGACCGACTCGCAGGAACAGTCGAACATGCCGCAGAGGGCCTCGACAACGATGCGGTTGGTGGCGTTGTCATCGACGATGAGGACGTGGGCGCCGCGGCCTCCGGCCCGGCGCGGCGCCTCCTCCGCCGGAGCTTCCGGGGATGCGGCCTCCAGCTGCGCGTCGAAGCCGATCGTCGCGCCGCTCCCGGCGTTGGCCGCGGCGGAAAGCTCGCCCCCCATGGCCCTGATGAGGTGGCTGGCGAGGGCGATCGCCAGGAGGGAGCGCACGCCGCCGGCCTCCTGGGGCGAGATCTCGCCGGCGCGGAAGCGGGCGAGATATTCCTCGGTGACGCCGGGACCGTTGCCGCGCACCGTGCAGGAGAGGATGACGCTCTCGCCATCGGCGCGGGCGCGGAGCGAGGCCTCGATCACCCCGCCTTCGGATCTGGCGATGGCGTGGCCGACGAGGGCGTCCAGCACCTGATGGAGCCGCGCCCAATCGACCTTGGCGGCGCACTCCGGATCGCCGTCATAGGAGGTGAGGAGGCTCGCCGGCCCGGCGGTCTGGCGCCAGCGGACCTCGAGCTCGTCCATCGCCTCGCGCAGCAGACGCGGCTGAAGATCCAGGCTCAGGCGCCCGAATTCGGCCTTGCGGAAGTCGCGGGCCGCGGCGAGGAAGGTCTCCGCCGCTGAGATGGCCCGGGCGATCTCCTGGAGATCGGCCCGCGCAGCTTCGTCGCTCGCCCCTTCGAGGAGCCTCGTAAGCGCCGGGCGCAGCGCCACGAGCGGCTCGGCGACGGCTTCGTAGAGCTCTTCGCCGGGCGCGCGGGACGACCGCGCGAGCATTTTTTCCAGGGTGAACATCGAGGCGCCCGCGGCTTGCATACCCACTTTGGGCGCCCAACATGGCCCCCGCACATTGCAATCTGGTTAAGGGTCAAATGGCGACCATAACGCTCGTTCTCTCTTCTCCTCCCTCCTTGGGGAAGGGGGACCGCGAAGCGGTGGAGGGGGCCCCCGCGCCGCCGATGTTTCGAGCGGCGCGTAAAGAGGCTTTGCCGCCGATGTTTCGAGCGGCGCGTAAAGAGGCTTTGCCGCCGATGTTTCGAGCGACGCGTAAAGAGGCTTCGCCGCCGAGGTTTCGAGCGGCGCGCACAGGGACTTCGCCGCCGAGGTTTCGAGCGGCGCGTAGAGAGGCTTCGCCGCCGATGTTTCGAGCAGCGCGTAAAGAGATTTCCCCGCCGATGTTTCGAGCGGCGCGTAAAGAGGCTTTGCCGCCGAGACTTCGAGCGGCGCGCACGGGGACCCGTCCCGGCGACCCATGCTCTGAAAGGAAGGTGGGCCGCGCTCGCGCGGCCAGACCGAGAAGCTTCATGTCAAGGGTGGAGGGACGACCGGGACCCGCGAGGCCGCTGACCCGGGCCCCGGCCTTCAACTCTTCCAGACGCATGGAAGCAACGCCCCTTTACGGGCGAACCTTACGCGTTGACCCGGCTCGGCCGCAACTTGATGGGGCCCCATCGGCGACGAAGGCCTAGACCGCCGGCTTGCTCTCTTCCTTGTACTTCCCCACCACCCAGATGAAGCTCTGGACGTCGATCCGGTCGGCGGGCTTCAGATCGGCGATCTCGCGCCCGGTCCGGGCGGCCAGGTCGAGCAGGCTCTCATAAACGGCCGGCTTCAGCCCCGACTCACAGGCGTTGGCGAAGGGATGGCCGACGCGCGCGGCGAATTCCCGGGTGACTTCGGGCTTGAGGAACATGTGGGCCTCTGGGCGCCAGAGAAACGGCAGGTAGGTCGCCACCGTCCATTTGGCCGCCTCGTGGGGTTTCAGCGCCTTCTCCATATCCGCGAGGCCGGCCTTGATATCGCCGAGAGCGAACGCCGCCGCCGCGCGGACGAACCTGTCGGCATTGGGTCCATGCAGGACATCGCGCGCCCGAGTGGATTCGAACGGCCCGGAAAGCAGGTTGGTTTTCTGGAAGACTTTCGTCACCGCCTCGCCGAGGCCCTGGCCCTCGGCGGCGGCCTCAAGAGGCGCGGTCTCGTCCAGCAGCGCCTTGGCGATGAGTTTGTAGTCGCGTTCCTCTTTTGAGTACTCGGTGCTCGCGAAACCGCCGGGGAAGAAGCGCAGGAAGCGCGAGCGGGCCCCGGCGAAGCCGAAATATTTCGGATCGGCCTTGCCGACCTCATCGTGCAGCGCCATCCAGACCTTGTCGGCATCCTCGCCCTGGCAGACCATCTTGCCGCTGGCGACGCCGTGATAGATCCCGTCCTTGAGGACGAGACGAATCTCGACCTTGCCGGCCTTGGCGGTCCTGATCGTTCTGGGCGCACTCATCGGCGATCTCCTTGGCCGTCGTCGTCGCCGGCGTGCCCCCACGGGACGCTGCCTGGATGGTGGAGAGCGCGAACGAGGATTTCGCGGCTCGCCGTCTCGCTATCCATCACAGTGCGCGCTGTCGAATCGGGAGCGGGAGCGCGGGGCCGCACGGCGAAGGGTAGAAACCCCTGTCGGCAAGCGGGACAGCAAGGCCGAGGAATGAATTACCTCGGCACCATGCTGACGCAGAGGCGGGACCGAGGTGTCCAGCAGTGTATATGAACGAGGCCCACCCCAACGCACAGCTGGGCTGATCCACGGCGCAGATCGACGACCCCGAGGACATCGGTCATTGACACGGGCGGATTTCCTGATCTTTGCATATTGACATTTTCCTTCGGCTTCTCATATTGCAATTGACTGCCGCCGAAGGAGCCCGCCCCCGTGACCCAGTCCCCTTTGTTCCAGCCCCTTGACCGAAACTCCTTCCTCGCGCCAACCCCGAGCCGATCCGAGGCGATTCCGAGCAAAACCGAGCCGATGCGAGCGGGCGCGAGCCTCAGGGAGCGCCGCAGAGCCGATGGGAGCGAAAACGAGCAAGAACGAGCAGCCTCCGAGCGCGCGCTGCTCGAACCCAAGCCGCGAGAAAGATTGAAGAATGTGGAAGATCGACCCTTTGCCGACCGCAATTCCGGCCCTCCAGGCGAGCAGGCCGGCGCCTTCGTCCCCCTCGATGATCCGCGCCGAGAGCGCTTCTGCCAGGCCCTGGCTGGCGGCGCCGCGCCCAACGAGGCGGCTCGCGAGGCGGGCTTTTCCTGGGCGAGGGAGGGAAGGCGGCTCTTGCGGTCGCCGACCGTCGCCCGGCGCATCGACGCCATCCGGGTCCGTCAGGTCGGCAGGGCCTCGCGCGATCTTTGCGGAATCATAGATGGCCTCGTCGAGACCGCGCTCGAGGCCCGGCGGAGCGGAACCCCGCAGGGGGCCCTCGCCGCCCGCTTCGCCTACGAGGCCGCCGCCAAACTGAAACAACTGCTTCCCGAGCCGGCGACGTCGGCTGAGTTCATCGGCCCCGACCGCGCGCCGGACGCCGAGACCGAGCTCACCGAAGCCGAGTGGCTGGCCAAATTCGGCCCCGTCCCGCCGCTCAAGAACGTCGAGCGATGAGGTGGGCGAGCGGCCCATGGCCGCCCCGCCGCTCGGCTTCCCCCGGACGGGGCAGAGAAGCGTTCTCCTCCCCCGCTAGGGGAGGCGGACCACCGAAGGGGTAGGGGGGCGCTTTCAGAATCTGCGCGCCGCGCGCCTACCTCCCGCCCGGAATGTCCTTGAAGGCGACGTCCTTGTCGAGCCGCACGTCCTGGGGAAGGCCCAGCACCCGCTCGGCGATGATGTTGCGCAGGATCTCGTCGGTGCCCCCGGCGATGCGCATCCCGGGCGCCGACATCAGGCTCTGCTGGAAGATGGCGGAGAGCGGCGCATAGGCCGGATCGGAGAGGATGCCGAACTGATCCTCCAGCTCCAGGGCGGTGTTGGCGATGTCCTGCATCAGGCTCGCCGAGACCACCTTGCCGATCGAGCTCTCCGGCCCCGGGGTCTGGCCGCGGGAAAGCGCGGTCTGGGTGCGATAGGTGGTGTACTTCAGCCCTTCGGCCTGGACGAACCAGTCGGCGATCTTCTCGCGAAGCGCCGCGTCCTTGGTCGCCGGGCCGGCCAGGGTGGCGATCTCGCCCGCCAGGCGCAGGACGCGGGCGTGGGAGGAGCCGGCCCCGCCGCCGCCGACCGACAGGCGCTCGTTCATCAGGGTGATGATGGCCACCCGCCAGCCTTCGCCGACGCCGCCGACGCGCTGGGAATCCTTGATCCGCAGGTCGGTGAAGTAGACCTCGTTGAAGTTGGAGGCGCCGGACATCTGGTGGATCGGCCGCACCTCCACGCCGGGAGCGCGCATGTCGATCCAGAACATGGTGAGCCCCTTGTGCTTGGGGACGTCCGGGTCGGTGCGGGCGAGCAGCAGGCCATAGTCGGAATAGTGGGCGCCGCTGGTCCACACCTTCTGGCCGTTGATCACCCACTCCTCGCCCTCCTTGACGGCGCGGGTGCGGGCGGCGGCGGCGTCCGAGCCGCCGGAAGGCTCGCTGAAGAGCTGGCACCAGATCTCCTCGCCGAGCACCGCGGGCTTGACGAAGCGCTGCTTGTCGGCCTCGTTGCCGGCAGTCATGATCGTGGGGACGCACATCCCAAGGCCGATGGAGAAGGGATTGGCCGGCGCGCCGCGCCTGGCCTCCTCCTGGTTGAAGATCACCGCCTGCCAGGAGGCGCCGCCTGCCCCGCCCCACTCCTTGGGCCAGGTGATGCAGGCGTAGCCGGCTTCCGCCTTCTTGCGTTGCCAGGCCCGGGCCGGGGCGAGGTCGCCCTCGCCGTCGGAGAGCGGGTCGGCGGGCCGGGCGCCGCGGCTCGGAGCGTTGGCGTCGAGCCAGGCGCGGACCTTGGCGCGATAGGCGCCCTCTTCGGGCGTGTCGTTGAAGTTCATGGCGGCGCGTTCCCTATTTTCTCAGGCGGCGTTGCGGCGTTCGAGCTGGCCGACCAGCTTCTCTTTCCAGGCCTTGGCCCCGCCGGCGACGAGTCCCAGTTGCTGGGCGCGGCGGTAGAGGAGATGGCAGTCCACCTGCCAGGTGAAACCGATGCCGCCGTGGGTTTGCAGGTTCTCCTTGGCGGCGTTCCAGAAGGCCTCGGTGGCGGCGACGCGGGCGGCGGCGGCGGCCAGCGGCAGCTCGGCCGCTCCGCTATCCAGGGCCCAGGCTCCGAAGTAGGCGTTGGAACGGGCGAGCTCGTTCTTGATGTAGATGTCGGCGAGCTTGTGCTTGATCGCCTGGTAGCTGCCGATCGGCCGGCCGAAGGCGTAGCGCTCCAGGGCGTAGCCCTTGGCCATCTCCAGGGCCCGGTCGGCCCCGCCGATCTGCTCGAACGCCAGCAGGACGGCGGCGCGGTCGAGGAGGCCCTCGGCGAGCGCCATGCCTTCGCCCGCTTCGCCCAGGCGCTCGGCCGGTGCGCCCTGGAAGGTCAGCTTGGCGACGCTGCGGGTGGGATCGAGCGTCTGCAGGGTCTCGCGGCTGACGGCGCCGGCGGAAAGCTCGACGAGGAAGAGGGAGACGCGACCCGCCTCGCGGGCCAGCACGACCGCGAGGTTGGCGATATCGCCGTCGGTCACCGGAACCTTGGATCCGCTGAGGCGCCCTCCCTCTACGTGGGCCTGGACCTGGGCCTCGGTGAGCGCCCCCGGCCGCTCGACGCTGGCGAAGCAGCCGATCGCCTCGCCCGAGGCGATCTTGGGGAGCCATTTTTCCTTCTGGGAGTCGCTGCCGGCCTGCATCAGGGCCTCGGCGGCGAAATAGACGCTGGAGGCGAAGGGGATGGGGGCGAGCGCGCGGCCGAGCTCCTCGGCGATGGCGCAGAGCTCGAGGCGCCCAAGGCCGAGGCCGCCGTGCTCTTCGGGGATGGTGGCGCCGAGCCAGCCCATGCCGGCGACCGCCTTCCACAGGCCCTCGTCGTAGGACTTCTCGGGATCATCGAGCACGCCGCGCACCACGGCGGTGGGGCAGCGGGCCTCGAGGAACTTCCGGGCCTCGGCCTTGAGGCTCTTCTGGTCGTCGGAAAAATCAAAATCCATTGGCGTTCCCTGAACGTCGCCCCCGGAACATGCGGCGAGGCTTCAACGATAGCGCGCTTTCGCGTCCAGGGAAGATTGACCGCGCGTCAAGGATTTGAGGTTTCAATGGTCGTTTCAGGCTTTGCAGAGAGGAACGGCGCATGGCCAAGGCGGCCTTCCAGCGCAATCAGAGGGTCTGGGTGGAGAGCGTCGGCGCCTGGTCGGTGATCGAGAAGGTCGAGCCGGTGTGGGCGAAGGACTTCACCGAGCCCATCCGCATCACCTATGACGTCGGCTTCGGCCGGCCGTTCCTGGCCGAGGAGCTGGCCGCCGAGGAGGAGGTCTCGGAGGAAGGCGCCGGCCCGCGCTGGCGCCTGCTTCGGGCCCGCAACAAGTGGCAGGCGACCGAGGACTGCGCCCATCATCCCTATCCCGGCACCTTTCCGGTGGTGGTGACCGACCGCGCCGACTGGGGCGGCTGGCGCGTCCCGGGCGCGGAGTACGACCGCGACCCCCGGGCCATCGAAACCCAGGCCCGGCTGATCGCCTCGGCCCCCATTCTTCGCGATATCGCCCGCTCCCTCATCGAGATCGTGGCCGAATCTCCGGACGACGCCTCGGCGGCGATGCGCGAACTCGCTGCGCAAGCGGACCGGATCGAAGACTTCGTGAACGAAACCCCGGCCGCCGCCCGCACCCTCGCCGCAGAGTAGGCCCCCGGCGCTCCGCCGCGCCCGGCGGCTCGCGGCCGTACTCCCCCATTTTATCCGTCATCGCCGGGCGGAAGTCCCGGCGGCTGGACGCGAAAGGAGAGTGGGCCGCGCCTGCGCGGCCAGGCGCCGTCGACGGCTTCGAGCATTGGCGCGATCGCGCGTCGGCTCGTCCGCATGGGCGGCCGGGACTGAAGCCCGGCCGTGACGTTAGTTTGGAGGAAGCGCGCCTCCCGGGCTTTCACCCCGCCGCCGATCGAGCCTCGAGAGCGGCCATGGCCCGGGCGGCCCAGGCCTTGGTCGCCTGACACGTGTCCATGGCCCGCCCGTAGGCTTCGCGTCCTCTGGTGCGGGCCACATAGGCCCGCTCCGACTGGCCAAGTTGGAAGCCCACGTTTCTTTGGGCCAACTCCAAGGCGTAGGTCACCGAAATGTCGGCCGCCGTGAACCTCTCACCGGCGAGATAGGGCGAGCGCGCCAGTTGCCGCGTCACCAGGCCCAACCGGCTCTCGAAAACTTCCAGCGCCTGACCGGCGCTCCAGTTCTCCCGTTCGGCCTCCGGCGCGATATTTCGGGCGCCGGAGACAAAGTAGATGGAGGCGGCGAGGCCGGCTTCGCCGAGGTGAAGGAACTGCTGGAAGGCGGGGAAGGCGGGATCGTGCGGGGGCGGGGCCAGCGGCGTCGGTCCGTAGCGGGCCATCAGGTACTCCATGATCGCGATCGATTCGACCATGGTGACATCGCCGTCCTGGATCGCCGGGATGAAGCCGGCGGGGTTCACGGCCTGAAACTCCGCGTCATCCTCGAGGCCGGTGAGCAGGTCCACCGGCCTCAGCTTGTAGGCGAGCCCCATCTCCTCCAGCAGCCAGACGACCCGGAACCCCCGGCCTTCGCCCCACACCGTGATCATCGTGCGCCCCTCCTTCGTTGATGCTGCCCAATTCCATGGCTCGGCGAGGGCGCACGCGCAACCATCTCGCCACGAACGCGCCTTGGCGCGGTTGTCGGCGGCGGACGGTCTGCTAGACAGGCCCGCTCATTCAAAACGAGGGAGAGGCTCTCGGGAAGTGAGGCCTCGAGGCGAGGCAGGCGCGCGTGGATACGCCCGAGACCATGGGGGAGGCTCTGAGCGAGCCGTCGACGGCGGGGAGCCCGGAGGCGGCCGAGGCCGCCTACCAGGCCTTCGTCTGGAAGCACCTGCCCCGCAACTTCGCCGGTCACTTCATGCACGGCATGCTGGGCATGACCGGGTTTCGCCTCTTCAACGGCCCCACCTTCCTTCCGGCCTACATCCACCTGATTACCGGCTCAGACCTGATGGTGGGGCTGGCCCAATCGCTGCAGCAGGTGGGCGGCGTCGTTTCACCGGTGGTGGGCGGGGCGGTGGTGGAGCACCGCCGGCGCGTGCTGCCGATCTCGGTCTTGATGGGCTCGGCGATGCGCCTGCAGATCCTCGGCGTCGCCCTCGCCGGATTCTTCCTGACCGGGCAGGCCCTCATCCTCGCCACCCTGGGCTGCCTCTTGGTGCTGGGCTTCTTCCAGGGCGCGCAGGGCGTCGCCTTCCAGTTGCTGCTGGCCAAGGTGATCCCGACGCGGCTGCGCGGGCGCCTGCAGGCGCTGCGCAACATGTTCGGCGGGGCGGTCGCCGCCGGCCTCTCCTATCTGGCGGGCCGCTACCTCATCCAGCGCGACGTGCTGGGCAATGGTTTTTCGAGCACCTTCCTGGCGGCCTTCGTCCTGGCCAGCCTGGGCCTCGCCGCCCTGGCGATCCTGATGCGCGAGCCCCGCCCGCCGATCGTGCGCGAGAAGCAGCGCCTGCGCGAGCGGGTGCGCGAGTTCCCCGCCATGCTCTCGGCCGATCGCGGCTACATGTATTTCATGATCGCCCAGACGCTGGCGACCGGTGGGCGGATCGCGGTTCCGTTCTACATCCTCTTCGCCCGCCATGTGATGCCGCTCACCGGAAACAATCTGGGCCTGGTGGCGATGGTCTTCCAAGGCGCCTCTCCGGTCACGGCGATGGTGTGGGGAATGACCGGCGACCGTCTGGGCTTCCGGGCCGCCTTCATCGCCGCGATGACGGTCTGGATCGCGGCGACGATGACCCTGCTCCTGGCGCCGAGCACGCCGATCATCCTCCTGGCGTTCCTGGGGCTGGGGGCGGCCCAGGCCGGCTTCATGATGAGCTCCCAGACCATGGTGCTGGAGTTCGGCGCGCGGGAGGACGTGCCTATGCGTCTGGCGCTCTCGCAGACCGCGCAGGGGACGATGAACGCGATCGGACCGCTCATCGGCGGCGCCATCGCGATGCTCGCCGGTTATACGCCGCTCTTCATCCTCTCGATGGTGTTCGAAGGCGCGGCGCTCATCTTGCTGATCTTCGTGGTCGACGAGCCGCGCTTCAGGATCCGCGACGCCTGAATAGAGGAGAAAGGCCGCTCGAAAGCGGCCCTTCAGGAGTCCGACCTTGGGCCCGATCAGGCCAAGACTGCCGTTTTCTTGCGACGGGCGCTGCGCATCGTCGCGCCCAGACCGCCAAAGCCGACCAACATCAGTGCCCAAGTGGCGGGTTCGGGAACTCCGACTTGGAAACCGACATCGCCGCTCGCGTAGGAGACGTTCGGTGTCTGAGGCGTGTAAGGGTCTGTAGTATTGTCCGCGGGGGTCAGTATGCCCGTCGCCACTTCGAAAGTGTAGTCGCCGGGAGGTCCAAAGATATAAGGGTTATGGGTTCCGTTCCCCCAGATTTCTCCTTCGCCGCCGTCATAAGTAAACAGGATGCCATAGGCATCCGTATTCTGATTTGAGAAGGACGATACGGGGCCAAAGCAGGGAATATCCGGCGAATCACCCGGATAATAGATGTTGTCGTAGGTGAGGCCATCGGTGGAATACGCTGGCGCGGCGGTCACGCCCGACGGGGTGTTCGAGTTGGGAGGGCCGGGCAGCCAGCCAGGCTGCCCACCAAGCAACGTCACCGGATTGCCGTTGATCTCTCCGGTGAAGGAGGTGATGTCGAAGCCGCCGTTGTCGGCGTCGCCCAAGGTCATTTCGCCGGAGCCCTGATCACTCCCGTAAATGACCCAATTGGTTGTGGTGGTCGCCGACGCGACCGCGGGCGCCAAGCCCAGCACCATCGCAGCCGATACCAGAAGTCGCTTCACTGTTGTCCTCCTCCATCAACGCCGTTTGGTGGTTCGCGTCGTCTCCAACCGGGGGGCGCGGCAGGCGGGTCCTCTCCCAAGAGGCGGCCCTCCACACCCGTCCGTCTCCTCAATGGAGCTTCCTGAAACGTCCGCTTTCCACACCCAGCTCTGAGGCTCGCAACGTCCGATCGCCGAATTGGCTCCCTCCTCGAATCGTGTCGTTCGCTCGACCAAGGCGAGGCCCCGCTTCTCCTCTCCCGTTTCACCGGTGAGGAGAAGAAAGCCGCGATCCTCTCTTCTCCTCTCCTGGCCAAGCCCGCAGTTGGCCTCCCCCGGCCGCCGGCGCTAAGAGGCGCGATGCGCACCGAAGACGCCCGCCCGATCCGCCTTTCCGACTATGCCCCGCCGCCTTTCCTGATCGACAAGGTCGATCTTTCCTTCGACCTTTCGCCTTCGGCGACGCGGGTGAAGGCCAAGCTGGCGATCCGGCGCAACGGCGACCATGACCGGCCGCTCGAACTCGACGGCGAGCGTCTGAAGACGATCGCCGCGGCGATCGACGGACGGGTCCTGAAGGCCGGGGAATTCGCGGAAGAGGGCGGCCGGCTGATCGTGCCGGAGGTTCCGGACGCCTTCGTCCTTTCGACCGAAGTGGAGATCGATCCCGCCTCGAACACCGCGCTCGACGGGCTCTACGTCTCGGCCCGCCGCTTCTGCACCCAGTGCGAGCCGGAGGGCTTTCGCAAGATCACCTGGTTCGCCGACCGGCCGGATGTCTTGGCCCGCTACACCGTGCGCATCGAGGCCGACCTCGCCTACCAGCGCCTGCTTTCCAACGGAAACCTCATCGAGTCCGGCCCGGCCGGGAAGGGCCGCCATTTCGCCCTGTGGGAGGATCCCTTCCCTAAGCCCTCCTATCTCTTCGCGTTGGTCGCCGGCGAACTCGACGCGCTCGAGGATTCCTTCACCACCATGAGCGGGCGAAAGGTCGCCCTGCGAATCTTCGTCGACCCCGGCATGGCCCCACGGGCGCGCTACGCCATGGACTCGCTCAAGCGGGCGATGGGGTGGGACGAGGAGGCGTTCGGGCGGGAATACGACCTCGATCTCTTCATGATCGTGGCGGTCCGCGACTTCAATTTCGGGGCGATGGAGAACAAGGGTCTCAACATCTTCAACTCTTCCCTCGTCCTGGCCGATCCGGAGACGGCGACCGACCAGGACTACGAGCGGATCGAGGCGGTGGTCGGCCACGAATACTTCCACAACTGGACCGGCGACCGGATCACCTGCCGGGACTGGTTCCAGCTGTGCCTCAAGGAGGGCCTGACCGTCTTCCGCGACCAGAGCTTCTCGGCCGCCATGCGGGGGGGAGCCGTCCAGCGGATCAAGCAGGTCCAGATGCTGCGCGCGCGCCAGTTCCCCGAGGACGCCTCGCCGCTCGCCCATTCGGTGCGGCCCTCGAGCTATGTGAAGGTCGACAACTTCTACACCGCGACCGTCTACGAGAAGGGCGCCGAGGTCATCCGCATGCTCGCCACCCTGCTGGGGCCGCAGGATTTCCGCCGCGGCATGGACCTCTATTTCGAGCGCCTGGACGGCCAGGCGACGACGATGGAGGCGTTCATCGCCTGTTTCGCCGAGGTTTCCGGGCGCGACTTGCAGCCCTTCTTCACCTGGTATGAACAGGCGGGGACGCCGAAGCTAGAGATCGCCTCGCGCTACGATGAGGCCGCCGGCGCGCTCGAGCTGAAGCTGCGCCAGGAAACGGCGCCGACGCCCGGACAGCCGACCAAGGCGCCTTTGCCGATCCCCATCGCGCTTGGCCTCCTCGACGAGGAGGGCCGCAGCCTCAAGGAGACCGAACTCATTGTCCTCGATGGCGAGCGGGCGAGCGTGCGCCTGGAGGGGGTCGATCGCGCGCCGGTGGTCTCGGCGCTGCGGGGCTTCTCCGCGCCGGTCATTCTCGCCCTCGACCAGCCCGCCAAGGACCTTCACGTCTTGCTGGCCTCCGATCGCGATCTCTTCAACCGCTGGGAGGCCGGCCAGCTTCTCGCCCGCCGGCTCATGCTGGCGCGCGCCAAGGGCGAGGCGGACGAGGTCGGCGAAGAGCGGTTCGCCGAGGCGCTCGGCCGCTCACTGGCCGACCAATCCGCATCCGATGGCTTCAAGGCCCTCCTCCTCGACCTGCCCGGTGAAGCCGATCTCGCCCTTTCCGCCCCGCCGGCCGATCCCGCCGCCCTGCACGAGGCGCGCGAAGCCCTCTCGGGCCGCATCGCGGTTCACCTGGGCGCGGCGTTGCGCCGCATCCACGGCGCTCCGACGACCGCCGGGACGTTCACCGCCGATGCGGAGGCGGCCGGGAGGCGCGCTCTCGCCAACGCCGCACTCGAGCTCCTCGCCGCCGATCCCCATCCGCTCAATCGCGATCTCGCCCGCGGGCACTTCAAGAATGCCGGGACGATGACCGACGCCATGGGGGCCCTCGCCGCGCTCGCCAGGCTCGGCGGCGCCGATTTCGAGGCCGCCCTTGGCGAGTTCTTCGAGCGCTGGGCCGGCGAGCCGCTGGTGATCGACAAGTGGTTCCGCATCCAGGCCATGGATCCCTCGCCGGGAGCCCTGGAGCGCGTGCGGCGTCTTGTCGCCCACCCGGAGTTCGATCCGCGCAACCCCAATCGCCTGCTGTCGCTGGTGCAGGCCTTCGCGGCTCGCAACCCGGCCCGCTTCCACGACCCGAGCGGCGCGGGCTACCGCTTCCTCTCCGACCAGATCCTGGCCGTCGACGCCTTCAATCCCAATCTGGCTGCGCGGATGATCGAGCCCCTGGCGAGCTTTTCACGATATGCGCCGCCTCACGCGGCCCTGATGCGCGCCGAGGTGGCCCGGATCGCCGCAGCCCCGGACGCATCGCCCAACGTCCTGGAGCTCGCCGGCAAGGCGTTGGCTTAAGTTCTTTTTCATCGTCCCATTCTCGGATGACCGACTCGGCGCGCGTCGATAAGATTCGCGTCGCCGGTCCGATGCGCGGGCGCATCGAGGCAGGGTGGGGAGCGGGCGGATGGCCACAGGCGGCCTGATCGGCGGCGAGGGACGAAGCGGGTCGAAGAGGGCCCCCGACATGGGGTGGTCCGCAGACAGCCGGGAGATCAAGAACGCCCGCCTGATCATCCTGGCCGCCCTGCTCCTTCTGGCGGTCTACACCGGGCTCATTCTCCATTGGCTGGCGGCGGAAGGTAAGGGTCGCGACCTCGTCGTCGTCATCGTGCCGCTCTTCTGCGCCTGCGCGCTCGGCGTCCTTCTGGTGCTCCAGGATCGCCGAACCGACCGGGTCAGGCGCGCCTTCGTCAACGCCGAGAGCCGGTTCCGCGGCGCGGTCGAAGCGGCCCGCTGCGGCCTGTGGGAATGGGCCCTGGACACCGACGAGCTGCACATGAGCGAGGTGATGGGGGCGATGATGGGCTGGGGCGGGGCCGGAATGGTCTCCGGCCAGGCGGCTCTGGCCAACATCGCCATCGAGCACCAGCCCCTGGTCCGCAAGGCGCTGGAAGCCGCCGCCAGGCAGGGCGCCTTCGATGTCTCGTTCCGCGTTGTTCCCCCCACGACAGGGGTCGCGCGGTGGATCGACGCCCGCGGCAAGGGTGTCGCGCCGGCCGAGACGGGGCTCTTCAGCCGCATCATCGGGGTGGCCCTCGACGTCACTGACGAGCGAATGGCGCAGGTCCGCGCCGAGTCCGCCGAGCGACGCCTCAGGGACGCCATCGACAGCGTTCCGGAGGCCTTCGTGCTCTTCGACCGTCAGGGCCGTCTGCTGCAGTGCAATGAGACCTTCCGCGACTTCTTCGCGGTCGAGGCCAGGGCCCTCAAGCCCGGGGCCCGCCGCGATCTGGTGGATCACTGCATGTCGCTCGCCATCCGGGCCGAGACAACCGACCCCAGCGCCCAGGACGAAGAATCGCGGGAAGTCGAGCTCAACGACGGGCGCTGGGTGCAGATCGCCGAGCGGCGCACCAGTGAGGGCGGCGCGGTGATCACCGCCGCCGACATTTCGGTCGTGAAGGCCCAGGAGGAGGTCAGGCGCCTCAACGAGGAGAAGTTGGAACGGCTGGTGGAGAGCCTTCAGGCCGCCCAGCGCGAGGCGGTCGAACTCAATGACAAATACGTCGTCGAGAAGATGCGCGCCGAAGAGGCCAATCAGGCCAAGAGCGAGTTCCTGGCCAACATGAGCCATGAGCTGAGGACCCCGCTCAACGCCATCAACGGGTTTTCCGAGATCATGGTCGGCGAGCTCTTCGGGTCGCTGGGCGATCCCCGCTACGCCCAGTATGCCCGCGACATCCTCGCCTCCGGCGAGCATCTCCTGGCCCTGATCAACGATGTCCTCGACATGGCCAAGATCGAGGCCGGCAAGCTCAGCCTCGAGTTGCGTCCGCTTTCGCTCGAGGAGGCGGCGCTCGACGCGGTCGCTCTGGTGCGCCATCGCGCCGAAACCGCGGCCCTTTGCCTGGAGATCGATTTTCCGCCGCTGCCACTGGTCGCCGCCGATCCGAGGGCCATCAAGCAGGTTCTCCTCAATCTGCTTTCCAACGCCATCAAGTTCACGCCGCGGGGTGGAAGGGTGCGCCTCACCGCATCTTTGCAGCACATGGGCGAAAACGAAGCGGTCGCGGTGAGCGTGACCGACACCGGCATCGGCGTTGCGCCGGAGGATCTTCCTCGCCTGATGAAGCCCTTCGAGCAGGCCGGCGATGCTCAGGCGCGCGGCGAGGGGACCGGCCTGGGCCTCGCCCTCTGCAAGTCCCTGGTCGAGATCCATGGCGGAAACCTCGAGCTGCAGAGCCGGCCCGGCGAAGGCCTCACGGCCCGGTTCGTCCTTCCCACGCGCAGGAAGTCGGGGACCAGCGTCGCCGCCTGAACGGCCGGTTTTCAACTCAGCCGCTGGGCGGCCCTCGGCTTGGCTGGAATGGGCGGCATGGCCCGTCCGATAGCGCCGGCGAAGTCGACGACCGCCTCTTCGACTTCGGCTCGAGGCTCACGCCCATCGCCTCGGCGGCCAGGTTCCCGGAGAGGCCCTCGCCGTAAAAAAGGGCGATAGCCTCCCTCTGGCGCGGCGGCAGCGCGAGGAATTCGGCGCGGATGATCCGCGCCATCTGGAGGCTCTCGAGGGCCGATTCCTGAGTGGGCGTAGGATCGGCCCGGTCCGGCGGATCGGCCGTGACGATCTCGCGCCGACGGCGCAATCGGTCGTGGCAGAGGTTGAGTGCCACCCGGTAGAGCCAGGTATCCAGCTTGGCGGCGCCCGGGCGCCATCGCGCCGCCTGCCGCCACAGCTGCAAGAACGTCTACTGGGCCACGTCCTCGGCTTCGGCTTCCTCGCCCAGCATCCGCCGCGACAGACGGAGGATCGGCGAAAGTTTCCGCGCCACGAGTTCGCGAACCGCCGCGCCGTCGCCATCGCCGACCCGCCTCATCAGTTCGGAGTCCGGATCCGCGCTCAAGCTCCGCCTCGCCCCCTCGCCGAAGACCCGAACTCCTCCCACGACCGGAGGGGCCCCCGCTCCCCGCCGATTTCGATTGCGTCTGGCCCATGGCTTCCCGTCGCGCCGGTCTCGGCCGTTCCTGGAGTTGAACGGATCGGGCCGCCTCATCCGTCGCCCGCGTCGGAAACGAGCGTGCAAAAGGCGCGGTGCGCTCTCGCGCGGGCCACCTTGAGACGCGGCCTGAGGGCGGCAAATCCCCTCGCGCCCGCCGCCCTGGCGAGAGCGGCGCGGAAGGCGGCCGGTTCGCCAGCCGGATCCGCGTCCTCCCCGAGCGCGGCGCGCAGAAGCTGGGAGAGGTCCTGCTGCATCCGCCAGGCGCTGAGAACGTCATCGAGGAAGGGCCGCGTGAGGCCTGGGACGGCGGAGAGCGCCGCGAGCGCACTTCCGGTGTTCGGATCGAGAGGACCGCCGGCCGGCGCATGGATGAGCTGGAGGAGCTGGGCGGCGAACTCGATCTCCACCAGGGCGCCGTCGGAGAGCTTCATGTCCCAGAAGCCCGAGGAGGGCCGCTCGCGGCGCAGCAGCTCGCGCATGGCCAGGACTTCGCCGGCGATGAACGACGCTTCGCGAGGCCGACGAAGAGCCGTCTCGATCGCTCCTTTCGCCTCCTCTTCGAAAGCCGCCGAGCTCGCCCAGACCACCCGGGAGCGGGTCATCGCCATGAGCTCCCATATCTCCGCCTCGCCGGCGTAGTAGGATTCGAAAGCGGGGAAGCTCACCGCAACCGGCCCCTTGGTCCCCGAAGGACGCAGCTGCAGATCGGTCTCATAGAGTCCGCCCTCGGCGGTCGGGGCGGAGAGGGCCGCGACCAGCCTCTGGGTGAAGCGGGCGTAGAAGGTCTCCGGGCTCCATCCCTTCGTCGCGGACACCGCCTCCGGGTTCGAGGCGCGATAGAGCGTCATGAGATCGATATCGGAGGAGGCGGTCATTTCCCTGGCGCCGCAGGTGCCGAGCGCGATCACCGCGACTCCCCCATCGAGCTTCCCGGCGGTCCGCTCGGTCTCGAGGAGGGCGGCTTTCGACAGCGCCGCGATGATGGCCTCCGCGAGGTCCGAATAGGCGTGGGCGGCGGCCCCGGGGCTCGCCAGGGCGCCCAGGAGGTGGATCGCGATCCGCAGCGCCTCCTCGCGATGGACGCGCCTGGCGCGATTCATCGCCTCTTCGAAGTGGTCAGGCCCGCAAAGCCGCGGCGCGATCGACCCGATGCCGGAGAGATCCTCGAAGAAGGCCGGGTCGACCAGGGCGTCCAAGGCGGCTGGTCGGCGGGCGAGGCCAAGAGCGAGGCGGGGGGCGAACGCCATCGCCTTGACCACCAGGCTGAGGAGCTTGGGTTGAGCCAGGAACATCGCTAGGGCCTGGGTTCCTGGCGAGAGCGCGCCAAGGAAGATGCTGGCCCGCTCAAAGGCCGCGTCGGGCGCTCCCGAAGCGGCGGCCGCGTCCAGCAGCCGCGGGACCAGGCGCGTCAGTCGTTCGCGGCCCCGTTCGCTGCGGGCGGCCGGAAGGCCCCCGTGGTGCCAGGCGCGGACCGCCTCGGCGACCTTGGCGGGCTCGCCAAATCCCATTCGGGCGAGGGTGGCGAGGGTCTCCGGATCATCTTCGACCCCGGTGAAGACGAGACTTCCAAATCGCGAGGAAAGCGCCTCCTCCCCGGCAAACAGCTCTCCGAAGCGGGCGTTCACTCTCTTGAGGAGGGCGCTGATCGCGGCATCGAAGCCCTTGAGGTTCGAGGCTCCGGAAAGCGCCGCAACCCTCCGACGCTCGGCGTCGGCCTCGGGAAGCCGGTGGGTCTGCTCGTCGTTCACCATCTGGATTCGGTGCTCCAGATTACGCAGGCGCGTGTAGGCCTCGGCGAGTTCGGCGGCGACCTCCGCGCCGACGTGGCCCTCCCTGGCGAGCGCCCCCAGCGCCTCGAGCGTGGGCGCGGCTCGCAGGGCCGGTCGCCGGCCGCCGAGGATGAGCTGCTGGGTCTGGACCCAGAACTCGATCTCGCGGATGCCGCCGCGGCCGAGCTTGATGTCGGCGCCGCGCGCCGAGAGCCTCTCGTCGACCTTGTGGGCGTGGATCTGACGCTTGATCGAGTGGATGTCGGCGATCGCGTCGTAATCGAGGTTGCGACGCCAGACGAAGGGGTCGAGGGCGGCGAGGAATTTCCGCGCGCGGCCGAGGTCGCCGGCGATCGCTCTGGCCTTGATGAAGGCGGCGCGTTCCCAGTTCTGGCCGACGCTTTCGTAGTAATCAAGGGCGGCGGCTACCGGCGCGGCGGTGGGCGTCGTCGCCGGATCGGGCCTCAGCCGAAGATCGACCCTGAAGACATACCCCTCCGCCGTCCTGCGTCTCAGCAGATCGGCCATCCTCTCCACGAAGCGGACGGCGAACCGCTCGGGCTCGCGACCCGCCGCCAGGGGAAGCGCGGAGGGCTCGTAGAAGACCGAAATGTCGATGTCGCTCGAATAGTTGAGCTCGGAGGCGCCGAGTTTGCCCATGGCGATCACGAAGAGGCCGGGAAGCGGACCCGCCTCGCCCCCGCCGATCGCGGTAGTGAGGCCGTCTTGGAAGGCGTTGCGGGCGCAAATCGCCAGGGCCGCCTGAACGGCCGCCTCGGCGAATGCGGAGAGCGCGAAGGTGGTCTCCTTCAGCCCCCAGGCGCCGCAGAGGTCGGCGAGGGCTGCGGCCAGATGAAGTTCCGACTTGAGGCCGCGCAGGCGCTTTGCGGCTTCCTCCGGCGCCGCCTCAGGGAGCGCGCGGGTTTGCGAGATGATCTCCGCCAAGCGCGCCTGCGGCGCCTGGGCCAGAGCCTTGGCCAGTTCCTCCGGCCGCCGCACCGCGAGCCCGCGAAGGTAGGGCGACGCCGAGACGATCGGTTGAAGGAGCGGCCAGGCCGAGCGGAAAGCCGCCTCCCATCCCGCGGCGAGGGCGATCGGCTCCAGGATCTCGCGCGCTTGGTCGGCCGCCCGACCATCGAGGACCGGACCGAATGGCCGGAGACCTTCGAACCACGCCGCCATGGCTTCAGCCCGACTTGGGAAGCACCAGGGCGACCCTGAGCCCCGGGCCGCCGCCGTCGAGGGAGCCAGGTCCTTCGTCTAGCTCGAGCTGTCCGCGGTGGGCCGATGCGACCGCCGCCACGAGGGCGAGGCCCAGACCCGCGCCGGGCTGGTTGCGGCTGTTCTCGAGCCGCACGAAGCGGGCGATGACTCGGGGCCGGTCGGCGGCCGCTACGCCGGGGCCGGTGTCGGTCACCGCCAGCTCGACATCGCCGCTGGCTCGCCTTCGAACCCTCAGCATGATCGCGCCGCCCGAGGGCGTGTACTTGACGGCGTTGTCCAGGATGTTGGCGAGCGCCTGGGCGATGAACTCGCGGTTCCCCGAAACGGTCAGTCCGTCGGCGAGTTCGGAGCGGAAATCGAGCCCTTTTTCCTGGCACAGCGGCTCGTAGAGCTCGGCGATGTCGCGGGCGAGATGCGCGGGGTCGAATAGCACGCGGTCGGGCGCCTCGCCGGCCGCCTCCAGCCGGCCGATAGCGAGGACGGTGGTGAACGTCGAGAGAATGGCGTCGGCATCCTCCAGCGCCTGGTGCAAGGCGCGCGTGGCGTCGGTGCGGCCCGCCTCCACCTCGACGAGCGCTGCCTCCAGCCGGGCGCGAAGCCGGGTGAGCGGCGATCGAAGATCGTGGGCGATGGCGTCGCCGGCGTGACGTAGCCCCGAAATTGAACGCTCGAGTCTCGCCAGCATGTCGTTGAGCCCGGAGGCGAGCTCGTCGTACTCGTCTCCGGCCCCCCGCACCGGGGCGCGAGCGTGGAGATCACCTCCCCGGGCGGCGTCGATCACATTGGTCAAGCCGGCCATGCTTCGGCTGACGTTTCGGCTGACGAGGACGCCGCCGGCAAGACCCAGAACCATGATGAGGGCGCCCGCGCCCCACAGGGAGCGCAGAATGCGCACGACCACGAACTGGTAGCCGCTCATGTCCACCGCGACGAGGAGATGCTCGCCGTCGGCGAACCCGACCTCCAGGCCGCGGGCCGAATCTTTGACGATGCCGCCCTTGGGGTCACGGTCGGTGATCTCGAAGCTCGTCCAGTCTTTGCCGGTGAGGCGACCGCGCACCGGCGAGGCCCCGAGCGAGCCGGAGATCGGCTTTCCTTGCGGCGAGATCAGCAGGTAGAGGAATTTCGAATTGTCCGGGGCGCGCTCGATCACCGCCTCGTTGAGCGCCACCGCGCCCCCCTGCCGCCAGACCGCCTCGAGGGCGCCGGCCTCCTTGAGGATCGCCGAATCGACCTGCTGGGTCACTTCACCGATGGTGGCGACATAGATGTAGGCGAGAAACGCGCTCGAAGAGGCGGCGAAGAGGGCCAGAAATAGCAGCGTCAGCCGAAACGGCGTGGTGCGAAGGATGCGCGGAAGGCGCACCTGGCCGCTCAGGCCTCTAGTCGATAGCCGGCTCCGCGCACCGTCTGCAGCATGGCTTTGTCGAACCCTTTGTCGATCTTCGACCTCAGGCGGGAGATGTGGACGTCGATGACGTTGGTTTGCGGGTCGAAGTGATAGTCCCATACCTTTTCCAGCAGCATGGTCCTGGTGACCGATTGTCCGGCGTGCCGCATGAGGAATTCGAGCAGCTGGAATTCACGCGGCTGGAGATCGATTTCGCGACCGGCTCGGCGAACTTCGCGGCCGAGCAGATCCATCTCGAGCTCGCCGACCTTGAGGAGCGTCTGGACCGAGCCGGTCTCGCGTCGCCGGGCGAGGGCTTCGACCCGCGCAATGAGTTCGGCCAGGGCGTAGGGCTTGACGAGATAGTCGTCGCCTCCGGCCTTGAGACCGCTCACGCGGTCAGGGATCTCGCCGAGCGCCGAGAGGAAGAGGACTGGGGTCTGGTCGCCGCGGCCGCGCAGCTGCTCCACCATGGCCACCCCATCCAGGCGCGGCATCATGCGGTCGACGATCATCACATCGAAACGGTCGCGGTCGGCGACCGCCAGCCCCTCGAGCCCGTCGGCCGCCAAGGCGCATTCATGGCCGGCTTCGGCGACGCCCCTCGCCATCGCCTCGGCCGCCTCGATGTCGTCCTCGACGATCAGGAGCCGCATGATCCCCCCGGACCTCGCGTCAGCCGGCGATCTTGATGGGGACGAAGATTGTCCGTCCGGCGCGATCGACCGCGATGGGGATGCTGGTGCGGCCGTCCTTCTTCCACTGCGCCACGGCGGCCGAGACGTCTCCGGCCGAGGCTACCTGCCGGTCGCCGGCCCGCACGATGACATCGCCGCGCCGGAGCCCTTTTTCGCCGGCGTCGGAAGCGCTGGAGACCGAGTCAACGACCACGCCATGGACCTCATCGCCGATGCTGAATTCCTGGCGCGCCTGGGGGCTCAAAGGCGCCAGCGACATGCCCAGGATGCGGGACTGTGGCGCTGCCTGCCGGGCGCCGCCCTCGCCGCCTTGTTGCTCCTCATCGCCTCCGAACCCGTTCTGAGCCAGGACCGCGTCGGAAGGACGGGTGCCGGACCGCACGTTGAGGCTCATTTCCTTGCCATCGCGGTAGAGCTGGAGATGGATGTTGTCGCCGGCGTGAGCCTTGGCGACTTCCCGGGTCATCTCGGTGGAGTCGGTGACGGGAGTTCCGTCGACCGATACCACGACATCTCCGGGCTGAAGGCCGGCCCTGGCCGCCGGTCCGCCCGGAACGAGCTCGGCCACCACCGCGCCCTTCCGGCCGGCGAGGCCGAAGGCGTTCGCCATCTCGTCGTTGAGGTTCTGGATCGTGGCGCCGAGATAGCCGCGGGTGATGGTGCGGCCTTCCATCAACTGGGTGGTGATCCGCTGGGCGACATCGGCGGGAATGTCGAAGCCGATGCCGACCGATCCTCCTGACGGAGAGAAGATGGCGGTGTTGACGCCGATCACCCGGCCGTAGATGTCGAAGGTCGGCCCACCGGAATTGCCGCGATTGATGGGGGCGTCGATCTGGATGTAGTCGACGAAGGTCTGGCCGATGTCGCGGCCGTTGGCCGAGACGATCCCCGCAGTCGCCGTGTCGCCCAGGCTGAAGGGGTTGCCCACCGCCAGCACCCAGTCTCCGACCCTGGGCCTGGCGCGATCTTCGAACTGGACGTAGGGGAAATCGTGGCCCTGGACCTTGATCACCGCTAGGTCGGTGTCCTCGTCATGACCGATCAAGGTGGCCGGAAGCTCCTTGCCGTCCTTGGTCACCACGGTGATCTTCTCGGCGTTTTCGATCACGTGGTTGTTGGTGACGATGTAGCCGTCCGGGGAAATGAAGAAGCCCGAACCGGAGGAGAGTTGGGTTGGCGGCGGTCCCTGGTCCTGGTTCTGGCCGCGGGGGATGATCTCGAAGGGGAAGTTGAAGCCCGGCGCGCCCGGGATGATCTTGCCCATCGCATTGGAATCGGCCTTGGAGACCACATTCACCGAAACCACCGCCGGAGAGACCTTGGCGAAGATGTCGGCGAAGGACTGGGGCGCCCCCGGGGCCGGAGAAAAGTCCGCTTTCAGCAGGCCGGATGGAGTCTGGCCCGCCGGTCCGGCCGGACGCATGCCGATCCCCGCCATGGCGGCTACCGCCACCCCGGCTCCCGCCAGGGCGCCGACCAGGATGTGTGATTTATTGACGGCCATCTTCCTGCTTCCTGTACCCGCCTCGGATGTGGTGCCGGCGGCGATCCAATTCTAGCCTCGAGCCTTCGTCCGCGCGAGGTCCCAAGCCGTTCTCTGCCTTGAGCGCGCGGCCTTCTTGCAGCGGCTTTCGGGCGGCAAGGTGTCAAGACCCCGGTTCGATCCCGATCCGCTCAATCCGCGCTTCCTCCTCTTTGGTCAGTTCGTCTTCGCTCTCGCCTCGCTTGCGACGCGCGATGAGCAGGCCGACCCCGAGGGCGGCGGCGGCGAACGGGGCGCCCCAGAGCAGAGCGTTGGTGAGGGTGAACGGCGGTCTCAGCAGCACGAAAGGCCCGTATCGCGCCTCCATCCAGGCGCGGATCTGGCTATTGGTGCGGCCCTCGGCGACCTGCTGGCGCACGATGAGGCGAAGATCGCCGGCCAGCGGAGCGTTGGACTCGGCGATCGACTCCCCCTGGCAGACCAGGCAGCGGAACTCGCGGAAGAGGGACTCGGCCCTCGTCTCCTGGGCCGCGTTGGGCAGGCGATCGGCCGGGTCGCCCACCGGAGCGAGGCCTTGCGCCATGCACAGGATCGCCGCCAGCGCCGCGGCGAGACGCCCCTTGTTCACGCCGCTTCCGCCTCCGCCGCCTTGACCGGACTCACGCGGCGCCTCCCCACCGCCAGTCTCAGCCGGCGATCCGAGAGCGAAACGGCGCCGCCCAGGGCCATCAGGAGGGGCCCCAGGAAGATCAGGCGCACCCAGCGATTCCAAAACGCCCGCACCAGCCAGACGGAGTGGCCGGCCGAGTCTATGCGGCGCTCGCCCAGAACGACGTAGACGTCGTCAAGGCCCTTGAGGCACAGGGCCACCTTGGAGACCGTCTCGCCACCGGTGTCGTAGGTGCGCCGTTCCGGATGGGCGGTGCAGGCGGTCGATCCGTCGGCGCGGGCGACCCGCACGACGCCGCGCTCGGCGTCATAGTTGGGCCCTGGAACCTCGCTCACCCGCTCGAGCGTCAGATGGTAGGCCCCGAGCCGTTCGCCGCTTCCCGGCGCCATCACCTGGGAGGCCTGGACCCGCCAAGTCGTCTCGAACGCCGCGCCCATGACGAAGACGCCTAGGCCGATATGGGCGAGGCTCATGCCCCAGCCGCCTCTGGGCAGCCGCACGATACGGCGCAGGCTCTCGCGAGGCGGTAGCTTCAGCACGAGCGTGCGCTCGGCGACTTCGACCAGCGCGCCCAGGATCAGCCAGGCGCCGACCCCAACCTCGAAGGCCGAGAAGGCGCGCATCGGCGAAGTCCAGGCGTAGACGGCCAGGCCGGCCAGGACGGCGGCGACGGCGGCGAACGCCAGGCGCTGGAGGACGCCCAGGACCTCGGCCCGCTTCCAGGCCAGGAGTGGTCCGGCCGGAAGGACGAGAAAGGCTCCGGCCATGAGCACGCCCACCACGAGATCGAAATAGGGTGCGCCCACTCCGCCCTGGTGGCCGAACGCTTGGAGCACCAGCGGCCACAGGGTGCCGGCCAGCACCGCGGTGGTCACCGCCGCCAGGATGATATTGTTCACCACCAGGGCGCTCTCCCGGCTGATCGGGGCGAAGACGGCGCTGTCCCTCAACTTCGGCGCCCGCCAGGCGAAGAGCGCGAAACCCGTCCCTGAGGCCACGCCCAGAATGCCGAGCAGAACGACGCCGCGTCGGGGATCGAGGGCGAAGGTGTGCACGCTGGTCAGCACTCCGGAGCGGACCAGGAAGGCGCCCAGCATGGAGAGCGTGAAGGCGCAGATGGCCAGGAAGACGCTCCAGGCCGCCAGTGCGCCGCGTTTTTCCGTGACCACGGCGGAGTGGAGAAGGGCGGTCCCGGCGAGCCACGGCATCAGACTGGCGTTCTCGACCGGATCCCAGAACCACCAGCCGCCCCAGCCCAGCTCGTAATAGGCCCAGAAGGCGCCCAGCGTGATGCCGACGGTGAGAAGGCTCCAGGCCGCGAGTGTCCATGGCCTCACCCACCGGGCCCAGGCGGCGTCGACCCTGCCGTCGATGAGGGCGGCCAGGGCGAGGGAGAAGACGACCGAAAAGCCGACATATCCGGCGTAGAGGAACGGCGGATGGGCGGCCAGGGCCGGATCCTGGAGGAGGGGGTTGAGGGAGGCCCCTTCCACCGGCGGCCGATCGAGCCGCAAGAGAGGATTGGAGGCGAAGACCATGTAGCCGATGAAGAGAGCGCCGAGCGAGCCCTGGACGCCCAGAGCCAGGGCTTTGAGGGAGAAGGGAAGGCGCCTGGCGAGCGCCATCGTCGCGCCATAGCCGGTGAGGACGAAGCACCACAGCAGGATCGAGCCCTCGTGGCTGCCCCAGGCCCCGGCGAATTTGTAGATCAGGGGCTTTTCGGTGTGGGAATTGGCCGCCACGTTCACGACCGAGAAATCGGAGGTGAGGAAGGCGTGGATGAGGATCGCGAAGGCGAGGCCCGTCGCCGCAAAGGCGGCCAGCGCCGCCCCTTCGCCGGCGCCTGAGAGTCCAGCGTTCCATTTCACCCGGCCGGCGAAGGAGAAGCCCACCTGCGCAAGCGAGAGACAAAGGGCGAGCGCGAGGGCGAACTGGCCAAGTTCGTCGATCATTGCATTTGGGCCGAGGTGAGGTCGGCTCCCGCGGTCGCGCCGTAATGGCCCGGCGTCCCATTCCCCCGCCACTCGCCTTGCGCCTTCAAGGCGCGGGTGAGCTCGGCCGGCATGTAACGGGCGTCATGCTTGGCCAGAATCCGATTGGCCTGGAAGACTCCGTCCTTCTCGTAGGCGCCCATGGCGACCACCCCTTGACCTTCGCGAAAGAGGTCCGGGAGATCGCCTCGAAAGACTACCGGCGTGCTCGCCCGTCGGTCGGTGACCACGAAATCGACCTCGCCTGAAGGGAGCTTGGCGACGCTCCCCCTCTCCACCAGTCCTCCGAGCTGAATGGGCTGGCCGGGGGGGACATGGGCGGCCATCGCCTGGGCTGGGGTGTAGAAGTAGGAAATCGAGTTGCGCAGACCCCAAAGCGCCAGTCCCGCGGCGAGCGCCAGGATCGGGGCGGCGACGGCGACCACCATGAAGCGGCGTCGCGCGGAGGGGGATCGGGGAAGCAGGGCCATGGGCGATGCGATCAAGCCTCACGATGGCGGCGACATCGCGGCGGAGAGTTGATCAAGAATGCCCGGGCGAGCTGCAAAGAGGCGCCGCGCGCGCGCCGCGGCCGCGTCCCGCTGGGGAATTTCGCCCAGGACGGCGTATGCCCTGACCAGGCGGACCCAGCCGTCGGGATCATTCGGATGGGCGGCGAGGCGCTGGGCGAGGCCGTCGACCATGCCTCGGATGGCGGCGCTCATCGCTGGCGAGGGCCCTGCAGGCGCAGGGCCTCCCTGGGGCGGCAGGGCCCCCGTGCGCTCGACTTCAGCGATCTCGGCGGCGAGGAGCGCACGGCGGGGATCGGCATTGGCCAGGAAGGACTCGAGACCCCTCCAACCCGCCAGACCGCCCGCGAGGTCGCCATGGGCGATCTGCGACCTGGCGAGGTAATAGCGGGCCGCCGCGTCGGTCGGATCGAGGCGGACCAGCTTCTCGAAGAGAGCTTGGGCGTTCGGGTCGACGACGCCCTTGTTCTGCAGAACCAGGATCTCGCCCAGGGGAGCCATGAGATCGGGCCGTTGCGGCGCGATGGCGAGGGCCTTTCTCAGCGCATGAACCGCGCCGTCGGGATCGCCGAGTTCGATGTCGAGCATGGCGAGGCGGCGGAGGGGCTCGGGATCCGCGGGCCGCTGGGCGGCGAAGGATCGCAGGGCGGCGGCCATTTGCGGCCCGGTGTCGAGTTCGGGATGATCACGCCACTGCGCGAGGCGGCTGGCGAAGGGCTGGTCTGGCTCGCCCGGCGAGCCGATGGCGAGGTAGAGCATGAGGGCCGCCAGGACGGGAGCCGCGCCGAGAGCCGCCAGGAGCCTGGGATCGGCCCCGCGGAGGGCCTCGACGGGACGATCGGCCTGGGCGAGCAGCCTCCTGGCCGCTTCGGCTCGGGCGGACCGGCGCTCGCCCCCCCCGAGCAAGCTCCGCTCGGCAAGCTCATCGATCTCGGTGAGGGCCCGTCGATAGACCGCCAGGGCCGGATCTTCCGGCCCGATCGCGAAGGGCGCTCGTCCCCCGCGGAACATGATCAGGACGGCCGCGCCGGCGGAGAGGACCGCCGCCACGACCCAGAAGAGCAGCATGTCTCGCCTTATCGGATATCGGCGCGCCGCTCCACCCTTGGAGCTGGATTCACCCGTAGGCTCGCGGAAGGCGGATCTCGACTTGGAGGCCGCTAAGCGGCGAGGCGCCCAGGATGAGCGAGCCGCGGTAGGCGCGAACCAGCTCCGCGACGATGGCCAGGCCCAGCCCCGATCCGGGCGCGCTTTCGTCCAGGCGGGCCCCGCGTTCGAGGACACCCGCCCGCTCCTCCGGGCGAAGTCCGGGCCCATCGTCTTCGATGATCACCGCCAGGCGCCGCGCCGAGTCCGCGCGGGCGGTCGCTCTCACGTGCTTCGAACACCACTGGCAGGCGTTCTCCATCACATTTCCGACGATCTCCAGAAGATCCTGCCGTTCGCCCAGGAAACAGAGATCGGCGGCGGCGAAGACCTCGATGCGCATCGCCTTGTCAAGGTGGATCCGCTCGAGCGTCCGACCGAGTTCGTCCAGGACCGGGCCTACCGAGGTGCGCTCGCCCTTTCCCTGAGCTCGCGCCGCCGCCCGGGCCCGCCTGAGGTGATGGTCCACCTGCCGGCGCATGAGTTCGGCCTGGGGTTTCACCACGGCAGCGAGGGGCCCCGGGTTCTGATCGGCCTCGGCGAGGATCACCGACAGGGGCGTCTTCAGGGCATGGGCGAGGTTGCCGACGTGAGTCCTCTGACGTTCGACGACCTCGCGGTTGTGGCTCATCAGGGCGTTGAGTTCGCCGGCGAGCGGCTCTAGTTCAGCCGGATAGCGTCCTTCGATGCGCTCCCGGGCGCCGGTGCGAAGGCCGCTGACCTCCTCGCGCAAGGCGAAGAGGGGCCGAAGCCCGAACCTCACCTGCAGGAAGATGGCGGCGATCAGCCCCGCGCCAAGGAGCACGAGGGCGATTGCGATGGTGGTGGTGAAGGTCCTTATGTCCCGGTCGATCGGCCCTCGGTCCTCCGCGGCCATGAAGACGATCGGCTGGGCGATGCCGGGAAGTCGAGCCTGGGTCGCGGCCACCCTGAGAGTCTGTTGGAGCGGCCCAGGGCTGTTGTAGAAAATGGCTCGGCCCGGAGAGGCCGCAAGCGCTTTCGCGCCTCCGCTGGGAGGGGGGATGGCGCGGTCCCACAGCGATCGGGAGCGGGCAATCGGACGCAGTCCCTGCGCCCCCTCGGAGCTGGCGATCTCCCAGTATTCGCCAGAATAGACGCGAAGGGCCCTGGGATCGATGAACGAAGGCGCCGCGACGCGCCCGGCGTCGACCGAGGTTCCGGCGAGGAGATTGTCGACCGTATCGCTGAGCTCGTCGTCGAACCGGCGGGTGGAGGCGTGATTGAAGAACGTCGAGAGGGCGAACCCCGCCACCACTAGCACCGCGAGGCTCCAGGCCGCGGCCAGCCCGATCAGCCGGGCGGTCAGGGAGCCCCGGCTGCGCTCGCTCTCACTCCTCGGGATTCCCGTCCGATCGCTCACGCGCGGCTGAAACGGCAAGACCGACGGCGCCGTCGAGCCTCACGCATCGGTGGCCTCTCCCTCCAGGGCGATCAGACGATAGCCCAGCCCGCGCACCGTCTCGATCCTGGCCGGTCCGATCTTGCGCCTGACCCGGCCGATGAAGACCTCGATGGTGTTGGAGTCGCGATCGAAATCCTGGTCGTAGAGATGCTCCACCAACTCGGTGCGACTGATCACCTTGCCCTGATGCATCATCAGGTAGTGAAGAAGGCGGTACTCGAGCGAGGTCAATCTCAACGGTTCGCCGGCGACCGAGGCGCGCGCCGCGCGCGGATCCAGGCGAAGCGCTCCGCAGGTGAGCGCCGGCGCGGCGTGGCCGGCGGACCGCCGCAGAAGGGCGCGCAGGCGCGCCAGCAGTTCCTCGGTGTGGAAGGGTTTGGTCAGGTAGTCGTCGGCCCCGGCGTCGAACCCGGAAACCTTTTCGCTCCAGGCGGCGCGGGCGGTGAGAATGAGGATCGGCGTGGAGAGTCCGGCGCGCCGCCAGCCTTCGAGCACCGAGACGCCATCGATCTTGGGAAGGCCCAGATCGAGCACGATGGCGTCGTAGGGCTCGGTTTCGCCCAGGTAGCTCGCCTCCTCGCCGTCCGGGGCGTGGTCGACAGCGTAGCCCGCATCGCCGAGCGCGCGCACCAACTGGCGCGAGAGATCCGGATCGTCTTCCACAACCAGGATGCGCATCGGTCTTCCCTTACTCGACTCCCAGGATGCGGCCCGTCTCGGCGTCCACGATGTAGTCCATGCGACGGCCTCGATCGGTCATCCACAGCACCCGATAGACGGCGCGGCCGTCCTGGTATTCCAATCCGGCGTCGAGCTGACGGCCCGGAGTGCGCCGCCCAATCCCCTCGATCACCCGCCCAAGGGGCGTGAAGCGGCCGCCGCGCACGCCCTGGCGCGCTTCATCCTGTTCGTCGCCACGCCAGCCGCGGCCGCTCCAGCCCGGAGCCGACGGCGGAGGATAGGCGTCCATTCGTCCGCCCCACCGCGGCGCGGAGCGATATCCGCTCCATCCAGGCCCGCCGCGCCCATGGAAGCTCCGGTTCACGAAGCCGCCCGAAGATCCATCGTGGCGGCCCCCGTCGTGCCATCCATGGCCTCCGGGGCGATCCTGAGCGTGGCCGACGCCGCTCATCGCGCCGAGCGCCGCGAGGCTGGCGATGATCAAAACCGCACGTTTCACAGAACGGCGTTTATTCCCCCGCGGCTGAACGCCGACTGAATATGAAGGTAAGGATCTCACCCCCGCCTTCTGGGAGAATAGGGTCGTTCCGCCCGTTGTCGCTCGGCGAAGCGCTCGAGCTCCGGGTCGACGGCGTCGGGGAGAGTGACCACCAGCATTGCGAAGAGATCGCCGCGCCTTCCCTTTGCATCGGAAAGACCTCTGCCCTTCAGGCGAAGGCGGGCGCCGGAGTTGGAGCCCTTCGGCACCGAGAGGCTCACCGGTCCTTCCGGAGTGGGCGCCTCGACCTTGCCGCCCAGGACCGCGTCCGGCAGCGAGACGGGAAGGTCCATCACCAGATCGCCGGCCTCTCGACGGAAAATCGGATGAGGCTTTGCGACGAGCTCGATGAGGGCGTCGCCGGCCCCGGCGGGTCCGGGCTGGCCTTGCCCCTTGAGGCGCAGCACCTGGCCTTCGGCGGCGCCTTTTGGAATGGCGACGTCGAGCGTCCGGCCATCGGAAAACGCGATGCGCGTCTTTCCGCCCAGGATCATATCCTCCAGATCGACCTCCACGCGGGCGCGAACATCCGCGCCCCGGGAGGCGAAACCACGGCGCCCGCCGCCCCTGGCCCCGCGCCCGCCGAACATTTCGCCAAGGATGTCGCCGAGGTCGACATTCTCGAACTCCTGGCCACGGAAACCGCCGCCAGAAAATCCTCCTTGGCCGCCGAAGGGGCCGCCAAAAGGGCCGCCAGCGTGGGCGCGCATGGTCTCACGGCCGTCGGCGTCGATCTCGCCGTGGTCGTACTTCTTGCGCTTGTCGACATCGCCAATGATGTCGAAGGCTGCGCTTACCCGCTTGAATTTCTCTTCCGAGGCCTTGTTGCCGGGATTGGCGTCCGGGTGATGGGACTTGGCGAGCTTGCGGAACGCCTTTCGGATCTCCTCGGCGCTCGCACTGCGCGAGACGCCCAGCTCCTGGTAGGGGTCCTGAGCCAATTCTTCCTCGCAGCGGCGCCGAAGCCTGGGGCCGCGATCAAGGTAATCCGCCATCCAAGCCGCGCAAGGGCGCCATCACGTTCGCCCAGCTGCGCTCAGAACGGCTCCTCTCCGCGGTCCTTCATGAAACTGGGAGCGAGGAATCGCGCCGCATCCTCGGGGCTTTCCAGGAGGTCCTCGTTGATCGTCCGTCCTCGCACTGAAACGCGCGCCTTGTGAACGCTCTCGGGATCGCCCGTCAGGAGCGGGTGCCAGGCGGGGAGGGCTCTTCCCTCGTGGAGGCGGCGATAGGCGCAACTCGCCGGCATCCAGGAGAGCGCGGCGATGTTGCGCGGGGTGAGCTTGACGCAATCGGGGACGAGCTCGGTGCGGTGGGCATAGTTAGAACATCGACAGCTCGTCTCGTCGAGGAGCCTGCAGGCGACGCAGGTCGGAGTCACCTCTCCGGTATCGAGATCCTCCAGTCGGACAAGGCAACAGAGACCGCAGCCATCGCACAGGCTCTCCCACTCCTTCTCGCTCATTTCGGCGAGCGACTTGGTCTCCCAGAACCGTTCGGCCATGTGGACATCTCCGGCGCCGAGCCGGCCCGCTTCGCCGGGGCCGAGCGGCCATTCGGCTCGAGCGCCGCCTCAGAAATGCAGCGAGAAGGTGAGCAGGCGCAGCTCGACGATGTACCAGATGATGACCCCGATCGCCAAAACCCAGACGAGCGAGCACAGCTTTGCGAACCAGCTCCGCGTCCCGTCACGCCACACCAGGACGAGATTCCAGAGCGCGGGGATGATCGCAATCACTCCAAGCACGCTCACCACCTGCATCAGGCGCAGCCAGGGATCGATCGGATCATTGGTGAAATTGAGGTTCTGGAGCATCGCCAGGACCAGCGCCGCCCAGCCCACGACGAGCGCCACCTCCACCCACGCGGAGACTCTGACCAGGCGATAGCCCCAGGCTGGCGCGCCGGTGAGCGCGTAGCTCCGGCGGGTCCAGGCCCGGTTGATCGCCGCGATCGGCCATTGCAGGGCCAGCAGGACCATCAGGCCGAAGCAGACCAACAGAGGGATGGGCGCTGTCCAAGCCGGGGCCGGCTGGAATTGGAGCACCGGCGGCAGGTCGTCGCTCAAGAAGCCGGCGACCCTGCCGTTCACCAGGCGAGCCGCGAGGTGGCTCTCGCCGCCGGCGTCGACCCAGTAGAATGGGCCGATCTCACGCCAGGTCTTGACCGCTCCACCCACCGTCTTGAAGGCGGAGACCTTGATCGTGCCGTCGGGATCGGCGACCACCTGGGCTCGGCTGAGAAGACTGACGATACGCATGAAATCAGAGTTCGACCGCCGGTCGGAGATGTACGCCCCGGCCATGGCGGCCGCGTCTTTCTTGGCTGTTGGCCAGGTCGGCGGAGAGGCCTGAGCCGGGGCCGGGAAGTAGCGGTCGGTGAATTCCCGCAGCAGGGCGACGCGCAGCGGCTCGGCGGCGCCGGCCCGACCGGCGCTGTTCACCGAGATGAAGTAGCCGACGTCCTGGTTCAGAAAGAGAGCGAGATCGGAATGGAAGAGATCGGTGTCTCCACCATGGCCGATGATCACCTGTCCGTTGCGGTCCTCGTGGTAGAAGCCGAGCGCGTAGCCGGAGAGATGCGGAATCGGCGTCAGCGCCGGGGCGTGCATGAGCACGGCGGTCTTGGCGTCGAGGATCTGGTTCTGGCCGAAGGCGCCGTTGTTAAGCTGGGCGATCATGAACCTGGTCATGTCATCGCCGGTGGTGGTGAGGGCGCCGGCCGGCGCGGCGGTGATGATTTCGAACGGCTTGGGCGGCAGAGACGCGCGCGGATAGCCCTTGGACATGTGCGCCGCCATTGTCGGGGGAAGCGGCTGCACGAAGGTCGAGTTCGTCATATCCAGCGGCTGGAAGATGTGGTGCGCGACGTAGGCGTCGAAAGGCTCGCCGGAGACTCTCTGGACGATGTAACCGGCGAGCGCCGCGCCATAGTTGGAATAGGCCACCTCGCTTCCGGGCGTGTAGAAGCGCGTCGGGACCCAGGATTTGATGTAGGCGCCAAGCGACAGCATCTGTTTTGGATCGCTGGTGATGAGATGCTTGATGTCTTCCTCAAAGCCGGCGCTGTGGGTCAGCAGCTCGCGCATGGTGACGGGCTTGCCCTGGTAAGGCGGGATCCTGAAGTCGAGATAGCGGTTGACGTCGGCGTCGAGGTCGATCTTGCCAGCCTGGACGAGCTGCATCACCGCGGTCCAGGTGAAGAGCTTGGAGATCGATCCGGGGCGGAAGAGCGTCGACTTCGGATCGACCGGGGCGTGGGTCTTGACGTCCGAATAGCCGTAGCCGCGCTCGGTCAGGACCTGGCCGTCCTTGACCACCACCACCACCGCACCGGCGATGTCGCCGCTCTTCAAGGCATAGGGCATGTAGCCGTCGAGCCAAGCGTTGACGTCGTCGGCGGTGAGGGGATGGGCGGCTCCTCCTGCGACGGCAGAGGCGCCCACCGAGGCAGTCGGTGCAATGCTCGTCGGCGCGCCCTGTGGCCTCAAAGCCGTGGCGTGGCCGGCCGGCCCTGCCGCGCCCAGCGAAACAGCGACGCCGATGGCCGCTGCAAGGGCGGCCATCAATCTGGTCAGGCGCATGCACTTCTCCCGCGTCTCACGATTCGGAGCGGCGGCACGGGTATCCGAATGGAACTCGTCCGACCCAGCCAGTACGCATCGTGAAGGCTTCTAAAACTTCCTCGAAATCTGTATTCCCAAGGTCCTGGGTTGAGTTATCGCCAGGTCGACATCGCCGGCCGGCGTGATCGCTGCAGCTGCCGGGGCAAGATCGGTGATGCCGCGCGAGTCGCCGACGTTCTTGACGTAAACCTCGAAGAGCCAGCGCGCGTCCTGGAGACCGGCGCGAAGATCGATCGTGGTGTAACCGGAAATGGAGGTCTGCGGAATGCCGACCTGAAAGTCGGAGTAGCGCCTGCCCACGAAGCTCACCCGGCCGCCGAAGAAGCCCTCGAAATCGGAGAAGAGGGGAAAGTCGTATTCCCCGTCGGCGGACTCGCTCCACCTCGGGGCCCATGGGAGCCAGTTTCCGGTGAGACCGCCTACGCCCGCCGCATCGCTGGTAAGTTCGGCGTTGGTGTAGGCGCCGTCCAAGGAGAGGGTGAGCCCGGTCACCGGGACAAGTTGGAAATTGTATTCAAAACCATAGCTTCGAGCCGTGCCGCCGTTTCCGTCGATACCGAAGCCGCTGAGCTGTTCAAAGAGCTGGATGTCCTTCCAATCAATGTAGAAGGCATCCACGTCAATCGAGAGGCGATGGTCGAGGAGCGCGGTGCGCGCGCCGATCTCGTAATTGACGGTCCGGTCAGGACCGTACTCTCGAGGCACGCTGGGCGGCGCGGCGACCGGTAAGTCGTTGGGTCCGCCGGGTCGAAAGCCAGTGGCGATCCGGGCATAGATCATGGTGTCGGGGTTCAGATGCCAGCGCGGAGCCACCGACCACGTGAAGGAATCCCCGCTCGACGGCGTTGAGAAGGTGAAGCCCGGCCCGACGAGAGGGCCGGTCACCGTCTCGGTCGCGGTCTGACTGTTCGATGAGTAGCGGCCGCCGGCCTGGATGTCGAAGGCGCGACTCAAGTGGAGCGTGAGGTTCCCGAAGCCGGCCCATTCCGTATAGATCGAATTGAGGATGGGCACCTCTAGCCCTAATAGGCCCGCCGGAGTGGTCCGGGTCGCCGGGTCGAAAGCGCTGAGGTTCTCGTCGAGCGCCGCTGTTTCGCGGGTGTAGAACGCGCCCACTTGCCATTCCAGACGCTGCGCCGATGGAGATGCGAGCCGGATCTCCTGGCTGAACTTCTTGAGATGGGTGTCGTCCTCGAGGCTAGCCCCGAGGGTCTGGCCAAACGCTGCCGTAAACAGCGGACCGTAGAGCGGCGACACATCGCCAAAATCATAGGTATCGAAGATACTGTAGCTGGTTGATGAAATGATGGTTACCGGTCCGGCATCGTAATTTATCGTGCCATTGTAGTTTTGATATTGAAAGTCCAGCCGGTCGTTGATCAACCTGTGTTGGGCGAGATCCTGGATCGGCTGTAGGGTCGCCGGGTTATAATCGACATACGGCGTCCCGTGGTTCAGAGTTTCCTGACCGAACGCGGTAAGACGAACCGAAAGCTTTTCAGTCGGCTTGAAGAGGATCGAACCGCGCCCGCCATCCTTTCGGCCGTGGTTGACGTCGTGCTCCCCTAGAGTCGGATCGTCTATCCAACCAGGGAGATCCTGGTAGAAACCGTCCACCCTCACCGCGATTTCGCTCCCGATCGGAGCGTTGAAATAGCCATGCGCCGACCATCCCTGATCCCCATGGTTGACAGTTTCGCCGTCGAGCTGGAGCATGGCCGAAAAGGTCCCGAGCTGCGGAGGAACGGTAACGAATTTGAGAAGTCCCCCTTCACTTCCGGCGCCGTAGAGGGTGCCCTGCGGCCCGCGCAGGACCTCGATCCGCCCCAGATCGAAGGTATCGAAGTCGCCTGTGAGAATGGATCCGTTGAGGAGCGCAGAGCTGGAGCCGAAGGGCGATTCGTCGACGTAGATGGCGACCGTCGATCCCACGCCGCCGGAGTTCAATCCGCGAAGGGTGAGGCGGGTGATGCCGGGACCGTCTGTCACCAGTGACAAACCAGGCACCGAGGAAGCATAATCGATAAAGCCCACCTGGTGCAGTTTTTCGAGCTGAACGCCGGGAAGAGCGCTGACGCCCATAGGCACCTGGCTCAACGCCTCGTTTCGCTTCTCAGCGGTGACCACGATCTCCTGCACCGTGGAGGTGGTTTGCATCTGATTGGTCGCGGCTTGGGCCACCGGCGCGCCGAGCGCCAGACCCGAGACCGACGCCGCCAGGGCCGCCAACAGGTGTTTGCGCATCACTTCGCCTCCCCTCGGACGGCGGAGCCGTCGCCCAGGCGATGATAATTGATTTTCCCATCCGGCAAAGCGGCTCCGAGTCCGCTCAGATATGCCTTGGGTTCCATGGTGGCTGTTCGCCATCCTCGGGATCGGTCCGCGTTGCCATCGTCATCAGGTAAAGCTCGACTTTGGCCGCAATCTAAAGCCGACCCAATCGCGCCGGCCAGAAGAAGCTTTCGCGCCATCGGGCCCTAGAATTCCGTGGATCGGACGCAAGCAGATGGGAACGATCCGCTTCCTGCGGGTCCCCGCTAGTACCGGACGTTCAGCGTGACCAGATGGAGGCTAAGCACGAACCAGATCATCGCAAAGCACGAGAGCATGAGGACGAGCGACCAGAGCCGGCCGAACCAGCCGCGGCCCTCTCCCCGCCACGCCTCCACGGCATTCCAGATCGCAAGAACGGCAGCGGGGAAGCTCAGGATGCAGAGGATCTGGGCAAGCCACAGCCAGGGGGTCAGAGTTGGATCGAGCCAAGCGCTTCCAGAAACGAATCTCTGGAAAATCGCGAAATAGGCGGCGAGGCCAAGGATGTCGGCGACCGCCCCGACGCGCACGAAGTGATAGGCCCAGGCCGCCGAGCCGGGGAGCGAAAGGCGGGCCTTGAACTTGGCGCGAACGATGGCTGAGACCGGCCAGAAGATGATCGTCAGGAGGAAGACAACGATCATGGCGATGAAGAGCGGCTCATTCCAACTTGACTGGGCCCAGGTTGGGACCGGGAGGAACTCGAAGGCGGGCGGCAGAATGTCGCTGGCCCACTCCTCCACGCGGCCATTCTTCACATTGGCTTCGAGACGATCCTCGCCGCTGGCGTCCTGCCAGAGGAACGGTGCGATCTCATGCCACTTGAGCGGCGCGCGGGCGGCGTTGGTCAGCTCCGAAACAGTGACGATCCCCTTGGAATCGCTGATTACCTTGACTTGGCCGAGCAAGCCGAGAAAGCGCATGAAGCTCGAATCGTTGCGCCGGCTCGACCAGTAAAGGCCGTCGAGGGTCTTGGCGTCGGCCGCCGCGCTTACAATGGCCGGCCGGATCCGCGAAGGAACCGGGAAGTAGCGATCCAAGAACTCATGGAAAAGCTGCTCGCGCACAGGTTCGGCTGCGCCTTTTGTGCCGAGACTGTTCACCGCGAGGAAGATCCCCACTCCTTGGGCAGGCAGCATGTGCAGGTCGGAGTGGAAAAAATTGGTGTCGCCAGCGTGGCCGATGATCACCTGGCCGTTGCGATCCTCGTGATAGAAACCCAGCGCGAAGCTCGGCAGGGGCGGATTGTGCGGTGGCTGGGCCTGATGCATCTCGATCGCCGTCGCTGGCTGAAGGATGCTCGCGGCGCCATAGCGACCGTTCTGGAGCTGGGCGATCATGAAATGGGCCATGTCGTCGCCGGTGGTGGTGAGGCTGCCGGCAGGGCGGACATTGATCAGCTCGTAGGGCTTGGCCGGCCCCGAGGCCACGATGTAGCCCTGGGACATGAAGGGCCTCATCGCCGCCGGAAGGGGCTGGGCGAAGGTCGAGTGGGCCATGTCCAGGGGGGCGAAAATGTGGCGTTGGATGTATTCGTCGAAGGGTTCGCCCGACAGACGCGCGACGATGTAGCCGGCGAGGACCGCGCCATAGTTGGAATAGGCGGGGACCTCGCCGGGCGGATAGATGCGCTCGGGAACGTGAGCCTTCAGATAAGCGCCGAGACTGGTGAGGTAGGCCGGCTTCGAAACGCCCTGGTCCTGATAGACGTCCTCGAATCCCGGCGTGTGGGTCATCAGGTCGCGCATGGTGATCGGCTTGCCGAAGCGCGGCGGAATCCGGAAGTCGAGGTAGGCGTTGACGTCCGTGTCGAGATTGATCTTGCCCTCCTGGACTAGCTGCATCACTGCCGTCCAGGTGAAGAGCTTGGAGATCGAGCCGGGCCGGAAGAGCGTCTGATCCGGAATCACCGGCGTGCGGGTCTTCACGTCCGAGAAGCCATAGCCCTTCTCGGTGAGGACTTGGCCGTCCTTGACCACCACCACCACCGCCCCGGCGATGTTCCCCGACTTCAAGGCGTAGGGCATGAAGCCATCGAGCCAGGCGTTCACGTCCTCGACGGTGAGAGGATGGGAGGTCCCGACGCTCGACGGTGTCGGCGCCGAACTCACTGGGGCCGCCTGAGTCGCTCGCGCCGGTTCGAGCGCCGTGGGCGAAGACGATTGCGGGGCGGCCGAGCCCATCAGGAGTAGGCCTGCTGCGGCCAGCGCGGTCAGAAACACATTGGATCGCAAGGTGGTCATTCGCCTTCCTCCGGACCGGTCCGGGCTCGCGTCACCTCTGGAAGAAACGTCTACTATGACGGACCACCTAGAGCCGCGCACTCAACTGGATGCCCACGGTTCGCGGCTGGATGACCGAGATTTCGGATTCGACCACGGCGCCGGTCAAGGCTGAGGTCTCCGTGGCGAAGCTCGTGATTCCCCGGACATCACCCAGATTCTTCGCGAAGAGCTCCACTTCGAACGGGCCGCGGCGAAGGCCCGCGCGCAGGCTAACCGTCGTGTAGCCGGAAAGCGCGGTCTGGGGCGCCGTGGTGGAGAAATCGGAAAAGCGCCTACCGACGTAGCTGACCCGGCCGCCCACAAAACCGCCGAGGTCTTCGCCGAGGCCGAAGTCGTATTCCCCGTCGAGCGATTCGCTCCACTTGGGCGCATAGGGCAGCGGATTGCCGTCGACTCCCCCGACGTCAGGGGCGTTGCTGGTGAGCCGCGCGTCGGTGTAGGCCCCATCGGCCGTAAGGTTCAGTCCCCGGACCGGGACGAAAACGACCTTGTACTCCACCCCATCGCTTCGCGCCGTCCCGCCGTTGCCGTCGATGCCGAAGTTGTTGACGATCTCCACCAACTGGATGTTGCGCCACTCGATCAGATAGGCGGCGAGGTCGAGCGAAAGCCGGCCGTCAAGCAGTGTCGAACGCACGCCCGCCTCATAGTTCGTCGTCCGATCGGAAACGAACTCGCGCGGGGTGTTGGCCGGCGCCGCGGGCGGAAGGGGATTGGGACCTCCAGGACGGAATCCCGTGGCGATCCTCAGATATGCCATGCTGTCCGTGTTGATGTGCCAGCTGGGCGCCACTGAATAGGTGAAGACATCTCCACTCGAAGGTGTGCTGAAGTTCTGGCCCCCGCCGGCCAGTGGCCCTGCAATGATTTCCGTGGCATCCTGGGTGTTCGACGAATAACGTCCACCCGCTTGGATGTCGAAGTGGCGATTGAAGTGGAAGGTCGCACTTCCGAACCCCGCCCATTCAGTATAGGTTGAAGCAAGGCTCACCACTTCGAGGCCGGCGAAGCCGGGCGGAGGCGTCATGGTGGCCAGGGAGAAGGCGGACAGATTCTGGGCGAGCAGGGCCGTCTCCTGGGTGTAGAAGCCGCCCACCAGCCATTCGAAACGATCCGAAGGCGCGGATGCCAGACGCACCTCCTGGGTGAACTTCTTCAGGTGGGTATCGTTCTCGACGCTGGCCCCCAACGGTTGACCGAAAATCGCGGTGAGCAGCGGCCCGTCGACCACCGTACCATCAATGAACTGATAGGTGTCGAAGAGGCCATAGCTGGTCGAGGAGACCAGGTTCACCGGGCCTAAATCCCATCTGATCGTGCCGTTGAAATTCCGAAACTGAAAGTCGCTGTGCTCATTGATGGCGCGCACCTGCGTGAGGTCGCCGGTGAGCGGTTGCAATGTCGTGGTATCGACATCGACATCCGGCGTACCATTGAGCTTGGTCTCCTGACCGAGGGCGGTCAGACGCACCGTCAGCTTTTCCGCCGGCTGGATCAGGACGGAGGCGCGATAGCCGTCCCGGCGGCCGTTGTTCAGGTTCTTCTCACCGAGCGCGGGATCATCGATGTAACCGGGAAGCTCCTCGTAGAAGCCGTCGAGGCGAACGGCGACGGTGTCCCCGAGCGGGATGTTGCCCATGCCATGGATCGAACCGACGTCGTCGCCGTGGGAGACGGCTTGGCCTCCGACCTCGAGCAGACCGGCGAATGCGCCCAGAACGGGAGGGTTGGTGACGAACTTTATGAGGCCGCCTTCGCTGTCGGCGCCGTAGAGCGTTCCTTGAGGCCCGCGAAGAACTTCGATCCGCGTGAGGTCGAAGGTGTCGAAATCGCCGGTCACTGTGCCGCCGTTGAGAAGCGCGGTGCTCGATCCGATGGGGGTCTCGTCGATGTAGGTCGCCACGGTCGAACCATCCTCGCCGGCGTTCTCGCCACGTAGGGTGAGACGGGTGATGCCGGGCTGGATGCTCTGCAGCGACAGCCCCGGAACGCTCGCCGCATAGTCGACGAAGCTGATTTCCTGCATCTTCTGGAGCTCGACGCCGGTGATCGCGGTGACACTCATCGGCACCTTCTTCAGAGGCTCGCTGCGCTTTTCCGCAGTGACGATTACCTCTTCCACGGTGGCCGCCGGCCGATCGGGATTGGCCGCCGAAGCGGCCAGGGCGATCCTGGGCGCGCAAAGCGCCAGCGTCGAACTCGCCACCGCCAGCGCCAGAAGTCTATGGCTACGCATTCTCTCGCCTCCCCTCGCGCGATGTTGGCGACCAGCGATGATAATGTATTTTCAGGTCGGGAAAAGCGATTTTCAGGATTGACGCTCTATATTCAGAAAGACTGGCAATCGCGCCACACCTTCATTAGGTCTTTGCCCTCATGACAGACCCTGTCCCGCCTGTCCGCTCCACCGCAAGTCCGGGAGCGGTGGTCAGGGCGCTTCGCATCGAGCGCGGCTGGACCCTTGCCGGCGTCAGTCGGCGAACCGGACTGCCGGTTTCAACGCTCTCGAAGATCGAAAACGACAAGATGTCGCTCACCTACGACAAGCTCACGCGGTTGAGCGAAGGGCTCGAGGTCGACATCGCCCGCCTCTTCGGGGCCCGCGAGGCCGACCCGACCTCCGAGACAGGCGGGCGGAGAAGCATCTCGAGACGGGGCGAGGGCAAGGCCATCGAGACCTCGAACTATGGCCATCTCTATCCCGCCTCCGATTTGCTCAACAAGCGCTTCATCCCGATCGTGGCGGAAATCCGGGCCCGCAGCATCGAAGAGTTCGGCGAGCTCATCCGGCACCCGGGGGACGAGTTCGCCTATGTGCTTGAAGGCGAAGTCGAGATCCACACCGACGTCTACGCTCCAGTGCGGTTGATGTCCGGCGATTCGATCTATTTCGACAGCCAGATGGGACACGCCTACATCGCCGTTGGCCCAGACCCCTGCCGAGTCCTCTCCATCTGTTCCGCGGCTGAGGCCCATCTCATCGCGGCGATGGCAGGGGTCGCCGAGCAACCGCAGACCGCTCCACCGACGCGGATCAGGCGCGCGGAGCGACGTCCCCGAAGCGCCCGACGCGGCTGAATTGCCAATAGTGAAAAATCTTTCCAGTCTGATTAAGGTGTCCCTCGGCGTCGAGTGGTATCGGCGCGTTTCCAGATTCAGACCGAAGTCCCTGCTCTGCGTTCTGATCGGGGAGAGGCGCCAGTGACCGTCGGCCATTTCGACATCATCGTCATCGGCGCCGGCATCGCCGGGGCCTCGGTCGCCGCGTATCTTGCGGAAACCCATCGGCTCCTCGTTCTGGAGCGGGAGAGTCAGCCGGGCTACCATTCCACGGGCCGGTCGGCGGCTCTCTATTCTCTCACCTATGGCGCTGAGCCTGTTCGCGCGCTCTCGCGCGCCAGCCGCGACTTCCTTGTCAAACCTCCGACCGGATTCGCGGACGTTCCCCTTCTGCGACCGCGAGGCGCATTGCATATCGCGACTAAGGAGCAAGCGGAAACCCTGGGCGCATTCGCGGAAACGCGCGACGTCGCGGTCGTTTCACGACGGTTGGATGGCCGGGCCGCACGCACCCTCTGTCCCATTCTGCGGCATGACGCGGTCGAGAGCGCCGCGTTCGAGCCTGACGCGGCCGACGTCGAGGTGCACGCCCTCCATCAAGGCTATCTTCGTCTTCTGCGCGCCCGCCAAGGCGGGCTCCTGACCGACTGCGCCGTGGAGAATATCCAACGCGGGCCGGGAAACTGGATCGTGCGCACCGGGGTCCGGAGCTTTGTCGCCCCAATCGTGATCGATGCGGCCGGCGCCTGGGCGGATGCGGTGGCGGTCATGGCCGGGGTCGAGCCGCTGGGCCTTCAGCCCATGCGCCGCACCGCCGTCCTGGTCGACCCTCCCGAAGGTGAAAAGGTCGATGACTGGCCGATGGTCATCGACATTGACGAGCGCTTCTACTTCAAGCCCGACGCCGGCCAGCTCCTGCTCTCCCCAGCTGACGAGACCCCCAGCCAAGCCTGCGACGCCCAGCCCGAGGAGTGGGATGTCGCCTTGGCGATCGACCGGGTGGAAGCGGTGACGACTCTTAAGGTCCGGCGGGTGAAATCCAGGTGGGCGGGCCTTCGCACCTTCGCGCCCGACCGCGTTCCGGTCGCAGGGTATGACCCTCAGGCGCCGGGATTCTTCTGGCTCGCCGGGCAGGGGGGATACGGCATCCAGACCTCCGACGGGTTGGCGCGTTCCGCGACGGCTCTGGTTCTAGGCGAACCTCTGCCGGAGTCCGCGGCCGCCGCCGGAGTCCGCGCCGATGATCTCTCGCCGGCGCGGCTGCGAAGGGCGGAGCGCTCCGGGCAGGACGAGGGCACGGGCCTCGTGCCCGATCGCGGCGGAACGCTAGGACATAGACCCATAAAGGGGATTCCCGAATCGGGGGGTGGCTGATTCAACCGACGCATTGATGCGGAGGTTGAGATGGCGCGTTTTGATCTGACGGACTTTGAGTGGTCGGTGATCCAGCCGTTGTTGCCGAACAAGCCGCGGGGCGTGCCCCGGGGTGGATGACCGGCGGGTGTTGAATGGCATTTTCTGGCGGTTGCGCACCGGGGCGCCGTGGGCGGACATCCCCGAGCGCTACGGCCCGCACACGACCTGCGTCAACCGCTTCAACCGGTGGCGCAAGGCGGGGGTGTGGGACCGGCTTCTGGCTGCGGTGTCAAAGGCCTACGAGGGCGACATCCAGATGATCGACTCCTCGTCGATCCGCGTCCATCAGCACGCCGCCAACGCAAAAAAAAAGACAACCGATCCGGTTGCATGGGTCGCTCCGCGGCGGCCTGACCACCAAGATCCACGCCCTGGTCGACGCCAATGGCCTGCCGATCGCGCTGAAGCTCACCGAGGGCCAGGCCCATGACGGCCGGAGCGCCCAAGACATGCTGGGCCTGATGCGGGCCGGCCAGATTCTTCTGGCCGACCGGGCCTACGACAGCGACGCCCTGAGACGGGTCCTCGCCGAGCGCGGCGCCTGGGCCAACGTCAAGCCCATGCCGAACCGAACCAATGTCCCGGCCTTCTCTCGGTTCCTGTATCGATACCGCAACCTCGTCGAGCGCTTCTTCAACAAGCTCAAACACTTCCGAGGCGTCGCCACCCGCTTCGACAAACGCCCCGACAACTACCTCGCCGGCGTCAAACTCGCCTCAGCCAGAATCTGGATGCGCGCTAATGAGTCGATGTCCTAGACCCCTGACTGACGGTAAGGATGCAATTTGTCTGGCCCCGATGTGTGAGGATTCGGCTCCGATAAGAACCGCCTTTACTTTGCCCCTCGCGCGCGCGCCTCTGGTCTGAACGCCAGATCCCGGTAGTCGAAACTGAAATCAGCAAGTGGCGAGACAGGCTTCATCGCAATAGCCGTGACATAGCCGTTCCTCACGGTGAACGTAACATAGGCGTCCTCGATTCCCCGATCGGTCCAATGGGCGCGGAACGTATCGTTGGCGACATGTTCCAGCGGCCCCTGCATGCCCGGCGAACGGTCGAAATCGATCCACAATTTGCCGCCCGGCCGCACCGAGATCGCCATCGCGCCATACCACGGGTCGGCATAGACGCCAGCATAGCTCGCCATCGCCAGCGTCACGTGATTGTTGCGTTGGTATTGTCTCGGCAGCGTTTTCAACTCGGCAAGCGCTTGGACAATCAGATCTTCGCGAAGTTTTCCAAGCGTGGCGACCCAGTCCGTGTGCGGAAGACCCAGGTAGTAATCCAAGAGATGATAGAGCAGCGCTCGGCGCGTCCCGCCATCTTCAGAGTTGATAGCGATTGAGATTGCGACGTGTTTTTCCGGAATGAAATAGAGCGCCGCAAGCGCGCCCAACACCGCGCCCGTATGTTCGATGATTTTATGGCCGCGGTAATCCTCGACGAACCAGCCCAGCGCATAGTCCTGGAGTTGGGGCTGGATGACGGGAATTGGCGCCCCGAACGCATCAGACGGCACGACGACCACCGGACTGCGCAATTGTTCGACGGCGTCGTGGCTGAGCAGGCGCACGCCGTCCGGCAACCGCCCGTCGTCCTGCCACATCGCCATCCACTTGCCCATGTCGACGGCGCTGGCGTTGATCGCCCCAGCGGGCGCGGCGGCGCCTCCTTCCAACCCGTGCGCCAGGATATGCTGATCGCCCATGCCGCGGATGGGACCGCCGATCCGCGCATGAAGCGCGACGCCATTGGTCGCGTTGCGGCGATATTCTGTCCGTGCGTCTGTCATGTTCAGCGGCTGGAAAATATGGTGTTCGACAAAGTGCTCCCAGGTCTCGCCGGAGACAGCCTCCACCAGCGCGCCGCCGACGATGTAGAGAATGTTGTCGTAGGCGAATTTCTCGCGAAATCCCGTCTTCGGTTTGAGATAGCGCAAGGCATGGACGATGTCCGCGCGGCTGCGATTGGTGGACGGCGTGATCAACAGATCGCCCTCGCCGAGCCCCAACCCGCTGCGATGGGTCAAGAGATCGCGCACGGTCATGTGCGCAGTGGCGTAGGGATCGTACATCCGGAAGCCGGGCAACTTGTCGACAACCTTGTCGCTCCACTTGAGCTTGCCCTCGTCCACCAGGATCGCCAGCGCCGCGGATGTGAACGCCTTTGTTTCGGAGCCGATGGGAAAGATGGTGTGTGCATCGACCGGCGCACCCGTCTGGATGCTCCGCACGCCGTAGCCCTTGGCCACCACCGTCTTGCCGTTTTCATCGATGGCGAGGGAGAGGCCGGGCGCGCCGAAAGCCTTCATCGCACGGGCGACGGTCGCGTCCAGATCGGCGGGCGGCGCCGCCGCGGATGGCAAGGCCGCCATCAACAAGCCCGCCAACGCGAGTCCCGACGCAGCCTTCATGATGGACAACCCCAAACCGATGGCGGACACCAGACGTTTCCGTCCTCATATTTGGCGGCCGGTTCGCGATCTTTGGCGAGCATGACCGGGCCATCGAGGTCGACTAGCTCGCAGATCTGCCCCAGCACGAACGCCGGCGCGATGGAGAGCGATGTTCCCGTCATGCAGCCCGCCATAGGTTTCAGGCCCATGCGGCGGACCTCTCGCGCCATCGCCAGGCCTTCGGTCAGGCCGCCGCATTTGTCGAGCTTGATATTGATCACGTCGTAGCGCTCATCGAGCCCGGCCAGATCGGAAAATCCCTGCACGCTTTCGTCGGCGGCCAGCGGAATCGAACAATCGAGACCTTTCAAATCGGCATCCTTCCCGACCGGTAAAGGTTGTTCGATCAGTCTGACCTCCATCTCCAGCAGAACCGGGATGAGCGCTTGAAGCGATTGCAGGGTAAAGCCCTGATTCGCATCGACGCCAAGCCATACGTCGGGACGCGCCTTGCGCACTGCGCGCAGCCGCGCTTCATCATCCTCGCCGGTCAGTTTCACCTTTATCGCGCGCGCCTGAACGTAGTCGCGCGCGCGAGCGGCCATGGCCTCGGGTTCGCCCGCGCCAACGGTGAGTGTCGTGCGCAAGGCCCTTGGCGCTCCCAGGTCGGCCAATTGCCAGACAGGCCTTCCGCTCCGTTTGGATTCCAGATCCCAAAGCGCGGCATCGACCGCATTGCGCGCCCCACCAGGAGCGAGCTGTGAACGCAAGGACTCACGGTCGATTCCTGCCTCGAGACGATCGCGTACCGCTTCGATCTCGCTCGCCATGCCGTCTGGCGTTTCCGGGCGATAATAGCCGCCCCCCGCTTCGCCCAGCCCCGTGAATCTGCCCTCGGTAGTGACGGCCATCAGCACTTGCGCCTCGGTGAAGACGTGACCGGTGATATGGAGCGGGGCGCGATATGCCCAGCGCTCAAGTTCGACGGTCAGCTTCATGCGTTGTCCCACGGTGCGACGCGGAATCCGGCCCTTGCGCGGCGGCGAATTTGCGCCGGCCAGATTGATATGGGTTATACCTAGAATAGAAAATAATCTTTCTCAACTAGAAATCGCCCTTTCAGGGTGGTGAAGTCGCCCTTGAAGACGCCCAGCCGGACTCCAGCTTTCGACGTGGATGCACAGCGCCTTTGGCGGCCCGCGGCGACGCGCCGGCGCAAGCCGGGTAGCTTTCACAATTCCCGAGCCGAGCCCCAATCTTGCCGGCCGATCTGATCAATTTTCTTGCATTGCAACGGTAAATGATGCATTGCAGCATACATGAACATCTCCTCGGAATCGCTGGACTCGATCGCGCGCGAACGGCCCATATCACGCCTCCTCGCGTCCGGCAGCCTCGCGGCGGCGGAGGCAGACGCGTTCGGTCGAACCTGGGCCGGCCTCGTCGGACGTCAATGCGCCAACGCCTTTTCGGGATGGATGGCCGTGCTGCGCTGCCGAACGCCGCAGGACTTGATTGCGGCCCACGCCGACTTCGTCTGTGATGGCCTCGAGATCGTTCGCGGCGCCTGCGCCGAAATTTCGGAAGTCCTGGCGGCCGGCACCGGCGAGGCGGTGCGTCTGATCGATCCGGCCGAATCGCGACAGGTTTTCTCCTGATCGACGGCTAAATCGCCCGGGCTTGGCGCGCGGGCGACGACGGCCTAGCTTCGCGCCGCCTTGTCCAGCCGCTTCCCGACCGCGCCGCCAGTCCTGGTCCTCCTCGCCGCCTTGGCTCTGGCGGCCTGTTCGGGGAAGACGCCCCAGGCGCGCGCCGGCTTGACGCCAATCCGCTTCGCCACCGATTGGCGGGCCGAGGCCGAGCAGGGCGGTTTCTACGAGGCGCTCGCCGAAGGCCGGTACGCCAAGCGCGGCTTGGCGGTACGGATCATTCCCGGCGGTCCGGGGGTCAATGTGCCGGAGTTAATCGGTTCGGGCGCCGTCGACATGGGGATTGGCTCCAACAGCTTCATCGTCATGAACCTCGCCGCGCGCAAGATCCCGATCAAGGCGGTGGCGGCGTTCATGCAGAAGGATCCCCAGGTCCTCATCGCCCACCCCGACGTGGGCATCAATTCGCTCGCCGATATCAAGGGTCACCCGGTGCTGCTGTCGAGCGCCTCGGTGAACGCCTTTTGGGTATGGCTGAAGGCGAAGTACGGTTTCACCGACAGCCAAGTCCACGCCTATACCTCGAGCGCGCCCTTCATCGCCAACAAAGACGTCGTCGAAGAAGGCTACCTCACCAACGAGCCCTATACGATCCAGAAGAAGGCCCACTTCAGCCCCAAGGTCTTTCTCCTCGCCGACTACGGCTACTCGGGCTACGCGGCGATGGTGCTGGCGCCTGACAAGCTGATCGCCTCCGATCCCAAGGCGGTCCGCGCCTTCGTCCAAGCCTCGGCAGTCGGCTGGAAGGACTACCTCTTTGGCGATCCTCGTCCCGCCGACGCCCTGATTCTGGCCGACAACCAGGAGATGACCGAGGACGTGCTCGCCCAGGCGCGTCAGAAGATGCGCCAGGCCGGAATCGTCGATTCAGGCGATGCTGCGAAGGGGGGGCTGGGCGTGATGACCGACGCGCGCTGGAAGAGCTTCTTCGACATGGCCTCCAAGGCCGGCGTCTATCCGGCCGATCTCGACTGGAAGAGCGCCTACACCCTGGCCTTCGTCGGAAAGCCGGGGACCTAGATCTTGCGCGAGAGGGTCGCGATCCTCGAAGCGGCCGAGGTCGACTACAAGGGGCGCTGCCGGGCCCTGGGGCCGATCGACCTCGACCTCGCGAGCGGCGAGATCATCGCCCTGGTCGGTCCCTCGGGCTGCGGCAAGTCCACCGCCCTTCGCCTGCTCGCCGGCATCGAGGCGCCCAGCAGCGGCGTCGCGCGGCGCGCGGTGGCGTCGAGCGAGACCTCCCTGGTCTTCCAGTCGCCGACCCTGGCCCCCTGGATGAGCGCCGAAGCGAACGTGCGCCTGCCTCTCGTGCTTTCGGGGGTAAGAAAGTCCGAGGCGCGGGAGCGGGCGCGGCCCGCCCTCGAGCGGGTGGGACTTCTTGGCGCCGCATCGGCGAGGCCGGCCCAGCTTTCCGGCGGCATGGCCATGCGCGTCTCTCTCGCAAGGGCCCTGGTCAGCCGCCCGAGGCTGCTCCTGATGGATGAGCCTTTCGCCGCACTCGACGAGATCACCCGACGGGCCCTGGCCGACGACGTCCTGCAACTCTGGAGCGAAGCAAGGCCGACCATGGTTTTCGTCACGCACAACGTCGAGGAGGCGGTCTACATGGCCGAAAGGATCGTCGTGCTCACCGCGGCGCCGGGCAGGATCGCCGTCGAAAGAAGGCTCGGGCCGGGAGGTCCAAGGCCGGCTGGATATCGTCTCTCTGCGGCGTTTCGGGAGGCGGCCGAACTCATCTCCGCCGATCTCGCCGCGGCGATGGGCGAGGCCGGATGAACGCGCGCGCCATCCTCGCTCCGATCGGGCTCATCCTCGTTCTCCTCGGAGCGTGGGAGGCGATCGTTCGGCTCGCCGAGGTTCCGGTCTATGTGCTCCCTCCGCCGAGCGCCATCGGCGAGGCGCTTTGCGCCAACGCGGGCCTACTCGCCCAATCGGCCTGGCGCACTCTTTCCATGGCGCTCCTGGCGCTCGTCGCGGCCTCGATCTTCGGCAATCTCCTCGCCGTCTTGACCGCGATCAGCACAACTCTCGCCGGCGCGATCCGGCCGATCGCCGTCGGCTTGCAGGTGACCCCGGTGGTGGCCATCGCCCCTTTGGTGGTGATCTGGGCCGGCATCGATCATCCCACCATCGCCATCGTGGCGCTCGCCGCCGTGGTCGCTTTCTTTCCGATCTTCTCGGGCGCGGTGAGCGGGCTGGCCGCTGTCGATCCCGATCTTCGACGCCTTTTCGATCTCTATGGCGCGTCGCGCTGGAGCCGCTTCAGGCGCCTTCAACTCCCTTCCGCGGTCCCCTTCCTTCTGGAGGGACACAAGGTCGCCGCGGGCCTGGCGATCATCGGGGCGGTGGTGGCCGAGTTCGTCGCCGGGGCCGGCGGAGCCCAGGGCCTTGCCTGGCGGATTCTCGAGGCTGGCAACCAGCTCCAGATTCCGGAGATGTTCGCCGCCATCCTGGTGCTGGGAGCCATGGCCGGGGCGCTCTATCTGGCGCTCTCGGCCCTCGAGCGACGGGCTCTGGCCTGGTGGCGGGGGCGTTAGGGCGAGGTTAAATCGCAGGTTGCAGAATGGGACGGGCAGAAGTTCCGCGGGTAGATCATCATGCGCGCCGCCTCTTTCATTCTCGCCCTCGCCATCCTGCCCCTGGGCTCCGCGGCATGGGCGACGCCGGATCGCTATGGGCCGCCCTCGCCCGACGGCGCCGAGGCGTACGCGCCCGGCCAGACGCCTTCGCCCTCGCAGGTGTGGTCTGGCGCCTTTCTTTCCTGGCCGGGGAAGAGGGACTCTTCGAGCGCACTTTCTCCGCCGCCCGCGATCACGCCAGGCCTACAGAGCTCGGCGTCGGCGCCCCCGCCAGCCGCTCCCGAGCGATTCAACCAGGCTTTGAGCGGCGAGGTCCGCCCCGCCGATCTCACCCGGGGACAAGGTGCGGCGCCACGTCTGCCGACCAGCCTCTACGCGCCCGCCTCGAGCCCCCAATCAGAACCTTTGCCGCCGCGTGAGCCGGTCGCCGCCGCTCCGACCGCACCCCAGCGGTATGCGGCCGCCCAGAGCGGCGATGCTCCGGTACATGTCCGGTTTTATTCGATCGATCGTTCATGGGGCCTTCATCCGGACCCGATCCCGACGCCGGTCGATAGGCCGCCGGTCCTGATCGGGCCCAACTCCGCGGCGGCGGCCGACGTCGCCGCCGACCAGAGCGGCGATCAGTCCAGGTCGGATGCGAGCGCCGACTCCTCGGCTCCTTATTAGAGTTCAGGACGGCTCCGGCCTCGACTTGCAAGGATTCGGTGGGTTTCGAGTCGATAGCCGCGCCCGTCTCGTCGTGCTGAGGTCGCTGGGGCCTACCATATCGCCGCAGAGGCGAGATCGCCCGCAACGAGATTGCCGATCCATCGAAGGCGATCGTCGCCTGTTTTCTTTCGGAGCCGTTCTGGGCCGCCTTGCCGGCGAGGGGCCTGATTCCTCAGGTTTGTTCAGGCATTTTCCGCACACGACGCGAGGCTCCCGGCGGGGGCAAGCTTGCGCCTTGTGCGCAGAACGAGGCCCAGAGCGAAGCCGCCCAGGATCATCAGGGCCCAACTCTCCGGTTCAGGGACCGCGAAGACACCGTTGACCTGAGGATTATAGGCTGTGGCGCCAGCCGTGTAGGAAAGCACGGAATAGAGCCTGCGACATTATAGAGGTTGTACTCGACGTTCCCGACATCGAAGAGCAGGCCGGCGGAATCGAGAGATGACGTGGCGATATCGAAGTTGTCGTCATAGTTAAATGCATTGTCCGGCGTCATGTAGGGGCTCGGAGCGGTGGGATCGGGGATGAAGGTGAAGGCAGCGCCGTTCACTGTGCCGCTCATCGCGGTCACGTCTTCGCCGAAGACGCCGTTGGGGCCCCCTGTTGTGGTGAGCGTGCCGACCACGCTCAGGGGCAAGTTGGTTCCGGGGAAGGAAAACGGGATCACCGCGGCTCCCGAGGATCCGGCGAAGAGCGCCGCCGCGGCCAAGGTCGCTCCGGCCAAGACTCGATGGGCCCTCATGTTCTTCTCCCTGCAATGATCGCCGGCTCAAGAGAGCCTGGAGGCGGCAGTCTGGAGTGGGGTCGGTTGCGTGTCGCGCACAAGCGCGCGCCGGCGAGCACGATCGGACGAAAACTATTCGGCCGCTGTACTTTTCGCGATCAGCGAGGCGCTCGCCAATCCAACCCGCGCGCCAGCTCCGATGGCCTCGCCCCGAAACGGCGTCGCATGTGTCTGGCCAAGTGGCTGGCGTGGGAGAAGCCGCTCGCCAGGGCCGCCTCGCTGATCGTGGCCTCGCCCTTCTCTAGCAGCAGCTTGGCCTTTGCGAGACGCCGCTCGATAACATAGGCGTGCACAGGGCGATGGAGGGTCTGACGAAAGAGGACCTGAAAGTGCGAAGGGCTCAGACCGATCAGTTCGGCCAAATCGGCGATCCTGACTTTATCTTCCAGCCGATCTTCAATGAATTCGAGAACCTTGGCGAGCTTGGACTTGGACAGGGCCGCCCTTTCTGAGGGCTTGTGAAGCGCGCCCCAGCGCTCAAGGAGGCGCGTCACGAAGGCGAGGCTGAGGCTGTCGAGGTAGAGCGGGTCGCTCGGCGAGGCGCTGGCGATCTCTTCTTTGAACATCAGGGCCATTCGATAGATCGCCTCATCGCGATCCTTGATGTGCGCGTCCTCCAGGGACCTGCCGGAACGCATCGTTTTGGCGGCGGAAGCCACGAAACTCGGAGAGAGCCAGATGCCGATCAAGGAGGTGGGATCAGCATCCTCGAACACGGTGCCCAGGCCTGCCGGAACGAGGTCAATGTCGCCGCGTCGTTGGACGTAGGATCGCCCGCGGAATCCATCGCGGAAGGTCACTCGCGCCGGGGCGCCGCAATGAACCAGAAGCCGATGTTCAGGCCTCGGCTCCACTTCGAACCGACCGGCGGGCGCACAGGTGAGGTTGACCTCCAGTCCACCCCAGATGGATCTGCCGATAAGATTGACCCTGGGATCTTCGGGCAACATGACTACAGAGCTTAACCCAAGGACGGGCCGCGGCCCACTTCCCTAAGAAGTTCAGAGCTCGCCCAATAGTTTCGACATCTCGTCCGCCCGCAGCGGCCGCCACGCGCCGGGCGCGAGGTCTTCGGGCAGCAAAAGCTCGCCAATCGCCTCGCGATGAAGCCTCACGATCTCATTGTTCGTGGCGGCGAACATCCGACGAACCTGGCGATGCCGCCCCTCGGAAATGGTCAGGCGGCAGAGCCTTGGACCAAGGACCTCGAGCCGAGCCGGCTTGAGCGGCCGATCCTCGCCTTCGAGGAGCAGGTCTCCACTCGCAAAGAGCGCCGTCTCCTCGCCGGAGAGGGGCCGCTCGAGCCCGGCGAGATAGCGCTTGGCGACATGGCGTCGGGGTGCGGTGATCCGGTGGATGAGATCGCCGTCCTCGGAAAGGAGGAGAAGACCTGTGGTCTCCGCGTCGAGCCGGCCCGCCGTGGAGATCGCCGGGGTTCGCCCGCGCCAGCGCTCCGGAAGCAGTTCGTAGACGCTGCGGCCCGGCTCACGGTGCGAACAGACAAGGCCCGCGGGCTTGTTCATGACGAGGGTGAGGGGCGGAAGGGGATCGATGGCCTCGCCTGACACCGTGAGGCCCACGGCCAAATCAGTCGTGAGCGTCAGCCGTTCGGCGGGATCGTCCAGAATCCTCTCGCCGAACCGGATCGCTCCGGACGCCGCCAGGGTCGCGATCTCGCGTCGCGACCCATACCCGAGATTGGCGAGCAGCCGATCGAGGCGCCGCGCGGTCACTTGACCGCTTCGAGGAGCTTGTAGCCGCCCTCTCGCGTCGCCGGGCGAAGGAGAGAGACGCGCGCTTGGATCGCGCTCTCGCAGGCCAGGGTGCGCTCCACCACAGTGAGGAGCCGGCCGCCGGGGCGCAGCGCCCTGATGGCGGCGAAGAGGAGATCGAGCGCCAGGCTGCGATCCGCGGTCCCGCCGACGCGCCTAGGCGGGTTGATGGCCACGAAGTCGAGATCTTGCGGGAGAACCTTCGGCTGGAGCGCATCGGCGTGGAGGAAGACGGCCCTGGGATCATCGATGTTGCGCTTCGCCATGGCGATCGCCCGGCGGTCGATATCGATCAGGAGGAGCTGGGTCACGCCCGAGGACTCGAGGAGGGCCCGCGAGACGACTCCGATTCCGCATCCGAGATCCGCTCCGCGCCCTTTGCAGTCCGAAAGGCGCTCCAGAAGCAAGGCGCTGCCGGCGTCGATGCGATCCCAAGAAAAGAGTCCCGGCTGCGTCCACAGGCCGATTTGGGGAATGAACCTCGGTGCGGCTTGGGCGATCGCCGGCTCGAGCCGGTCGAGCGCCACGGGCCTCGGGCAGGCGCAGATCCGATGATGCGCCTTGGATCGCTCGACGACCCGGCAACCCAGGCGCGTCAGTTCCGCCGAGAGCCGCATTCCGCCCAGGTCCTTGCGCGCCAGTGCGATGAGCTTGCCGCCGGGCTTGAGGACGCGAAGACCGTGGGCGATGACGCCTTGACGCTCCAAGGTTCCTGGCGGCGCCAGAACAACCAACCGATCAAGCAGGGCGTCGGGGGCCTCCGCAAGGTCCTCTCCGCTGGGATCAAGAGGAGTGAACCGCCGCGCCTCCGTTGCAAGTCGCGCCAGCGTGGCGGGCGGATCGCCGTAGACGCCCTCGAGCAATCCGTCGTTGGATGTGATCGGGTCGGGAACACGGACCATGAGGCCCGCTGGTAGCGCACTTCAGATCCCTCCGGGACTCGGTTCAGGCCGCCAGACGCCTCCAGACCTTCCGATCGGCCGCCCAGGCCTCAAGTTCGCCAGACTTGCGGCCGCCCAGGATCTCGTTGAGGAGCGCTTGGGGAACGGCTTCGAAACGGCTCGCGACCTCGGAGAGGCTGCAGCCGGGGCATGGCGCGAGGAACTGGGCGGCGTTGATCCGTGGCTCGACCGCCGCGATCATCACCGCCAGCCGCGCCGCCCTTTCAGGCTCGCGCGTCTCCAGCCGGGGGTCTTCGGCATAGAGTTCGGCACCCAGACGGCCGACGAACTCCAGGTCGAGCCGGCGGTATCGATGGGCCGCCGCCGAAAGCGAAAGGCCGCAGGAAGAAAGGTCGAGCACCGTCTCGTTGAGAAGGAAAAGCATGACGCCATCGTACCGCGATGGGCTTTCGATCCGGTTGAGCAGGAGGGTTAAGGGCGCTCGGGTCCGGCGCCTCTTGGCGGATCCGGCGAGGGGCGTTCCACCGGCTCGGTGAGGAAGCGGTCGGCCTCTTTGGCGGTGATCTCCACCACCCACAGGTCCGGGTCCAGCTTCAATCGGCGAGCGATATGCGCCTCCAGGCTCGTCTCGTCGGCGCCGGGCCAGGGCTCGATCCAGCGCGACTCGTCCTCGCCAACCCGGACGGCGGAGAGGAGCCGGAAGGCTCCAGCGGCTGGATCGAAGGTCTTCACGAGGATCGCTCCGGCCTTCGGGTCGCCCCTGCGCACGACCACGGCCGTCTCGCCCGCCAGATCGACCCGGCGGATCAGAGCGGCGACCCACACCTCGCTGTCGATGAGCAATCCGGTCGCCTCAGTGGATCAACGTCAAAGGAGGATCCCTCATCCTGTTGCGTCGCCAGCCGGCCAGTCGATGCAAACCGTGGGAGAGAGCGGCATCACTAGGTGCGCCGCTCAGGGGCGAAACGGATGACGTTTTCGCCGAAGGCATCGGGGCTTGGTTCCTCGCCCAAGGCCTGGGACGCCTGGTCGCCTCGGTACGCCTCCGCCTCGACCAGGATGGGCAGCCGCACTTCGACCGCCGTGCCGGCGCCCGCCTCGCTGGCGACCTCCATGCGCCCGCCATGGAGTTCAGCGAAGGCGCGCACCAGGGAAAGGCCCAGGCCCGAGCCTCTCGCCCTCTGCTGGGCGTCGCCGGCCTGCTCGAATGGTGTGCCCAGGCGGGCCAGGTCATCAGGCGATATGCCGATCCCGTCGTCGGCGACGATGATCTCCACTTCGTCGCCCTGGATCTGGAGCATCACGCTCACTCGGCCTCCGCTGGGCGTGAACTTGATTGCGTTGGAAAGCAGATTGAGGACGATCTGCTTGAGCGCGCGGCGGTCGGCCCTGACCCTCACCGGCTCCTGCGAAAGGGCGGGGAGCAAGCGGACGTTCGCGGTCTCGGCCTGGATGCGCATCAGCCGCACCGCGGCCGCCACCGGCTCTCGGGCGTCAAAGGTTTCCAGGGCGAGGCTGTAGCGCTCCGCCTCGATCTTGGACATGTCGAGGACATCGTTGATGAGCTCGAGGAGATGGCCGCCCGACTCATGGATGAGGCTGGCGTACTCGGCGTACTTGGGGTCCAGAGGGCCGAACATCTCCGCGCGCATGATGTCGGAGAATCCGACGATGGCGTTGAGGGGGGTGCGCAGTTCGTGGCTCATGTTGGCGAGGAACCGGCTCTTGCCCTGGCTCGCGGCGATGGCTTCCCGCGCCGCCTCGGCGAGAGCGGCCTCGCGCGCCCCCTCGCCCGAATCGTCACGAAGGACGGCGATGAGACCTGCGCCGCGTCGTCTGAGGCTCGCCGCCAACCACGGCCGGTCGCCAAAATCCGGCGAAAAAAAGAAGTCGGCCGCTCCGGTCTGGAAGGCCGTGGCGACCGTGCGTGCGAGCGCCGCCGGATCTTCGCCGAGGGCCATGAAACTGGCCGGCGGGGCGCCGTCGATCAGCGGTTCGATGAAGCCCCCGTAGGTGCGCAAGATCGCGCCGTCGCGCGCGAGCTCGAGGGTGAGAAGAGGCTGAGCCTTGAGGACGCCGTCCAACTCCTCGGCGCGCGCTGCCAGACGCGAGCGCCGCGCTTCGAAGCGAACGAGCGCCAGGATCGAAGCCGATCCCATGGCCAAGGCGAAGACGAAAAGGCCGATGATCGTCAGCCATGGCCCGGCGTCGAACTCGGCGCCGGGCAGGCGGCCGGAGACCTGGATCAGCGTGAGGACGCCGCCGGCGGCGACGCTCAGCGCGGCCGCCTCCGCCATCCGGCTTCCCATGGCCGTGGATGCGGCAAGCGGCAGCAGGATCCAGACCGCCAGCGGCCCCCACAGACCCCCGGAAAACGCGACCGCGCAGCTCGCGCCGGCGACCCAGAAGGCGAGGAGCAGGATCTGGGCCGAGGTTCTTGGGGTGCGGGCAAGGAAAAGGCCGGCGCCTGAAGGAGTGACCAGAGCCAGGAGGGGCCAGATCAAGGTCCGGCCGAGGCCCGGCGCCGATCCGGAGGCGGCCCAAAGTCCCAGGCCGGAGAACCAAGCGGCGACGAAAAGAGCGCCGTGCCAGAACTGAGCCGCCCGATTGGCGTCCCGATCCGGCGAAGGGCGTTGGGCGTCCTTTGGGGCGGAGAATGGGCTCGGCATTCGATCAGCTTTCGGCCGGGGAGCGTAGCGGCTCTCGATGGCTGAGGCGAGATGGCGCAATCACAAGGCGAACGCGCTCGCTCCGCGCGAGCGGAAACCGGATGGTAAACCCGGCGGCGTCATAGTTGGCGAGCCGGTGCGCGTTGGTGGAAAAGGAATGGGGCGATGAGCGAGTCGGCGACGAATGAGGCTCTCTCCTACGATGACGGGAACCGCCCTAGGGCCGTGACCATCTCGATCAGCGACGAGGCGAGGAGCTCCTTTCTGCGGGTGGCCAGCCACCAGCTCCGCACGCCGCTCAATTCGATCATCGGATTTTCGGAGATTCTCGCCGGCGAGACCCTGGGACCGCTCGGCGCGCCGCAATATCGAAACTACGCCGAGCACGTCTGTCTCGCCGGCCACAAGCTCCTGAAGCTGGTCAACCAGATTCTCGAAATCCTCCGGCTCCAGGCTGGGATCGGAGCGATGGCCCCGGTCGAAGAGAGTCTCGATGCGGCCATCGACGACTGTCTGGACGCTTTGGCGGCCGAAATTCGCAAGAAAGACTTGCGAGTGTTCGTCGAGGGCGAAGGAAAACTGCCCACTCTGACGTGCGATCCCAGGGGCCTGCGAGCCATCCTCTCCAATCTCCTCGCCAACGCCGTGGCGTTCTCGCCGGAAGGAGGGGAGATCGCGGTCAGCGCCAGGAGCGAAGGCGGTCGCACCGTGGTCGCCATCCGCGATGAGGGCCCCGGAATCGACGTGGCTGAGGTCCCCCGACTCCTGCAGCCGTTCCAGCAGGGCGCCAACGCCCTCACCGGGTGCGGTGAAGGGGCAGGGTTCGGCCTGCCGATCGTCTCGCTCCACTGCGCCTTGATGAGGGCCACGCTGCGCCTCAAGCCCGGCCTCGAGCGAGGGCTGATGGCGGAAGTCAGCCTCCCGACTTCCGGCCCCACGCAAGAGGTGCATCCGCGGCTCTCCGAAGCCATATGAGACCCCATGGAGACCGGCGCGCTCGCCCCAAAGATCGACCTCCCGTCCATGGAGGAGAGACTGGACGAACTGGCCGACGATTTTGAAATGCTGGGCGACTGGGAGGCCCGGTATCGTCACTTGATTGATCTGGGCCGATCGCTTCCCTCGCTCTCAGACGAGGAGCGCAGCGAAGCCAACAAGGTCAGGGGCTGCGCCAGTCAGGTCTGGCTGATCAGCAGGACCGAGGGCGGACGGCTGTGCTTCCGAGGCGACAGCGACGCCCATATCGTCAGGGGCCTCATCGCCCTTCTCCTCGGCCTTTACGATGCGCGAACGAGCGCCGAGGTCCTCGCCTTCGACGCGCCCGCCGCCTTCGGCCGGCTGGGCCTGGTCGAAGCCCTTTCCCGCCAGAGAGCCAACGGGCTCTTCTCGATGGTGGCGAGGATCCGTTCCGAGGCTCAGGCCGCGGCGGCGGAAGGGGCGAGTTCCACCGGGGCGTCATAGCCCAGGATCATGACGAGCCGTCCATCCTCGTCCACCAGCGGAAGGCGGATCCACAAGACCGTCATGCGAGATCCCCCGCGCCAGGCGAGGCTGTGGCAGCCGGCGGCGGGTCGCAGGGTGTCCACCAGTCCGTTCAGTTCGCCGCGCCAATAGGCCGCGCCCTCTTCGCCATAGACCTCCTCGAGCCGTTTGCCGGTGATCTCCCGGCCAAAGAGATCGCGAAGGCCCGTGCCGGCGAGCCGGACGCGGAAATCCCCGGTCGCGGAGTTGAAATCGAGCAGGCTGACGTTGGGCAGCAGGCGCCGAAAGCCCGCCGGATGAATGTCGCAACGGGACGGCGGCCGTCCTTGCGACCGCGCCCCGCGCCAGTAGGCGTAGAGTTCCTGGTGCGCCCTTGCTGCGTCGGCTGTCGAGCCGATCTGTACGCTCATGACCGGATTCCCGAACAACCCCTTGGAATCACGAAGGTTCAAATATGACGCATTCAGCCCTTCGGGAAAAGAGCGCCCGTCGCTTCGGAAAGCTGATGGGGCTCCTCGCCCCCGGTCTAGCGGCGCTTGCGGGCGGCCTGACGTCCCCCCTGGCCCAGACCCATCTGCTTGGCCAAATCCGAGCGCGCCTTGGCGTAGTTCGGCGCGACCATCGGATAATCCTTGGGGAGGCCCCACTTGGCCCGGTAATCCTCAGGACTCATGTTGTACTTCGTCCGGAGGTGTCGCTTCAGAGACTTGAATTTCCGGCCATCTTCCAGGCAGACGAGGTAGTCGGGCGTGATCGAGCGCCGTATCGGCACCGCCGGTTCCTTGGGCGCGGCCTCGACGGCGTCAGCGCCTGAAGATACCGAATTGAGCGCCCGGTGGACGCTTTGGATCAGTGCGGGGAGGTCCGTCGTGGAGATGGTGTTCTTCTCCACATAGGAGGCGACGATCTCCGCCGTCATCTCGATGAGGTCCACTTTGTCATCCATGTCGTTGTTCTTTCTAAATGCAGGCCCACTGATTTAAGCGTGATCGGCTGCGAGGTTCAGTCGTGCGTTCTTACGGGACTGACGCGAAGACGCAAGACGTGATTCCGCGTTTTCGACAATGAAGTCGTGGGAAAGTCTTGGGCGCTCCGGAGTCCCACGGAAGCCGCGTCTCATTCCTTAATGCGCCCGCTCGGCATTGCGCAGCAGGCGATGGCTGTTTGAGGAGCTGCGCTTCGATCGGCGGCTCAGTCGTCGAAGTCCGAGGCGAAGGCGAGCAGGGCCGAACGTTCCGGGGTGGAGAAAGCGTCGATGACGCTTTCGTCGCCCGATCGGATCGCCTCCAGGAGCGCGGGGCTCATGGCCGAAGAGAGCGACCAGTTCCAATAGCGCAGGACAGTCTGGGCCCGGTCGACGGCGATGGCGTCAAAGGCGACCACGACGCGCTCGAAATCCGGAGCCAGAGCGCCATCCGCGCCCATTTCGGGCCGGCGCATCGCACGCCAAAGCTCGACGAGCGAACGCCTCTGAAGGCCCGTGGCCTTGCACAGGATGGCCATCGGCTCGCCCCCCGGATCGGCGACGATCTTGGCCGCGGTCATCGGCTTGATGCCGGCGAGGAAGGCGATCTCCTTGAGCACCTGCGGGGTCATGCCGGCTTCGGCCGCCGCGACCGCTTCGTCGAGGCTGTCGTAGGGGCTGCGCTCGATGGCGGCTCGATTGCGCTGGCGCCTCTCGATGAACTGCAGCGCCTTTCGCGAAGCGGCGTCGCGCCAGCCCTCGGCGGCGGCGAGCGGAAAGACGTCGGCGGTGATGTCCTGAAGGACCTCCCGCGAGACGGCGAAGCGCTGGAGGATGACCTTGCGCGCGGCCGCGTCGGCCCACCAGAAGAGAACATAAGCCTGGCTGGGGCGAAGCTCGGCCCGCTTCAGCAGGGGAGCGACGAGCTGGAGATGGCTGCGGCTCATCATCACCACCGCCTCCAGGGCCGGGTGGGAGAGCCGCGCCTCGGCGTTTCGCAATACGGCCTCCACGACCTGCAATTCGCCGGTGAGGACCAAGGCTTCGGAGACCGGCTCGGTGAGCCCGCGCCTCTGGGCGATGAGCAGGCGGTGAGGGGGTCCGGCGGCGCGAATGCAGTCGATGAGATCACACTCGCCGAGCGAGGTCGCATCGACAAGCAGGGGAGTGGCGATCTCGATGTCGTCGCGAAGGAGGAGTCGGGCGAGGAGTGAGGGAATGTCGGCGAGGCCGGAGACGCGCCGGGCGACCCGCAGCCGCTCCATCGGGTCCGCCTCGCGCAAGAGATCGACCAGCACGTCGGAGGTAACCGCGCGTTCGAAGGCGTTGACCCGGCTGGAGGGCAAACTCACGACGTCGGCGAGCCTCTTGATGAGAGCGACGCGCGCGCGGCTGGGCGCCGGCGATTCGCTCGCGGGCGGCGGAAGTTCGGCCTGCTCGGCGGTGTTGCTCATGGAAGGGCGCCCGCGCTGCCAAAGTGCGCGCGAAGCAGCATCTCAACAAAGACGCCTTAACCAGGTGTTGCTCTAGCGACTGCGGCGCGGCGAATTCGAAGAACTTTAGTTCCGGGCGATCTATTCGAACTCCGGCGCGGACCAGTTGGGAAACAGATCGGGAAGGTCGCTCGAGACCCGGTTCGGCCAGCTCGCCTTGCGCTTTTCGAGGAAGGCGGCGACGCCTTCGCGCGTGTCGCCGGAGCGGCCGCGCTCCTGGATTCCCCTGCTGTCGGCGCGATGCGCGATCATAGGATGGGCCGCGCCGGCCATGCGCCAGAGCATCTGGCGAGTGAGCGCGATCGAGACCGGAGCGGCGTTGTCGATGATTTCTCTGGCCAGATCCCTGGCGGCGGCGAGCAGGTCGGCCGGCTCATGGATCGAGCGCACCAAGCCGCGATCGAGCGCCTCGGCGGCGGCAAAGACTCGGCCCGTGTAGCACCACTCCAAAGCTGTCTGCAGGCCCACGAGCCTTGGCAGGAACCACGACGAGGCCGCTTCGGGGGTGATGCCCCGGCGCGCGAAGACGAAGCCGAAACGCGCCGCACTCGAGGCCAGGCGGACATCCATGGCGAGCTGCATGGTGACCCCGACGCCCACCGCCGCTCCGTTTACGGCCGCGATCACAGGCTTGAGGGAATCAAAGATGCGCAAGGTGAGGCGCCCTCCGCCGTCGCGCTCGATCCCGTTGACCCTGAGGGGCTTCCGGTTGGGATCGGTCCTCGCGTCGCGATCGAAGGTCCGCGCCCCCGCCGAGAGGTCCGCTCCGGCGCAGAAGGCCCTGCCCGCGCCGGTGACGATCACTGCGCCCACCGCGTCGTCGGCGTCGGTGAGGTCGAAGGCGGCAATGAGATCGCTCATCATCGCTGCGGTGAAGGCGTTGAGCTTTTCGGGCCGGTTGAGGGTGATCGTCGCGATCCCGTCGCGAACGTCATAGAGGATGGTCTCGAACGCCCTGCCGCCCATCGCTCGTTCGTCCCTTTGCGCCCCAAGGTGAAGGGCGATAACACAGCCTGGGCGTGAGGGCGATCCGCTCCGGAAGAGGAGCCATGCGATGGCGACGAAGGAAAATGCGTCTGAAGGCGGGAGCGAGCTCATCGCCGACTATGTCATCGTCGGCGCCGGTTCAGCCGGCTGCGTGCTCGCCAATCGTCTCTCGGCCGACGCGCGCAACCGGGTGATCCTCATCGAGGCCGGCGGCGACGACCGTCCGAGCCGGAACCCCTCGCAGTTCGTCTCGAACCTCATGATCCACGTGCCGGTGGGCTATTCCTCGACGCTCAAGGATCCGAAGGTCAACTGGCTCTACCCCACCGAGGCCGACCCGGGCACGCTGGGCCGCACCCATGTCTGGCCGCGCGGAAAGGTGCTTGGCGGCTCCTCCTCCATCAACGGCCTGCTCTACGTCCGCGGCCAGAGGGCGGATTACGATGGCTGGCGCCAGCTCGGCTGCGCGGGATGGGGTTGGGAGGATGTCCGGCCCTACTTCCTGCGCGCCGAACATCAGGAACGGGGGGCGGACGAGCACCATGCCGTCGGCGGGCCGCTCAACGTCTCGGACGTCACCCAGACCCATGTCGTTTCCGATGCGGTGATCGAGGCCTGTGTCGAGGCGGGCCTGCCGCGCAATCCCGACATCAACGGAGCCGACCAGGAAGGGGTCGGCTACTACCAGCTGACGGTCAGGAAGGGCAGGCGGTGTTCGGCCGCCGTCGCCTATCTGCATCCGGCCCTGGCGCGGCCCAATCTGCGCTTGCTCACCCATGCGCTCGCCGAGAAGGTGGTGTTCGAGGGCGCGCGGGCCGTCGGCGTCGCCTTCCGCCAAGGGGGACGACGCCTCGTCGCCAGGGCCGGTCGCGAGGTGATCCTCGCCGGCGGCGCGATCAATTCTCCCCAGCTTCTCCAGCTCTCCGGCATCGGTCCAGGCGCTGCGCTCGCCGAGTCCGGGATCGGCGTCCTTCGCGACCTTGCGGCCGTCGGCGAGAACCTCCAAGACCACTATGTCGTCCCCACTACGTTTCGGCTGAGGGCCGGCACGGTATCGGTGAACGAGCTCACCCGAGGCGTGCGGTTCCTCGGCGAGACCGTGAAATATCTGTTGGCGCGCAAGGGTCTGCTCACCCTCTCGGCGGCCCACATCGCCGCCTTCTGCAAGTCCAGGCCCGACCTTTCCGGCCCTGACATCCAGTTCCACATCCTGCCGGCGACGTTCGACGCGGCGCTCCTCGTCCAGCAGAAGATGGTCCTCGAAAAGGAGCCCGGGCTCACTATCGCCCCGTGCCAGATCCGGCCCGAAAGCCGAGGCCGGATCGTCATCCGTTCGGCCGACCCGGCGGAGTACCCCTCGATTGCGCCCGGCTATCTCTCCGATCCGCTCGACCAGGAGGTGATCGTCGCGGCGCTCAAGTGGGCGAGGCGCATCGCCTCCCAGCCCTCGCTCGACCGCTGGATCGACCACGAGCTCCTGCCCGGTCCGGCCGCGGAGTCCGACGAGGCGCTCCTCGGCTTCGCCCGGATGGCCGGCTCGACCATCTATCACCCGGTGGGGACCTGCCGCATGGGCGGCGACGAGGGCTCGGTGGTGGATCCGGAGCTGAAGGTGAGGGGCGTTGAGGGCCTCAGGGTAGTCGACGCCTCGATCATGCCAAGGCTCATCTCGGGCAACACCAACGCCCCGACGATCATGATCGCGGAGAAAGCGGCCGACCTCATCGCGGCGTCGGCTGGCGCCCGCCAGACGGCGGCGGCGTGATGCACCCATCCGGGCACGCCAAGACCCATCCGGAGAAGCCCGCCTGGATCATGGCCGCCTCGGGCGAAACCGTCACCTACGGCGAACTCGAAGAGCGCTCCAACCAGGGGGCGCATCTCTTCAGAAGCCTCGGCATCGGTACGGGCGCGGCGGTCGCCTTCTTCTGCGACAACAGCCCGAGGTATTACGAACTCCTCTGGGCCGCCCAGCGCTCGGGACTGCGGTTCACCTGCATTTCCTCGAAGTTGACCGCCGGGGAGGCGCAGTACATCGTCGGCGACTGCGGCGCCAAAGCTCTGGTCGCCTCGGCTGGGGTCGCGGAGACGGCCGTGGAGCTCGCCGCCGAGCTGAAGAGCCTTCCGCTCTTCATGGTCGATGGCGCGCACGGCCCCTACGTCTCGTTCGAAAAGGCGCGCGCGGCCCATCCAACGACGCCGATCGCCGATGAGTGCGCGGGCGGGGCGATGCTCTATTCCTCCGGCACCACCGGCCGGCCCAAGGGGGTCAAGCGCGCCGGAGCCGCCGCGGGGCCTCAGCCGCTCGGCGGGCCCAATCCGCTCTCCATGCTCGGCCAGGCGCTCTACGGCATGGATTTCGAGACGATCTATCTTTCGCCAGCCCCCCTCTATCACGCCGCTCCGCTCGGCTGGTCAATGGCCGTCCAGGCGCTCGGCGGTACGGTGGTGATGATGGAGCGGTTCGATGCCGAGGCCGCGCTCGCCGCGATCGAGAAATACCACGTGACCTGCGCCCAATGGGTGCCGACCCACTTCGTGAGGATGCTGAAGCTCCCTAAAGACACGCGGGAACGCTACGACCTCTCCACGCTCAAGAGCGTCTTCCACGCCGCCGCGCCGTGCCCGATCCCGATCAAGGAGGAGATGATCGCCTGGTGGGGCCCGATCATCCACGAGTACTACGCTGGCACCGAAGGCAACGGCTTCTGCGTGATCAACTCCGAGGAGTGGCTGAAGAAGAAGGGCTCGGTCGGCCGCTCGCTCACCGCTCAGGTCAAGATCTGCGACGAGGCGGAAGACGAGCTCCCGGCGCGCGCCGAAGGGACCGTCTTCTTCGCCGGCGGCGGCGAGTTCGAGTATCACAACAGTCCCGAGAAAACCGCCGAGAGCCGCAACAAGCACGGCTGGACGACGCTCGGCGATGTCGGCTGGCTCGACGAGGACGGCTTCCTCTACCTCACCGACCGCAAGAGTTTCATGATCATCTCCGGAGGGGTGAACATCTATCCCCAGGAGATCGAGAACCTCCTCATCACCCATCCGAAGATCGCCGATGCGGCAGTGGTGGGCGCCCCCAACGAGGACATGGGCGAGGAAGTGGTCGCGGTCGTCCAGCCGGCCGACTGGAGCGAGGCGGGAGAGGCCTTGGCGGCGGAGATCATCGCCTTTTGCCGGGCCAATCTCTCCCACATCAAGATGCCGCGCCGGGTCGAGTTCATGGAGGAGCTTCCGCGTCACGCCACGGGCAAGCTCTACAAGCGCCTGATCCGCGACGCCTATTGGGGCACGGAAGGCTCGAAGATCGTCTAAGCCCGTGGGCGCTGGGACGAACTGGACCGCCTAGGGCGCGCCGGCCCTGACCCATTCCTGGGTCTTGCAGAGGGGCTTGACGATGCAGCCCTGGAGCTCGAGCCGACCGTCCGGCCGAAGCCAGGCCGACCCATGGTAGGTGTTCCCGCTGTTGGGATCGTAGACCCAGCCTGCCGACCAGCGACCCGGTCCCGCCGGGAAGAGCCGAAGGACCATGAGATCCAGGATCGGCCGCGCGCGCAGGGCGGGATCGCGGTTGCGCAGATCCTTCTGAGCGGGATTGGCGGCGAGCATGGGAGAGCCGGCGACATAGCCGCAGATGGCGGCTCCGCAGGCCTCGATCCGGACCAGGCCTCCACGAACCGGCGTTCGCCACAGTCCCAGCACCCGCGCCCCCGGGTGGGCGTGCGCGCCTGCGCCGAGAAGGACGGCGGCCGCCAGGACGGCTGCTCCCGCGGCGATCCCGGATCTCATCTCGAGCCCTCTTCGTTAGACGGCCGCTTGGAAAGGCGAACCACGCCAGCTATGCCGTCGCCAGCGGTGACGGACAAGGAGGCGAGGCGATGGCCAGTGTCGAACTGAAGGATGTGCCCTCGATGGTGGGCCAGGAGACCGGGGTCTCCGACTGGCTCCAGATCACCCAGGAGCGGGTGAACCAGTTCGCCGAGGCCACCGGCGATCACCAATGGATCCACGTCGATGTGGAGCGGGCCAGGCGCGAGATCGGCGGACCGATCGCCCACGGCTATCTCACCCTCTCCCTCATCCCGTTCCTTTCCGCGGGCCTGATGAACGTCACCGGCGTGACCCGCGGGATCAACTACGGCTCGGACCGGGTGCGCTTCACCAGCATGGTGAGGGTGGGCAAGCGGGTGCGCCTGCGCCAGAAACTGATCGGCGCGGAGCCCAAGTCTGGAGGCCTGCAGATCAAGAACCAGTGCACCCTTGAGATCGAGGGCGAGGAGCGGCCCGCGTGCGTCGCCGAGACGATCAGCGTCCTCTACGGCGCCTGATTTGCGGCCCGGGGAGAAAGCCGGCTCCGGGCCGAGACCGACGCGGAGTACGAGGGGCCCGATGTCGGCGGCGATGAGGCGGAGGCGAGCCTCGGCGGCATTCCGAGAACGGGCCCGTCCAGTTGCGCCAGGGTGTCGCGGATGAATCTCCCCTCGGTCACGATGCCGATGCCGAGGTTCTGATGGTCGTACTCGACCTCCTGGGTGAGGAGGCCGGCGACGAGCGGCCCCGATCGGTTCGCCTGGAGCCCCTCGTTCGAGGTCTCCTCGAGGCCAGAGCCGGCGCCGAGCTTCGGATCGGGGTCGGCGGCGTAGACCGGGCCGCCGGAATTGCCGGGAAAGACCCGGAAGTCGAGCAGGAAGGTCGGAAACTCACTGGACGGTGCGAGCGGGTAGGAGGCGATCCGGCCCGATCGCAGGATCGGAAAGCCGGCGGAGTTGGACGAAAGCCCCTGGGGATAGCCCAGCGCCATCATCACCTCGCCGGGTTCGAGACCACGGGCGGTGAGATCCTGGTCATCGGCGATCCAGGTGAGCGGAATGGCGGCGCGCGCGAAGGCGCTCGGCGCCTTGACCGCGATCACAGCGACGTCGTGGTCCGGATTTTCCGTCCATAGCTCCCGACCGCCCTGGCGGATGGCGATCTTCTCTGGGGCGAAGCGCCACTCTCCGTCGGCGTCCTGGACGCGGAAGCCGATGGTCGCCTGGGTTCCCGGCATACCCTCGAAGACATGCTTGGCCGTGACAAGGACGGTCCTCGGCTGCCCGTCCGGTGAGGGATCGGAGACGAGGAATCCGGTGCCGACCGTGCGCGTTCCGCCGGGCAGAGGCTGGGCCACCTGAACGGTGGCGCTCATCAGATAGATCGAGAGATCGACAAGCATGGGCGCGCCCCTACGTCCGGGTGTGCGAATCTACCAGCAAAGTTTAATGATCGATTTGCAAGGTGAGCCCGCTTCTCACAAGCGGGCGTCATGCCGCACTCGAAGCGACGAGGCGGCCAAGGAAAATGATGGCCTCAGGCGAGCGAAGGCTAGCCCTGATCACCGGGGCGTCGGCGGGCCTGGGCGCCCAGTTCGCCCGAGCCTACGCCGCGCGCGGCTATGACCTCGCCCTGGCGGCGCGGCGGCTCGATCGCCTCGAGGCCCTGGCCGCCGAACTTTCGGCCGCCCATGGCGTCGAGGCCTTTGCGATCAAGGTCGATCTGGCGGTGTTCGGGGCCGAGCGGACCGTGATGGACGAGCTCTCCGCCCGCGGCCGCAGCGTCGAGGCGCTCGTCAACAACGCCGGCTTTTCCATCCCTCAGAGCTTCGCCGCCGTCCCCTGGGAGAAGCAGAGGGATTTCCTCATGACCTTGGTGGTGAGCGCGTGCGGCCTCGCCCACGCCGTGATTCCCGCCATGATCCAGCGGGGCCGAGGCGCGATCATCAATGTCGCCTCGGTGGCCGGCTTCTCGCCGGGCATGGCCGGCCACACACTCTATCCGGCCGCCAAGAGCCTGGCGATCAAGTTCTCCGAGGCGCTCGACGCCGAGTACCGCGCAAAGGGAATCCGCACCACCGCCCTCTGCCCGGGGTTCACATTGACTGAGTTCGCGCTCGCCAACGGCACCCAGGCGGTCATGGATTCTTCACCCCGCATGTTCTTTCAGACGGTGGGGCCAGTGGTCGAAGCGGCGATGCGCGGCAATGAGAAGGGCAGGGTGGTGGTGATTCCAGGCTGGCACAACAAGCTCGCCGTCCTGCTGTTGCGGCTCGTTCCCGAGCCTATCGTCAAGGCCGTCGTCGCCGCCGGCTCGGCCCGCTTTCACCTGGAGTAGGGCCATGAAATCGAGCTTCGACGTGGTCATCGTCGGCTCCGGCGCCGGCGGAGCGAGCCTCGCCCAGCGCCTGGCGCCGACGGGCAAGTCGATCCTTCTCCTGGAGCGCGGCGAGCACCTGCCGCGCGAGGCGGAGAACTGGAGCCCCAAGGCCGTCTTCATTGAGAACCGCTATCGGACCAAAGAAGTCTGGTACGACCGCTTCGGCAAACCCTTCCATCCCAACACCCACTATTGGGTGGGAGGAAACACCACCTTCTACGGGGCCGCGCTCTTCCGCTTCCGCGACTCGGACTTCGAGGAGGTCAGGCACAAGGGCGGCGTCTCGCCCGCCTGGCCGATCTCGCTCACTGATCTTGCCCCCTATTACGACGAGGCCGAGCGCCTCTGGCAGGTGCACGGCGCGCGCGGCGAGGACCCGACCGAAGCCGGGGGCGAGCCTGCCTATCCCTACCCCGCCGTCAGGCACGATCCCGGCATCGCGCTTCTGAAGTCGCATTGGGAGAGCCAGGGCTGGCGGCCGTTCTCCATGCCGCTGGGGGTGAGGCTCGATGAAGCCGATCCGGTCTCTTCGCCGTGCATCAAGTGCCGGACCTGCGGCGGCTATCCCTGCCTTCTCAAGGCCAAGGTCGATGCGAGGACCGCGGCCGTCGAGCCGCTGTTTGGGGCGCCCAACGTCACCCTGCTGACTGGCCGCAAGGCGGTCCGCGTGGAGACCGATGCCAAGGGCCGCGCGGCGACCGCCGTCGTCTGTCAGGGGGTCAATGGCAAGGAGCGGTTTTCCGGAGACATCATCGCGCTCGCCGCCGGCGCCGCGCCGACCGCCGCCCTGATGCTGGCTTCGGCCGGCCCAGGCTCCGAGAGCGGCCTCGCCAATGGCTCCGGACAGGTTGGACGCAACTACATGTTCCACACCCTTACCGCCATGGTCTCGCTCACCGCCGGGCACGTGGCGACGACCTTCCCCAAGACCTTGGCGGTGAACGACTTCTACCACCGCGATCCGGCCGGTGGGTTCGACTGGCCGATGGGCCACATCCAGCTCCTGGAGTACATGAGCGGCCAGACCCTCGAGGGGGAGATCTCCAACTGGCTGCCGCCCGCCCTGGTCCCGGCCCCGCTCGCCGGGGCGCTCGCCTCGCGCTTGCTCTCCATGCTGGTGATCAGCGAGGACCTCCCCGATCCGGACAACCGGGTGCACCTGCGGCCCGACGGCTCCATCGTGCTCGACTACCGGCACAACAACCTGGAAGGCCACGAACGGCTCGTCGAGCGCCTGAAAGCCTCGCTCGACGGCTTCGTCGACCACGCCCATCCGATCAGCCAGCACCACTTCCAGTTCGATTCCCTTCTGCCGCTCTATGGCACCGCCCATCAGTGCGGGACGGTGCGCTTCGGGGCCGATCCCGGGGCCTCGGCGCTCGATAGCAACTGCAAGGCGCACGAGATCGATAATCTCTACGTCGTCGACACCTCGGTTTTCCCGAGCGCCGCGGCGGTCAACCCGACCCTCACCTGCGTGGCCAATGCGCTGCGGGTCGGCGATCACCTGATCGAGCGGCTGGAGGGAAAGGCGGCCTGATCGGCGGGGCAATTCCGCTTCAAGGGTGAGGAGAAGCGACCGAAAAAGCGTTGCCGCTGAATGTTTGCTGGCGCAGGATGCGGCGATGGACGCGATTCCCCGCCCGAAGGGCGCGAAGGCCGGCGCGACGAGGGCCCGCGTGCTCGAGGCGGCCCTCGGACTCCTGGCAAGAGAAGGAGCGCAGGGGCTCTCGCTGGCCGCCGCCGCACGCGAGGCGGGCGTCACCCGCGGCTGCGTGCAGTTCTACTTCATGACCCGATCCGAACTTCTCGCCGGGCTCGCTGCGTGCGCCGCCGAGCGGCTCGTGGAAGCCATGGAGGCGCGGGCCGCCGAACCTCCGACCGGTCCGGCCAGAGGCGCCTTCGCCGCCGAGCTCTTCGCCGGAGCCCCCGAGCCTGAGTGCCGCCTCGTTCTGCTGGAATTGACGGTCGCGTCGCGTTCCGATCAGGAGCTTCGCCGGGCGGTCGAAGCGGGGTTCAGCCGGATCGAGGCCGCCGAGCGCCGGATCGTCGGCGCCCTTTCGGGCGATCCGGCCCTGGCCGATACACCAGCGCTGCGCGCGGGCCTGGACCTCGCCAGACTGGTGAACCTCGTCTTGCCTCTCTTGACGCCGGGCGAGAGCGGGGAGTCGGGAAGATCGGAGCTTTCCCATCGCCTCCCGGTCGCCATCCAGGCGATGTGGAGAGGCGAGGAGACGAGTCCCGGCGCTGGGGGAAAGCCTCGCGTCCGGGTCAGGGCCGGGGCCTGAGATCAGGCAGCCTTCGAAGCGATCCAGTCGTTGACGACCCGATCGAGGACTTCGAGCGGCACGCGCCCGCAGGAAAAGCCAACGTCGTGGAAATCCTTGATGTCGAATTTTGCGCCGAGCGCCTTTCTGGCCCTCGCCCGCGCATCCTCCCAGACCGTATGGCCGATCTTGTAGGCGCAGGCTTGGCCTGGCACCGAGGTATAGCGTTCGATCTCGCGGGTCGCGGCCCCGGGCGTGTCGGCCTCCAGAGTCTCGAAATAGGTGATCGCGCGCTCGCGGCTCCAGCGCCGGGCGTGGATGCCGGTGTCGACGACGCAGCGCCCGCAGCGGAAGAGCTGGGCCCTCAGGAAACCGATCCGGCCAAGCGGATCGTCGTCGTACATGCCAATCTCGTCGGCGAGCTGCTCGGCGTAGAGCGCCCAGCCCTCGGTGTAGCCGGAAAACCCGATCGTCTTGCGCAAGGTCGGAAGGGAATGGTTGGCGAGGAGGAGCCCGCCCTCGAGCTGATGTCCGGGCAGCCCCTCGTGAAAGACGGTGGTGGGAAGATCGAACTTCGGCCAGTCGCGGGTGTCGTGGAGATTGAAATAGACCACGCCGGGACGCGAACCGTCGAGCGAAGGCGGCTCGGAGTAGGCGAGCGCCGCGCCCGCCTCGATCGAGGGAGGCACACGCCGCACCTCGAACTGGTAGGGAGGCAGACGGTGGAAGTAGGACGGGAGCTTCGGCCGGATGGAGGTCAGGCGGTTATTGCAATAGGCGATGGCCGCGGTCTTCCCAGCCTCATCGTCCGGGAAGAACGAGTCCGGATTGCGCAGGAGCGCGCCGATGCGCTCGCCGACCGTGCCCTGGGTGAGGCCGCGTCCGGCGAGTCTGGCCTCCAGGAGGCTCGAGATCGCTCTTCCCTGGTCCATCCCCAGCTGGTGGACCTCCTCCGGTGTCATGCGGGTGGTGGTCGCCGCCTGGAGGACCACGCGGTAATGGGCCTCGCCGTCCTTGAAGCGCCCGACGCCGGCGTCGTGGCCGGCCCTTGCTCTCAAGGCGGTCGTCGCGGCGAGCTGGCGGGCGAGCGCTGGCAGAGCCTTGCCCTTCCAGATGGTGCGGGCTTCCTCGACATGGTCGGGGGAGAGGCCGGCGGCGGCGGCTCGGCGGGCGAGCGAAACGACCGGCGAGGCGGCCGGTTCGCCAAGGGCGTTCATCTGGGAAAGGGTGAGATCGAGGATGTAGTCGGGCGGAATGACGCCGCGTCCCGCGTCGTGGTTCATCCGCGCCGTGTCGCCGTCGAGCTGGTCGCTGAAGCCGTGCAGGCGGGCGAGCCAGGCTTCGATGTCGGCCTGGGTGCGGATCGGATGCTTAGTTTCCAGGAACTGGGGGGTCGACTGGTAAGCGCCGGTGAGTTGGCTCACCACATAGGGGCTGGCTCCGAACGCCCACCCGCCGAATGGGAAGTCGAAGACCGCCGCTCGCGAGCGGCGGCTGTAGAGCAGGGTGTCCAGATCGGCTTGGCGGGCCGGCGAGAGCCTCGAGCGGTCGATCGCCCCCAGGCGTCGCAGTTGACTGGCGTTCAGCGCCGCGTCGGCCTCCCGGCCGCGCTCCGAGGTGTCGTGAAGCTTGCTTCGGAGATCGGCGTTGCGACCGACATCGACGCCCAAATACGTCGCCGACTGCGGATTGTTGACGAGGTCCTCCTGGAAGACGTCGGCGAAGAGCGCCAGCAGGGCGGCGTCGCCTGGGCCTTGCGCCATCGGCGCGGCGCGCAGGAGCGATGGAGCTACGGCCGTCGCCGCTCCGGCGGCGAGCGCGAACTCGCGGCGACTGAAAGTCATCAAATCCCCCCCTTGCCTTTAAGTCCTCATCCTCCACCGATCCGCGGAATGAGATAGACCTCGCTCGCCGCGCCGAGCGGGGCGTTGCGGGCGTCCTGGAAGATCTCGCCGTCGATGGCGATCGCCATCTTGCGCTCGATGTGGTCGCCCAGGCCCGGGAACTTGGCCTCCAGCGAGGCGATCATGCGCCCGACCGTGGCCGCTTCGACATCGAACTCGCTGAGGCCGCCGGTGAAGGCGGCGACATCGCCGCCGGCGGCGACGATGTGGGGCATCACTCCGCGGCCTGGGGCAAAGACGCCTCCTCATCCAGGGCCTCGCGCACCCGGCTGGGAGAAAGAGGAAGGCGCCTAATCCGCTTGCCGGTCGCCCGTCGCACGGCATTGGCCACGGCCGCCAGCGGCGGCACGATGGAGACCTCGCCCACGCCCTTGGCCCCGAAGGGGTGCCGCGGGTTGGCGACCTCGACGATGATTGGCTCGATCATCGGCAGGTCCGAGGCGACCGGCACGCGATAGTCGAGGAAGCCGGCGTTCTCCATTCGGCCTTCGGCGTCGAACACATATTCCTCGTTGAGCGCCCAGCCGATGCCTTGAACCGCGCCACCCTGGATCTGGCCCTCGACATAGGCCGGATGGATGGCCTTTCCGACATCCTGGGCGGCGGTGTAGCGAACGATCTTCACCCCGCCGGTCTCAGGATCCACCTCGACGTCGCAGAGGTGGACGCCGAATCCCGGGCCAGCGCCCTGGGCGGTCAGGGAGACCTCCGCCGAGAGCGGCCCTCCGGTCCGCGCCGACTGGGCTGCTGCCTTGGCGAGCGTCAGGGGGCCCTTGTCGGCCTTGGCGGGATCCAGACAGTGCGCCGCGCCGCCGTCCCAGGCCACCTGATCGATCGGGACGTCCCATTCCAGTGCCGCCCGCCGCCTCACCTCGGCGACGATCTTCTCGGCCGCCTGGGCGACCGCCATGCCGGTGGCGAAGGTGGTGCGGCTGCCGCCGGTCAGCATGGAAAATCCGATTGCGGCGGTGTCGGCGACGATGGGGCGGACCTTCTCGACCGGAATGCCGAGAACCTCGGCGGCCATCATCGCCATGGAGGCCCGCGAGCCGCCGATGTCCGGATTTCCGGTGACGACGCTCGCCGCGCCGTCATCGCCGATATGGACCGCGGCGACGGACTGGCCCCCGACATTGAACCAGAAGCCGACCGCGAGGCCGCGGCCCTGGTTGGGTCCGAGCGGGGCCGAATAATGAGGATGTTCGGCGATCGCCTTCAGCGTCTCGACGTAGCCGATGTTGCGATAGGTCGGGCCATAGGCGGCCTTCATCCCATCGACGACCGCATTCGTCTGGCGCAACGCCGCCGGATCCATCGAAAGCTCGAGGGCGAGCTCGTCGATGGCGCTCTCCACAGCGAACGCCGAGATCGGCGCCCCGGGGGCGCGGTAGGCGGCGACCTTGGGGGAGTTGGTGACCACGTCGTAGCCAGTGATCTCGAAATTGGGAACGTCATAGCAGGCGAGCGCGGTCATGCTGCCTGCCCCGACAGGGGAGCCGGGGAAGGCGCCGGCTTGGTATTTGAGAGTGATCCTGGCGGCGGTGAGGGTCCCATCGCGTCGGGCGCCGAGCTTCACCTCGACCACCGCGCCGCTGGTGGGCCCGGTCGCCCGAAAGACCTCCTCGCGGCTCATGACCATCTTCACCGGCGCGCCGGCCGAGCGCGAGAGGGCCAACGCCACCGGCTCCAGATAGACCGTGGTCTTGCCCCCGAACCCGCCGCCGATCTCCGAAGGCGTGACGCGGATGTCGGCGGTCTTGAGGCCCAGCACCTTGGCGCAGTAGGTGCGCACCATGAACGCGCCCTGTGTCGAGGCCCACACCAGACATTGGCCATCGGCGCCGAACGAGGCGACGGTCGCGTGCGGCTCGATGTAGCCCTGGTGCACCGCGGGGGTGACGTAGCGGCCCTCGATGACGACATCGGCGGCGGCGAATCCCTCGTCGAGATCGCCGCGGGAAAGGCGATTGCGGCGCGCGATGTTGGAGGGCTTTTCGGGCTTTTCCTCCAGGCCCTCGGTGAAGAGACCTGGATGGATGAGGGGCGCGCCCTCGTCCATGGCGTCCTCGACATCGATGATGTGAGGCAGGACCTCATAGTCGATCTCGATCGCCTCGAGGGCGGTCTCGGCGGCTTCGGCCGAAATCGCGGCCACCGCCGCCACAGCGTGGCCGTGATAGAGCGCCTTTTCGCGAGCCATGCAGTTGAGAGAGATGTCGCGGGCGTCGGCGGCCGCCTCGCCGCCTTCCAGTGCCTCGCTGGCGAGGTCGGGAAAGTCGGCCGCGGTCACCACCGCCTTGACGCCGGGAATGGCCCTGGCCCGGCGCGTGTCGATCGAGCGGATCCTGGCGTGCGCATAGGGGCTGCGCTTGATCTTTCCCACCAGCATGCCGGGCATCCAGTAATCGGCGCCGAAAGCCGCCTTGCCAGTGACCTTGTCAGCCCCGTCGGGCCGGATCGGGCGCGTCCCGACGACCTTCAGCTGGGTCAATCCGGCGGAGGTCGGAGCAGAAAGATCGTCGGCGGCCATGTCTCTTGGGATCCTTTAGATTCTCGCTTGGCGCATCTCGGCGGCGGCGTCCATCACCGCTCGGATGACCTTGTCGTAGCCGGTGCAGCGGCAGAGATTCCCGGCCAGCCAGTAGCGGGTCTCGCTCTCCGAAGGGTCGGGATTGGCCTCGAGGAGCGCCTTGGCGGCGACGAGCAGCCCAGGCGTACAGAAGCCGCACTGGAGGGCGGCGTGCTCGAGGAACTTGCGCTGCAGGGGATGGAGTTCGCTTCCCTCGGCCATGCCCTCGATGGTCTCGATGCGCGCGCCCTCCGCCTCGGCGGCGAGCACCAGGCATGAGCAGACGAGCCTGCCGTCGAGGATGACGCTGCAGGCGCCGCAGTCGCCCGAGCCGCACCCCTCCTTCGATCCGGTGAGGGAAAGCTGGTCGCGCAGGGCGTCGAGGAGGCTTGCGCCGGGTTCGCACAGGAACTCCGCGGCATCACCGTTCACGATCACCGAAACGCGCCGCTTCATTCCGCCTTCTCCAACGCCCGGCCATAGGCGATCTTCGCCGCCCGGGCGGCGATCACCCCGACGATCTTGAAGCGATACTCGGCGGTGCCGCGCTTGTCGCTGATCGGAGAGGCGGCGGCGCCGGCGGCCCGTTCCAGGCGCGCGAGGGCGTCGTCCTCGAGCTTCGATCCCATGATCGCCTCGGCCGCCTGCGCCACCAGAATCGGCATTGGGGCAACCGCCCCGAGCGCCACCCTGGCGTCCGCAATGCGACCCTCAGGATCGAGAACGAGATCGACCCCCGCCCCGACCACCGCGATATCCATCTCCGTGCGGGGGATGGAGCGCAGATAGGCGTCGGCGGCCCTGGGCGGCCTCGGCGGCAGATGGAACTGGAGGATGAATTCGCCCAGGGCCAGGGTGGTGCGGCCGGGGCCGGCCGGGATCGCTTCGACGGGCGCCCGGCGCCGTCCCTTGGGCCCCACGATCTCGCATTCCGCCTGGGCCGCCAACAGAGCCGGCACGCTGTCGGCGGCCGGCGAGGCGTTGCCGAGATTGCCGCCGAGGCTGGCGCGCCCCTGGATCTGGGTCGAGCCGATGAGCATGGCCGCTTCGGCGAGACCTGGCCAGGCGGCGCAGAATTGGGCGTCCTCGCCGATCGCCGCGCCGGGGGTGGCCGCGCCGACGATAAAGCCGCCCGCTTCGCTGCGACGGATGCCGACCGCGCCGGCGATCTTCTTGAGATCGACGAGGAGGCCGCGCTCGATCCTTCCTGAGCGGAGCTGAACGAGAAGATCCGTCCCGCCGCTGAGCGGCCGGGCCGAAGGGCCGCCTGCCGCCAGGGCCGCCGCCGCCTCCTCGGCGCTCGCCGGCGCCGCATAGTCGATCGAACTCAAAACGCGCCTCCTCTGGTTTCGACACTAGGGGGCCCGGCCGGCGAAGGCGAGAGCCTTGTGAACGACGTTCAGCAAGTCCCCTCTTTCCCTTTTGCGCCGAGCAACAATCGACTAGTCCGCGCTCCGGTGAACTTCGCCCCGACCCTCAAGCCTCGGCCGCGAACGGGCCGGTTGGCGCTGACGCTGATCGCGCTGGCGATGCTGAGCTATGCGCAGGTGCGCTCGTTCGTGATGCGAGCCGGCGTCGAGGGGGTGGCCCAGGCGACGACGATCTGCAGTCTTTCGGGCCTCGACGGGATCTCCACCTCCGCTGCTCCAGACCCAGGCCACGCGTCGTCCGGACATTCTGGGGCCAAACACCACGGTGTTTGTCCTTTCTGCGCGGCGGCGGCGAGCCCGCCGCTCATCTCCACGGCGGCGTTCTGCCCCCTCCCGGTCACCTTCGTATGGCCGTCCTTCGGAGCCCGCGAGGATCATGCCGTGCGCGGCCCGTCGCCCACCGAGGCGCGCGCCCGCGGCCCACCCTTGGGCCCGATCTCGGCCTGAGCCGCGCCGCCCGACCCAGGGCTGCGCTATCGCCCGTATCGGGGACTTCCCTTTTCGGTTGGACATCGCCATGCGACATTCAGCTTGCGCGGTCATCGGCGCCGTCGCGGCCCTTCTTGGGGCCCTTGGCGCCGCGGCGCAAACCGCTCCGCCCGCTGGTGCCGGCGCGAGCCGGCCCACAAAGCCTTCGACGCGCGCCCCGGCCCATGAGGTTTCCGAGGTCGTCGTCACCGCCTCGCGCCTGGACCTGCTGGGGATCGCTCAGTCGGCCAGCCAAGGCGTCGTGACCAGGCAGGAAGTCGAGCTCCGGCCGATCTATCGCAACGCGCAACTCTACGAGGCGGTGCCGGGGCTCGTGGTCACTGTCCACTCTGGCGAGAGCAAGGCGCCTCAATATGAGCTGCGTGGCTTCGACCTTGATCACGGCGCCGATTTCGCCAGCTTCATCGACGGCATGCCGGTGAACCAGGGCACCAACCTGCACGGCCAAGGCTATTCGGACCAGAGCTACTTGATCCCTCAGAGTGTAGCCGGCCTCGACTACACCAAGGGCCCCTACTATGCCGGCATCGGAGATTTCGGGGCCGTCGGTTCGGCCCATGTTCGCCTGCTCAACGAACTTCCGAACCAGATTTCGGCGAGCGTCGGCACACTCGGCGACGACGAGGCCTTCGTCGGCGCTACCCACGTCTTCGATGACGATGACCGCATCTGGGCGGCGGCCGAATACGTCCACATGGACGGCCCGTGGACGCCGCCCGGCGACTACAACAAGGTTAACCTCGTCGCCCGGTTCAGCCACGGCGGCGACGACGACGGGTTCACCCTGACCGCCATGTACAACAGGAGCGGCGGACGGCTGGAGACGGATCAGCCGCTAAGGGCGATCGAGGAAGGCCTCATCGGCCGCTTCGGCACGCTCGATCCCACCGATCGGGGCCGCACCGAGCGCTACAGCCTTTCCGGACGCTACGCCGCCAAAGGCGAGCACTGGAAGTTCATCGCCGATCTCTATGGCATCCAGAGTCGCGAGATGCTGACCAATGACTTCACCCACTTTCTCGACGATCCGGTGAATGGCGATCAGGAACAGCAGGACGAGACGCGCACCGTTGTCGGCGGCGCTGCCGCTCTGAGCCTGGACTTGAAGGTCGGAGCCATCCGCAACGAGGTGACCTTTGGGCTCGAGGACCGGTTCGACCGCGTCTACGTCGATCGCCGCCATACGGTTCACGACCTGACGCTTGACTACTGCATGGAGGAGGGACCGTTCCCGCCGGGAACGATCCAGCCGCCGCCGCCGGCCGACGCGCCCCAATCGGTGAATGCCGTAGCCGTCCCAGCGGCGGGCGGGGCGTGCAACGCAGATCGGGTCCATCTCAACGATTTTGCCGCCTGGATAGAGAACACCTCGTGGTGGACAAGCTGGCTGCGCACGGTCGTCGGGTTGCGCGTGGAGGATTTCTGGGCCGACGATCACAGCCTGACGACAGGCTTCAGAGGCGCGACGAGCGAGACCTTGGCCCAACCCAAGGGCAGCCTCGTCCTCGGCCCCTGGCTGAAGACCGAGCTCTATCTCGACGCCGGCCGAGGCTTTCATTCCGACGACGTGCGTGGCGTCTTTGGGACCGTGCCGATCGAGGGCTTTCCGATCCTGGCCGGAAGGACGCCGCTTCTCGCCCCCGCCACCGGCGAGGAGGTCGGATTGCGCACCGACATCATTCCCAAGACGGCGGTGCAACTTGCCTTTTTCAAGGAGAACTTCAGTTCCGAACTGGCGTTCGACGAAGATCAAGGCCAGGATCAGGCCACCGCCCCCAGTCGCCGTCAGGGCGTGGAGGTTTCGGCGCAGGTTCGACCGTTCAGGTGGATCGAACTGAACACCGATCTGGCCTTCTCTCGAGCCCGATACACCGCCTCGGCGGCCCAACTCGCAAACTTCGGCCGTTCGGGCCCGTTCATTGGATTGGCGCCCTCATTCATCGGTTCGATTGGCATACTGGTGGACAATCTCGGCCCCTGGTTCGGCGATCTGCAGTGGCGTGACCTCGGTCCTTATCCGGTCAACGACGGCGAGCAGTATCCGCGGGACAAGGGCTACAGCGAGGTCAATCTCGACGTCGGGTACAAGGTGAACGCCAAGCTCAAAGTGCAGCTCAGCATCTACAACCTCTTCGACGCCAAGGCCGACGCTGCTGCCTTCTATTACACCTCGCGTCTTCCTGGAGAGCCCCTGGCCGGAATAACCGGCTTCCAGGTCCATCCGCTGGAGCCAATCTCGGCTCGGTTTTCCGTGACCGCGATCTTTTAACGCCGCCTTTCGACGCCAAGGGCAAACCTCGGAATCGTCTTTGTCGACAAAAGCTGGTCCAAGAGGGCCGATGGCCGACGTGCGCAAGCTGTTCGCGACCTCGCTCTATCAGGTCTCGTTCGCCGACGAGCCGGGCTTCTCCGATCTCACCACGGATCTGGTCGCGACGGCGCGGATGATGGCGGCCGAGGACCGCGCCGGGCGTCTCTGGTCCCGCGCCAACCGCTTCGGCGGTTACACCTCCTATGCAACCCCCGGCGATCTCGCGAGGAAGGCCACGGCGTTTGGGCGTCTCAAGAGAAGGCTCGATCGGCATGTCGCCGCCTTCGCGGAGGAGCTTGCCTTCGATCTTGGGCCTCGGGGCCGCCTGACGCTCGATGGCCTATGGGTCAACATCCTGAGGCGCGGAGCGCGCCACGAGGGCCACATCCACCCCTTGAGCGTGATCTCGGGAACCTACTATGTCGCCGCGCCGCCTGGGTCGGGCGCGCTTCGCCTGGAGGATCCGCGGCTTTCCCAGATGATGGCCGCCCCGCCGCTCCGCTCCGATGCCCCCGAGGGCGACCAACGCTCGATCTCCGTGATCCCGAGGACCGGCGACCTCCTTCTTTGGGAGAGCTGGCTGCGCCATGAGGTCATGCCGGGCGGGGCCGAGCGGATCAGCCTTTCCTTCAACTACGCCTGGAGGTGAGCTGGCCGGCTGCGTCGCACGGACGTTGAGTCAAGATCTTGAGCGCACTCTTGTCGCAACTGGTTTTTCGATTTTTGTCGGAGGCGCTCTCGGTGCGGCGGTGGGAGCAAGCTGGGCGAGCTTGGCGGCAAGCTCGTCGCGACCGTAGGGTTTGGCGAGGAGGCTCACGCCCTCATCCAGCCGTCCCTCGCGGACGACGGCCTCTCGGGGATAGCCCGAGGTAAAGAGGATCGGGAGGTCCGGCCTCAGGACCGCGGCCCGTTCGATGAACTCGCGGCTCGACACTGAGCCGGGCATGATCACATCGCTCAGCACAAGATCGATCTCCGGCTCCGTTTCGAGGACGGCGAGGGCGCCGGCGGCATCGGCCGCTTCGAGGCAGGAGAGTCCCAGATCGTTGAGCATCGAGATCGCGGCGGCCCGCACCGCGTCCTCGTCCTCGACCACCAGAACCCGGCGGTCCGTCCAGTATTGATCTGCTTTCGCTGGGGAGCTCTGAGGCGTCGCCGGTTCGAGGCGGCTCCGCGGAAGGTAGAGCCGAACCGTGGCGCCGCGGCCTTTCTCGGAGTCTATCTGCAAATGGCCGCCCGATTGGCGGGCGAAGCCCCAGATCATCGAAAGCCCCAGGCCCGATCCGCGTCCGTCGGGCTTGGTGGTGAAGAAGGGCTCGATGGCGCGCGCCTTGACCTCGGCGTCCATCCCCTCGCCCTCGTCGGCCGCGGCGATGAGGACGTAGTCGCCGGGGGCGGCCTCGCCTTCATCCCGAGCCTCGGCCGCGGTCAAGGTGACGTTCGAGACCTCAATGGTGAGCTTGCCGCCGTTGGGCATGGCGTCGCGGGCGTTTAGGGCGAGGTTGATGAGGGCGCTCTCGACCTGGGCGGGGTCGGCGAGCGTGTTCCAAAGGTCGGCTGCGACCTTCACCTCCACTTCGATGGTTTCGCCGAGGGTCCGGCGAAGCAGATCGGCCGTCTCGCCCATCAGGCTGGAGAGGTCGATCACTTCGGGAGCGAGCGGCTGGCGACGGGCGAAGGCGAGGAGTTGGCGCACGAGTTGGGCCGCCCGTTCGGTTCCCAGAATGGCGTTCCTGACCGCGCGCGCTGCGCGCGCCTTGTCGACCTGAGGCCTATCCAGGAGGTCGAGGTTTCCGCGGATCACCTGCAGGAGATTGTTGAAGTCATGGGCGATGCCGCCGGTAAGCTGGCCGATCGCCTCCATCCTCTGGGCCTCGCGCAGCCGCGCCTCTGTCTTCACGCGGTCAGTGATGTCGCGAACCGAGCCGATCAGCCGGACGGGCGCGCCGCCGGCGTCTCTGACCGGCGCCAGGATGGATTCCCAGGTGCGCGGCCCGTCCGGAAAGCCCGGGATCACGTCCCTCGTGGTGACCGGACGATCGGAGTTGCGCACCCGCTCGAAGTGGCTGGTGAGGGACTTGGCGTTTTGGAAGCTCATCAGATCGTCGATGGGCTTGCCCTTGACGGCTTTGGAGCTGATCCCGAGCACCTTGGTGAAGGCCGGATTGATCTCGCCGATGATGAAACGGCCATCCTTGGCGAGCTCCAGGCAATAGAGGTAGTCCGGCGAGTGGGCGAAGAAGGCGTCGATGAGGGCCTTGCTCGCCCGTTCGGCTTCTCGCGCAGTCTCGGCGGCCGCCACCGCTTCGGTGAGCCGCCGGTTGGTCCTGGAGATCTGGGAGACGGCGGCCAGCAGGGCGGCGAGGGCGGCGAGGGCGGCGAGGGCGACGGCGAGGGCGATGGAGAAACTGCGCGCCTCGCTTGCTCCGGCGGCTCTGATCCTTTGGGCGAGCAATGCCCGCTCGACTCCCGAGACGGTCGCCGACTGGGCGGTGATGGCCCTCATCAGAGCAGGTCCCCGCCCGCCGCGCGCACGCAGCCGCGCCCCGGCGAAATCACCGCCCCTGGCCTGATCCACGCATTTTTCGATCAGGGCCATTCGCGCGCCCACCAGGGCGTCGAGCGCCTTGATCCGCTCGGCCTCGCCTTGGTTGTCAGAAACCATCGCGGCAAGTTGCCCCTCGCGCCTGGGGATCTCGGACTTGACCGCATCGAGGCGGGCGAGCTGGCCGCGATCGGCTGAGAGGAGATAGCCCCGCTCGGCGTCCTCGGCGGTCGTCGCCAAGGCTGCAAGCGAGAGATTCTGCTCGATGACCTCGTGGGTGCGGTCGACCCAGAATCGGGCCTGTGTTTCGCCGGAGACGTGGTTGAAGACGAGAAGCGCGACCAAGCCGATGATGAGCAGGCCCAGGGCGCATCCGGCAACGGTGGGAATGAGTTTCGCGGTCAAGCGGCGCCCCGGATCCTCAGTCCCGCGCGATCACCAGCGAAGCGGACACGCTTCGCCGAGACGGGATGCCTCGCATCGGCGTCAAGAAGGCGGCTTGCTGTCAAGGCGCGCTCCTGATCTCGAAACGCTCGATCGACTAGTGTCCCGATTCCGACGTTCGATCCGCCTGGGGCGAACGCCGGCCGAACGTCGGAATCGAGAAGGACACTAGCCAGTTAATGATTCTAGTGTCGTTGACGAATTTGACGTCCGTCACTGAGCCCTCCCCGAGCCGGCAACGAACGTCAAATTCACGACACTAGCCCCCTTTGGCCAGGAAACAGCATTCCGCGCCTCGAGGCGAGGGCGCCGAGCGAGAATCCAATCTTTCGGAGGAGATCGCGCCCGCCTGCGCCCTGGCGCGCCGTGGCTGGGGAACTAGGACTCGAACCTAGAACGACGGTACCAAAAACCGTTGTGTTACCATTACACCATTCCCCAGCGGCGAGGCCGGGCGCCCATCCAACCTCAAGGGGCGGCGCAAATCGGCGGCGCCGATGGAATAGCCCACCGCCGCCAGCGCTGGCAACGGCGCGTTGCTTGCCGCCCTCCGGAGCCTCATCTATAGCTTCGCGGCCCGCCTAGCGTGCCGATCCCGACGTTCGATCCGCCTGGGGCGAGCGCCCGTCGAACGTCGAATCGAAAAGCACGGTAGGAAGTCAAGAATTCTAGTGTCGTTTACGAGTTTGACGTTCGCATCGAACTCTCCCCAAAGTGGGGGCGAAACGTCAAATTCACGACACTAGCGGGGTCCTTCAGTTCGGAGTGTGGCTCAGTCTGGTAGAGCACCGCGTTCGGGACGCGGGGGTCGCAGGTTCGAATCCTGCCACTCCGACCACCTCCTTCCTGCATCGGCCGATCCGGCGGCCCTGGCCCAAACCTGCATCTCGTGTATGAGGCGCGGGCGGGACTTCACCTTCGCCTTCGGCAGGAAGGACGAGCCTCGATGAGACAGTTTTTGATCACCATCGCCGGCGTCTTCGTCGGCCTGGGACTCTTCGTCCTCGCCCTTCCCTTCGTGGTCATCGGCGTCGCCCAGGCGTTCGTGCGCCCGGCGCCCGTCCCTTCGGCGAGCGTGCTCGTTCTTGATCTTCGCCGCGGTCTCACGGATCAGGAGGCCCAGTCTCCTCTGGCCGCGCTCACCGGCCGAAGCCTCTCGGTGATCGGGATCGAGGATGCGCTCCGCGAGGCCGACCATGACAGCCGGGTCAAAGGCCTCGTCGTTCGCCTGCCCGATGGCGGAATGGAGCCGGGCGCGGCGGACGAACTGCGCCTGGCGTTCAAGCGCTTCCGCGCCTCTGGAAAGCCGATCCTCGTCTACAGCCAGGGGATCTACGATGTCGGCGCGGCGGCCTCGACCTATGCGCTGGCGACCGCCGGCAGCGAGCTTTGGATGCAGGACGACGCCTCGTTCCAGGCCACCGGCATGGCCGATGACGCGATCTTCTTTAAACGCTTCTTCGACAAGCACGGTGTGGTCGCCGATTTCCAGCAACGCTATCAGTACAAGACCGCGATCAATCCTTATCTCTACAGTGACTTCACGCCCGCCCAGCGTGAGGAGGATCTTTCCTGGATGGGCTCGATCTTCGCGACCGCGCTTTCAGAAGCAGCGGCGGATCGCCGGATGTCCGAGCCGAAACTCCAGTCGATTATCGAAGCCGGGCCCTATTCGGCCTACGACGCCTTGGCCAAGGGCCTCATCGACAAGGTCGGCGACCTGCGCACGGCCGAGAAGACCGTCCTCGACAAGGCCGGGGCGAACGCCAAGCTGATCACGCTTTCAAGCTACGCGCGGAGCTCCGGTCCGGTCCTTTCCAGCTCCGGCGATCCGGAGGTGGCGGTGATCTTCGGGGAGGGCGACATCGTGGGCGGTGAAGGCGGCGGCGCGCCCAATCCCTTCGGCGGCGGCCAGGCGATGCATGCAGACGCCATCGCCTCGGCCTTCTACAGAGCCATCGAGGACCCCAAGGTCAAGGCGATCGTCTTCCGTATCTCCACGCCGGGCGGATCGGATACCGCCTCCGAAGAGATCGCCAATGCGGTCTCGGCGGCGGTTGCCGGCGGCAAGCCGGTGGTGGTGAGCATGGGGACCTACGGCGCCTCGGGCGGCTACTGGATTTCAGCCGGAGCCAGCCGGATCGTCGCCGAACCGACCACCCTCACCGGATCGATCGGGGTCTTCGGCGGGAAGTTCGCGCTTGGCCCGGCGCTGGCCAGGTTCGGCATCGACATCCGCACCCTGGATCTGGGCGGCGACTTCACCGGGGCCTATTCCACCGCCCAGCCGATGTCGGCGACCCAGCGCGCCGCCTATTCGAAGATGATCGATGAGATCTACAACGGGTTCGTCGCCCGCGTCGCCGCCGGGCGCCGGCTGCCGATCTCGGAGGTCGCAGCCATCGCCAAGGGGCGGGTCTGGACGGGGGCCCAGGCGGTCAAGCTCGGCCTCGTCGATCAACTGGGCGGCTTCTACAAGGCGGTGGGCGACGCCAAGACCCTGGCCAATCTGCGCGGCAAGATCCGGCTCGTCCCCTACAATAACCAGCTCTCCCCGTTCCAGTCGTTCGTCCGGGCCCTGGGGGGCGGAGTGGAAGGCGTGCGCGTCCTCTCGGCGCTCGGCGAGATCGCGGCCGACCCCGACGCCCGGGCGCTCATCGGAGAGATCCACGATGGCGAACTGCGCGCCCAGGGCGCGGCGGTGCTGGCGCCGACGCGGTTTTGAGCGGCCATGAGGCGGCGAGGGTGAGCGCCTCTCCATCATCGATCGGCGCGCTGCTCGAAAGGGCGCTCGCCCAGAGGATGAAGGGCGATCTCGCCGGGGCGGTCGCGAGCCTGGACGAAGTCCTTGCCGCCGATCCGAGGAATTTCCTCGCCCTGCTTTCCAAAGGCGCGCTCGTCGAGCGCCTTTCGGGAGAGCGCCCCGCCGCGGACTGGTATCGCCGGGCCTTGGCCGTCGCCCCTCCCCAGGCGATGCTGCCGGCCAATCTGGCGCCTCCGCTCGCCCGAGCCCGCCAGGTCGCTGACATCTACACCCGCGCGCTCGAGGATCATCTCCTCGCCGCCGTGGCGAGCGAGCGGGCGAGTTTCGCCGGCGAGGACCTCGAGCGGTTCGATGAGGCCCTGGCGATCTACTCCGGGCGGGCCGAAGTCTACCAGCAAAAGCCGATGCTCCTGCATTACCCTCGCCTGCCGGCGATCCCGTTCTACGACCGGAGCCTCTTTCCCTGGCTGGAGATGTTGGAGGCCGCGACAGATGTGATCAGGGGCGAACTCGAGCCGCTTCTGGCGTCTCGCTTTGAGAGCTTCGTCCCCTACATCGACTATCCGCCTGGCCATCCGGTCGACCAGTGGGCCGAGCTCAACCACAATCGCCGCTGGAGCAGCTTCTTCCTGTGGCGCGATGGAGTGCGCCAGGACGGCGCCTGCGCCCTCTGCCCCAGGACCGCCGAACTCCTGGCCGGCCTGCCGCTCGCCGACCAGCCCGGATACGCCCCGACGGCGATGTTCTCGGTCCTCGCCGCCAAGACCCACATCCCGCCCCATACCGGCTCGGCGAATACGCGCCTGGTCGGCCACCTCCCGCTGATCCTCCCGGGGCCAGCCCGCTTCCGGGTCGGCAACGTGACGCGGAAGTGGCGGATGGGCCAGGCGTGGGTGTTCGACGACACCATCGAGCACGAGGCCTGGAACGGAGCCGACCAGCCGCGCACGATCCTCATCATCGATCTCTGGAATCCTTTCCTCTCACGAGCCGAGAGGGCTCTCGTTTCGGCCATGATGACCGCCCGCCAGGCGTTCGAGGCGGCGGGTTGATCAGGCTTGCCGGCTCGCCGGAGCTCTATCCGCTTGCGTTTGAGGGCGAGAGTGTCCGCCTCCTTCGCCTTTCGGAAGCCGAGTACGCCGCCGCGAGCTTCCTGGACGAACGCCTGATCGGCCAGGTCGCCGAAGCCGGCCGCATGCCCTTTGCGGAGCTGGCGTCGGCGGCCGAGGGTCTGGCTGGCGAGAGCGACTTCATCTTCCACCTCGGCCACGTAGGATCGACCCTTCTCGCCAGGCTTCTTGGCCGAAGCTCCACGATCTTCGCCCTGCGCGAGCCGGCGATCCTCCGGACCCTCGCCTGGGAGGCGGAGTCCGCCGGCCGGACGGGGCGCCTCACGGTGATGCTGAGGCTCCTCGCCCGGGTCTGGCGCCCGGACCAGAGGAGCCTCGTCAAGACCACCAGCTTCGTTTCCGATCTCGGCGGCTTCTGTCTCGAGGTCGCATCTTCGGCCAAGGCGATCCTGATGGTCTGCGGTCCACAGACCTTCATCGCCGGGATTCTCGCCGGAGAGGCGACCTTGGCCGAACTCGCGCCTTCGACCCCGCGGCGCCTCGCGCGACTGGCCAAGCGGCTTGGGTCGGCGCCGGCGCCGCCGTCTGGGCCCGGCGAGATGGCCGCCGCCGCTTGGACCGGCGAGATCGCCTCCCTCGGCGCCATCGCCAAAGTCTATCCTTCGCGCGTCCTGTGGCTCGATTTCGACCGCTTCCTCGCCGATCCTGGCTCCGGCCTCGTCCGCGTGCTCGCCCATCTGGGGCGGCGGGACGATCCGGCGCGGCTGATGGGCAAGGGCGATCTGGAGCGCTACTCCAAGGCTCCCGAGCACGCCTTCGACGCGTCGGACCGCGCCGCCATCCTCGCCAGCGCCACGGTCGATCGAAAAAGCGAGATCGACCGCGGGATCGCCTGGATCAACCGCACGGCACGCCAGTTCCCGGTCCTTCGGGAGGCGTTCGCCCTTGCGGGCCAGGGATCGAAGTGAGAGGGTCCTTGCGCGCCTCACCCCCAGCCGGGAGGGCATTGAGCACGAGGCGTGGAATCTCTCGGGCGAGCTGCGCGCCGTACTCCTCTTCGACATCTGGCGTCCGGAATCGACCCTCGTCGAGCGCGACATGGTCTCGGCGGTGCTGCAGGCGTTGGGGAGCTTCGGGTCGGCCTGACTTACTCGGCCTCGCCCCATATCCGGCGAAGGTTGTTGCGCACGTACTGGAGGCGCGTGCGGTTGTCCCAGCTCATGTTGTAGCCCTCCAGCGCCGCCACCTCGTCGAGATGCCAGAGGAGTTCGCGGTTGGCCGGATCGGGAATCGAACTTTCGATGAAGGTCAGCGCGACAAGCCTCTCGCCCCTGGTCACCGGCTTCACCTCATGGAGGAAATGCGAGGGATAGACCACGGCCGCGCCGGGGGGCCCCTTGAAGGCGACGCTGCGCGCGCCGAGGTGGATCGTCAGCTCTCCGCCATCGTAGGTGGAAGGCTCGGCGATGAAGAGCGTGCAGGAGAGATCCGAGCGGAGCGGGCGCGGTCCGAGCGGCATGAAGGCCGCGTCGGAGTGGACCCCATAGTTCATGCCAGGCGCGTACTTGGCCAGCATCGGCGGGGCGAGAATCCGGGGGAAGGCGAAATTGCGGAACGGCTCGCAGCGCAGCAGCGCGCCGGCCATGAGCTTGGAGGACTCGGCGAAGACCGGGTCCGCATGGTCGATCTGAAGATTGTTCTTGACCTTCGAATGGGGGCTCGAGAGCCGCCCGTCGGCGAACTTCGCCGTCTTCGCGAGGGCTGCCAGGCGGGCGATCTCGGCCGGGGCGAGGACGCCCTCGATTTCCAGGAACATCGGCGCGCCCTCTAGTCCGGCGGGTAGGCGAACTTCTCGACCCAGGGCGAAAGGATCGGAAGGGCGCGGGCGATTTGCGGCTTGTAGTTGCGCCAGGCACCGACGCCCTCGCCGGAAAGGCCGCCGGCGAGCTGGGCCGAGCTGGGCGTGGCGACCTCGCCGGCCCGCGCTGCAAAACCGCCCATGGCCTCGCTCCATGGCGTTCCGAGGAACTCGCAGATCGCTCTTGTCTCACCTTCGAAATCGGCGAGGAGCGCCTCGAAGGCCTGGATGCGCAGATCGAGCTCGAGTTTCTCCCGATAGATCTCAAAGAGGTCCATGGTCGCTGCGTAGAGCCGCGCCGCGTTTGAGAGGTCGAGGAAGTCAATGGTGGTGGGATTGATCGCCAACGGCCGGCGGAAGCAGGAGAGGACCACGTCCCGCGGATCGCGCCTCAGGAAGACGATCTTGGCGGCGGGAAAGAGTCTCGAGAGGATCGGCAGGGCGAGGGTGTTCATGGGGAGCTTGTCGACGAGGCGCCGGCCGTCGTCCGGCCAGCCGGCCCTTCGCGCGCGAACGAGATAGCGCGATGCGGCCTCGTCGGCCTCTTTCGTCGAGAGGCGCGCCAGCCGCTCGAGAGCCGCCACGTCGGCGAAGAACGTGGCGACCTCTTGGCTCAGAAGATCAGCTTCGTCGAGCGTGAAAAGAGTCGGATTGAGGGCGAGCGCCTGGGAGAGGAGCGTCGTCCCCGATCTCGGAAAGCCCAGCACGAAGGTCGGTGCCGGATTGAAACCCGGTTCGCCGCGCCGCCAGAGGCCCGAGTCGGCGGCTTCGAAGTAGGCCGAGAGACGGGCGATGATGTTCGAAGTCCGCTCCGCGCCCAAGGCGGCGAAACGCGGCCCATGGACCTGCCCGATTCCCGCCGCGCCACGCGAATAGGCCGCGAACGCCTCGCCGAACCGTCCCAGGCGGTCCAGGGCGTCGCCCCGCAACCGTTCGGCCAGAGCGCGCTCATGCGCGCCGGTCCCCGGCGAAGCGGCAAGCGTCGTCAGGCGTCGCTCGGCCTCGGCCGCCGCGCCCTCGGCGATCTCCGCCTGCGCGAGGGCGAGGCTGGCGGCGGGAAGGGCCGGGGCGATGGCGAGCGCCTCGGCGGCATGCCGTCGAGCCTCCGCCCAGTCGCCGCGGCGGGCGGCGAGCGAAGCCAGGGCGCCGAGTGCAGGAGCGTGGCGGGGTTCGAGGGCGAGGGCGAACTGATATGCCGACGCGGCGGCGGCCAGTTCGCCGAGATTCTCGAGGGCGAACCCGCGATTGAACTGGACCGGCGCGAAGTGTGGGTCCAGAGCGGCCGCGTCGTCCAGGTGCGCGAGAGCCTCGGCGTTCCTTCCCATCCGCGCGAGGCACAGCCCCAGCGCCGAGAGCAGCGCCACCTCCCCGGGCGCGTCGCCCAGGGCGAATTCCAAGTCCTCGATGGCCCCGGCTGGATCCCCCTCCTGCTGTCGCCTGACCCCACGGAGGCGATGAAAGAGGGGGTCCGAGAACCCCTTGGCGAACGCATCATCCACGGCCGAAAACGCCTCGCGCCAGCGACCCGCGCCAATCGATCCGCCCACCGCCGCGCGAATCGAGATCAGCTCCGGACTCGCAGCGGCGGGGAGAAGGGCGGGATCGGTCGGAGCGTAGCCGTACCGCCTCACCCAAGGCTCGAGAATCGGGAGGATTGGCCTCATCCAGCGCGCATAGCGCTTCCAGGCTCCGATTCCTCGATCATTGAGGCCTTGAGCGAGTTGCGCGGCGCTCGGCGTCCTGGCGAGCGAACCCCGGGCGGCGAAGTCACGCACCACCGGATCGAATTCGAGCTCTAGGAAATTGAGCGTCCTTCCCAACTCGCCGTCGAAGTCGGAAACCACGTCCTCGTTCCTGACCGTCAGGACTTCCAGCGGAAGCCGCCTCCCGCAAAGATCAGCCAACCGCATGACTTGATCGTAGTAATTCGCCGCTCTTTCCAAGGTCAACAATTCATACATCACCTCGTTCGCGCCAAAGAGGCGTCGAAAGCAGCTAAATACGACGTCTCTAGGATCTCTCAACGCAAAGATAATCCGCGCTTCTGGGAACAACTTCGAGATCACCGGCAAGGCGACGGTTCCGATCGGAAGCTTGTCGACAATGGTCTTGCCGTGAATTGGTTCGTCCAGAAGAGCGGCGGCGCGGTTCCAGTAAATCGAACGGCATTCTCTGATCGCCTTTTCGTCCAGACGGACGAGCCTGCCCAGCGCGTCTTCGTCGGCCATGAGGTCGCCGGCGCACATTCGAAGCGCGTCCGTCTCGGCGAGAGCGACGATCGACGGATGGCGGTCGAGGGCGCTTTCGAGAAGCGTGGTGCCAGATCTTGGGAATCCCACCAGGAAGGCGTGTCCCGCGACCCCGAAATTCGCCCGATCACCGCCGGGGCGTTCCCGCCACTGGGCGAGGCTCGCGCCCCTGAAGTAGTTTTCAATCATCCCGGCATGGTCGACCGCTCGCCGCGAATTTTCGGAACCGCTTTGTCCGGCCGCCTTCTCCATCAGATGATTGCTGGCCTGATAGAAGGCGAATGCGTCCTGATGGCGGAGCAAAGCGTCCATCGAATCGCCGAGGACGGACAGGATTTCGGCGCGGGCCTGATCGGGAATTTCGAGGCGCTGGAGGAGGGTTCGACAGCGCTCGGCGGCGCGCCCCGGGTGGCCCTGCGCAAAGTCGGCGCTGGCCAGAGCGATGCCGGCGCCGGCGTGATGCGGCTCGAGCGCCAGAGCCCGTTGCGCAAAATCGCGAGCCTCTTCGAACTTGCTCAGTCGGACGTTGACCCTGGCCAGGGTCGCAAGGGGTTCCGCTGCTTCGGGCCGAAGGCGCGCCGCCTCCTCGGCCTCGCGTTTCGCCTCGTCGAAATCGCTCAGATCGAAGAGCGCGGCGGCGTAGAGCATGCGGGCGTCCACAGAGGAGGGATCGATCGCGACGGCGCGCTCGGCCGACTCCCTCGCGTCCCGCCACTGCCTGATCTTCCGCTGCAGCCGCCCAAGCCGCAGCCAGGCGGAAAAATCGTCCGGGGCCAGGCGCGCGGCCTTCTGAGCCAGTCCGGCGGCATCCCATGCCCGGCCATCCTCCTCCAATCCCTCGGCCACCAACTGAAGAACGAGCGGCGCATCGTTCCCGGCTCCGAGGGCCCGGATCGCCATGTCGATGGCGCGGCTGCGGCTCTCCTGCGCCGCGGCGGCGGCCTCGATCTCGGCGAGGGCGGGAACGGGCTTGGCGAGCGTCTCGCTCATCGCGGGTTTCCCTCGGTCGGGACGACATCGAAGGCAATGGTGAGGCGAGCCTCCTCGCCGGTGAACGGAATGGTCCCGTGCCACATATAGGAGGGGAAGAGGGCGAGGAGCCCCGGCTCGGGCTTGATGAAGTGCTGGGGGTCCAGGTGCGGGTTGGTGGGGACACCCGGCTGGCCGAACTGCAGCCAGCCTTCGCGACCCCCCGCCTCCACCGCCGAGGGAAGGGAAATGTAGCACGCCGAGGAGAGCCAGCCGCGCGGGTGCAAGTGGCCGGCGTGAAAGCCGCTCTCCCTGATCCGAACGCTCCATTCGCCGTTGAAGGCGTAGTCTTGCGTGCGCCGCGAACGAACCGGATCATCTCCTGGACCGAGCGCCGCGATGTAGGCGCGGATCGGGCCGTCGACGGCTTGGAAGAAGGCCTGGATCACCGGATCCTGGTTCAGGGTCAGGCGCTGGCTCGTCTGGCTGCCGTGGCGGATCGACTGGCCGACCGGATGGGTACGGAAGCGGTGGAGGCGCTCGAGCGCGGGGACGAGATCGGCAAGATAGCTCGCAAGGTCTGGCCAGCCCGGCGGGACATCGATGGTCCCGCTTCTCACCAGCGATCCGTAGTCGTAGAGCTCGCCGTATCGGGGATCGTCCAGCATGCGCCAGCAGGTGGCGAGCAAACCGAGCGAATGCTGGTCGAGCGGCGCCTCGGCGTAGAGGCGCTCGAAGATGGTCAGAGCCAAGCTAGGCTCGCCGGCGGCGAGGTGGGCTTCGCCCAGCGTGCTCAGGGCCACCGGCTGATCGGGGAGGGCGGCGACGCCGTCCGCGGCGTGGAAGAGCGCGCGGCGCGGATCGACCCACAGCGAGAGGCGCGCGGCGATGACATGCATCATCGGCTCGCAGTCCGCGCGCCTGGTTGTCGGCGCGACCGCCTCGTAGGCGCCTTGAAGATCGCCTCCGGTTTGGAGGAGCTCCGCCTTCTTGAGCCGAAGGCCCTGGACGTCCGGAAAACGGGCGATGGCGCGATCGAGATCGCCCCCGGCCGCTCCGACGTCGTCGGTTCGCATCCAGATGAGCTGGGCGAGTTCGCCATGGGCCTCGATGTGATCGCCCCGCCGAGCAAGGACCTGGCGATAGGCGGCCTCGGCTTCGAGGTCCCTCCCTTGGCCCAGGAGGCTGCGGGCGAGCACGAGCCAGGCCTCCGGGGCGTCCAGCCCTTTGGTGAAGGCTGTTCGCGCGGCAGTCTCGGCCTCGGCGAAGCGCTCGAGATCGCAAAGGACGCCGGCGAGATTGTGCTGGGCCGCCGCGCTCGAGGAAGCGGTGGCGACTGCCCGCTGGAAACTCGAGAGCGCTTCTGTGCTGCGGCCGAGGCTTTTGAGCGCCTCGCCTTCGAGCATGATCAGCGGAAGGTCGGGCTTCGGCGCGGCGAGGAAAGGGGAGAGGAGGCTGAGAACTTCTTCCGCCCGTCCCTGGGCAAGCAGAAGCTCTCCAAGGGCGTAGGCCGTCGGTCCGGAATTGGGCGATAGGCTCAATGCCGCCTTCAGGTCCGCCTCGGCGCCGGCCTCATCGCCGCCGGCGCGCTTGGCGATGCCCAGAAGTCGACGGATGTCGGGATGGGCGGGAGCGGCGCGGGCCAGGCCTTGGAGGAGCGGGAGCGCCTCGGCCGCCCGTCCGGCCTCGATGAGGCCGGCGGCGCGCTGGAAGGTCTCGAAGGCGCTTGAATCTGCAGCGCGGACTTCGCTCATGGCGCCTTCTTAAGCGAAGCCCCGCCTGATGGCGATGCGACGAGATTAATCCTCCTCCGTGCGAGGTAGGATTTGCCAAAAGAAAGGGGGCGGCGGATTGCTCCGCCGCCCCAGGATCTCGAGATCCTGTTCGCCCCAGGCTTTAGAAGTCGGCCGTGAGCCCCACGAAGATGTAGCGGCCCAGCGGATCGTAGACCTGCGGAAAGGTATTGCCGGTGCAGAACGTACTGGGGCACGCGTTGGTGGTGCTGACGATCGGCGGGTCGCGGTCGAAGATGTTGTTGACCCCGGCCCGGAACGTGTAGCGGTCGCGGAACCGCCACTGGCCGGCGAGATCGAACCAGTTGTACGCCTCGATGTGGCAATCGGCGCACCCGGTCTGTCCGGTGTCGAGATTGACCGCACCGGTGTACCGCCAGGCGACCGAAAGCTCGAGGCCGTCCCACGGCGTCGACCAGGTGACCCGCAACTTGTGTTTCCAGGACGGCAGGGGACCGCTGAGGGTGGTGTTGTTGCCGCAGACGAGACCGTACTTGCCGACACAGGAGAGCACCGACGCGCCGGGGATCCCCGAGAAGTAGAGGTAATCATGGACGTAGGTGCCGTTGAAGTCGAAAGCCAGTCCGCCCCAGTCCCCAACTCCAAGGTCTCGGAAGCGGAAGCGGTAGTCGGCGGCGAAGTCGACGCCGGACTCCTTGATGTAACCGGCGTTCTGGACGGTATCAACGATATAGCCGGTAGTCGGAAGGCCGAGCGCCGTGGTGCCGAGCCACAGCGAGCCGATGTTGTTGCGGTGGACCAAGTTGCAGAAGGTCGGGTTTCCAGTGAGGGCGCACTGGTCGAGGATGTTGTCGGCGCCGTAACTCTGGACCACGTTCTGGATGTTGATGTTGAAGTAATCCACCGAGGCGTGGAACCCGCGCAGGAACTCGTGCGGCGTCAGGACCACGCCCACCGAGTAGGTGTTGGCCTTTTCCGGCCTGAGGTTGACGTTTCCGCCGATGAGACCGTTGTACTGAGAGGCCGGATTGGGCGCGAGGTGGCCATATTGGGCCGCGGTCACCCCCGTGTTCGCGCATTGCGCCGCGGTGTAGGTCGGCGTCGGTCCCGTACAGTTGTCGGTGTTGCCGTCCAGAGCGACGAAATTCGGGGTGTAGAGCTCCAGGATGTTCGGGGCTCGCACCGAACGGTTGAAACCGCCGCGAATGCGGATGTCGTCGGTGATCGCCCAGTCGCCGGTGATCTTGTAGGTCGTGGTGCCGCCCTCGAGATTGTAGTCCGAGTACCGATAGCCGAGGTCGGCGGACAGATCCTTGAAGAAGGGGACGTTCTGGACGATCGGAATACGCGCTTCGCCGAAGAACTCCTTGACGTCATATTCACCCGTAACGTTCTGGCGCGAGCCGCCCTGGCCCGCGAGATCGCCGGTCAGGAATTCGACGTCGTTCTGGAAGTTCTCGGTCTCGCGTCGGTATTCGCCGCCGATAGCGAAGCCGAGCCCGTCGGTCGCCCAGGGCGACTTCGCGCCATAGGGGCCGAGATCACCGGTGATCGCGCCGGAAACCACCTGCTCGGTCAGTTGGGCTTCCTGGAAGCCGGGGGCTCCGATGTAGTTGGTCGCCGCTGAGGTGACCCCGCCGGGCACCCAGATGTTCCACGGTACGCAGGCCGGATCGACCGGGGCCGCGCCGCCGACGCTGAGCGTCGAGGCGCAGACCGGCGCGCCGGTCGTCGGGTCTGGCACGACGTCAAGCGCCCGGGCGAGCTTTATCTTGGAAACGTCGTTGATGTACTCCTCGGAAAGGAGCGAGGCGCCGTACATGGCGTAGGCGTCGTAGTGGAAGTTGTCGTTGAAATCGCCCTTCATGCCGATGATGGCCCGATAGTCGTCGTGGCGCCGGTCATCGACCCGATTGCCCCCTTCGACATTGCGGCGAAGGATGATCACGCTGTTGTTGACGTCCGTGGACGCAGGACCGGTCGCCAGGCCGTACTGGGTGCAGATGGCGTTCTGCTCGGCCGTCGTCAGGAGCGGATCGCTGCACGGGATCGTTTCGGTGAAGCCGAAACTACCGCTGGGGGCGATCTGGGCTTCGGTATGATCGTCCATGAACATGAACTGCGCGTAGGGCTGCAGCAGCGGGCTGATGTCGTAATGAGCGAAGAAGCCGCCGGTGTAGCGCTCGTCAGGCCGTTGGAAGTAGTTGAGGGCGCCGTAGTTGAAGAGGCCCTTGCCAGTGTAGGCCGGGAAGGTTGTCGCTGCGCCCGTGCCGGTCGCGCCGTACAGAGAATACTCCGGGGCGGAGGAGGCTCCGGGCGGGACGGAGAAATTCGGGCCGTAGACGATGAACCGTCCGTAGGCGTCCGTGCTGGATCCGGAGCAGGCATACTTTGTGCCGACCACCGCGATGGTGCAGGTGGAGTAGTCGCGCGTGGCCTCCAGGACCGCATCGGTATGGCGGTAACCGACATAGCCCTCGACGTTGCCCTTGCCGTCCGGCGAGTTCACCCCGAAGATCACCGTCGCATCCACTGTGTTGCCGTCCCACACGCTTCCGGTCGGGTAGGGAAAGCCGCTCGTGGCGTTGGCCTGCTGGGCGAGGGTCGAGCCGTTGTCGTTTTCGTAGAGGCCGTAGTTCACGTCGAGCTGCAGGCCCTGAAAGTTCTTCTTCATGATGAAGTTGACGACACCCGCGACGGCGTCAGCCCCGTACACAGCCGAGGCCCCGGCCATGTCGACTTCGACCCGGTCGATCAGGGCGGCGGGGATGAAGTTGATGTCCGGAACCGGATCGGTCGGGTCGCCCGGCACCACGCGGCGGCCGTCGATCAGCACCAGGGTCCGCTTGTCGCCCAGGCCGCGCAGGCTGATGGTCGCCGTGCCGGTCGCGCCGTTGGCGAGGAAATCGCCTTGCGCCGCCACCACCTGGGGCAGCTGGTTGACCAGGTCCTCCACCCGAGTCGTGCCGGAGAGTTGCAGTTGCTGGCTGGTCACCGCCGTCACCGGCGCGATGCTGGTGAGGTTCGGCTGCGGGATCCGCGAACCGGTCACCACGATTTCGCCGACCGTCGCGGCCGGAGCGCCGGTCGCCGCCGGAGCAGGCGCGGTCTGAGCGAAGGCGCCGCCGGCCGCGGCCAGCGCAAAGCCGCTGATCATCGAGGAGGCGAGAAGCCGCGTCCTGGTGCTCGTGTGGGTCAAGATTGAGTCCTCCAGTCGGCGCCGGCTCTTTTCCCCCACTTTTGAGAGCGGCCGGGCCGAAGAACATGAATGGTCCGGGCGAATAGAGCGCCCCGGTTAGCCATTAGTTATCGGGGGGCGCCCGAACCGGTCAACGAGATTACGTCGCTGTAACGTGTTCGCCCGCGACCTGTCACTTTCCGGTCACAGACGGCCGCGTTCGAGAGTCCTAGCGCTGTCCACCGACCGTTTCCGGTCGAAAAGTCGACACGTTTCGAGCCGCGGAGGCCGGATTTTCGCCCTAGGAAATGGCTTGTCTCGCGCGCGGAGAATAGCGGAGATAGAGTTCGCAACGCTCCTCAAGACACCAAGAGAGCCTTGGATGCCGCCCCACATCGTCTCACGCGCCGCCTGTGTGGCGTTCTGCCTCGGACTTTTGCCATCCGCGGCGTCGGCGCGGCCTCGCGCGGCTGCGAGAGACGCGAGCGCCCTCGCGCCAGCGGTGCAGGCGGTCATCGACTGCCGAGGGATCGCCGATCCGACGAACCGCCTGGCCTGCTACGATGCGGCGGTGGCCAAGATGGGAGCGGCCGAGTCGTCGGGGGATCTCGTCACCATCGACCGCGCCCAGAGGCGCAAGGCCCGGCGCGAGGCCTTCGGCCTGCCGCTTCCCTCCCTCGGCTTCCTCGAGCGCGGCCTTACCCCTTCGGAGGCCAATCACATCGACGTAGTGATCGCCAGAGCCTCGCAAGGTCCCTACGGCCGCTGGACCGTCTCCCTGGACGACGGGGCGGTATGGTCGCAGGTCGACGATTATCAGCCTTCGCGCCCCCCTCATCCCGGATCCCACGCCGACATTCGGAAAGGGTTCCTGGGGAGCTATTTCATGAAGATCGACGGCCAGCAGGCGATCAAGGTCCGCCGCGACCGCTGAAGGATCCAGTGATGAGCGATTTTCGCACGGTGACCGCGGTCTTTTCAGTCGGCCCTCAGATCTCTCTCGCGGATGTCGCGCAAGCCGCGCGAGAGGGCTTCACTCGGATCATCAACAACCGGCCGGACGGCGAGGCGCCGGACCAACCCGCCGGCCAGGAGATCGCGGCGGCCGCCGAGCAGGCGGGGATCGCCTATCTCGCCAACCCGGTGGTTGGCCGGCCCTCGGCCGAGCAGGCGGCCGAGCAGTCGCGGGCCGCGAGCGCCGGCGGCCGGACCCTCGCCTTCTGCCGCTCGGGGACGCGATCGATCGCTGCCTGGGCCATCGGTGAGCTCGCCGCCGGCCGGGCGAGCCGAGCCGAACTCGTCGAATTGGCCCGCGCCGCTGGCTACGATCTTTCGGCGATCCTCGAGGGGTAGACGAGGCGGATCGCTCCGAACGCGAAGCGGGGGCGAGGCCGCCTCGGCGCGACGATCAGTTCCCACCGTAGCCGGTGCTATGAATGGTGCGCAGCGCCTGAGCCTCTTGCGCCGAGATGGTTTCCCATTGAGCGCGGGTGTGGCATTGCCTCTCGCCGCCGAGGCGGCTGCCGCCTTCGGCCATCGAATCCTCGCTGGCCACGTTCTTGCAGACCACATGGTTGGGATCCTTGGCGTCGGCCAGTTTCTCCTCTTCCTTGGCCTTCCGCTTGGCTTCCTTCTGGGCCTGCTTCTGCTGCTTGGCGGTGAGGGGGGCGGACGCCGTCCCCTGGGCCACGGTCGCCGAGGCCTGGTCGGTCTGGGCGAAGACGGGCGGGGCGACGAAGGCGACGCTGGCGAGCGCTGCGGCGAGAACGATGAGGCGCATGATACTATCTCCCTTGCGCGCGAGCGGCCGAGCTAACGCCTTTGCGCCTCGCCTCGCAAGCTTCTAAGGGGCGGCGATGATCCCATTCGTGCGCGAGATCGATGTCGAGTACGGCCGGTGCGACGAGGTTTCCCCCCTCATCCGGCGGGTGATCGCGGCCAATTCCGGCCCGTTCACCTACAAAGGCACCGGGACCTACATCGTGGGAAGGGGCGAGGTTGCGGTGATCGACCCTGGCCCGGCCATGAGTGAGCACCTCGAGGCGCTGAAGCGGGCTCTTGAAGGCGAGAGGATCTCGGCCATCCTCGTCACCCACCACCATCTCGACCATTCCCCGCTCGCCCGCCCGCTTTCGGAATGGTCGGGCGCCAAGGTCTTCGGCCGGGCCGCGCCCGAACGGGCGAACGTCGAGGCGGACGGCCCGAGGCTCGAGGAAGGACGTGACGAGTTCGTCCCGGACGTGACCATCGAGGAGGGCGAGACCTTCGAAGGCCCCGGCTGGCGTCTCGAGGCCCTGCGTACGCCCGGCCACACCTCCAACCATGTCTGCTTTGCGCTCACCCAGGAGAACGCGCTCTTCTCGGGCGATCACGTCATGGGCTGGTCGACCACCGTGGTGACCCCGCCCGACGGCGACATGGACGCCTACATGGCGAGCCTGGAGAAGGTGGCCGAGCGGGGCTTCACCACACTCTGGCCGACCCACGGGCCGCCGGTGAGGGAGGCCGCCCCGTTCCTTGCGGCCTACGCCGAGCACCGCCGCGAGCGCGAAAGGCAGATCCTTGCCGCCCTGGCGTCGGGACGATCGACCATCGAGGCCATGGTGCCGCGGCTCTACGCCAGCGTCGACAAGCGCCTCTGGCCGGCGGCCGCGAGGAGCGTTTTGGCCCACCTGATCAGCCTCACGCGGGCCGGGCGCGTCGCCTGCGAGGGCGCGCCGTCGCTCGCGAGCGTCTACCGACTAGGCTGAGCGCCGCCCCCGATCTGGGCGATCCGGATCACCGTTCCCGGAGGCTCAGGGACCGGCGAGCCCGGCGGCGGGACCTGATGGGAGACCGGCTGCAGGCCTTTGAGATAGGTCGCGATCGCCAGGGCGTCGGTCCTGGAGAGATGGGAGAAGGCCTGCCAGGGCATGGGCGGGGCGAGGACCCGGCCGTCGGGGATGACCCCGGTGGTGATCGCCGTGGCGATCTGATCCACGCTCCATTTGCCCAGGCCCGTGGCGTCGTCCGGGGTGAGGTTGGGCGGGGCGTAGACGCCGAGCCCCGTCACTTCGAACTGGACATCCGATCCGCCCAGAAAGCGGCTCATGTCCGGCTTGGGCGAAAAGCCCCCGGGCGTGTGGCAGTCGCTGCAGCCGATCACGCTGACCAGATATTGGCCGCGGGCGACGAGCGCCTTGTGGCTCGGCGCGCAGGCGCTGAGAGCAGCGGTGAGAAGGATCGAGGAAATAGCGGCGAGAGTCTGTCTTTTCATGATTGGCCCCCAGTCGAACTAAAAAGACTACCGCGTTCTTTGAACACTCGACAGTCCCAAACTTCCGCTCATTCCGACGAAAGTCGCGAACCGGCAAAACTCTCGGCGTGACCGTTGCTGCGGCGCCTGGCGGAGGCCTTTGCCTGGATCCCGGCTCGCGTCTCCCACTTTGCGGGAGCCTTGGCCGGGACGGGCGGAGGCTGGCGCCTCACCCCGCCGCGGCGCGGGCGGTCGGAAGGACGTGGCCGGAGAGGCGCTCGCGCAGGAGCTTCTTGTCGATCTTGCCGGTCGCTCCCAACGGAATGTCGTCGACGAAGACCACCTCGTCGGGCATCCACCAGCGGGCGATCCTGCCCTCCAGGAAACCGAGGAACTCGGCCGCGGTGGCGCGCTCGCCCTCCTTGAGCTTGACCAGGAGCAAGGGCCGCTCGTCCCACTTGGGATGGGGAAGGCCGATCACCGCCGCCATCAGGGCCTTCGGGTGGCCGGCGGCGATGTTCTCGATCTCGATGGAGCTGATCCATTCCCCGCCCGACTTGATGACATCCTTGGCCCGGTCGGTGATCTGCATCCAGCCGTCCGGATCGATCGTCGCCACATCGCCGGTGTCGAAAAAGCCCTCCTCGTCGAGGATCTCGCCGCCCTCGTCCTTGAAGTATCGTCGGGCGACGAACGGGCCGCGGACCTTGAGCCGCCCGAAACTCTCGCCGTCGTGCGGCCGGGCGAGGCCTTCGTCGTCGGTGAGCTTCAACTCGATTCCGAGCGGGGCGCGGCCCTGCTTCACCCGATAGGGAATCTGGTCCTCGAAGGGGAGGGCGGCGACTTCCGGGGTGAGCGTTCCCAGCGTCCCCAGGGGCGAAGTCTCGGTCATTCCCCAGGCGTGGATCACCTCCACGCCATAGTCGTCGTGGAAGGCGCGGATGAGCGCCTCGGGAACCGCGGAGCCGCCGATCAGGACCCGCTGGAGATGCGAAGGTTTTTCCCCGGTCGCGCGGAGATGGGCGAGGAGCATCTGCCAGACCGTCGGTACGGCGGCCGAGATGTTGACCTCCTCGCTCTCCAGAAGCTCGAGGATCGAGGCCCCGTCCATCTTCTGGCCGGGCATGACGAGCTTGGCGCCGACCGCCGGACAGGCGAAGGCGAGGCCCCAGGCGTTGGCGTGGAACATCGGCACCACCGCCAGCACCGTGTCGCGCCCCGAAAGGCCCATGACGTCGGTCTGCAGGGCGGTGAGGGTGTGCAGGAAGTTCGACCGGTGCGAATAGAGCACGCCCTTGGGATTGCCGGTCGTGCCGGAGGTATAGCAGAGCCCGCAGGCGGTCTCCTCGCCAAAGCCGCCCCAGGGGGCGCCGGGGGCATGGCTGTCGATCAGGGCCTCGGAGGAGAAGGCGCCTTTCAGGCCCGATTCCGCGGCCTGGTCGGCGTCGCCAAAGACGATGATCCGCTCGAGCTTCGGCAGATTCTCGCGCCGCTCGATGAGAATCGGCAGGAAGGTCGCATCGGTGAAGAGGATGCGATCCTCGGCGTGGTTCATGATCCAGCAGAGCTGGTCGGGGAAGAGCCTGGGATTGAGCGTGTGGCAGACCGCCCCGATCCCCATGACGGCGTACCACGCCTCCATGTGGCGGGCCGAGTTCCAGGCCAGGGTCGCAACCCGGTCGCCGGACCGAACCCCGAATCCAAGGAGCGCGCTCGACAGCCGCTTGGCCCGATCGTGGATCGCCGCGTAGGTCGTACGCACGATCGGCCCTTCGAGGGAGCGCGTCACCACCTCGCGCGCCCCATGCGCCGAGGCGGCGTGATCGAGGATCTTGTCGACGGTGAGGGGCCAGGATTGCATCAGCCCGTCCATGGGCTCGTCCTCCGCGTTCGTTTCGGTTGTGAAGTAGTTAAGGAAAAAGCCGTCGCCGCGTCCAGGTCTCGCCGGCGCACCGCTCGAAGGCGAGGCGCTCGTGGAGGCGGAAGGGCTTCTCGCGCCAGAACTCCAGATGCCGGGGGGCGAGGCGGTAGCCCGACCAATGCGGGGGACGGGGAACCTCGCCGAGGCCGAATTTCACGCCCATGGCGGCGACCCGCCGCTCGAGCGCCATCGGCCCAGCCATCTCCTGCGACTGGTCCGACGCCCAGGCCCCGATCTGGGCCGAGCGCGGGCGGGTGGCGAAATAGGCGTCGCCCTCCTCTTCGGCGACCGGCGAGACGTCGCCGCGGGCGCGCACCTGGCGGCCGAGGCTCTTCCAATGGAAGACGAGGGCGGCACGGGGATTGGCGGCGAGTTCGCGGCCCTTGGCGCTCGAGGTGTTGGTGAAGAAGGTGAAGCCTCGATGATCGAACCCCTTCAAGAGCACCATGCGGCAATCGGGAAGGCCCTCCGCATCGACGGTGGCGAGCGCCATGGCTTCGGCGAGATTGGGCTCGGCCTTCTGCGCATCGGCGTACCATTGGCTGAAGAGCGCGATCGGGTCGGTTTCGCCGGAACCGGAGGCGAGGGCGGGCTCGGCGGCCGACTTGGCTTCTCTGGGGCTCATGCGAAACAGTATAGCAAGCTCGAAGATCGAGGCGCGCCGCAATGTCCCATAACAGTTTCGGCCATCTCTTCCGCGTCGCCACCTTCGGCGAGAGCCATGGACCGGCGATCGGCTGCGTGGTCGACGGCTGCCCCCCAGGTATCCGGCTCGATGCGGCCGACATCCAGATCTGGCTCGACCGCCGCCGGCCCGGCCAGGGCCGCTTCGTCTCCCAGAGGCGCGAGCCGGACGAGGTGAAGATCCTTTCCGGGGTGTTCGAGGATGACGCCGTCCGCGCCCGCTTCGGCGGGCCGGTCACTACCGGGACCCCGATCTGCCTCCTCATCGAGAACCTCGACCAGCGCTCGCGCGACTATTCGGACATTAAGAGCGCCTTTCGGCCCGGCCACGCCGACTGGACCTACTTCGCCAAATACGGCGTGCGCGACTATCGCGGCGGCGGGCGCCAGTCGGCCAGGGAGACGGCGGCCCGGGTCGCCGCCGGGGCGATCGCCCGCAAGGTCCTGGGCGAGGCGATCGCGATCCGCGCCGCGGTGGTGCAGATCGGGCTCGATCGCATCGATCGCGCCTGCTGGGACTGGGCGGAGACCTCGAACAATCCCTTTTCGTCGCCCGATAAGGCCATGGTCGAGATTTGGGAGCGGCGCCTGGAGACGGCTCGCAAGGCCGGCTCGTCCTTGGGGGCCATCGTCGAGGTCGAGGCGACCGGCGTCCCGGCCGGCTGGGGCGCCCCGGTCTACGGCAAGCTCGACGCCGAGCTCGCCGGCGCCCTGATGTCGATCAACGCCGTCAAGGGCGTTGAGATCGGGGCGGGTTTCGCGGCTGCCGAACTCTCCGGCGAGGAGAACGCCGACGAGATGCGCGCCGGCCCCGATGGCCCGGTCTTCCTCTCCAACCACGCCGGCGGGATCCTGGGCGGCATTTCCACCGGCGCGCCGGTGACCGCGCGCGTCGCCTTCAAGCCGACGAGCTCGATCCTCACGCCCCGCCGCTCGCTGAACGAGGCCGGCGAGGAGATCGAGGTGAGGACCACCGGACGCCACGACCCCTGCGTCGGCATCCGCGGCGCCCCGGTCGTCGAGGCGATGACCGCGCTGGTCCTCGCCGACGCCTTCCTGCGCCATCGCGCCCAGACCGGCGGCGGGGCCTTCGCGCCTGGAAGCTTCGATCGGAGGTGAGGGCCCGGGATTGCAGTCTAATCCATAGATGTCCATGTTTTCTGTACAAGTGTGGAGAGGGAACAAGCTGATGTCCGGAAAGACGGTCGCGGCGACGGAATTCAAGGCCAAGTGCCTGAGGCTGATCGAGGAGATGCAACACGACGGAGAGCCGGTGACGATCACGCGTCGCGGTCGGCCGGTCGCTAGGCTGGTCCGGATCGAGGATCCAGCGCCCAAATCGATCATCGGAGCCTTGAAGGGAACGGTTCTACGCTACGATGATCCATTTTCCCCGGCTGCCGATCCGGAGGACTGGGAGGCTCTCCGGTGATCCTCCTCGACACCCACGTCCTGATCTGGACGATGGAGGAGGACCACAGGCTCGGGCGCAAGGCCCGCTCGACCATCGATGACGAAACCGGCGCATCCGGTATTCTCGTCTCGGCGATCACGCCCTGGGAGGTCGCGCTCTTGGTCGCCAAGGGTCGATTGACGCTGGGCCGCGAAGTCGGCGAATGGATAAAGCGCGCCCTCTCCGCCGGCGTTCGGCTGGCGGCCTTGGAGCCGGAGATCGCGATCGAGGCGGTGAAGCTTCCCGGGGGATTGCACCGCGATCCGGCCGACCGGTTCATTGTCGCCACCGCGCGCCATCGCGGATGTCTGCTTCTGACCGCCGACCGCGCCATTCTCGCCTACGCGGAGCAAGGACACGTCAGTGTCCTCGACGCCGCCCTCTGATCACCGCTCGTGGAGACTCTCGTCGGTGCGGCGGGCGAGCGGAGAGAGCAGATAGTTCATGATCGTGCGCCGGCCGGTCTTGATCTCGGCGGTGACACTCATGCCCGGGACGAGGCGGGCGGCCTTGCCGTCGACCAGCATGTAGTCCTGGGGAAGGGCGATGGTGGCCAGGAACGTCGGAGGGCCGAGCGGCAGTCGGGCCTGGGCGTCGGGACTGGCCGAGCTGTCCTCGGCCGCCTTGTCCTGGGCGCCGACGGCGTCGCGGCTGATGTCGACCACCTTGCCCTTGAGCATGCCATAGCGGGTGAAGTTGAAGGTGGCGACCTTCACCGAGGCGTCATCGCCCTTGTGGACGAAGCCGACGTCGCGGTTGGGAAGCTCCGCCTCCACCTCCAGGGCGCCATTGTCCGGAACAATCACCGCCAGTCGCTGGGCGGGGGTGACGACGCCGCCGACGGTGTGGACGGCGAGCTCCTCGACGACGCCGGCGATCGGCGCGCGCAGGGTGGTGTCGGTGGAGGCCTTGTCAGCCTTTACCAGATCGGCGGAGAGCTCGGAGGCCTTCTCCTGGGCCTTGGCGAGGTCGGAAAGCACCCCGGCCTGGAACTCGCTCACCGCCTCAGCGCGCTGCTGGTCGAGCGCGAAGAGGGCGGCTCTGGCCTGGGCGAGCTTGTCGGCGTCGACGGTCTTCTCGTTCCGGGCGCTAGAGAGCTCCTGCTGGGCGTCGAGCAGGGCGAAGCTGGTTCCAAAGCCCTCGTCGCGCAGCTTCTGGTGCAGTCGTTCCTTCTCGGCGAGCATCGGCAGGGTGGAGGCGAGGCGGCCGATCTCCGCCTGGGCCTCGGCGACCTGGGCGCGGGCCTCGCTGATCTGCTCGTCGAGGCCGGAGAGCTTGGCCGCCTGCTGGTCGGCCTGGGCGTCCAGCGCCGCCTGGGCCTGCGCCACATCGGCGTCGGTGGCGCCGGGCGGACGGGCGAGTCGGCTCGCCCCGCCCCGATGGTCCTTGAGCGCGGTCAGGCGCTCCACGTCCAGTTCGGCTGAGACGTAGTCGGAGGAGACGCTCTGCTGAGTCGCTCCGGCGACGGCCGGGTCGAGCTCGATCAGGGTCTGGCCGGCGCGCACGTGATCGCCGTCGGAGACGAGGATCTGCTTCACCGTTCCCTCCGAGACTGGCTGGATGAGCTTGATGCGGCCAACGGGGAGGATGCGGCCCGTGGCGGTGGCGAGGATGTCGACCTTGCCGAAGAGGGCCCAGCCCAGGGCGAAGAGCATGAAGATGCCGATCGAGATCCCCATCAGGCGGCGCGCCGGCGAGGGCGGGGTCTCCAGGATCTCGAGCGCCGCGGGCAGGAACTCGCGCTCGTCGTTGATGTCGAAGCGCTCGACCTCCTTGCGAAGGATGGCGGTGAAGCGGTCGGCGACGACCGGCAGATTGACGCCGATGCGCGGCGGATTCGCGCTCATGCGATCGCCTCGCTGACTTCGCGAAAGCTGCCGCCGCCCTGCAGCCGCCAGAGCCTGGCGTAGCGGCCTCCGGCGCGGATGAGGGCGTCATGGGCGCCATCCTCGATGATCCGCCCGTCCTCGATGGTCACGATCCGGTTGGCGTCGCGAAGAGTCGAGAGCCGGTGGGCGATGAGGATCACGGTGCGCCCGGCGCAGATCGCACGCATGTTGGCCTGAATCGCCGCCTCGCTCTCATAGTCGAGCGCGCTCGTGGCCTCGTCGAAGATGAGGATGCGCGGATTGCCGACCAGCGCCCGGGCGATGGCGATCCTCTGGCGCTGGCCGCCCGAGAGCGAGGCGCCGCGCTCGCCGATGAAGGTCTGGTAGCCCTCCGGAAGCGCGGAGATGAACTCGTGGGCGCCGGCGAGCTGGGCCGCCGCGACCACCCGCTCCATGTCCATGCCGGGATCGGCGAGCGCGATGTTCTCGCGCACCGTGCGGTTGAAGAGGACGTTTTCCTGCAGGACGACGCCGATCTGGCGGCGCAGCCAGGCCGGATCTGCCAGAGAGAGGTCCACCCCGTCGACGAGGACCCGGCCGGCCTCGGGCACGTAGAGCCGCTGGACGAGGCGGGCGAGGGTGCTTTTGCCCGACCCGGAGGAGCCGACGATGCCCAGGATCTCGCCGGCGCGGATCTCCAGCGACACGTCGGAAAGGGCCGGCTGGGAGTCGAGCCGGTAGCGGAAGGTGACATGCTCGAGGCGGACATCGCCGCGGATCGCCGGCAGGCTCGCCTGCCCCCCGGTCGAGGGCTCCGGCGTGGTGTTGAGGATGTCGCCCAGCCGATCGACGCTGATCCGCACCTGCTGGAAGTCCTGCCAGAGCTGGGCCAGGCGCAGGACCGGGGCGGCGAGCTGTGAGGAGATCATGGTGAAGGCGACGAGTTCGCCCACGGTGAGCTTGTCGGCGATGACGAGTTCGGCCCCGAAGAAGAGGATGAGGACGGTCGAGATTCCGTTGATGAGCTGGGTCGACTGGGTGGCGAGATTGCCGACCCCGATCACCTTGAAGGCGCTCGACACATAGGCGGCGACCTGCTCCTCCCACCGGCGCTGCATCACCGGCTCCAGGGCCATGGACTTGACCGTCTCGACCCCGCCGACCGCCTCGACCAGGAAGGCCTGGTTCTCCGCCCCGCGGTTGAACCGCTCGTTCAGCCGCTCGCGGAAGATGGGCGTCAGGCCCAGCGAGAGGAGCACGTAGCAGGGAAGGGCCGCCACCACGATGACGGTGAGAAGGGGGCTGTAGATGAAGAGCACCGCCAGGTAGATCACCGAGAAGAAGAGATCCAGGACGACGGTGATCGCCGAAGAGCACAGGAACTGCCGGATGGTGTCGAGTTCGCGCACGCGCGCCACCGTGTCGCCCACGCGCCTGACCTGGAAATAGGCCATGGGCAGAGCAAAGAGATGGCGGAAGAGCCGCGCCCCCAACTCGACATCGATGCGGTTGGAGGTGTGGGCGAACAGATAGGTGCGAAGACCCCCCAGGATCACCTCGAAGACCTTCAGCACGCCCATGCCGAGGGCGAGGATCTCCAGGGTCGAAAGTCCACGGTGGACGAAGACCTTGTCGATGATGACCTGGAAGAAGAGCGGGGTGAGGAGTCCGAAGATCTGCAGGAAGAACGAGCCGATGAGGACGTCCTTCAAGGGGTCTTTGTACTTTTTCACCGCATCGACGAACCAGGCGATCCCGAAGCGGCGGTAGGGATCGGAGAGGCTGGCGCGCCGGGCGAAGAGGATAAGTCGGCCGCTCCACCGATCGGCGAAGACCTCACTGGTCAAGACCTCGGCCGCGCCGCCGAGCGGATCCTGAACCAGGATCTTGCCTTCCACGGCCTTGCCCAGGATCAGCCAGGCGCCGTTCTTGAGGCGGGCGAGAGCCGGCATCGGAGTCGTCGCCAGCCGCTCCAGGGTGGAGTCGATCGCTCGCGCCTTGACCGGATAGCCCTTGGCGAGACGCAGGATCTCGGTCTCGGTGAGATGGGCGCGGCCGGAACGGTGGAGGAGTTCGGCCGGATTGGCGGGGAGGCCGAGAAGCTGGAGGATGAAGGCGAGAGCGGCCGCGCCGGCGTCGGCGACGCTCGCCCTGGGCGCTTTTTCAGCCATGAGCCCGGCCCTCTTCGCCGCCCTGGTGGATCGTAGCAAACGGATGGTCCCCATCCGATTGTGGTCCGATCGACGTCGATTCAATGTCTCGTGGTGCGACTCCGGCGAGATCGATGGGATGCATGGGAGTGTGTCGCGCCACTAGTTCCGCCCGTCCCTCCGTAGGGAGGGGAGTTTTAATTGAGAGATACGAGCATCCCTAGCGGGAAATTCGGCGCTGCGCGCCTTAGGCCGGAAGGACCGCTTTGCGCCGGCGAAGGGCGAACCCGGCCATGCCGACGCCGAGGGTCAGGAGCGCCCACTCGGCTGGCTCGGGGATGGCCGAGGTCACCTGACTCACCGAGACGTCGTCGAGGTTCCAGTCGGCGAAGTCGTTGGTCCCGGTGAAGGAGAGTTCGGAAATAAGCGTGGTGACATCCGATCCCGGGACGACGAAGCTGAAGTCGGTGTAGGCGCCGGGCGCCTGATCCCCGGTTATGGTGTCGGAAAAGTTGTCGAAGTCGACCGTGAAGCTGTCGGTGGCGAGGCCGATCTCATCCATCAGCGCAAAAGAAAGGTCGTAGCTCTGTCCGAGGATGGCGGGAAGCGTTTGGGAGAGCACGCCCGGGTCCGGGTCGGTGGAGGTTGCGGAAAAGGCGGCGTCGTAGGTTCCGCTGTTGGGAAAGGCGCTGTCGATGCTGATTCCGTCGCCGGAGACGGTCCAGCCGGTGAAATCGCCGGTCTCGAAGCCCGGGTTCACCACTAGATTGGTCGCGGCCGACGCCGCCGAGGCGGCGAGCGTCAAAGCCGCTGCGGCGGCGGCCATGGCGATGAGTCGCGGTTTGGACATGGCCCCTCCGAGTCCCTCGAGTTTCTTCCGGCCGGCCAGGCCGCAGAACAATGATTAATCAAAAATGAATCACGGCGAAAGAGGATTCACCTCCCGCGCGAATTTACGGCGTGAGAGTTGCAACAGGCCGGAGTGCGGCCCATGAGCGCCCCGCGAAAAGAGGCCCCGGCGACAGGTGATCCCATGAAGAACGGCATCCATTTCATTTCCGGCCTTCCGCGCAGCGGCTCGACCCTGCTCTCGGCGATCCTGCGCCAGAACCCCCGTTTCCACGCCATGATGACGAGCCCGGTGGGGGCGATCTACATGGCCATGCTGGGGGCGGTGAGCCGCAAGAACGAGGCGGCCGTGTTCATCGACGAGGCCCAGAAGCGCGAGCTCCTCACCGGGGTCTTTTCGAGCTATTACCAGGACATCGGCAAGGCCAAGGTCGTCTTCGACACCAACCGGATGTGGTGCTCCAAGATGCCCCACATCGCCGAACACTTTCCCAAGGCCAAGGTGATCGCCTGCGTGCGCCACATCCCCTGGATCATGGATTCGATCGAGCGGCTGGAGCGCAAGAACATTTACGATCTTTCCGGCATCTTCGGCTACGAGGCCGGAGGCACGGTCTATACCCGCGTCAATCGCCTGGCGACCAGCGACGGCATGGTCGGCTATGCCCTGGATGCGCTGCGCGAGGCGTTCCACGGCGGCTGGGCCGACCGGCTGATCCTCGTCACCTATGAGTCCCTCACCCGCGATCCGGCCGGGACGATGAAGATTCTCTACGACTTCATTGGCGAAAAGCCCTTCGTCCACGACTTCGACAATGTCCAATACAGCGCCGAGGACTTCGATGCGGCGCTCGGAACGCCCGGCCTCCATACCGTGCGCAAGAAGGTGGAGTTCGTCGAGCGGCGCTCGATCCTGCCACCGGAACTCTTCGCCCGCTTCGAGAACGACGCCTTCTGGATGAACCCCGATCTCAATTCCCACCAGGTGCCGGTGATCCGCTTCCAGGGGTGAGCCGCCCCCTCCTCCTCCGCCGCGCGCGGGAGGAGGAGGGGGGCGTCGGTCCCATGCCGGCGCGGAGCCAAGGCATCTACTTTTCCCCTCCAGGTTAAGTAGCGCGGATGAACGGTAGCGGTGGGGGCCGGCGCGGTCGATGATCAGAAGCGCCGAGCGGAATCGCCTCCTGCGTCGAGATGAACTCGCCTCCGAGTTGAAAACGGTTTGACAGGCGTTAAGGATTTGCTAACGCTGTTCCTCGAGCCCGGTTTTCGGGCTTTTCAAGGTTCGGCGGGCGGCGAAAGGTGGGGGCGCGAAATAAGGAGCGGAGCAAGGCCGTTCGCATCGGCCCGACGGGTAGTTTGTAACAAGAGTTCGCGAGTTGCTCTTCCGCTTTAGAAGTTCGCTTCGCCTTCCATTTCGACCATCCGCCTCGATCCCAGGGTAGGCGGGAAAAATCATGTCCGACGTCAAGAATTCCGGCACGGCCGGTTTGGCCGGAACCAATGGTGGACCGGGACTGGCGGGAACGGCCGGCGGCGTCGGCGGAAACGCCACCGCCTACAACACCAACAACGCCGCCAACTACAACTACGCCGAGGCCTATGGCGGTGTCGGCGGGGCCGGCGGAAACGGCGGAAACAGCGGCGGGACCGGCGGCGCGGCCGGGGCCGGCGGCGCCGGCGGCGGCGCGATCGCGGGCGTCACTTTCAACGACAGCAACGGCTCGGACGACGGGAAGACGGCTCTGGCGCGGGGCGGCGCCGGCGGCGCGACCGGGCTCCCGGGCAATTACGGCGGCGCCAACCCTGGCCCGGGCGCGGCCGGCGGGGCCGGCGGCTCGGCCCAGGCCAACGCCGACATCATCGGCACGGGCAGTGTGACCCGCAGCTACGCCCACGCCTACGGCGGCGCCGGCGGAGCGGCCCATGGCCCGGGCGCGACAGGCGGCGCGGCGGGCGTCGCCAGCGGCAGCACCGCCTATGGCGCCAGCGCGAACATCACCATCGTCAAGGTCAGACAGACAGGCGGCGCCGGCGGCAATGGCGGAAAGTACGGGACCGGGGCCGCCGGGGCCGACAGCACGCTCACCAACGCGGTGAGCGGCAAGGCCGGCGCGTCGGGCTACCTCACCATCAGCCAGTACGCCGCCGCCGGGGCCGGGGGGAGCGGCGGCGTCGCCGCCGGCAAGGGCGGCGCGGCGGTCTCCAACCTGACCGGGAGCGATCCCGGCACCAACGACATTCGGGGCAGCGCCGCGGCGTATGGCGGGGCCGGCGGGATCACCGACACCACCAGCAACGCCAATGCGGGCGCCGGCGGGGCGGCGACCGCCTCGGCCCACATCTCCGGCGTCGGCCTCGTCCGCGCCGGCAATGCCGTCGCCACCGGCGGCCATGGCGGCCGCGCCTATGGGACCGGGTCGGGCGGGGTCGGCGGGGCGGCGAGCGCTGTCGGCGACGGCGTCACCACGGCTGCCAACGGCTACATGCGCGACAAGGCCCACGCCACCGGCGGGAAAGGCGGCGGCAACTATGGCGGCGACGGGATGGGCGGGGCCGGCGGGGCGGCGACCCTGGCCTCGGCCTCGGCGATCGCGGCCAGCGCCACGGGGAATAATGCAGACGCCCACGCCTACTCCATCGGAGGCAACGGCGGCGAGGGCTCCGGCGCGGGTAATCTTGGCGGCGCCGGCGGGGCGGCAGGCGGCGCCAGCGCCTACGCCCAGGGCTTCAGCGCCACGGCGCGGGTCACTCAGACCGGAGGGAGCGGCGGCAACGCCGACACCGGCGCGACCGGCGGGGCCGGGGCCAATAGCGCTCTCACCAACGCGGCGACGGCCAAGACCACCAACGCCACCGGCTATGTTGGGCTCTTCCAGTACGCCGCAGGCGGAAACGGCGGGGGAAACAGCACCGCCGGCGCAGGCGGCGTGGCGGGGACGGCGAACTCCAGCCTCACCGCAGTCGACACCTCCGGGGCCAATCTCGGCGGCAAGAGCACCGCCGCGGGCGGCAACGGCGGCGCCGGAACGATCACGGCCACCGGGGGCGGCGCGGCGACCGCGCTGGCCAACCTCACCGGCTCTGGCCAGAGCGTCGGGTACGTCTGGGCTATCGCCAGGGGCGGCGTCGGCGGCCGCGCTTATGGAACCGACTCTGGCGGCGTCGGCGGGGCGGCGAGCGCCACCAGCACGGGCAAGGACTCTTCGGCTGCCTCCACCGGGACGACGACCGTCTTTTCCAGGGCCTACGGCGGCAATGGTGGCGGCAACTACCTCGCCACCGGCCCCGGCGGCATGGGCGGCGCCGGCGGCGCGGTCACCAGCGACGTGGGAACCGCGACGACCACCAACACCACGAACGGCACGGCCAACGTCCAGGTGAACGCCACCGGCGGGGCCGGCGGCGAAGGGTCCGGCGTGGGCAATTCCGGCGGCGCGGGGGGCGCGGTAAGTGGCGAGACCGCGACCGCGACGTCCTTCCAGGAAAACGTCACGCTCTACCAGACCGGCGGCGCCGGCGGGAACGGGACGAACGGGGCCAATGGCGGGGCCGGGGCCAACGCGGCCCTCACCAACGCGGCGAGCGGGACCTCGCTCGGCGGCGGCAACGACAACCTCATCCAGCGGGTCGCCGGCGGGGCCGGCGGAGCGGGCGCGACGGGCGGCGCGGCCGGGACAGCCGGGACGGCCGCCTCCAGCCTGACGGCGACCGACAATACCGCCGCTAAGTTGCTGGTCGACAGCTTCGCAACCGGGGGCCGGGGCGGCGATTCCACCGGCGCCGCCAATGGCGCGGCCGGGGCAACCGGGACGGCGCTCGCCAATGCGTCGAGCGTCAATATTTCCTACGGCCAGGCCTACGCCACCGGCGGCGGCGGCGGGCGAGCCTACGGCGCCGGGACGGGCGGCGTCGGAGGCGCGGCCAGCGCCACGGGAACCGGGACCAGCACCTCCACCGGGTCAGCCCGCGCCCAATCCATAGCGAGCGCCACCGGGGGCGTCGGTGGGGGCAACTTCAACGACGGCGACGGCGGCGCTGGCGGGGCGGCGACTCAGGCCCACTCCAGAGCCATCGCGGCGACCGAAACCGCCAGCTTGGCGCTCGCGTCGGCCGGCGGGGCCGGCGGGGCCGGCGGGACCGGCACGGGCGCGGGGAATTCCGGTGGGGCCGGCGGCTCGGCCGGCGGGGCGGGCGTGATCACCGCCTACGCCCATGGCTTCGAGGTGCGGGCCGAGACCTACGCCACCGGCGGCGCCGGCGGCTATGGGAGCGGCGGGGCGACCGGCGGGGCCGGGGCCGACGCGGCGCTCACCAACACCTCCACCGGGGTGGCCGACGGCGGCTACCTCCGGCTGCGCCAGTTTGTCACGGGTGGCGCCGGCGGCAAAACCCAGACCCTGGCCGGCGGCGCGGCGGGGACCGCGACCTCCAGTCTCACCACGACCACGACCACGGTGGGGAACCTCCTCGGCGAAAGCAATGCGACCGGCGGCGCCGGCGGGGCTTCGGGCGGAACGAGCAACGGCGTGGTCGGCGGCGTGGCTTTGGCCAAGAGCTATCTGACCGCGACCAACTCGATCCAGTCGAACGTGACGCGGGCCACCGGCGGCGTCGGCGGCCGTGCCTACGGGACCGGGACCGGGGGGATCGGCGGGGCGGCCTCCAGCGTCGCGACCTCGACCAACTCGACCAGCACCGCTGTCGATGCGCGTGCCTACACGATCGGCGGCCAGGGCGGTGCCAACCTCAACAACGGCTCCGGCGGCGCCGGCGGGGCGGCGAGCGGGTCGCACGCCACGGCGACCCAGACCGGGACTCCCACGGCCGGGCGGGCGTTCGCGGAGGCGAGCGACGCCGGCGGGGCCGGCGGCCAGGGCACCGGGTCGGGCAACCACGGCGGGGCGGGCGCGGCCGCGAGCGGCAC